>NZ_JAJPWR010000041.1:0-70257 GCF_046548995.1 Amycolatopsis sp. lyj-109
TAACCCCTTCACCCCGGGCCCCGGCTCCGCTGCGCTACGCCGGGGGCGCTACCGCGCGCCCACAGTCACCTCGATTTACGAGCCAGGACCTCGCAGGTCCTGAATGAGTCATTCAAGACCTCCGCACTCGCCGCCGCGCCTGGCGACGAACCTCGCCACGCGCGACGCTAGGCGGCCTTGATGCCCGCCGCGGCGAAGTCGGCCTGCTGGGCGGGCTGCTCCAGGTACTCGCGGAACGTCTGGGCGGCGCGCAGCGCGGTGTCGTCGATGCCCGGGCCGGCGAGCCCGATGAACGGGTAGTCCGCCGAGCGCGCGTTCGCCACCGACTGGGCGGGCGAGCCGATCATCTCGGGCTTCTTGGTGGTGAGCTCGCTGACCCAGTACGACGATTCGGGCAGCCACGCGGCCGGGAGCCCGCCGATGGAGTCGATCTTGGCTCGCCCGACCAGCGCGTCGAGCACCTGCGCCGACGGCTTGGCTTCGATCATGATGTGCACGCACTGCCCGTGGACGACGGTGGCGGCCTGGTTCCACCGGTCGGCCGCGGCGGCGACCGGCTTCTGCACGCTCGGCGTGACGACGACCCGCATGTGCGAGGTACCGCCGTCGCAGCTGGCGGCCTGCGCCTCGGCGCGACTGTTCAGCTCGTTGTCGGCCCAGTTCCAGCCGACGACGCCGAGCCCGATCAGGATGGCGAGCACGAGGCAGGCGATCGGCCAGCCGGCGATCCGGCGGCGGGGCGCCTTCTTCCCGACGATGCGGTGCGAACCGGTGGCGTCGCTCTTGGCGACGACGCGGTGCGAACCGGTGCCTTCGCCGCGAGGGGTCCGGTCCGGCCCGGTGCTGTCGCCGCGGCCGTCGCGCTGCGGGCCGGTGGGGTCGCCGCGCTCGCCGCGGACCGCGGCCCGGGTGCCGGTGTCCCCGGTGCGGTCGAGGGTGCGTGCCGTTTCGCCGCGGGCGGTGACGTCGTCGTCCTGCCGGGTGATGACCTCGGTCCGCTCGGCCGCGGATTCGGCGGGGGCTTTGCCGCCCTTGCGGCGCGAGCGGGGGGCGGCCGATTCGGCCGGGGTGGCGAGGTTGGCGGTGGGGTGGGCGCCGGAAGCTTCGGCTCGGCGGGCGGCTCGGGTGGGCCTGCCGGAGGTGGGCGCTTCGGTGCGGTCCGGTGCCGGGCCGGCCTTGCGACGGGAGCGCCTGGTGGTGTCGGTGGTGGCGAAGGCGCCCGTCTCGGCGCGGCCGGCGGCCGGGTGGGCGCCGGTGGCGTCGCGGCGAAGCGCGGCGGTGGTTTCGCCGGTGCCGGCCGGGTGGGCGCCGGAGGCTTCACCGCGGCGGGAGGCGCGGGTGGCGGTGGTTTCGCCGGTGGCGTCACCGCGGCGGGTGGAGAGGGTCGTGGTGATTTCGCTGCTGCTCGTGGCCGGGTAGGCCCCGGAGGCCTCACCGCGGCGAGGCGCGTGCGTCACGGTGGACTCGCGGCCGGCGACCGGGTACGAGCCGGAAGCTTCGCCGCGGCGGGGGGCGTGGGTCACGGTGGACTCGGCTCTGCCCGGAACCGGGTACGAGCCCGAAGCCTCACCACGGCGAGCGCCCGCGGCCGGGTACGACCCCGAAGCTTCGCCCCGCCGGGTGACCGGCTGCGCCGGGCCGTTCTCGGGTGGGAAGCCGGGCGCCTCCGCCCCTTCCGTGAAGAACGCCGAACCGGACGACTCGCCCGGCGTGCGCGCGGCGGCACCGCGGCCGGCGATGCCGAAGGCGTCGGAGATGGAGCTGCGTCCCGGGGTGCGGAAGGCGCCGGAAGTCTCGCTGCGTCCCTCGGCGGGGACTTGCGGCGTGCGGTCCTCAGGGTGCGGCACCGGCTCCTCGTCCCGGTAGTGTCGCCCCATCCGTCATCCTTTCGGGGTGAGCGCATGCCAAGCACGCGCTGCTATGCAATCAAACCGTTATCACCCTAACAGGTGAGTATCGGAGAGAGAATAATCTGACTCACAGTGGGCTGTTCTCAGGGTGCTGCGCTGACCAGGCGATGGCAATGCGCAATCAGGCGATGACGCAGCGGCGCCGCCCGGCGGGCGAACTCCCCTTGGGCCCTGGCGTACCCGGCCCGGCCCGCGGCGGTCTCGATCCGCACCGGCGGGTAGCCCAGCTCCGCCAGGTCGTACGGACTCGCCCGCATGTCCAGCGTCCGGATCTCGACCGCCAGCTCGAAACAGTCCGCCACGAGCTCCGCGGGCACGAACGGGTCGAGCTTGTACGCCCACTTGAACAAATCCATGTTCGCGTGCAGGCACCCCGGCTGCTCGAGTGCGATCTGCGTCTCCCTCGACGGCGTCAGCTCGTTCAACGGCCGCGCGGGCGCCGTGAAGAAGCGGTACGCGTCGAAGTGCCCGCAGCGGATGTCCAGTGACTCGACGACCGCGTCGGTGCCCGCCGAGCCCAGCCGCAGCGGTACCTGGTCGTGCCGCACCGAATCCGCCGGCTCCCGGTACACCATCGCCCATTCGTGCAGGCCGAAGCAGCTCAGCCGGGGCGCGCGGGACGCCGTCGCGGTCAGCAGGCCGAGGACGAACTCGGCCGTCCGCACCTTGCCCGCGCCGAAGCCGGCGGGATCCAGCACCACGCCGTCCGGCGTTTCGACGTAGCCCTTGCGGTCCAGGAAGCGCCGCGCCGCGGGCCCGGCGAGCGCGACGCCGGGCCCGGGCTGCCACCGCTCGAGGTGGGATGGCCGGTACGAGTAGTACGTGAACAGGAAGTCCAGCACCGGGTGCTTCTCGCCGCGCGAGCGCCGCTCCTGGTGTGGGCCGGTCCACCGGCGCATCCGCGAGACGTGCTCCGCCTCCCGGGCCAGCCAGTCCGGCTCGGCGAGCACCTCGACGGCGGTCATGCGCCCACGTGGGTGCCGTCGCGCACCGTGCCCACGTACTCCTCGACCAGGTCTTCCAGCGCGACGACGCCGACGGCGTTCCCGGCCGCGTCCAGCGCCCGCGCGAGGTGGCTGCGTTCCTTGCGCATCGCCGAAAGGGCCTCGTCGAGCCGGGCGTCGGCGCGCAGTTCGGTCAACGCGCGCGTCTTCGAGTCGGGCACGGTCGTGCCCGGGTCCTGCCCGGCCAGGTCGAGGATGTCCTTGACGTGGATGTAGCCGGTCAAGCGCCCGTCGTCGGTGCACACCGGGAACCGCGAGAACCCGGTGGACGACACCGCCCGCTCGACGTCGCCGACGGTCGGCCCGCAGGGGAGCGTGGTCAGCTCGGCGGTGGGCACCAGCACGTCGGCGACGGTCTTCTGCACCGACGAGAGCGTCTGGGCGAGCCGCTGGTGCTCGGACTGGTCGAGCAGGCCCTCGCGGCGGGACTCGCTGAGCAGCTCGGCCAGCTCGTCGGAGGTGTAGGCCGTCTCCAGCTCGTCCTTCGGCTCGACGTGGAACGCGCGCAGCAGCGAGTTGGCCACCGAGTTCAGCAGCCAGATGAACGGGTTGACCAGCTTCACCCAGGCGACGTGCGCCGGCACCAGCCACAGCGCGAGCCGTTCGGGCTCGGCGATGGCGAGGTTCTTCGGCACCATCTCGCCGATCAGCACGTGCGCCACGGTGATGAAGGCCAGCGCGATGGCGAACGAGATGGGGTGCAGCAGCGCCTCGGGCAGACCCACCGCGTCGAACGCCGCCGACAGCCGGTGCGCGATGGCGGGCTCGCCGAGGCGCCCGAGCAGCAGCGAGCAGATGGTGATGCCCAGCTGCGCGCCGGCGAGCATCAGCGACACGTGCTTGCTCGCGTTGATGACGATCTTCGCGCGCGTCTTGCCCTGTTCCAGCAGCGCTTCGAGCCTGTCGCGCCGCGAGGAGATCAGGGTGAACTCCGCGCCCACGAAGAAGGCGTTGGCCAGCAGCAGGACCGCGACGAGGGCGATGTTCAGCCAGTCGTTCACGAGGCCACCTCCACTTCCGCGGCCGCGCGGACCGGGGCGACTTCGACCTCGGCGATCCGGCGCTTGTCCATCGTGGTCACCGTGAGCAGCCAGCCGTCGACCTCGGTGGCGTCGCCCTCGGCGGGAATCTTGCCCAGCCGCTCGAGGATCAGCCCGGCGATGGTCTCGTAGTCACCGTCCGGCATCCGGAACCCGGTGACGCCGGTGACCTCGTCGGCGCGCAGCTGCCCGGAGACCAGCCAGCTGTCCGCGCCGACCTGCTGCGACGCGGGTGCTTCGCGTTCGTCGTGCTCGTCGCGGACGTCGCCGATGATCTCCTCGACGACGTCCTCCAGGGTCACCAGCCCGGCCGTGCCGCCGTACTCGTCGACGACGATGGCCAGCTGGAAACGCGAGTCGCGCAGGCGCAGCAGCAGGTCGTCGCCGGGCAGGGACTCCGGCACGGTCGGCACCGGCCGCATCACCGAGCCGATCGGCACGGCGGCCCGATCCGCGGCAGGCACCGCAAAGGCTTGCTTGACGTGCACGGCACCGCGGACGTCGTCGAGGTCCTCGTCGTGCACCGGGAATCGCGAGAACCCGGTGCGGCGGGAGATCTCGATGAGGTCTTCCACAGTGTCGTCGATCGCGAGGGATTCGAGCTGCACCCGCGGGGTCATCAGCTCTTCCGCGGTGCGCTCGCCGAACCGCAGCGAGCGGTCGAGCAGCTCGGCGGTGGACGTGTCGAGCGTGCCGCTTTCGGCGCTGGACCGCACGATCGAGCCCAGTTCCTGGGGCGAGCGCGCGGACCGCAGCTCTTCCTGCGGCTCGACGCCGAACTTGCGCACGAGGAAGTTCGCGCTGTTGTTCATCAGCGTGATGAGCCAGCGGAAGAGCGAGGAGAACCGCGAGTGGTAGCCGGCGACCGCGCGTGCGGTCGGCAGCGGCCGGGCGATCGCCAGGTTCTTCGGCACCATCTCCCCGAGGATCATCGACAGCGACGTCGCCAGGACCAGGGCGATCACGATCGACGCGCCCCCCGCGAACCCGGTCGGGAGCCCGAGGCCGGTCAGCAGCGGCCGGACGAGCTCGCCGATCAGCGGCTCGGCCAGGTACCCGGTGATCAGCGTGGTCAGGGTGATCGCGACCTGGGCGCCGGAGAGCTGGAAGGACAGCGTCCGGTGCGCCTTCTGGACGGTCAGCGCGCGGCGGTCGCCGACCTGGCGGACGTTGGCCTCGACGGTGCTGCGCTCGAGCGCGGTCAGCGAGAACTCGGCCGCGACGGCGAGCCCGGTACCGACCGTGAGCAGCACGAAGAGGAGGACGCCGAAGACGGCGAAGAGGATCTGGATCATTTCGCACCCGCCTCGGCGGCGGGGGATGAACCTATCGGACAGCCGGGTCGGTCACCCGGCCCGGTACTGTCACCGGGTGACTGCGCTGCGCGCACGAAACGGTCACTCCTAGCAATAAATCGGCGTGTACTGCGGATATGCGGACAAGCTTAACGTGTCCCGGCCCGGGTTCGCTGGCGTGCCCGGTGTGTCGGAGCGCTCATCTGCGGATCAGGCGGTCCCCGGCCGGTGCCGCCGCACGGTTTCCTCGACGAGGTCGAGCACCGGCCCCAGGCCGGCGGCGGGCAGGCCCATGGCCAGGTGCGAGACGAGTCCTTCGAGGACGAGCTCGAGGAACGCGGTGAGGACGTCGACGTCGACGTCGTCCCGCAGGTTCCCGGCCTCGCGCTGACGCAGCAGGCGCAGCCGGGTGGCGGTGGTGAGCTGCTCGGACCGTTCGGCCCACCGCGCCCGGAATTCCGGGTCGGTCCGCAGCCGCCGGGACACTTCGAGCCGCGTGCCGAGCCAGTCGGCGGGGTGGTCGCCGCCGGCCAGCAGGTCCCGCATCACCTGGACGAGGCCCTGTTCGGCGACGACGTCGGCCATCCGGAGGGCGTCGTCCTCGGCGAGGGCGAGGAAGAGCGACTCCTTGTCGCGGAAGTGGTGGAAGATGGCCCCCCGCGAGAGGCCGGTGGCTTCCTCCAGGCGCCGGACTGTGGCACCTTCGTAGCCGTAGCGCGCGAAGCAGACACGCGAGCCGTCGAGGATCTGGCGCCGGCGTGCGTCGAGGTGATCCTGGCTTACGCGTGGCATCCTGAAATCCTGGCACCGCGGACCGGGATCTCGCAATCCGTACGTACGTACTGTGACCCGGAGTGCGGGGAACCGTTCTCCCCGCCCGGCCGTCTGAACGTTGCGGCGATTCGCTGACACGAAGTGAGACGGTTGGCTAAGGTTTGCCCCATCACGGTGGGTGAGCTGAGGGGAAGGTGCGGCGTGATCATCGGCGAGGCCGGAGCGGCGGCGCAGGCCCTGTGGGGAGACGTCCTCGGTACGCCGGGCCGCGTCTACGGCGGCGGTGGCAAGGGCGGCCGGTTCCAGATGGACCCCGAGGAGCTGTCGACGGTGATCGGCCAGTGGGAAGACCTGGTCGACAAGATCGCCGAGGACGGGGACAAGATCAAGAACCTGGCCTACTTCGGATCGCTGGCGCCGGGACAGGATGCGGCCAGTGGCAGCTTCGCGTCGACGAGTGGCGACTCGATCGCCGCACTGCAGCGCCAGAACGATTCCATGCGCAAATACGCGCAGGAGTACATCAAGAAGCTCAAGAAGGCTCGGGAAGCGGTCCAGGGCACCGACCAGAGCATGTCGGACTCCCTCAAGGCATAGGCGACAACCTCGTGCGAAGCAAAATCTGCGTCCTTGTCCTGTCCGTGATCGTCTCCGGGGGGCTCGCGGCTGCCTGTAGCCCGACGACCGGGGGCACCGCGTCCCCCGCACCGAGCGCCTCGGCGTCGACGGGCGCGCTGTCGGCGGATCCGGAGGTCCCCAAGGTGACCCAGCCGCCGCTCGATGCGACCAAATACGTCTCGGACCCCTGCAAGCTGGTATCCACGGACCTGCTCACGTCCATGCGGTACACCGACGCCGGCGTATATCACCCCGCGGGCAACACGCCGCTGACCGCGGCAGGACCGTCCTGCTCGTGGCGGATCAAGGGTGAAGGCGTCGGTCTCCAGGTGATCCTCGGTACCGGGAACCGTGAACGGGGTGCCGGCGGGCTGGCGGGCAGCTATGCCGCGTACCGCAGCGGGACGATCGCCCGGTTCCTCGAACGTGCTCCGGATGTCGAGGGCTATCCGGCCATCTACTTCGACGTTCAAGACGAGCGTTCGATGGGCACCTGTGGCCTCGTCGTCGGCATCGCGGACGATCTTTCCTTCAGCATCCAGGCCCAGGGGTACCAGGGCCAGGACGATTCGTGTGCGGCGGCGGCCCAGGCGGCCGCCGGTGTGGTCAAGACACTCAAGGGGGCATGACGAGTGGACGGCAAGCAGATCTACGACAACTTCAGACAGGGCGACACGACCGGTCTGACCCAGATGGCCGAGACGGTTCAGCAGCTGTCGGATGCCTATATGGAGCGCGGCGCGAGCATCAAGGCGCTCCAAACGCGCATGGTGAACTCGTGGACCGGCGACGCCGCCGATGCGGCGAACGCCGGGGCGGGCCCGCTTGAACAGGCCTTCCGGGACACGGCTATGCCGCTCGACGTGACCAAGGTTTCCGTCGACACCCAGACCGCTGTCTTCGACTCCTCCAGCAATGCCGTCGTCGAAGTCCCGCCG
Source organism: Amycolatopsis sp. lyj-109 (assembly GCF_046548995.1). Classification (NCBI taxonomy): domain Bacteria; kingdom Bacillati; phylum Actinomycetota; class Actinomycetes; order Pseudonocardiales; family Pseudonocardiaceae; genus Amycolatopsis; species Amycolatopsis sp. lyj-109. Next base: position 7,580 of record NZ_JAJPWR010000041.1, read on the forward strand.
AAGCCGGACAAGCCGAACCCCTGGACCACCGGCCTGAAGGCCGCCATCCCGATTGCCGGCCCGTTCATGGCCAAGGACGACATCGACAACTACCAAGAGGGCATGACGCGGTACAACGCCGCGAACGAAACCAACGTTCGCGTCATGGACCAGTACAGCAACGTCACCAGTGGCACGAGGGCGGCCATCCCCACTGAATACGGCGTCCTCGAGGCCGACGGCGCCGCCATCGCCGTGAACACCCCGGAGGGCCCCGGCCGGATCATCGAGCCGACCGACCGGAGCAGGTGGCTGCCGGAGCACCCCGGCGGTGACCCGGGCAGCGCCGACCACACCTCCACCACCAGCGTCGATCCCTCCCGCACCGGCGGACCCGACCAGCCCGGCGGGACCGATCGCCCCGGCGGGACCGATCGGCCGGGTGGGACCGATCGGCCGGGTGGGACCGATCGGCCGGGTGGGACCGATCGGCCGGGTGGGACCGACCGCCCCGGCGGGACCGACCGGCCCGGCGACGACACCCACACCACCGGCTCCGGCCGCCCCACCGTGCCGACCAGGCCCGGCCGGCCGGCCGACCAGCCCGGCAAGACGCCGCCGAACACCGGGGGGATCGACTTCTATCCCACCGTCACCGGCGGCGGCCAGAACTACGGCCAGAACTCCCCGAACCCCAACGATCCCTACTCCGGACGCGGCCCGAACAGCGGCAACGCCGGCGGCCGGCTCCTCGACCCGACGGGCCGAGGCGGCGCCGGCAGCGGCACCGGTGCCGGCAGTGGCGCCGGAGCGGGCAGTGGCAGTGGAGCAGCGGGTGAACGCGGGCTCGGCGGCGGCCGCGGTTCCGGCATGGGCAGCCTCGGCAACGCCGCCGCCGCGGAGGCCGCGGCCGCGCGGGCCGCCGGTTCGAGGTCGGGGCAGATGGGGCCGATGGGGCCCGGGGGCCGCCGCGGTGAAGGCGATGAAGACGATGAGCACCAGCGGCCGGACTACCTGATCGAAGCGGATCCGGACGCGATCTTCGGCATCGACCAGCGGACCAGTCCGCCGGTGATCGGCGAGTAGGCGGGTGGGCGTGGCACCAGGCCGGGTGGACGTTCCGGTCGAGGCACTGGCGGCGCTGGCCGACCGGGAACAGGTCGGCCAGTTGCACCTCACCCTGCGTCCGGAGCCGCTGTGGCTCTCGGACGAAGAGCGCGAGGAAGCCGGCAAGCGGGTCGACGTCGCGCTCGCCGAGGCCGGGCTGATCGATGCCCGCGGGCGGGCCACCGTCGACTTCCTCGACTGGCTTCCGCTGCTGGTCAGCCCCGCACGGGAGTGCTACGGCTGGGTCGGCGCCGGCGGCCGGACCTACGGCGTGCTCGCCGCCGCCAAGGGGCTGCAGGCCGTCCTGGCCGTCTCCGACGGGACGCACGTCGGCGTGCAGGAGATCGACCGGAACCGGCTGGCCGAATCCCTCGTCGAGCAGTTGCCCCCGGTCGGGGCGGGTGGTGGGCGGCCGCGCACCGTCCGGGTCGCCGACCTGACCGAGGCAGCCCGCCGCGGGCAGGCCGCCTACCCGCTGGACCCGGCCGTCGCCGACGTCGTCAGCCTCGTGCAGCGGCCGGTCTCGGGCAGCGGGGAGCTCTACGCCGGCCGGCGTGACGACGTCGGCCGGCACACCTGCCTGCAGCAGCCGCTGCACTACGCCGACACCGACTGGGGCCGCTACCTCAGCTACACCTCCGGCTCGGGCGACGACGCCGTCATCCACATCGGCCCGGCCGGCCCGCAAGAGCTGGCCGACACGCTCGCCGAGCTGGCCGGCACGCTCGGCTGAACCGGAAAAGACCGTGCGCGGGGGAGCGTGCGCCGCTAACGTGACAGCGCTGTTGCATCTCCGGTGGAAGGACGCGCTGATGCTGTATCCCGAGATCGAACCGTACGACCACGGCCTGCTCGACGTCGGCGACGGGCACGAGATCCACTGGGAGACCTGCGGAAACCCCGACGGCAAACCCGCGCTCGTCGTGCACGGCGGCCCCGGCACCGGCTGCTCGACGAACCTGCGCCGGTACTTCGACCCGGAACGCTACCGGATCGTCCTGGCCGACCAGCGAGGCTGCGGGCGCAGCACCCCGCACGCCGGCGCCCCGGTCGCCGACCTCTCCGCCAACACCACCGACCACCTGGTGGCGGACTTCGAACTCCTCCGCGCCCGGCTCGGCATCGAGAAATGGCTGCTTTTCGGCGGTTCCTGGGGCTCGGTGCTCAGCCTGACCTACGCCCTGCGCCACACCGAGCGGGTCAGCGAGCTGGTCCTGATGGGTCTCGCGACCGACCGGTTCATCGAAATCGAGATGCTCATCCGCGGGCTCGGGGCGTACTTCCCGGAGGCCTTCGAGAAGTTCCGCCAGGGCGTGCCGGAGGGCGAACGGGACGGCGACCTGTCCGCCGCCTACCACCGGCTGCTGATGGATCCCGACCCGGCGGTCCACCACAAGGCGGCCGGCGACTGGTGTGCCTGGGAAGACGCGATGCTCCCGGGCGTGCCCGCGTACAAGTCCTTCGAGGACCCGGCCTACCGGCTCTGCTTCGCCCGGCTGGTCACGCACTACTTCGCCAACCGGGCCTTCCTGCCCGACGGCGAAATCCTGCGCACCCTCGGCAAGCTCGCCGGGATCCCCGCCGTGCTGGCCCAGGGCGTGCTCGACACGAGCAACATCGTCGGCACGCCCTGGCTGCTGCACCACGGATGGCCGGGCAGTGAACTGGTCATGCTCGACAACGTCGGGCACTCCACGCAGGACGCCCCGATGCAGGACGTCCTGATCGGCGCGACCGACCGGTTCGCGCTCAGGGGATGAGCAGCGCCGGCTCGCCTTCCGGGGTGAGCGCGGCTTCGGCGCGCCCGGCGCGGTTGGCCTCGGCCAGCCGCAGCCCGGTGACGCGCAGGGGGAGCCGGTCCATGTTCCACTCCGCCAGCAGCAGCGCGATCTTCGCCTGCATTTCGGTGCGCAGCCGCAGGAACGAGTCCGCCGGATCCGCGCCGACCTCGCCCAGCAGCAGCCACCACGCCCAGGCCGCCGCGCCCGCGTTGGCGACGAAGTCGGGCACCACCGCGACCCCGCGGGCCGACAGCGCCGCCTCCGCTTCCGGCGTCGTCGCCGCGTTGGCCGCTTCGACGACCACCTTGGCCTTCACCACGCTCTCGTTGTCCGGCCGCAGCGCGTAGGAGATCGCGGCCGGCACGAAGATGTCCGCGTCGATCCCGACGATCGTCTCGCGCGGCAGCGAACGGACCCCGGCGGGCAGCCGGGACCGGTCCACCTCGCCGAAGCGGTCGCGCAGGTCCAGCAGTGCCGGGACGTCGAGGCCGGTGGGGTCGTACAGCGTGCCCGCGGCGTCGGCCACCGCGACCACCTTGACCCCCGCCTCGTGCAGGTACCAGGCCGCGCCGCCGCCCATGGTGCCGATGCCCTGGATCGCCACCGTCGTCTCGTGCACGTCCCAGTCCCACGCCGCCGCGATGCCCAGGCACGCCTGCGCCACGCCGTAGCCGCCGACGACGTCGCCGAGCAGCAGCCCGCCGGGGACCGGCGCGGTGAGGCCCGCCTGCACCCGGCGCAGGGTGCGCGCCGGATCGGCCGAACGGCGGATCGCCGCGTGGTAGGACTGCTCCAGCCCGAGCTCGGCGAACACCGAGTCGATCAGGTGCTGCGGCACGCCCAGGTCCTCCGCGGTCACCCAGTGTGCGTCGAGCCACGGCCGCAGGAACGCGCAGAAGCGCTTCAGCACGTCGAACGCGCGCGGGTCCTTCGGGTCGAAGTCGATGCCGCCCTTGGCCCCGCCGACCGGAAGGTTGAAGGTCGCGGTCTTGGTGGCCATGCCCCGGGCGAGGTCCTCGACCTCGGTCATCGTGCAGCCGGCCCGCATCCGGGTGCCGCCGGTGGCGACGCCGGAGACGAGGCTGTGCACGACCAGGTAGCCGTGCGCGCCGGTGATGGGATCGGTCCAGGTCAGTCGCATCAGCGGCTCGGCGGGGGTCATCAGGCCACTCACCTCCAGGGAAGTCCGGGGCGGCCTCGTGACCGCCATCACGAGCGTGCGCCCCCGGTGGCCCGCCCGTCCATTTAACGCTCCTGCACGATCTCGTTTAGGTTTTGTGTATGGAGCTTTCGTTGCACCGCTTGCGGATGCTGCGCGAGCTGCACCGCCGGGGCACGGTGACGGCGGCGGCCGCGGCATTGCACTACACCGCTTCGGCGGTGTCGCAGCAGCTCGCGCAGCTCGAACGGGACGTGGGCGCGAAGCTGTTCGAACGGCTCGGCCGGCGCGTCCAGCTGACCGAGCTCGGCACCCTGCTCACCGAGCACGCCGAAGAGATCCTCGGCTCGGTCGAGCGGGCGACGCTCGCCTTGGAGGAGGCCCAGGAGGCCCGCACGGTCCGGCTCACCGCCGGGGTGTGGGCGTCGGTGGCTTCGGGGCTGTTGCCGACCGCTCTGACGGCGCTCGCCGGCGAGCATCCCGGCATCGAGGTCCGGACCCGCGAACTGGCGCCGGAAGACACCGCCGAGGCGGTCCGCGACGGCACCCTCGACCTGTCGTTCGTGATCGAGTACTCCGACGCGCCGACCTCCTGGGACGCCGGGCTGGAGCGGGCCGTCGTGGCCGTCGAACGGCTGCACGCGGCGGTGCCCAGGGGCGCCGTGCCGTCCGGGGCGGCGTCCCTGCACGACCTCGCCGAGCACCCGTGGATCCTGGCCAGCCCGAAGTCGCACTTCGGCCGCGCGATGCGCACGGCCTGCCAGCGCCACGGCTTCGCGCCGAAGATCAACCACGAGGTCGAAGAGCAGTCGACGGCGATGGCGATGGTGGGCGCCGGGCTGGGCATCACCCTCGTGTCGGACCTCGGCCTGCGCCTGCTGCGGCCACCCGGGATCGACGTCGTCACGCTCACGACGCCGCTGCTGCGCACGGTGTCGATCGCCTACCGGCGCACCGCGCCCCGGCGGCCCGCGCTGCACCTGGTGATCGACGCCGTGCGGGCTTCCGCGGCCGAGCTCGGGCTCGGCACCGAACCCGCTTTGCCCTGATCAGGGGCTTCTTACAGAGTGGTGAACACCTCCCGGTGCGCAAGATCCGCCCTGAATTTGTCGTACCCCGCGTGTAGCGTCCGAAGGCGAGAAGTTCCCCAACAGACCTATCCACAGGGAACAGGAATGGACATGCAAGCGGTGCACGATTTCCCCGAGAAGTCGGGTAGTGCGTCCAACCGGACCGCGCGGGTCCTGGCGGACCGCGCGGCCGGCGAGGCGTACGTCGCATCGGTGTGTTTCAAGCACGGGCCACCCCGCCTGACCGGCGTGGAGCTGGAGTTCACCGTGCACCATGCCGACGACCCGGCCAGACCCCTCGATCCCGACGTCCTCGCCGCGGCGCTGGGCCCGCACACCCCGCGGACGCTCCGCCCCGACAGTCCCGCCGCCCCGCTCCCGGCCGGCTCGCCCATGAGCCTCGAACCCGGGTGCCAGGTCGAGATTTCCGCTCTTCCCCAGGCCTCGCTGCGTGAGCTCGACGCAGTCGTCACGGCCGACCTCCACCACCTGCGCGACCGCCTCACCCGGCACGACCTCGTGCTGGGCGAAACGGGCATCGACGCCCACCGAGCGCCCCGCCGGCTGCTCCACACCCCGCGGTACGCGGCCATGGAGCGCCGGTTCACGCCGATCGGTCCCGGCGGCCTCACGATGATGTGCAGCACCGCGGGCCTGCAGGTCTGCGTCGACGCGGGGGAGCCCGAGCACTACGCCGCGCGGTGGGCGGCCGCGCACGCGATGGGCCCGCCGCTGCTCGCCCTCTTCGCCAATTCCCGCGTCCACGCCGGACGCGATACCGGGCACGCCTCGGCCCGCTGGCTGGCGGTGCACGACACGGAAGCGGTGCGCACGCGTACGGCCACCGTGGCGGGCGACGACCCGGCCGGAGCGTGGGCCGGGCGCCTGATGGACGTCCCCCTGATGGTGCTGCCCCGCGGCGACCGGCCGTGGGACGCGCCCGAGGGGCTGACGTTCGCCGACTGGATCGACGGCCGGGGCGCGGCGGCGCTGCTGCCGCGGCCCACCGTCGAGGACCTCGACTACCACCTCACGACCATGTTCACGCCGGTCCGCCCGCAGGGGTACCTGGAGATCCGGTACCTCGACGCGCAACCGCCGGACGAGTGGCTGGCCCCGGTGGCCCTGGTGTCCGCGCTGCTCGCCCGCCCGGCCACCGTCGACAAGGTGCGCGAGATCTGCGCGCCGGTCGCCGGCCGGTGGACCACGGCGGCGCGGCGCGGCCTGGCCGACCCGGAGCTGGCGGCCGTCGCGGCGGTCCTGGCCGACCTCGGCTGTGCCGAGCTGGGCGCGACCGGGCTGGCGGAGGAGTCGATCAGCGAGATCAGCGAGAGCGTGCAGGGGCGCGCGTACCGATCGGGGAACGAAGCATGAGCACGGAAGCACTGGGTGAAGCGGCACTGGGTGAAAAGACAGTGCGCGAAAAAGCGCTGGGTGACCTGAGCGCGCAGGACCTGCGTGCCCGGGCGGCCGAAGCGCTGACCCGGGCGCGGGCGCGCAGCGTCGCGCTGACCGACGCCGTGGACGACGAGGACCTGGTCCGCCAGCATTCGAAGCTGATGTCGCCGCTGGTCTGGGACCTGGCGCACATCGGTGTCCAGGAGGAGCTGTGGCTGGTCCGCGACGTCGGCGGCCGGGAACCGCTGCGCCCGGAAATCGATGACATCTACGACGCGTTCCAGCACGCCCGCGCCGACCGGCCGGAGCTGCCGCTGCTCGGCCCGGCCGAGGCGCGCGCGTACGTCAAGCAGGTCCGCGAGAAGGCGTTCGACGTGCTCGAACGCGTGCCGCTGCAGGGCAGCAGGCTGACCGAGCAGGCGTTCGCGTTCGGCATGATCACCCAGCACGAGCAGCAGCACGACGAGACGATGCTGGCCACCCACCAGCTCCGCAGGGGCGACCCGGTGCTGCACGCGCCCGAGCCGCCGCCCGCGCGCTCCGGCACGCTGCCGGCCGAGGTGCTGGTGCCGGGCGGTGCCTTCACGATGGGCACGTCGGCCGAGCCGTGGGCCCTGGACAACGAGCGCCCGGCGCACGAGATCGCCGTCGACGCGTTCTGGATGGACACCGTGCCGGTGACGTGCGGCGCCTACGTCGAATTCCTCGACGGCGGCGGCTACGACGACGAGCGGTGGTGGAGCCCGGCCGGCTGGGCCTACCGGCAGGACAACGGCATCACCGCGCCGCGGTTCTGGAAGCGCGAGCAGGACGGCTGGTGGCGCACCCGGTTCGGGGTGTACGAGCGGATGCCGGCCGGCGAGCCGGTCGTGCACGTCTCCTACCACGAGGCCGAGGCCTACGCGGCCTGGGCCGGGCGGCGGCTGCCGACCGAGGCGGAGTGGGAGAAGGCGGCGCGGTTCGACCCGGCGACCGGCCGGTCGCGCCGGTTCCCGTGGGGCGACGACGAACCGGCCGCCGAGCACGCCAACCTCGGCCAGCGGCACCTGCGCCCGGCGCCGGTGGGGGCGTATCCGGCGGGCGCGTCGCCGACCGGCGTGCACCAGCTGATCGGCGACGTCTGGGAGTGGACGAGCACGGACTTCCACGGCTACCCCGGCTTCGCGCCCTTCCCGTACCGGGAGTACTCGGAGGTGTTCTTCGGGCCGGAGCACAAGGTGCTGCGCGGTGGCTCGTTCGGCACCGACTCGGCCGCGATCCGGGGCACGTTCCGCAACTGGGACTACCCGGTCCGGCGCCAGATCTTCGCCGGCTTCCGCACCGCCCGCGACGCCGCACCCGGCGAGGTGGGATAGGCGCATGTGCCGTCACATCGGCTACCTCGGCGAGCCGGTCCCGCCCGCCGAGGCGCTTTTCCGCGCCCCGCATTCCCTGCTGGTGCAGTCCTACGCGCCGGCGGACATGCGCGGCGGCGGCTCGGTCAACGCCGACGGGTTCGGGCTGGGCTGGTACCCCGGCCCGGGCTCGCCACCGCTGCGCCACCGCCGGTCCACTCCACTGTGGACGGACGAGACGCTGCCGCCGCTGGCGGCGGCGGTGACCGCGAGCGCGTTCGTCGCCGCGGTCCGCAACGGCACCACCGGCCTGCCGGTGACCGAGGCGGCCGCGGCGCCGTTCACCGCCGGGCCCTGGCTGTTCAGCCACAACGGCGTCGCCGGTGGCTACCCGGACTCGCTGGCCGAACTGGCCAAGACCCTGCCGGTCACCGAACTGCTGACGCTGGAAGCGCCGACGGACTCGGTGGTGCTCTGGGCGTTGCTGCGCGCCCGGCTCGCCACGGGGGAGGACCCGCTGACGGCGGTGGCGGAACTGACCCTCGCCGTCGAAGCGGCCGCGCCCGGCTCCCGGCTCAACTTCCTGCTCACCGACGGCGCAACGCTGATCGGCACGACCTGGACGCACGCGCTGTCCGTGCTGGAGACCCCGGCCGGCGTGTGGCTTGCGTCCGAACCCCTCGACGGGGACCCGCGCTGGCGGCCCGTCCCCGACCACCACGCCGTGCGCGCCACCGCGGCCGGCGTCGACCTGCTTCCCCTCACCCAGGAGTCTCGATGACCGAAGTCGATCTCGACCACCACCGCTCCGGCGACGCCGTCACCGCGGAACTGCGCGCCGACGTCGTCGCCGGGCTGACCGCGGCGCAGAAGTGGCTGCCGCCCAAGTGGTTCTACGACGCCGACGGCAGCGAGCTGTTCGAGAAGATCACCCAGTTGCCGGAGTACTACCCGACCCGCAGCGAGCGCGAGGTGCTGGCCGCGCACGCCGGCGACGTCGCGGAGCTGACCGGCGCGCACACGCTCGTCGAGCTCGGCTCGGGGTCGAGCGAGAAGACCCGGCTGCTGCTCGACGCGCTCACCGCGCACGGCACCCTGGAGGCGTTCGTCCCCCTGGATGTGTCCGAATCCGCGCTCGCCGAGGCCGCCGAGGCGATCTCGAAGGACTACCCGGACCTCGCCGTCCGGGGTGTCGTCGGCGACTTCACCCAGCACCTCGCCCTGCTGCCGGACGGCCAGCCGCGGGTCGTGGCCTTCCTCGGCGGCACGATCGGCAACTTCCTGCCCCCCGAACGCGCGGCCTTCCTGCGTTCGGTCCGGGACGTCCTCGACGAGGGGGAGTGGCTGCTGCTCGGCACCGACCTGGTCAAGGACGCGGCCATCCTCGAACGCGCCTACGACGACGCCGCCGGTGTCACGGCCGAGTTCGACAAGAACGTGCTGCGGGTGATCAACGCCCGGCTCGGCGCGAACTTCGACCCCGACGAGTTCGAGCACGTCTCGCACTGGGACGCGGACAACGAGTGGATCGAGATGCGCCTGCGGGCCCGCCGGGACCTGACCGTCGAGATCCCGGGCGCGGACCTCACGGTGACCTTCGCCGCGGGCGAGCACATCCGGACGGAGATCTCGGCCAAGTTCCGGCCGGGCGGCGTCGAGGCCGAGCTGGCCGCGGCCGGCTTCGCCCTCGAGCACTGGTGGACCGACTCCCAGCAGCGGTTCGGGGTGAGCCTGGCAAAATCCGTGCGTGGCTAATCCTCTCCGGGCACTGGCCCGGGCCGCCGGCACGAAACCCTGGCTGATGCGCACAGCCCGGTTCGTCGTCTGGGCGGACCAGAAACTGCACAAGGCGTTCGGCGGCCGGGTGAGCCTCGTGGCGCTCGCCGGGCTGCCGTCGCTGCGGCTCACCACGACGGGCCGCAAGAGCGGGCTGCCCCGCAGTACCAACCTGCTCTACCACCCGCGCGGCGGCGACTTCGTGCTGACGGCGTCGAACTGGGGCCGTCCGCACGACCCGGCGTGGGCGCTCAACCTGCGCACGAACCCGAAGTGCCAGGTCGCGCTGGCCGGAAAGCCGGTCGACGTCGTCGCGCGGGAGCTGCACGGCGAGGAGTACGAGCGGATGTGGGCCGAGTTGCTCGCCTTCTGGCCGGGGTATGCGATGGAGCAGCGCGAGGCCGCCCGGCCGTTGCCGGTTTTCCTCCTGACGCGGGTGGCCCGATAGGTTCCGACCATCCGTTCGGCCGGTGCCGGGATTCACCGGTTTGTGCCAGTCTCACCCGGGTAACGCGCCGTGACGTCGTGACCGCGCGGCGGAGCGCGTGACCTAGGGAGGGACGTCTTGCCGAGATCTGCACAAGGCCGGATGCGGTCGTTCGCACTGGTGGGGGCGCTCGTGGCCGGCGTGGGACTGGCCGGGCCGGCCGGGACCGCCGCCGCGGCCGAGGACGCCGCGATCAAGCCCGCCGTCGTCGGCGCGACCCCGGCCGTCGCCTGGGGTACCTGCGCGAGCGACGTCCTCGCCGGCGTGCCCGCGGACCAGGTCCCGTTCTACAGCTGCGCGCGCTACCGCGTGCCGATCGACCACGACAACGCTTCGCTGGGGACCATCGACATCGCGCTGCTCAAGCGCGCCGCCCGCACGCCCGACAAGCGCGTCGGGTCGCTGTTCCTCAACCCGGGCGGTCCCGGTGGCCCGGGCTTGACCATGCCGATCGCCGGCCAGGCGATCTTCCGGCCGCAGGTCCTCGACCGCTTCGACCTCATCGGCTTCGACCCGCGCGGGGTCGGCGCCAGCAACCCGCTGCGCTGCTTCACCACCCAGGAGGACGCGGACGAGGTCTTCGGTTCCGTGGTCGGTGTGCCGCTGTCGCGCGCCGAAATCTCGGGCACCCTGGCCGGCTACCGCGACTACGGCCGGTTCTGCAAGAACAACGCCGGTTCGCTGCTGAACCACATGTCCACCAAGGACGTCGTGCGCGACCTCGACACGCTGCGCGCGGCGGTCGGCGACCGGAAGCTGACCTACGTCGGCTTCTCCTACGGGACGCTGATCGGCTCGACGTACACATCGATGTTCCCGAAGCAGTCGCGGGCGATCGTGATCGACGGCAACGTCGACCCGGCGCTGCGCACCAGCGACGGCGTGCAGTACGACCGCGAGCGCGCGCAGGGCTTCGAAATCGCGCTGGACGCGTTCCTGAAGCGCTGCGACCAGGTGGGCGCGAAGTGTGCGTTCAGCGACGGCGACCCGCGGGCGAAGTTCGACGAGCTGCGGGAATACCTGCGCAAGCAGCCGATCACCATCCCCGGCGCCGGCCCGCTCGACATCAGCATGTTCACCGGCACCGTGGGGAGCTTCCTCTACAGCCCGGGGGCGTTCGGCGGCCTGGCCGAATTCCTGCAGGCGCGCTACACCGCGATCCACCCGTCCGCGCAGGCGCAGGCCCCGCAGCCGCGGCCGCTGAAGGCGCCCGCCATCGGTCATCGGGGCCTGGCCGACCTGAGGCCGGACAGCCCGTACACCAGCGACGACTCGTACTTCGCCGTCAACTGCGCGGACAAGCCGTTCCGGATCAGGCAGGAGCAGGCGCCGGACATCGCCGCGAAGTGGGAGCGCGAGTCGCGGACCTTCGGCCGGTCGCAGGCGTTCTCGGACACGGCCGCCTGCCCGGTGTGGCCGGCGAAGAAGCCGGACGCCTACCGCGGCCCGTGGCGCGCCAAGACCGACGTCCCGGTGGTCGTGGTCGGCAACTACTACGACCCGGCGACGCAGTACAAGTTCGCCCAGCGGATGGCGGCCGAACTCGGCAACGCGCGACTACTCTCGGTCGACGCGTTCGGCCACTGCATCCTGGGTGACGCCCTCGGCGTCGACCAGGCCGTGGCCGACTACCTGACCGACCTGAAGGTGCCGGCGAACGGGCAGGTGTTCCAGCCGAACGTCCAGCCCTTCGGAGTGTGAACCCGGTCCCGCGGCCCTTCCCCGGGCCGCGGGACCGGCTACCCTGGCGACGTTGATCATCGACGAACACGGGAAGCGAGGTGAGCGGCACATGCCAGCGGACAGTCCACGGACGGCCGGGCACGCGCTCACCGGAGGTTTCCGGCGGGGCTGAGTCCGCACCGCCCCCTGTCCGGCAGTGCGCGCACGCCGGAAAAGAGCCGGATCATGACCATTTTTCGAAATGATGCTGCCGAAATGCTGCTGCGCGTGGGCGCCGGCGTCGGCCTGGGCGCCGTCATCGGGGTCGAGCGCCAGTTCCGCGCCCGAATGGCCGGGCTGCGCACCAACGCCCTCGTCGCGGTCGGCGCGACACTGTTCGTGCTGCTGTCGGCCCACGGCTTCGGCGGGCTGGCGGCGAGCGGCGACGCCGACCCGACCCGGGTGGCGGCCCAGATCGTCTCGGGCATCGGGTTCCTCGGCGCCGGGGTCATCATGCGCGATGGCCTCAACGTCCGCGGCCTCAACACGGCCGCGACGTTGTGGTGCTCGGCCGCGGTGGGCGCCCTCGCCGGGGCGGGCCTGTACGCGATCGCGGCGGCCGGGACCGCCGTCGTGGTCGGGGTGAACGTGGTGCTGCGCCCCCTCGGCCGGGTCGTCGACCGCCGGCCCGACGCGGGCGACGAGACGCCGACCCGGTACGCGTTCCAGGCCGTCACGCGCGACTCGACGGAAGCCCACGTGCGGGCGTTGCTCGTGCAGTCCTTGACCCGCACGGACTTCCGGCTGCTCTCGGTGCTGAGCACCGACCGCGAGGACCGCACGGTGGAGGTACGGGCGGAGCTGGTCGGCGACCAGCGCGACGACGCCCAGATGGAGGCGGCGGTGTCGCGGCTTTCGCTCGAGCCTTCGGTGTCCAGCGTCCGCTGGGAGGCGGTGCCCGCGTAGCGAGAAGGCCTCCCCGCTCAACCGAGCGGGGAGGCCTTCGGGGAACCGCGAAACCCTTACGCCTGCGTCATCTTCCGCAGCACGTACTGCAGGATGCCGCCGTTGCGGTAGTAATCCGCCTCGCCCGGGGTGTCGATGCGGACGTCCGCGTCGAACTCCACCTTCGTCCCGTCCGCCTTGGTCGCCGTGACGTGCACCGTGCGCGGCGTCGAACCGTCGTTGAGCGCCGTGATACCCGCGATGTCGAACGTCTCGGTGCCGTCGAGGCCGAGCGACGAGGCCGACTCGCCCGCCGGGAACTGCAGCGGGATGACGCCCATGCCGATCAGGTTGGAGCGGTGGATGCGCTCGAACGACTCGGTGATGACCGCGCGGACGCCCAGCAGCGAGGTGCCCTTGGCCGCCCAGTCACGCGAGGAACCCGAGCCGTACTCCTTGCCACCCAGCACGACCAGCGGGGTGCCGGCGGCGGCGTAGTTCTGCGCGGCGTCGTAGATGAACGCCTGCGGCGCGCCCTCGACGGTGAAGTCGCGGGTGTAGCCGCCCTGCACGTCGTCCAGGAGCTGGTTGCGCAGCCGGATGTTCGCGAACGTGCCGCGGATCATCACCTCGTGGTTGCCGCGCCGGGAGCCGTAGGAGTTGAAGTCCTTCTTGTCCACGTTGTGCTCGGTGAGGTACTGCGCGGCCGGGGTGCCCGGCTTGATCGCCCCGGCGGGGGAGATGTGGTCGGTGGTGACCGAGTCGCCCAGCTTCGCCAGCACGCGCGCGCCGGAGATGTCGGTGACCGCGGCCGGCTCCGGCGTCATGCCCTCGAAGTACGGGGGCTTCCGGACGTAGGTGGACTCGGCGTCCCACTCGAAGGTCTTGCCCTCCGGGGTGGGCAGCGACTTCCAGCGCTCGCCGCCGTCGAAGACGTCGGCGTAGTCCTTGGTGAACATCTCCTGCGTGATCGCGTAGTCGATGGTCTCCTGGATCTCCTGCGCGGTCGGCCAGATGTCCTTGAGGAAGACGTCGGTGCCGTGCTCGTCCTGGCCCAGCGGCTGGTTCGCGAAGTCGAAGTCCATCGTGCCGGCCAGCGCGTAGGCGATGACCAGCGGCGGCGACGCGAGGTAGTTCATCTTCACGTCGGGGTTGATCCGGCCTTCGAAGTTCCGGTTGCCCGAGAGCACCGAGACCGCGGTGAGGTCGTTCTCCTGGATGGCGGCGGAGATCTCGTCCGAGAGCGGGCCGGAGTTGCCGATGCAGGTGGTGCAGCCGTAGCCGACCAGGTGGTAGCCCAGCTTCTCCAGGTACGGCCACAGGTTGGCCTTGGTGTAGTAGTCGGTGACGACCTGCGAGCCCGGCGCCATCGACGTCTTCACCCACGGCTTGACCGCGAGGCCCTTGTCGACGGCGTTGCGCGCGAGCAGCGCGGCGCCGAGCATGACCGACGGGTTCGAGGTGTTGGTGCACGAGGTGATCGAGGCGATCACCACGGCGCCGTGGTCGAGGACGAACTCGCCGCGGTCGGAGGTCGAGACCTTGACCGGCTTGCTCGGGCGGCCCGACGCGCCGTTCGCGGCGGAACTGGTGACCGGCGCGGCGTCGTCCTCGGCGAACGACAGCGACGGGGCGTCGCTGGCCGGGAAGGACTCCTCCGAGGCCTCGTCCATCTTGGTGTGCGGCGTGGTGTCCTCGCCGTCCACGTAGTCGTGGATCGACTTGCGGAACGCCGACTTCGCGTCCGACAGCTCGATGCGGTCCTGCGGGCGCTTCGGGCCGGCGATCGACGGGACGACCGTCGAGAGGTCCAGCTCGAGGTATTCGGAGTAGGCCGCCTCGCGCGTCGCGTCGTGCCAGAGGCCCTGCTCCTTGGCGTAGGCCTCGACCAGCGCGACCTGCTCGGCCGAGCGGCCGGTCAGCTTGAGGTAGCGGACGGTCTCCTCGTCGATCGGGAAGATCGCGGCGGTCGAGCCGAACTCCGGGCTCATGTTGCCGATCGTGGCGCGGTTGGCCAGTGGCACCGCGGCCACGCTCTCGCCGTAGAACTCGACGAACTTGCCGACCACGCCGTGGCGGCGCAGCATCTCGGTGATGGTGAGCACGACGTCGGTGGCGGTGACGCCGGCCGGGATCTCGCCGGTCAGCTTGAAGCCGACGACACGCGGGATGAGCATCGACACCGGCTGGCCCAGCATGGCCGCCTCGGCCTCGATGCCGCCGACGCCCCAGCCCAGCACGCCCAGGCCGTTGACCATGGTGGTGTGCGAGTCGGTGCCGACGCAGGAGTCGGGGTAGGCCTGGCCACCCCGGGACATGACGGTGCGGGCGAGGTGCTCGATGTTGACCTGGTGCACGATGCCGGTGCCCGGCGGGACGACCTTGAACTCGTCGAAGGCGCCCTGGCCCCAGCGCAGGAACTGGTAGCGCTCGCGGTTGCGCTCGTACTCGATCTCGACGTTGCGCTCGAAGGCGTCCGGGCGGCCGAAGACGTCGATGATCACCGAGTGGTCGATGACCAGCTCGGCCGGGGCCAGCGGGTTGACCTTGTCCGGGTCGCCGCCCAGGTCGGTGACCGCTTCGCGCATGGTGGCGAGGTCGACGACGCACGGGACGCCGGTGAAGTCCTGCATGATCACGCGGGCCGGCGTGAACTGGATCTCGATCGACGGGTCGGCGTTGGGGTCCCAGGAGCCGAGCGCGCGGATGTGGTCGGCGGTGATGTTCGCGCCGTCCTCGGTCCGCAGCAGGTTCTCGAGCAGGATCTTCAGGCTGTAGGGCAGCCGCTCGGCGCCCTCGACCTTGTTCAGGCGGAACACCTCGTACGAGGCGTCGCCGACCTTCAGCGTGTCTTTGGCGCCGAAGCTGTCCTTGCTGGCGGGTGAGGTCACGTCTAACTCCAGTGGCGGGGACGCCGCTCCATCGCGGCAGGGGAGTCCCGGGTCAGTTCGGTCGGTTCGGTGGGGCGAGTCTTGCGCACCCCCACCGTAGGACCGGATGCGGGATGGCACACCTCGCGGTGGTTCAAACAGTACGCGTGTCCTGTTTAGGGTTCAAGGTGACACGCGGTGTGGGCTGCGTCATCTGAGCAGCCGACACCGCGGGGGTCCCTCAATGAGGGGAATTGGTGCCTACGTTGTGTAAGTTTCCGCTGATGCTTGTGATAGTGATGTGACTGCAGTGACACGCGGTGTGGGCTGGTGAGCGGAGGTGTCGGTCTTGAGTGGACGGTGCGGAGGTCCGCGGGTGCCGCGCGTCCGCCGGGGACTCAGCGTGAGCACGCTCACGCTGGTGATCTTGTTCGGCGCCGGCGGCACGGGCCTCGCGGCGCCCCCGCCGCCCCCCAATCCCAGCGACTCCGAGATCCAGGCGGGCAAATCCGACGCGAACGCGAAAGCCGGTGAGGTCGGCCGGCTGACCAACCAGCTGGCCCAGGCCGAGCAGAAGCTGACGCAGCTGCAGGACGACGTCGAGCTCAAGCAGGAACAGGCCAACAAGGCCCTGGTCGACCTGCAGACCGCGCAGGACGACGCGGCGCAGGCGGAGAACGACGCGAAGGCGGCGCGCACCGAGGCGGACGCGGCCTCGGCGGCGATCGAGAAGGCCCGGGCGGACCTCAGGACGTTCGCCGCCGCGAGCTTCCAGCAGGGCAGCACGGTCGGCTCGCTCTCGGCGTACCTGAGCGCGGACAGCCCCAAGGACATGCTCGCCCGCGCGCAGCTGCTCGACGCCGTCGGCGGCAACCGGCTCAACGCCCTCGACCGGCTCCAGCAGGCGCAGACCGAGAAGTCCAACAAGGACGCCGCCGCTCGCAAGGCGGCCGAGATCGCCCAGCAGAAGCAGGACGCGGCCCGCCGGGCGAAGAGCAGCGCCGACGCCGCGCAGACCACCGCCGAGCGGGCCCAGGACGGCCAAGCCGCCCAGAACGCTCAGCTGGAGAAGAACAAGACCGACGTCGAGCAGCAGCTCTACACCGCCCAGGCCAAGGTCAGCGGCCTGCAGGGGCAGCGGCAGCGCTACCAGGACTGGCTCGCCCAGAAGCAGCGAGAAGACGAGGAACGCGCCCGCCAGGCCGCGCTGGCCGCGGCCGGGGGCGGTGGCCGTCCCGCGGGTCGCCCGGCGCCGTCGGGCCCGGCCGGCTCGTCGGTCGAGGCGGTGATCGCGCGGGCGCTGTCCAAGCTCGGCATGCCGTACGCGTGGGGCGGCGGCAACACGAGCGGCCCGACCCGCGGCATCCGCGACGGCGGCGTCGCCGACCGCTACGGCGACTACAACAAGATCGGCTTCGACTGCTCCGGCCTGATGATCTTCGCCTTCGCCGGGATCCGCTCGCTGCCGCACTACAGCGGCTACCAGTACTCGTCGGGCCGGCAGGTGCCGCTGTCCCAGATGCGCCGCGGCGACCTGCTGTTCTGGGGCGGCCCCGGCGGCATCCACCACGTCGCGCTCTACCTCGGCGGCGGGCAGATGGTCGAGGCGCCCCAGTCCGGCCTGCGGGTCCGGATCGCCCCGGTGCGCTACGGCGGGATCATGCCGTACGCGACGCGGCTGGTCGGCTGAAACCCGTTCGACGCCGCCCGCCGCCGGGGCCCAGAATCGCCCCGGTGGACGACGAACTGAACCTGCTGCGGCGCTCGCGGATGTGCTGGAACACGCCCCTGTCCGAGACGCACGCCGAGCTGCTGCTCGACCGGATGGACCTGACCGGTGGGCACCTCGTCGACCTCGGCTGCGGCTGGGGCAAGTTGTTGCTGCAGGCGCTCGGCCGGGCCCGGGACCTGCGCGGGACCGGCGTCGACACCGACGAGGGGGCGCTGGCCCGTGCCCGCGCGGCCACTCTCGACCGGGGCCTCGGCTCGCGGGTGGACTGGGTCGAGGCGGACGCCGCCGACTGGGCCGATCCCGCCGAGCGGGCCTTCTGCATCGGCGCCGCCCACATCTTCGGCTCGACGAAGGAGGCGCTCGAGCGCCTCGCGCGGGTGGTGCCGTCCGGCCGGCTGCTCTACGGCGACGGCTTCTGGGCGGCTCCGCCAGGGCCGGCGGCTCTCGAGATCTTCGGCCCGGACCTGCTGACCCTGCCGGAGCTGCTCGACGCCGCGGACGCCGCCGGCTGGCGCGTGCTGCACGTCAGCACCGCCGACCAGCTGGAATGGGACGACTTCGAGTCGACGTCGCGCGCGGCCTGGGAGGAGTGGCTGGCCGGCCACCGGGACGATCCGCGGGCCGGGGAGGTCCGGGAGTGGCTCGACCGGCGGTTGCGCGAATACGTCCGGGACTACCGGGGCGTGCTGGGCTTCACCTACCTCGTGCTGGGCCGCTAGGGTGCCCCGGTGCGCTACGCGGGGATCGTGGTGGCCGGTGGCTCGGCCCGCCGGCTGTCCGGTGTGGACAAGCCGGCGTTGACGGTGGGCGGGAAACCGTTGCTGGCCCGCGCGATCCACGCCCTGGCCGGCGCCGAGCGGGTGATCGCGGTCGGCCCGCGGCGCCCCGGCTTCGACGTGGTGTGGACCCGCGAACCGGTGCCGGGCACCGGACCGGTGGCGGCCCTGGCGGCGGGCCTGGCGTTCGTGCCCGACGACGTCGAGGCGGTCGTGGTGCTGGCCGCCGACCTGCCGGGCGTCCGCCGGTCCACAGTAGACAGACTGGTCGCGGCCATCGGCGACGGCGAGGGAGCGGTCCTGGTGGACGGCGCGGGGGAGCGGCAGTGGCTGCTGGGCGCCTGGCGGCTCGCGCCATTGCGGGCGGCGGTGCCGGAGCAGGCGGAGAACGCGGCCCTGCGCCGGGTCCTGGGCGGGCTGGCGGTGGCCGAAATCCCGGCGGAACGGGGCGAAGCGGACGACATCGACACGCCCGAGGACCTCGAGCGCCACCGCTGACCCGCCTTTGCAGCGGGGGAGCCCGGTGTCTTGAATGACTCATTCAGCCAGGACCTCGGACGACGCTGTTGGCGAATTCGGATTCATGCCGACCGGAGCGGCCAACACGGCGACCGGAGCGGCCAACATGCCCGGGTGCTCCGGTGAGTTGGCCGCTCCGGCTGGTGAGTTGGCCACAGAACCGGACTCAGCACACCGCCCGAATTCGCCAACAGCGTCCGCGTCGTGACCCCGAGCTTCGCGTAGATGTGCTCCAGGTGGGTCGACACGGTCTTGCGCGAGACGGTCAGCGCGGCCGCGATCTCGGCGTTGGACAGCCCGCGCGCCAGCTGGACCAGGACCTCCGTCTCCCGTGCGGTCAGCCCGGACCGGCCGGGCAGGGGGCGGCGCACCCGCCGTCCGGCCGCGGCCAGCACGGCCTCGACCGCCTGGCCGTCGAGACGTCCGGCGCGGGCTTCCTCCGCCAGCACCTCCGCGGCGGCCGACGCGGGCCGGGCCGCGCGATGCGGGCGGGACTCGCCCAGTGCGTGGTAGACGTCCGCGGCCGCGAGGACCCGCGAGGGCATGGCCAGTGCGTCGCCGGAGAGACCGTGGGGGTAGCCCGAGCCGTCGAGCCGTTCGTGGTGCTGCGCCGCGCACCGCGCCACCGGCGCCAGCGCCGGCACCCGCGCCAGCATCCGCTCGGTCAGGTACGGGTGGGTCCGGGCCCGTTCGCGCTGGGACCGGGACCACGGCTTCGGCGCGTTCCACACCGCGCTCGGCACGCCGATCATCCCGATGTCGTGCACCCACCCCGCCCGGCGCACCACGGCGACGTCCGCCTCGGCCAGGCCGAGCCGGGCCGCCGCGGCCGCCGCGAGCCCGGCGACGCCGCGGGAGTGCCCGAGCCGGTGCGGCGACTTAAGGTCCGCGAAGTCGGCGAACGCCTGCAGGGCCCGGTCGAGCTCCTCGTCGGGAAGCCGCTCGCCGAGCCGCGGGTCGAGCGCGATCACCTCGTCCCAGGCCCGGACGTCCTCGAGGCCGGCGAGCACGGTGGCGTGCCGGTCGAGGAAGCAGTCCACCAGCCGCGGGTCGAACTGGGTGCCCCGGCGTTCGCGGGCGACCGCGAGCGCGCCCACGACGCCCCGCGGTGTGGTGGAAGGCCTCGACGTGGTCGGCGAGCTGCACCAGCCGCGTCGCCAGGGCGAGCTCGTCGCCGCCGGCCAGGCCCGGCACCCCGCGGCCGTCCCAGCGCTCGAACGCCTGCAGCAGCGGGCGGCAGACGTCGTCGCCGAGCCGCAGCCGGTCCGCGAGTTCGCTGGCGCCCTGGCAGTGCGCCTGCATCACCCGCTGTACCGGCTTCCCGGCCGTGGCGAGGAACTTGCCCACCAGGCCGGCCCGCCACAGCCGCGAGCTGCCGCCGCCGAGGTGCCGCGCGATGAACATCGCCATCGTGACCCCGGCCAGGTCTTCGTCGTGGGTGTCGGCGTAGAGCTGCGTCTCGTCCCCGAACAGCTCGGCCAGCTCGCTCGTGTCCGCCGCACAGCCGATCCAGGTCAGCAGCGACGTGTAGCAGGCCGCGGCCCGGATCCCGGGCTCGACGCCGGCCGCGTCGGCCAGCCGCAGCGTGATCACCGTCTGGCGCAGGACCCGCTCCATCGGGCGGCCCATGCCGAGGTCGGCCACCAGCGACAGGGTGGCGACCAGCTCGGCGAGCCTGACACGGGTCACCTCCGCATCCTCGCCCAGCCCGGGCCCCCTGTCAGTTCGAGGTGCACAGTCAGTTCGAGGGCACAGTCAGTTCGAGGTGCACAGTCAGTTCGAGGTGCGCCGCCGGGGGGCTTCACAGGTGCCACACCGCTGACCGTGTTGGCTGATCGTGGGCCCAGTGCGTCCGTCCGCGTGCCGGATGAGACGGACGACCGGGGGCGCAGTACGGTCGCACCGCGTGATCACCGTCGCGGGGGCGGCGCACGAGATTTCGAGGAGGCAGAGTGACCGAGCCCGGCTACGCCGAGGGCGGGAACGGGCAGCAGCCCGGGACGCCGGCCCGGGACGCCCAGTTGCTGGAGCGGACCGTGTTCGAGGTCAAGCGGATCATCGTCGGCCAGGACCGCCTGGTCGAGCGGATGCTGGTCGGCCTGCTGGCCAAGGGCCACCTGCTCCTCGAAGGCGTGCCCGGCGTGGCGAAGACCCTCGCCGTCGAGACGTTCGCGCGGGTCGTCGGGGGCTCGTTCTCGCGCGTGCAGTTCACCCCCGACCTGGTGCCCGCCGACATCCTCGGCACCCGGATCTACCGTCAGGGCGCCGAGCGCTTCGACGTCGAGCTCGGCCCGGTCGTGGCGAACTTCGTGCTCGCCGACGAGATCAACCGTGCGCCCGCCAAGGTCCAGTCGGCGATGCTCGAGGTGATGGCCGAGCGGCACGTGTCGATCGGCGGGCAGACGTTCCCGATGCCCGACCCCTTCCTCGTGCTCGCCACGCAGAACCCGATCGAGAACGAGGGTGTGTACCCGCTGCCGGAAGCCCAGCGCGACCGGTTCCTGTTCAAGATCGTCGTCGAGTACCCCTCCGCCGAGGAGGAACGCGAGATCATCTACCGGATGGGCGTCACCCCGCCCACCCCGCACGAGGTGCTCAGCCCGGGCGAGCTGGTCCGGCTGCAGGGCGTCGCGGCGCAGGTGTTCGTGCACCACGCGCTGGTCGACTACGTCGTGCGGCTGGTGCTGACCACCCGGACGCCGAACGAGCACGGCCTCGCCGACGTCGCCGGCTGGGTCTCCTACGGCGCTTCGCCGCGGGCGAGCCTCGGCATCATCGCCGCCGCGCGGGCGCTGGCCCTGGTCCGCGGCCGCGACTACGTGCTGCCGCAGGACGTCGTCGACGTCGTGCCGGACGTGCTGCGTCACCGGCTCGTGCTGTCCTACGACGCGCTGGCCGACGGCGTGCCGATCGACCACATCATCACGCGCGTGCTGCAGACCGTGCCGCTGCCGCAGGTCTCGGCCCGGCCACAGGGCGGGACGGGCCAGGGCGGCCCGGTCCCGGCGGGCGCGCCGGTCAGGTAACCCGGCGATGGCGAAGAAAGAGGACGGCGTCCGCCCTTCGTGGGCGCCGCCGGTGCTGCGCGGCGACCGGCTGGAAGCGGGGCTCCGGACGCTGGAGCTCGACGTCCGCCGCCGGCTCGACGGGCTGCTGCAGGGCAACCACCTCGGCCTGGTGCCCGGGCCGGGGTCCGAGCCCGGCGAGGCGCGCCCGTACCAGCCCGGCGACGACGTCCGCCGGATGGACTGGGCGGTCACCGCCCGCACCACGACCCCGCACATCCGCGAGACCGTGGCCGACCGCGAGCTGGAGACGTGGGTGGTCGCCGACCTTTCGGCGAGCCTCGACTTCGGCACCGCGCTGTGCGAGAAGCGCGACCTGGTGGTCTGCGCCGTCGCGGCGGTCGCCCACCTCACCGGAGGCGGCGGCAACCGGATCGGCGCGCTGGTCTCCACCGGCGCCGACACGGTCCGCATCCCGGCCCGCGGCGGTCTCGCGCACGCCCGCGGGCTGGTGCGCAAGCTCGCCGAGACACCGCGCGCGGCCGAGGGCACCCGGGGCGACTTCGCCCAGGCCCTCGAAGCGCTGCGGCGCCCGCCGCGCCGGCGTGGGCTCGCGGTGGTGATCTCCGACTTCCTGGGCGACACGTCCTGGGAGCGGCCGCTGCGGGCGCTGGGCGGGCGCCACGAACTGATCGCGATCGAAGTCCTCGACCCGCGCGACATCGACCTGCCCGAGGTGGGCACCGTCGTGCTGGCCGACCCGGAGACAGGGAAACAGCGGGAAGTGCACGCTTCGGCCTTGCTGCGCAAGGAGTTCGGGGCCGCGGCCCACGCCCACCGCCAGCGCGTGGCGGCCGGTCTGCGGCGCGCGGGTGCGGCCCACCTGACGCTGCGCACCGACGCCGACTGGATCGCCGACATGGTGCGGTTCGTCGTCGCCCGCAAGCGCCGCTGGTCGGGGGGTGTGGCGTGAGTTTGACGGGGTTCGCGTCACCCTGGTGGTTCCTGCTGCTGATCGCGGTGGCCGCGGTCGCCGTCGGGTACGTGCTCGCCCAGCGGGCGCGCCGGAAGCGGACCATGCGGTTCGCCAACCTGGACCTGCTCGATAAGGTCGCGCCGAAGAGCCAGGGCTGGGTCCGGCACCTGCCGGCGGTGCTGATCGTGCTGTCGCTGCTGCTGCTCACCGTGGCGCTCGCCGGGCCGACTGCCGAGCAGAAGGTGCCGCGCAATCGGGCGACCGTGATGCTGGTGATCGACGTGTCGCTGTCCATGGAGGCCACCGACGTGCTCCCGACGCGGCTGCAGGCGGCCCAGGAGGCGGCGACGAGCTTCGCGCGGAACATGACGCCGGGGATCAACCTGGGGCTGATCTCGTTCGCGGGCACGGCGACCGTGCTGGTCAACCCGACCACCGACCGCAACGGCGTGATCAAGGCGATCGAGAACCTGAAGCTGGCCCAGTCGACGGCGACCGGTGAGGGCATCTTCGCGGCGCTGCAGTCGGTGGAGAGCTTCTCGAGCGTCGTCGGCGGGGCCGACGGGCCACCGCCGGCGCGGATCGTGCTGATGTCGGACGGGAAGCAGACCGTCCCGGAGGATCTCTACGCGGCGCGCGGCGGGTACACCGCGGCGCAGGCGGCGAAGCAGGCCGCGGTGCCGATCTCGTCGATTTCCTTCGGCACCACCCACGGTTCGGTCGACATCGACGGCAAGGCCCAGCCGGTCAGCGTGGACGACGAGTCCCTGCGCGAAATCGCCCGGCTGTCCGGCGGCGACTTCTACAAGGCGGCCAGCGCCGAGGAGCTGAAGAAGGTCTACGCCGACCTCGGCGAGCAGATCGGCTACGAGCTCAAGGACGCCGACGCGAGCAAACCGTGGGTGGTGGTGGGAACGGTGATCCTGATGCTGGGCGCCGCGGCCAGCCTCTTCTTCGGGCAGCGGCTCCCGTAGCGACCATGGGGGCACTTTCACGTGAAAGTGCCCCCATTTTTCAAGGGTGGCGGACGCCGTACAGGCTTCCGCCGAGCAGGGTCACCCCGGACAGCGTGCCGCTGAGGAACGGCACCCACTCCGCGGCGGTCCCGAGCAGGGCGAGCCCGACGACGCCGAGCGCGGTCAGGACCACGCCGACCACGAGGATCGAGCGGGCCTTCCACGCCGAGGCCAGTGCGACGAAGTGCAGGCCGACGACGGTCGCGATCCAGGCGACGTTGGCCTGGACGGGCGCCTCCAGCAGGCGCAGGACGAAGAACCCGGCGAAGAGGAGCACGACCTCGCCGAGCACGATGAACCGGTAGCTCGGGCCGAACATCGGCCGGCCTTCGAGTGTCGGCCGCCCGCCCGCGCGGACGCCGAGGACCACCACCGCCGCCAGGGCGAGCACGGCGAGGGCGCGCAGTATCCAGCCGAGTGCCGCGGGGAGTGGGTCACCGGAGTTGACCAGGACGAAGACCGTGCCGAACGCGGCGCCGATGAGCGCCCCCAGAAACTGCTGTCGCATCCGGCGAACCTACCGGAAGCCGGTTTGGGGCCAGGCTTCGTAGCCCGCTGCCGCGCTCTCCGGGGCGTGTCTCGATCGTCCATTGTGGAGTACCTGATCGTGTGACGATGTTCGAACAGGCGTTCGGGTAATGTGGGGGCATGGCCGAGACCGGGCACACCGCAGCGTGGCAGCTCTCCGACGAGGAGCTGGCCGCGGCTGTCTGCACGTCCGAGAAGGCCATGCGAGCCGCCTATGCCCGGCATCTGGATCTGGTGGCCGAGGCCGATCGGCGTGGGCTGGGGCCTGCTTCCGGGTGCCGGGACACCGCCGGGTTCCTGGTCGGGTCACAGCGGATCTCGTGGGAGGAGGCCCGCACGCAGGTGGCGATCGCGACGGCTGATCAGCCTGGGGTGCGGGCGGCGCTGGCAGCGGGGGAGATCGGCCGGGAGCAGGCCGTCGAGATCGTGAAGGTGCTGCGCCAGGCCCGCCCGCTCTCGGGGCTGATCAGGTCGCCCTGGACGAGGCGACGCTGGTGGAGCTGGCGCGGCAGGCGATCCCGTCGACTGTGCGCAAGGCCGGGCAGCGTCTCCTGGCCTATGGGGACCTCGAAGACAAGGCACCCCGGGTCCTTGAGGAGCAGCTGGCCCGCCCGCGACGGGAGTTCCGCTACACCTGGACACGTGATGGCCGGATGAAGTTCTCCGGCGAGTTCGATGCCGAAACCGGGCAGCTGGCGGAGGAACTGTTCGTGCCGCCGGCCAAGCCGGACCCGGCCGACGAGCTCGGCGGCCCCGACCCTCGCACCGCCACCGAGCGCCAAGGTGATGCAGTGGCGGCGATCTTCGACCTCGCGGCGCGGGCGGAGGGTTTGCCGGTGCGGGCGGGGGAACGTGCGGTCGCGACGGTGACCGTCCCCTACGCGGACCTGCTCCGCGAAAGCGGGCAGGTCACCCTTGACGACGGCCGAACCCTGCCCGTCTCGCACCTTCGCCGGCTGCTGTGCGATGCGCGGATCTACCCGGCGGTGCTCGGTGGTGAGGGGCAGGTTCTGGATCTGGGACGGTCGGCCCGCACGGCCACCCCGGCGCAGCGGCGGGCCCTGGCGATCCGGGACCGGGGCTGCACCCGGCCGGGGTGTCCGCGGGGGCCGAAATGGACCACACCGCATCACGTGATCTTCTGGGCAACCCAGGGCGGGGAAACCACCATCAACGATCTCGCCCTGGTTTGCGAACGGTGTCATCAGCTGATTCACCACGGCGGCTGGGATATCCGGATCCGCCGCGGGGTGGTGTCGTGGATTCCCCCGGCTTGGCTGGATCCGCGGCGAAGACCGGTGCGCAACACCGCCCACGACCCGCCACACCGCCAAGCGGCTTGACCCGCCGTGACGGCCGAGGCAAAGTCCGCCGGTGGCGGGGTCAGGCTTCCGGGATCGCGAAGCCGTTCTGGCGCCAGGCCTCGTAGACCGTGATCGCCGCGGTGTTGGCGAGGTTGAGCGACCGGTTGGACGGCCGCATCGGCAGCCGCAAGCGGTCGGTCACCTCGGGCGCTTCCTGGACCGCGGCGGGCAATCCCACCGACTCCGGGCCGAACATCAGGACGTCGCCCGGGGTGTAGGCGACATCGGTGTACAGCCGCGTCGCCGAGGCGGTGAAGGCGTAGACCTTGGCCGGGAGCAGGGCGTGCCACGCCGTTTCGAGGTCGGCGTGGACGTGGACGCGCGCCAGGTCGTGGTAGTCGAGCCCGGCTCGCCGCAGCTGCTTGTCCTCCAGGGTGAAGCCGAGTGGCTCGACCAGGTGCAGTGCGCAGCCGGTGTTGGCGGCCAGGCGGATCGCGTTGCCGGTGTTGGGCGGGATTTCGGGGTGGTAGAAGAGAATGCGGAACACGGGCTCAGCCTCCGAGCAGGGCCGCGTAGACCTTGCGCACCGCTTCGGGCGGCGCCTGCGGCCGCAGCGTGTCCGGCTCGATGAACACGTACCGGATGGTCGCGGTGGCGACCAGGGTTTCGCCGCGGTGGATCTCGAAGTCGAAGATCAGCGACGTCGTCCCGAGGTGGTTCAGGTACTGGGCGACGAGCAGGTCGTCGTCGTAGCGGGCGGGGGAGCGGAACTTGACGTTCGCTTCCGCGACCACCACATCGGCGCCGTGCGCGAGCATCTCCTGGTGCGAGCCGAACAGGGCCTTCTCCGCCTCGAACGAGCACATGTCCACATAGGCCAGGTAGTGGGCGTTGAAGACGATGCCCTGCCCGTCGCACTCCTGGTAGCGCACGCGCAGCGGCATCTCGGCGATCGGGCGGCGAGGTGCGGTCACGCGCTCAATCTAGTTCCCGATCCGGCCAAAAGCAGGCCGACCCCCCGCGCGGCACGTAAGCGTTGCTACGAAGCCATTCGGCCGTGACCGTGGCCGGATCGGGAACAGCGGCACAGTCAGCCGTGCAGCGCTCGGTACGCGGCCGCCGCGCCTGGCTGCAGCGGCACCGGCTGCGTCCCGATCAGCGTTCGCACGTCGAGGAACTGCGTCCCCACGGCCTCGGCGGGCACCAGCGCCGTTGCGCGCTCGACGAGCAGCCGGACCACGGCTTCGGCGACGTCGTCGGGCAGGGACGGTGCGCACACCAAGAGGTTGGCCACGCCGATCGTGCTCAGCGCGCCCACCCCGCGGTACGCGCCGTCGGGGACCTGGACCTGGTCGTAGACCGGGCCGTACGCCGCGCGCAGGGGCGGCACCACCGAATCCAGCGGCAGCAGCGCGATCGGCGTCGTGCGGGTGAGCTCCGCGAGCTTCGGCGTCGGGACGCCGCCCGACCACAGCATCGCGTCGATGCGGCGGCCGGCCAGCGCGCGGACCGCGTCGTCGAACAGCAGGTGGCGGGCGTCCACCGCGACGCCCGCCACGGCGAACAGGCGCTCGCCGAGCTGGGCCGCTCCGGAGCCGCCCGCGCCCAGGGACACCGCGCGGCCGGCGAGGTCGGCCAGGCGGCGTACCGGCCCGTCCGCCCGCACGACCAGCTGCAGGTAGTTCTCATACACCCGGCCGAGCGCGCGCAGCGGCACCTTCCCGGCGAACGGCGGGCCCCCGGCGAGCGCGGTCTGGGCGACGTCGGCGAGCACCAGCCCGAGGTCGGCCTGCCCTCGCTGCACGAGGCCGACGTTGGCGACGCTCGCCTCGGTCGGCACGGCGGTGGCGTGCAGCCGCGGTTCCGCGCGGTTCAGCTCGGCCGAGAGCAACTCGGCGAAGGCCAGGTAGAACCCGCCGCGCTCGCCGGCCGCGATGGTGAGCGGGCGTTCCGGGCCGCCGTAGCCGGCCGTCGAACAGCCGGCCGTCGAACAGCCGGCCAGGGCCAGGCCGAGGCCGCCGAGCAGGGCCGTGCGGCGGGTGAGCGTCATCCCGGCACCTCCTGCAGCGGCAGCGTGACGCGGACTTCGAGGCCGTGCGGGTGCGCCTGCCGCAGTGCGAGGACGCCGCCGCGGGTGCGCACCTGCTGGTGGGCGATGGCCAGGCCGAGGCCGGTGCCGCGTGGCGCGCCGTCGCCACCCGCGCGCCAGAACCGTTCGGTCGCCCGTGCTCTGTCCTCTTCGGACAGTCCCGGTCCGTCGTCGGTGACGACGAGGGTCGCGGTTTCCGTGCCGCTTTCCCAATCGGCGGTGATCTTCGCGCCGCGGCCGGCGTAGTGGACGGCGTTGTCGAGCAGGACGTCGAGGATCTGCGCGAGCTCGCCTTCCGGGCAGCGCACGGTCACCGGCTCGTCGTGACCCGGCGGCGGGACGATCGCCGCACCGGCGTCCTCGGCGGCCGGGCGCCAGGCGTCGACGCGTTCGGCGAGCACGGACGCCAGGTCGCATGCCTCGCCGGTGCCCCCGGCCGCGACGCGGGTCGCGGTGCTCTCGGCCAGCGCGAGCGCGAGCAGGCCGTCCAGGAGCTTCTCCAGGCGCTCGACCTCGGCGACGGTCGCGCGGTAGGTGGAATCGTCGCCCTCGATGCGCCCGGCCAGGGAATCGACGCGCAGGCGCAGCGCGGCCATCGGGTTCCGCAGCTGGTGCGAGGCGTCGGCGACCAGCCGGTGCTGCTGCTCGGCGGCTTCGAGCACGGCCTCGGACATCCGGTTGACCTCGGCGGCCAGTGATCGCAGCTCGCGCGGCCCGGTGCGTTCCGGGACGTGCGCGCGGTGCCCGCCGGCCACGGCCAGCACCCCGGTCTCGAGCTCGTGCAGCGGCCGCACCATCCACCGGGCCAGCACCACGGCGAGCAGCACGAACACCATCGCGACCAGCACCGCGCCGGCCCCGATGGTGCCCCACCGGGTGGCGACGTCCGCGGCGGCCGCCGCCACCGACGCACGCAGCACGACCACCCCGGACACGCGCGTGCCGGTGCCGACCGGGCGGGCGAAGTAGGCCGGTTCGGCCGACCACGGGTCCAGCCGGTCCGTCCGCGGCGCGGGTTCGTTGCGCATGGTCGCTTCCACCAGCGTGCGCACCGCCGGGTCGCCCGCGGTCAGGCCGCCCGTCTGCACCAGCGGGAGCCGCCGGGCGTCGACGATGACGACGCCTTCGCCGTACAGCTGGGCGTAGCGCTCCGCGTCGGCCGCGAGGGCCGCGGGGTCGCGGGTGTCGACGGCCTGCTGGGCGAGCACGACGAACCGGTCGACGTCGGCGGTGCGGGAGATGACCAGCTGCTGGGTGCGCTGCTCGGCGGTGGCGGTCAGCAGCGGCACGGCGAACGCGGCGACCACCGCGAGGGCGAGGGCGACCAGGACCACCAGCAGCCGGGTGCGCACGGGTCAGTCCCGGCCGAGCCGGTAGCCGAAGCCGCGGATGGTGGTGAGCAGGCCCGGCCGGTCGAGCTTGGCGCGCAGCCCGGTCAGGTGGACGTCGAGCGAGCGCGACACCGCGAGGTACGCGTCGCCCCAGACCTCGTCCATCAGCTGCTGGCGGCTGACGGCCGTGCCGGGGCGCGCGGCGAGCACGGCCAGGATCTCGAACTCCTTGGTGGTGAGCCCGACGTCGTGCCCGGCGACGAGGACGCGGCGGGCGGCGAGGTCGATCTCGACGTCTTCGACGTGCACGACGTCCCCGGCCGGGGTGGCCCGGGCCACCGCGCGCCGCACGACGGCGTCCATCCGGGCCAGCAGCTCGGCGAGCCGGACCGGTTTGGTGAGGTAGTCGTCGGCGCCGAGCCGCAGCCCGCGCACGACCGAGCGTTCGTCGCCTCGGGCGGTCAGCACGATGACGGGGACCGGCGAGACGGCCCGGATCTTGCGGAGCACGTCGAGGCCGTCCAGGTCGGGCAAGCCCAGGTCGAGCAGGACGAGGTCGGCGGCGCGGTGGTGGTGCAGCGCGTCGGCCCCGCGGGCGACACTGGTGACCGGATGGCCGCGCGCGTGCAGCGACTCGGCGAGCGCGCCGGCCACACCCGCGTCGTCTTCGACGAGGAGCACGCGCACGGCCATCCCCCTGTCAGTGTCGATCCAGCTCAGTGGTGGTGATCTTCCCTACGTTGTTCCAGCTCGGAGGTCTTCGAGGTTTCCCGCATTGTGCCGTAGACGATCAGGGACACCAGGACACAGCCCGCGACGTACCAGAAGAACACCGTCTCGTGCCCGGCGCTCTTCAGCGCCTGCGCGATCAGCTCGGCGGTGCCGCCGAAGATCGCCACGGTCAGCGCGTAGGGCAGCCCGACGCCGAGGGCGCGGATCTTCGTCGGGAACAGCTCGGCCTTCACGATGGCGTTGATCGAGGTGTACCCGGCCACGACGACGAGGCCGGCCAGCACGAGGAAGAACGCGCCGACGGGGTTGCGGGTCGAGCCCATCAGCGTCATCAGCGGGACGGTGAGCAGCGTGCCGCCGATGCCGAAGAACAGCAGCAGCGGCCGGCGGCCGATCCGGTCGGACAGGCGCCCGAACACCGGCTGCAGGACGGCGGCGACCAGGATCGCGCAGAACAGCACGATGGTGACCTGCCGCCGGGGGACGTGCGCGGTGTTCTCCAGGAACTTCTGGCTGTAGGTGGCGAAGGTGTAGAAGGCGACGGTGCCGCCGAGGGTCAGGCCGACGACGAGCGCGATCTCCTTGGGGTACTTGGCCAGCGCGCGCAGGGTGCCGCGCTCGCCCTTGCTTTCGCCGGCTTCGCGCTGGTAGCTCTCGGATTCGTCCATGCCCCGCCGCAGCCACATGACGGTGAGCGCGGCGAGCGTGCCGACGCCGAACGCGATCCGCCAGCCCCACGACGTCAGCTGCTGCTCGGTGAGCAGCGCCTGCAGGATCAGCTGGAGCCCGAGCGCCAGCAGCTGCCCGCCGTAGAGCGTCACGTACTGGAAGCTCGAGTAGAAGCCGCGCTTGCCGGGAGTGGCCACTTCGGACAGGTAGGTCGCCGAGGTGGAGTACTCGCCGCCGACCGACAGGCCCTGGATCAGCCGGGCGATGAGCAGCAGGATCGGCGCGGCGATCCCGATCGTGTGGTAGCTCGGCGTGACGGCGATGAGCAGCGAGCCGCCCGCCATCAGCGTCACCGACAGCACGAGTGCGTTGCGGCGGCCGAACCGGTCGGCGAACCGGCCGAGCATCCACCCGCCCAGCGGCCGCATGAGGAACCCGACGGCGAACACGGCCGCGGTTCCCAGGAACGCGGCCGTGGTGTCGGACGTGGGGAAGAAGGACTTGGCGAAGTAGGTGGTGAACGCCGCGTAGGCGTACCAGTCGTACCACTCGACCAAGTTGCCGATCGAGCCGCGCAGCACGTTGCCGATCACGCGCTTTTCGCTGACGGTCGCCGGGGTGGCACCGCTGAGCCGGGTTGTCATCGTCGACCTCCTGTGTTGCGACTCACGGTGACCAACCGGCGGGGGAGCGGCAAGGCAGGGAGGCAGTTCCTAACACGTGCTTAGGACGGTCGTGGCTCATCGGTCGGGACGGCGCAGGCCAGCCACACCAGCGCCCCGCCGGCCACGACGTGCACGCCACTGGTGACCGGGGTGTCCGGCAGCCGCGACGCGACCGCCAGCACGGGCAGCGCCACGAGGTACGCCACCGCCGGGACGCGGGGGTGGATCCCGGCTCGCAGCAGGGACACCCCGAACAGCGCCGCGCCGGTGGCGAAGACCAGCGCGCTGCCCAGCAGGGCCACCCTGGTCGGGCCGTGCAGCAGTTCCCTGACCACCGCGTCGTCGAGGAAGAACAAGGCCAGGTTCAGGGTGAACGCCGCGCCGCCGAAGAGGCCGAGGCCGACCGCGTTCACCGTGTAGGCGACGGCGCCGAACGCGCCGGCCGCCGTGGCCTGCCGCAGGTGGAGCACGGTCAGCAGCGGGATGGCGAACGCCGGGGACAGGCCGAGCACGAAGCTCGTCGGCGCGGTTTCGCCGGTGAACGCCTCGATCAGGCCGGGCACGGCGATGGCGAGGCCGGCGAGCACACCGCACCAGGCACCCAGTCGGGTCAGCATGGGGAATCTCCCTTGGGACGTAAGAGTTTCCCCGAACGGTAGGAACCGCGACCGGCACGCGGGAAGTGCCGGCCGGCCAGTGACCGCGTGGCCACCCGGCACGTGCCGTTCGGTCGAAGCCGGGTCCCGGCGGCGGCGAACGGCCGTAGGCTCGGGTGATGGTGACGCGGATCGTGCCGTGGGTTTCCAGTGCCGTGTACGGGATCGTGCTGCTGGCCGGGTGGTACTACGTGCTCGCCGGCCTCGGCCCGGCGAACGCGGCACGGCTCGCCGGCTTCGTCGCCGGGATCGGTGCGTTGTTCGTGCTGGAGGCGGTCGAGCGGCGGGTGGCTCGCATGCCCGTCGCGTTCCTCGCCGGGCGGCTGGCGCTGTTCTTCGCGGTCGCGGCGCTGGACGAGTCGGGGCTGTCGCGGGTGCTGTTCGTGCTGGTGCCGTTCGTCGCGTACCTCACGTTCGGCCGTGGGGCCGGGCTCGTGCTCGGCGGGCTCTGCCTCGCGGTGCTCGTCTGCGGGTTCACGGCGTGGGTGCCCGGCTGGTACCGGGACACCGAGTCCGTGTCCGACGTGCTCATGTTCACGACCGGACTGGTGCTGGCCCTCGCGATGGCCGACGTCGCGGTCCGGGAACGCCGGGCAGCGTCGCGGGTCGCGGAGCTTTCCGCCGCGGCCGAACGCAACCGGGTGGCCCGCGACATCCACGACAGCCTCGGCCACCACCTGACCACCGTCTCCATCCAGCTCGAGAAGGTGGCCGCGTTCGCCGAACGGGACCCGGACGTCGCCGGCCAGGCGCTGGCCGACGCGCGCCGCTCGGTGAGACACGCGCTGGAGGACGTCCGGACCTCGGTCAGCACGCTGCGGGCCGGCCGGCGTTCCCTGGTCGACGTGCTCAGCGAACTGGGTGTGGCGCTCGATGTGCACGGCGAGGAACCCGACCTGGACCACGCGACGGTCACCACGCTCCACCGGGCCGCGCAGGAGGCGGTCACGAACGCACGCCGGCACGGCGAGGCCGGTCAGGTGCGGGTTTCGGTCACCTTCGGCGCCGTCACCAGGCTGGTCGTCACCGACGACGGCCGCGGCTTCGACACCGGCGAGCCCCGGTCCGGGTTCGGCCTGCTCGGCCTGCGAGAACGCGCTGCGCTCGTGGGTGGCGCCGTGACGGTGGACAGCGAGCCGGGCACGGGCACCAAGGTCACGGTGACCGTGCCGTGAGCGTCCGGGTGCTCGTGGTCGACGATCAGCGGCTGGTCCGCGAGGGCATCGCGTCCCTGCTGGGCATCCAGCCGGGGATCTCGGTGGTCGGCATGGCGGCCACCGGCCGGGAGGCGATCGAACAGACCCTGGCGCTCGGCCCGGACGTGGTGCTGATGGACGTGCGGATGCCGGAGATGGACGGCGTCGACGCGGTCGCCGTGCTGCGCCGCCGCGCCCCGGGCTGCCGCGTGGTGATGCTGACGACGTTCGACGACGAAGAGTATGTCGTGCAGGCGCTGCGGGCCGGTGCGGCCGGCTATCTGCTGAAGGACCTCCCGGCCGCGGAACTGGCCGAATCGGTCCGGCTGGCGCACGCCGGCGTCACCCAGCTCGATCAGACGGCGGCCCGGCACGTCGCCGCGGCGCTGTCGGCACCCCCGGCTCCCACGGAGGCCCTGACCAGCCGGGAGACGGAGGTGCTGCGGATGGTCGCGACCGGGGCGACGAACCGGGAGATCGCGTCGAGGCTGTTCCTCAGCGAGGGCACGGTGAAGAACCACATCTCCCGCATTCTCGGCCGCCTCGGCCTGCGCGACCGCACACAGGCGGCCGTCTACGCCCGCGACCGGGGCCTCATCTGAGCCTGTGTTGCGACTCACGGTGACCAACCGGCCGGTAACCACCAAGGTCGGGAGGCAGTTCCCGACACGCGCTCAGGACGGTCGCGGCGAGCCCGGGCGCGGGTGCGCGACCCGGCGGCGCTGCCGATAACCTCGTGCGCGTCAGCCGCGCAGGAGTTCACGAAGAGGGAGAACACAGTGGGACGGTCGGTTCTGGTCACCGGGGGCAACCGGGGCATCGGTCTGGCGATCGCCCGGGACCTCGCCGAGCAGGGGCACCGGGTCGCCGTCACGCACCGTGGTTCGGGGGCGCCCGATGGTCTCTTCGGGGTCCAGGCGGACGTCACCGACACCGAGCAGGTCGACGCCGCGTTCAAGCTCGTCGAGGAGCACCAGGGGCCGGTCGAGGTGCTCGTCTCCAACGCCGGGCTGACCGATGACACGCTGCTGATGCGGATGAGCGACGAGCAGTTCGAGCGGGTCATCAACGCCAACCTCACCGGCGCCTACCGCGTTGCCAAGCGGGCGTCGCGCGGCATGCTGCGCGGCAAGTGGGGCCGGTTCGTCTTCATCTCCTCCGTCGTCGGGCTCTCCGGCTCGGCCGGGCAGGCCAACTACGCCGCCTCGAAGGCCGGCCTGGTCGGGTTCGCGCGGTCGCTGGCCCGCGAGCTCGGCTCGCGCAACATCACCTCGAACGTCGTCGCGCCCGGGTTCGTGCACACCGACATGACCGACGAGCTGCCCGAGGCGCGCAAGAAGGAAATCCTCGCGCAGGTGCCCTCCGGCCGGTACGCCGAGCCGTCGGAGATCGCCGCCGCGGTGCGGTACCTGGCCTCCGAGGAAGCCGGCTACGTCAACGGGGCCGTGCTGCCCGTCGACGGCGGCCTCGGCCTCGGCCACTGACCTTTCACACCCCGAACAAGACTTGGAGGACCCGTGCCCGGACTGCTCGAAGGCAAGCGCCTGCTGATCACCGGCATCATCACCGACGCGTCGCTCGCCTTCCACGCGGCCAAGATCGCGCAGCAGGAGGGCGCGAAGGTGGTCTTGACCGGCTTCGGCCGCATGTCGCTGGTCGAGCGCATCGCGAAGCGGCTGCCCGAAGAGGCGCCCGTGATCGAACTGGACGTCACCAACCAGGAGCACCTGGACGGTCTCGCCGACAAGGTCCGCGAGCACGTCGACGGCCTCGACGGCGTACTGCACTCGATCGGCTTCGCCCCGCAGACCTGCCTCGGCGCGCCGTTCCTCGACGCGCCCGCCGAGGACGTCAAGACGGCGATCGAGATCTCGACGTACTCGTACATGTCCCTGGCGAAGGCGTGCCTGCCGCTGATGGGCCGCGGCGCGTCGTACGTCGGCATGGACTTCGACGCGCGGGTCGCGTGGCCGGTCTACAACTGGATGGGCGTCGCGAAGGCCGGGCTCGAATCGGTCAACCGGTACCTGGCCAAGGAGCTGGGGCCGCAGGGGATCCGCGTCAACCTGATCAGCGCGGGCCCGATGAAGACGATGGCCGCGAAGTCCATCCCGGGCTTCGTCGACCTGGAGGACGGCTGGGGCGAGCGCGCGCCGCTCGGCTGGGACAGCACCGACCCGGACCCGGTGGCGAAGAGCGTCTGCGCGGTCCTGTCGGACTGGCTCCCCGCCACCACCGGCTCGATGATCATGGTCGACGGCGGGGTCCACTTCCTCGGCGTCTGAGCCTCACGCGGCCAGGAGCTCACGGTCGTCGTTCCGCTGGACGGCGGCGGCGACCGTGAGCGCGGCCAGCGTGGCCACACCGAGGGCGATGCCGGTCCAGGCGACGCTCGGGAAGCCGAGCCCGGCGCCGATCGCGACGCCGCCCAGCCACGGTCCGACGGTGTTGCCGACGTTGAACGCCGCCGTCGTGCTCGCCCCCGTGAGCGTCGGCGCGTCGCCGGAGACCTGGTAGGCGCGCACGTTCAGCGCCGGGTTGGCGCCGAACCCGGCGACACCGAAGAGCACCACGGCCGCGACGGCGACGAGTGTGTCGGTGGTGAGGGCTAACACGAGCAGGGCCGCCAGCGCGAGGCCGATGCTGCCGTACAGCGTGGCGAACGGCCGCCGGTCGGCGAGCCGGCCGCCCGCCGTGATCCCGATCAGCGCGCCGGCGCCGAACAGCGCGAGGACACCCGGCACCCATTCGACGGGGAGGCCGTCGGTCTCGGTCAGCAGGGGCGCGAAGTAGCTGAACGCGGCGAAGACCATGGCCTGGCACAGGGCGATCACGCCGAGCGTGAGCCACACGCGGCCGCGCCGGTACAGCCGCAGTTCGCCGCGGATGCCGCCGGTGCCGCCGGTCGTCTCCGGCACGAATGCCGCGACGCCGCCCGCCGCGAGCAGGGTCACGACGGCGACCGCCCAGAACGCCGTCCGCCACCCGGCGTGCTGGCCGAGGAACGTCCCGGCGGGCACTCCGGCGATATTGGCCACGGTGAGCCCGCCGACCAGCACCGCCATCGCCCGGCCCCGCCGGTCGACGGGCACGAGCGCGATCGTGGTCGCCGCCGCGACGGCCCAGAACCCCGCACAGGCGAGCGCCGCCACCACCCGCGTCGCGAACAGGAGCGCGTACCCCTCCGCGAGGGCGCCGACGACGTGCGCCACGACGAACACGGCGAGCATCGCCAGGAGGGTTCGGCGGCGGGGGAGGCGCAGGGTGCCGATCGCCAGCAGCGGCGCCCCGACGACCATGCCGATCGCGAAGGCGGAGATGAGCAGCCCGGTGTCGGGGATGCTCACGCCGAGGTCGGCGGCCATCCCGGGGAGCAGGCCGGTGATCATGAACTCGGACGTGCCCAGCGCGAAGACGCTGAGCCCGAGGACGAAGACGGCCAGTGGCACGGGACCTCCTTGGTCGGGTATCGATCGTTGTTGTGTATCGATCAGTTCAAAACGGGTGCAGCGCTCCGGCGGCTCGATCCGGATGCGGGGTCAGCGAGCGACGATCGCCGCGAGGGCCAGATCGGCGACGGTGTGCATGGCGTCGCGGCCGGTACCCCGGCGAGCCATCACCCGCAGGCCGGAGATGGTGCTGAGCAGGAACTCCGCCACGTCGGCGGGGCTCGGGCCGTCCCGGAGGCTGCCGTCGAGCACGCCTTCCCGGGCGCATTCGGCGAACATGGCCAGGTTCTGGCGGGTATCGCTGCGCAGGGCCGCGCCGACCTCGTCGTCCGGCAGGCCGAGTTCGGCGAGGGTGTTCACCACGAGGCAGCCGCGGCGGCGGTCTTCCAGGTCGGCTTCGACGGCCGTGTCGAGCACCTCGGCGAGCCGTTCGGCCGCGGTGCCCGGGCCGTCCAGGATCGCCTTCCGCTTGCCGAGCTCACGGGTGGTGTAGTGCTCCAGTGACCGCCGGAAGAGCGTTTTCTTGCTGGTGAACGTGTTGTAGACGCTGCTGCGGCCGAGCCCGGTGGCCTCGCACAGGTCCTGCGTCGACGTCCCTTCGTAGCCGCGCTCCCAGAACGCGTGCATCGCCTTCTCGACGGCGGTGCTTTCGTCGAACTCCCGTGGCCTGGCCATGGGAACACCGTACCAGGGTTTTGTACTGGTTGATTCATAACGGGCCCGGGTCGGCGTGCGGGCGGCCACATCGGCAAGATGACGGGGTGGGATACGACGCGCTGCTGTGGCTTTCGTTCGGCGGTCCGGAAGGGCCCGACGACGTCATGCCGTTCCTCGAGAACGTGACCAGGGGCCGGGGGGTGCCGCGCGAGCGGCTCCTGGAGGTCGCCGAGCACTACCGGCACTTCGGCGGCGTCTCGCCGATCAACAAGCTCAACCGCGACGCGATGGCCGCGGTCGAGAAGCAGCTCGCGGCGGCCGGGGTGGACCTGCCGGTGCACTTCGGCAACCGCAACTGGCACCCGATGGTCGAGGAAACCTTGGCCACGCTGACGTCGGACGGCGCGAAGCGGGTGCTGGTGTTCCCCACGAGCGCGTACGGCGGCTACTCGGCGTGCCGCCAGTACGACGAGGACATCGAGCGCGCCCGCGCG
Organism: Amycolatopsis sp. lyj-109; assembly: GCF_046548995.1. Classification (NCBI taxonomy): domain Bacteria; kingdom Bacillati; phylum Actinomycetota; class Actinomycetes; order Pseudonocardiales; family Pseudonocardiaceae; genus Amycolatopsis; species Amycolatopsis sp. lyj-109. The sequence continues at coordinate 44,942 of NZ_JAJPWR010000041.1, forward strand.
TCCGTCGGGGCCGGCGCCCCCGAACTGGTGAAGATCCGCCAGTTCTTCGACCACCCGCTGTTCGTCGCGGCGGTCGCCGACGGCGTGCGCGCGGCCCACGCGTCCCTGGGCGACGAGCCGGGGATCCGCACGGTCTTCACGGCACACTCGGTGCCGGAGAGCGCGGACCGCGCCTCGGGGCCGCCCGCCGACGGCGGCCGCCGCTACTCGCGACAGATCGCGGAGGCGGCGGGGCTGGTGGCGGCCGAGGCGGGGATCGCGGAGTACGACGTCGTCTGGCAGTCGCGGTCCGGGCCGCCGCAGGTGCCGTGGCTGGAGCCGGACATCGTCGACCACATCGACGCGCTGCACGCCGAGGGCGTCCGGGGCGTGGTCGTGTCCCCGATCGGGTTCGTGTCGGACCACCTCGAGGTGATCTGGGACCTGGACAACGAGGCGGCGGAACGCGCGGCCGAGCACGGAATGGCCTTCGCCCGCGCGGCGACCGCGGGCAGCGACCCACGGTTCGCGGAACTGGTCGTGGAGCTGATCCGCGAGCACACGCACGGGGTGGAGCCGCGGAAGCTCTCGCCGTTCCCGGCGGCGGGCTGCACGGTCAACGGCGCGCCGTGCGCGATCGGCTGCTGCGAACCGGCGAAGCGCCCGGGCCGTTAGGCCTTGCGCCCCACGAGGTGGAAGACGCGGCTGAGCCGGCGGTAGGGATCCCGCCGGCCGGCCTCGAACTCGACGGCCGCGATGCGCTCGGCGTCGGCCCGGTCCGGGGCAGCGCCGCTGAGGTCGAGCCAGTCGACGAACAGCCAGACGCCGTACCACGCAACGGGTTCGACCCCGCGGCGGTGGAGGGACTCGCTGAGTTCCGCCACGGTGTCGGCGCGCGTCGGCAGGCCGAGCACCCCGATTTCGGTGCGGGCGTCGAAGGCGGCGAGGGCGTCCTCCCAGCGTCCTTCCAGCGCCGGGCGCACGGCCGCCGCGTCGGCGTTGCCGGTCATGATCGAGACGAGGCCGCCGGGCGCGGCGCACCGGCACAGCTGGTCGAGGACGGGTTCCGGCCGGTCCAGGTAGCCGAGCACGCCGTGGCACAGGACGGCGTCGAAGCGGTGGCCGTCGACCGCTGCCGCGGCGTCCGCGCCGTCGGCTTCCACGAGCGTCACCCCGCCCGGGAGCCGCTGCCGGGCCTTGTCCAGCATCGCCGCCGACGAGTCGAGCAGGGTGACGTCGTAGCCCGCGCGGGCCAGTGGGAACGACTGGTGGCCGGCGCCGCCGCCGACGTCGAGCACCGAGGCCGGCGGGGCGGGCAAATGCTCCAGCAGCTGCCGGTGCATCACATACGTGCGCACGCGTCCCTTCGCGGAAGCGTAGGCACCGTCGGCGAAGTCGTCGGCCACCGCGGCCCAGGTGTCCTCGGTCATCGCGGAAAGTCAGCCTTCGCGGGCCGTCTGCTCCGCGAACACCCGCACCGCCTCGTCGACCGCCGAGCAGCGGGCCGTGCGGACCGCGTCCGACAGCGGCCGCAACGCCTGGGCCCGCAACGTCGAAGCCGACGCCGACAACGCCCCACCCGGGTCGTCCGACGACGCGACCGCCAGGATCGCGGAGATCTCCTCGGCCCGCTGCAGCACGCGCAACGCGCGCCCGGGCGTCCCGGCCGGCCAGTCGACGTCGGGCCGCGAACGCAGGTGGGCCGACAGCTCCGCACGGACGCCCGGCCGGTCCGAGGCCACGTCGAGGGTCTGCAACGCCCCGGCGCTGGCGCGGATCGCGTCGGTCAGCCCGTGCTCGGCCTCACCGAGCGGGACGTACTCCGGGGTCGTCGGCGACGGCAGCGAGTAGACCGTCCAGCGCACGAGGCCTTCGGCGATCGGCTCCGGCACCAGGCCGAACCCGAGGTCGGGGAGGACCAGCGCATCGCCTGAGCGCAACGCCGCTTCGGTGAACGGGCCGCCGCCGCCGAGGCCGCGGACGTCGCCCGGGACCGGAAGCACCAGGTGCAGCGATTTCGCTCCTTGCGAACGCAGCGCCATCAGCAGCTGCACCGGCGTGGCTGCCCGGTTGAACGCCAGCGGGAGCGCGAAAGCGTCGGCCGCGGCCGCGTCGGCGGCCACGACGTCGTGAGCCTCACCCCACGCGAGCAGGGCATCGAGGACATCGTCGGACGCGGCGGCCCCGTTGAGCCACGCGCTCGACCAGACGGCGAAAGTCGCACTGGGACGGCACACAGTTCGCTATTTTACTGCCCCATTTTACCGGGCCGCCCCCTGCACCGAGCGCGCGCCCACGCTGGAGCTGCTCCACGTCGACGGGCCGCCGTTCCGGCAGTAGCGTCGAACGGGTGAACGATGTACCAGACGGTCTTCCCCGCACCGCCGGGGCCCTGCGCGCGGCCGGGTACGAACCGCGCCCGATCGCGCAAGAGATCCACGACAACCTGCTGTCCGCCCTCAGGAACGGCGAAGACGCCTGGCCCGGCATCGTCGGCTTCTCCCGCACGGTGCTGCCGCAGCTCGAACGCGCGCTGCTGGCCGGCCACGACGTCGTCCTGCTCGGCGAACGCGGCCAGGGCAAGACCCGCCTGCTGCGCACCCTCGCCGGCCTGCTCGACGAGTGGACGCCCGTCATCGAGGGCTCCGAACTGGGCGAACACCCACTGCAGCCGATCACGCCCGCGTCGATCCGGCGCGCGGGCGAGCTCGGCGACGACCTGCCGGTGGCCTGGCGCCACCGCTCCGAGCGCTACACCGAGAAGCTGGCCACGCCGGACACCTCCGTCGGCGACCTGATCGGCGACGTCGACCCGGTGAAGGTCGCCGAAGGCCGCAGCCTCGGCGACCCGGAGACGATTCACTTCGGCCTCGTCCCGCGGGCCCACCGCGGCATCGTCGCCATCAACGAGCTGCCCGACCTGGCCGAGCGCATCCAGGTCGCGCTGCTCAACGTGATGGAGGAACGCGACATCCAGGTCCGCGGCTACACGCTGCGGCTGCCCCTGGACGTGCTGCTCGTCGCCACCGCGAACCCCGAGGACTACACCAACCGCGGCCGGATCATCACCCCGCTGAAGGACCGCTTCGGCGCCGAGATCCGCACCCACTACCCCCTCGACGTCGAAGCGGAGATCGCCGTCGTCCGGCAGGAGGCCAACCTCGTCGCCGAAGTCGGCGAGCCGCTGCTGGAAGTCCTCGCCCGGTTCGTCCGGAACCTCCGGGAATCCACCGTGATCGACCAGCGCTCCGGCGTCTCTGCGCGGTTCGCCGTCGCCGCGGCGGAAACCGTGGCGGCCGCGGCCCTGCGGCGCTCGGCGCTGACCGGGGAGGAGCCCGCGGTGGCGCGTCCGGTCGACCTCGACGCAGTGCCGTCCGTGCTGCGCGGCAAGATCGAGTTCGAGCCCGGCGAAGAGGGCCGCGAGATCGAGCACCTCGTCCACCTGCTGCGCCTCGCGATCGCCGAGACCGCCCGCGACCGGTTCGCCGGTCTCGACCTGCGGCCCCTGGCCGACGCGGTCGGCGACGGCCACCTGGTCGCCACCGGCGAGCGCGTGCCGGGCAAGGACGTCCTCGAAGCCCTGCCGGAGCTGCCGGTGCTGCACGAGGTTGCCCGGCGCGCCGGGGTCGCCGCCGACGAGCCCGCCGGACGGATCGCGGCCGCCGTCGAACTCGCCCTCGAATCGCTGTTCCTGTCGCGAAGGCTCGCGAAGGACTCCGACGACGCGACGACCGTCTACGGCCGATGACCGCGGTCCCGCTTCCCGACGGCTACTCCTACGGCCCGTGGCACGACGGGCCGGACCCCCTCGCGCCGCCGGCCGACCTGCGTGACGCGCTCGACGAGATCGGCCAGGACGTCATGGCCGGCGCCTCGCCGCGGGCCGCGCTGGAGGAAATGCTGCGGCGCGGCACGAACCGCACCGCGGGCCTCGACGAGCTGACCCGGCGCCTGTGGCAGCGCCGGTCGCAGATCCAGCGGCGCAACAACCTGGACGGCACTCTGCAGGAGGTCCGGCGCCTGCTGCAGGAGGCCCTCGACGCCGAACGCCGCGAGCTGTTCCCGGACCCGGACGACGACGCCCGGTTCCGGGAGGCCCAGCTCGACGCGCTGCCGCCGGGCACCGCCGCGGCCGTCAACGAACTGGCGAACTACGACTGGCGTTCCGAACAGGGCCGGGAAAACTACCAGCAGATCCGGGACCTGCTCGGCCAGGAGCTGATGGAATCCCGGTTCCAGGGCATGAAGCAGGCGCTGCAGAACGCCGGGCCCGAGGACGTCGAGCGGATCAACGAGATGCTCGGCGACCTCAACGACCTCCTCGACGCCCACGCCCGCGGCGCCGAGGACATCCAGCAGCGCTTCGAAGACTTCATGGGCAAGCACGGCGAGTTCTTCCCCGAGAACCCGCGGAACGTCGAGGAGCTGATCGACGCACTGGCCGAGCGGTCGGCGGCCGCGCAGCGCATGCTCAACTCGATGTCAGCCGAGCAGCGCGCGGAACTCGCCGAGCTGACCCAGCAGGCCTTCGGCGACCCGCGCCTGGCCCAGCAGCTGTCCCGGTTGGACGGTCAGCTGCGGGCGGCACGGCCGGGCGAGGACTGGACGGGGTCGGCGCGCTTCCGCGGCAACAACCCGCTGGGCATGGGCGAAGGCGCGCAAGCCATGGCGGATCTGGCCGAGCTGGACGCGCTGGCCGAGCAGCTGGGTCAGTCCTACCCCGGCGCGCGGCTGGAGGACATCGACCTGGAAGCCCTGGAAGCCCAGCTCGGCAAGGACGCGGGCGTCGACGCCCGCCGGCTGGCCGAACTGGAACGCGAGCTGCGCCGCCAGGGCCTGTTCGAACGCGCCGCCGACGGCTCGCTCCGGTTGTCGCCCAAGGCGTTGCGGCGCCTCGGCGAGACGGCGCTGTCCGACATCGTGAACGCGCTGCGCGGCAAGACCGGCGAGCGCGAGACCGAGTCGGCGGGCGCGGCCGGCGAGCCGACCGGCGCGTCGCGGCCGTGGCGGTTCGGGGACATGCAGCCCTGGGACGTGCCGCGGACCATCCGCAACGCCGTGCTGCGCTCGGTGTCGGTGGGGGAGCGGCAGGTGCGTCTCGACGTCGAGGACGTCGAGGTGGTCGAGACCGAACACCGGTCCCGGGCGGCGGTGGCGCTGCTGGTGGACACGTCGTGGTCGATGGTGCAGGAAGGGCGCTGGCTGCCGATGAAGCGCACGGCGCTCGCGCTGCACCAGCTGATCAGCACCCGCTTCCGCAACGACGCCCTGCAGCTGATCACGTTCGGCCGCTACGCCCAGTCGGTGGAGCTGCCGGAGCTGATCGGCCTGGAAGGCGCGTGGGAGCAGGGCACCAACGCCCACCACGGGCTGCTGCTCGCCGGGCAGCACCTGCGGCGGCACCCGGACGCCCAGCCGGTGGTGCTGATGGTCACCGACGGCGAGCCGACGGCCCACCTGGAACCCGACGGCGAAGCGATCTTCGACTACCCGCCCCAGCCCCGGACGCTCCACAAAACACTGTCCGAAGTGGACCGGCTGGCCAAGCTGGGCGCGTCGATCTCGGTGTTCCGCCTGGGCGACGACCCGCGGCTGACGTCGTTCGTGGACCTGATCGCCCGCCGCTCGGGCGGCCGGGTGATCGCCCCGGACCTCGACGGCCTGGGTGCGGCGGTGGTCGGGGACTACCTGCGCACCCGCCGGTGAGTTCAGGTACCCACCTGCCATGAGGGGCACCTAAAGTCCATGAAGGTGCCCCTCATGGCGGCAGTCGGGCGGCGGTGTGGCCTTCGACACCGTCCAGGCCGTCCAGGCGGGGCACGCCGCCGCCCGGAGCGCCGCGCTGGTCCGGCGGCTGGCCGCCGCCGTGCGTTCCGGGGCCGCGCCGGACGACCTCCGCCGCGCTCGACGCCGTCGCCGAGCACTACGAGTCCGTGCGCCAGTTCTGGCAGCCGGCCGCTGCGGCCTACGCCGCGACGGGCGGGCTGGACCTCGACGATCCCCGCCGGCGGGCGCCGGCCGAGGGGGCCGCCCCGCGCTCCCGGCGCGGGCGAGCGGAGCGTACGCGCGGGTGAGGCTCGTCCCACCGCTCGGGAACGCAGGACGCACCAGCCCTTACAGTCGAGGTATGCAGACTTGGTCATCGGTCGACGTGCCCCGCATCCCCGGCACCCCCCGCCCGCTGCGGCTCCACGACACGGCCACCGGGCAGATCCGCCCGACCGCGCCCGGCGCCACCGCCCGGATGTACGTCTGCGGCATCACGCCCTACGACGCGACGCATCTGGGGCACGCCGCGACGTACCTCGCCTTCGACCTGGTGAACCGCATCTGGCGGGACAACGGGCACGACGTCCACTACGTGCAGAACGTCACCGACATCGACGAGCCGCTGCTGGAGCGGGCCGAGCGCGACCAGGACGACTGGGTCGTGCTGGGGATGCGCGAGACGGCGCTGTTCCGCGAGGACATGGTTGCGCTGCGTGTACTGCCGCCGAAGCAGTTCGTCGGCGCGGTCGAGAGCATCCCGGAGATCGTCGAGGTCATCGCGAAGCTGCTGGCCAACGGGGCCGCGTACCGCGCGGACGACCCGGAGTTCCCCGACGTCTACTTCGACCACGCGGCGACCGGGAAGTTCGGCTACGAGTCGAACTACGACGCCGAGACCATGGCGAAGTTCTTCGCCGAACGCGGCGGCGATCCCGACCGCGCCGGCAAGCGGCACCCGCTGGACGCGCTGCTGTGGCGGGTGGCCCGCGAAGGCGAGCCGTCGTGGGAGTCCGAACTCGGCCCCGGCCGCCCCGGCTGGCACATCGAGTGCAGCGCGATCGCGGTCAACCGGCTGGGCCTCGGGTTCGACCTCCAGGGCGGCGGCTCCGACCTGATCTTCCCGCACCACGAGTACAGCGCGGCGCACGCCGAGGCCGTCGCCAAGGACGGGCCCTTCGCCCGCCACTACGTGCACGCCGGGATGATCGGTCTCGACGGCGAGAAGATGTCGAAGTCGCGCGGGAACCTGGTGTTCGTCTCGCGGCTGCGGGCCGACCGGGTCGACCCGGGCGCGATCCGGCTCGCGCTGTTCGCCGGTCACTACCGCGCCGACCGCCCCTGGACGGCTCAACTGCTGACGGACGCCGAAACCCGGCTCGCACGCTGGCGGGAAGCCGTGTCTCTTTCCACCGGACCGGTCGCGGAGGACACCGTCACGCGCCTGCGCGACCACCTGTCCGACGACCTCGACACGCCGAAGGCCCTGACGGCCATCGACGCGTGGGCGAACGAGGCCCTCCGCCGCGACGGCACCGACCCGACCGCACCCGGCCTGATCCGCGACGCCGTGGACGCCCTCCTCGGCATCACCCTCTGACCGCTGCCAAGTTCGTGAAGGCCACCTTGAGGAACTTCAAGTTCCTCAAGGTGGCCTTCACGAACTACGGCTGCGGATAACGGGCTAGGCGGCGGGCAGCTTGAGGTGGTCGCCGGCCCAGTCCCGGCGCAGCCGGCGGTCGTGGGACGCGATGACGACCGCGCCCGGCGCCGTCTCCAGGGCCGCGAACAGTTCTTCCGCCAGGGTCAGCGAAATGTGGTTCGTCGGCTCGTCGAGCAGCAGCACGTCCGGCGGATCGGCGAGCAGGACAGCCAGCGCCAGCCGCCGCCGCTGCCCGACCGAAAGCGCACCCACCGGCTGCCGCAGATCGCGCGACGCCAGCAGGCCGAGCCGGCTGAGCGGGGGAGCGTCCTCGCCGAGCGCGTCCCGGTACACGCGGGCCGCGTTCCGGTCCGGCTCGGCGAACACCACGTCCTGCTCCAGCAAGCCGACCCGCACGCCGTGTCCGAAGTGGACCGTCCCGGCGGCGGGCGCGAGCCGGCCGGCCAGCACCGAGAGCAGCGTCGACTTCCCGGCGCCGTTCCCGCCGGTGACGAGCAGCCGGGCCGAGCCGTCGACGTCGAGCCGGGGCAGCCGCAGCCGTCCCGGGACCTCCAGTGAACGCACCGAGATCGCCGGGCCGTCGCCGGTCGCCCGGCCGGTGAGGTCCGCCTTGAACCGCAGCGGCGCCGGGGGTTTGCGCACCTGGTCGCGTTCCAGGTTCTCCAGGCGCTGCTCGGCGTCGCGCACCCGCCGCGAGATCGTCTTCTGGACGCGGGCGCCCTTGAAGGCGTGGATGAACTTGTCGTTGTCGCGGGGACCGCGGCCGTAGGCGACGTTGCGCGCCGTGACCGCGACGGTTTCCCGCAGCTCCTTCAGTTCCTCCTGCTCCTCGGCGAACCGCTGTTCCCAGCGCGCCCGCTCGGCCTTCTTGTGGCCGAGGTAGTCGGTGTAGCTGCCGCCGTAGCGCACCGCGCCGCCGGCCTGCCGGTCCGCGGCGGCCGGGTCGAGGTCGACGATGTCGGTGCAGACGGCGTCGAGGAACACCCGGTCGTGCGAGGACAGCACCACGATCCCGGTCAGCTCGGTGAGGTGGCGTTCCAGGAAGTCCATCGCGGTGTCGTCGAGGTGGTTGGTCGGCTCGTCGAGCAGGAGCGTCTCCGGCTGCCGGATCAGCAGCGCGGCCAGGCCGAGCCGGGACCGCTGCCCGCCCGAGAGCGTGCCGAGCCGCCGGTCCGGTTCGACGCCGCCGAGGCCGAGCCCGTCGCAGACGAGCTTCGCGCGCCGGTCGGCGTCCCAGAGGTCGTGGGCCTGGGCCCACTCCAGCACCCGGCCGTATTCCTCGAGTACGCCCGGGTCGTCCGGCCGGTCGGTCATGGCCGCGGTCAGCTCGTCGAGCCGGGCCGCGGCGGCCCGGATCTCGGCGAGCGCGTCGTCGAGCACGTCGGCGAAGGTCGCGTTCATCGGGTGCGGCAGTTCCTGCAGCAGGAACCCGACGTCCGGACCGCGGAGCACCTCGCCGGAGCGCGGTTCTTCGAGCCCGGCGAGCAGGCGCAGCAGCGTGGACTTGCCGCTGCCGTTCTCGCCGACCAGGCCGAGCCGCTGCCCGGCCGATGCGGTGAGGGAAACGCCGTCGAGGACGACGCGGGTGCCGTAGCCGAAGACGACGTCCTTGGCCTGCACCGGGAAAACGAGAGACATGTGCGATCACCGAGCCCTGGGGGAAGAAAGCGGAGATCCCGGCCGGGCGTCGTGGCACGCGGGAGCGTCGGCTCGACCGGGTGCCGCCTCGGGCGGGATGGGCGCGGTTCAGTTCCTCATAGTGGCACCAGGTTAACGCAACAACCGTAGAGTTAGTCAACCGGTTATGACCTGGGTCACATTCGGCAGGTCTGCTGTCGACCGCTCGGCCGCCGCGGTGCCGTCGGTCAGGAACTCGAGCAGGGCGGTCAGCTGGCGGCGGTCGAAGCGGGCGAGGCGTTCGCCGACGAACCGGGCCATCGGCGCGTACAGCTCGGCGAGCTCGGCCATCCGGTCGGGCAGCGGCCGGACGACGAGCCGGCGGCGGTCCGCGGGATCGGGCGCCCGCTCGGCGAGCCGGTGCCGTTCCATCCGGTCGAGCAGCCGGGTGAACGCGCCCGTGCTCATCCCGAGCAGGCGGGCGAGCTCGGACGGCGAATCGCTGACGCCGCCGTGGAGCAGGTGCAGGCAGTGCAGCTCGGTGGGGGTGACGCCCATCCGCTCGGCGGCCGCCGCGTGGAAGAGCGCGGTCGAACCGACGAACCGAGGGAGGGCGAGAGCGGCGGCGGTGGCGAGTTCGCGCTGGTCGGGCAACGTCCATCCAAGGTTTAGTAACGGTGCAGTCACTGCTTCGTGCAGTCACTGCCCCGCGAACGATAGCGGAGTCGCTTGACAAGCCCGCAGGCGGAACCAAGTATGAAAGAAGACTTTCGAAATAGTTCTTTCAGATTGGACGACGATGGCCGGGCTGCCGCCGCGCAAGCGGATCGAAGACGTCGAGCTGCTGCGCGCGCTGGCGCACCCGCTGCGGTCGGCGCTGCTGAACCACCTGACCGCCGTCGGCCCGCGCACCGCGAGCGAGTGCGCCGAGGCGGTCGGCTCGACGGCGTCCAACTGCAGCTGGCACCTGCGGCAGCTCGCGCAGTACGGCCTGGTCGAGCGGGCCGAGGGCGAGGACGGCCGGGAACGGCCGTGGCGCGCCCGGCAGGTCGGCCTGGAAATGGGGGAGCTCGCGGACGACCCGGCGCACCGGGCCGCGCAGCTGGGCGTAGTCGGTGCGACGCTGAGCCACGAGCAGGAGCTGACCCAGCGGTACCTGGACTCCCTCGACGACCTCGACCCGGCCTGGCGCGCCGCGACCGGGCTGTCGACCTACTCCCTGCGCGTCACGCCGGCGGAGCTGACCCGGCTGACCGAAGCGATCGACGCGCTGATCCGCCCGTACATCGGCGCCATCCGGACCGACGCACCCGCGGACGCGCGCTCGGTGCACGTGGGCCTGCGGGCGTTCCCGCGCATCGACCACTCGGGGAAGGCGGAGGAATGAAACAGCTGCTGGGGGTGCCGGCGTTCGCGCGGCTGTGGGTGGCCGCGTTCTTCGGCGAGACGGCCGAGTGGATGCTGCAGGTCGCGCTGCCGATCTACGTCTTCCAGCGCACCGGCTCCGCCGCGACGACGGCGTTGAGCATCGTGCTCGGCCTGGTGCCCGCGGTGCTGCTGAGCCCGGTGGCCGGCGTCGTCGCCGACCGGTGGAACCGGCGCGCGGTCCTGTTCGGCGTCTGCCTCGGGCTCGCCGTCGTGGCGCTGCCGCTCCTGGCCGAACCCGGCGTCACCGTGGTCTACGCGGTGCTGGCCGCCCAGGCGGCCCTGGCGTCGGTGTTCGAACCCGCGCGCAACGCACTCGTGCCCGAACTCGTCGGCGTCGCCGAAGTGACCGCGGCGAACGGGCTGATGAGCGTGAACGGCAGCGTCGCCCGGCTGGCCGGCGGCTGGGCCGGGGGCGCACTGCTCGGCTTCGGCGGGCTCGCCGACGTCATCACCGGCTACCTGGCCGTCCTCGCGGTGGCCGCGGCCCTGCTGGCCAAGCCGTTCCGCCGGGTCGCCGCGCCCGTGCCGGCGGCCGCGCGGGAACCGGTGGTGCGGGCCTGGCTCGACGGCCTGCGCGAGCTGACCCACAACCGGCGCCTGCGGCGCACCGGGCTGGCGTTGGTGTGCACGTCGCTGGCGCAGGGCATGTTCCTGGTGCTGTTCGTGGTCTACGTCCTGGACGTGCTCGGCGGCAGCGAAGCTGACGCCGGCCTGCTGCGCGGGGTGCAGGCGCTCGGCGGGCTGGCCGCCGGGTTCGCGCTGGCCACGGTGGCGCGGCGGGTCGCGCCGGCGGCGTTGGTCGGCTGGGGCGCCCTCGCGCTGGGGCTGGTGTCCGCGGTGATCTGGAACCTCTCCCTGGTCACGACGGCGCTGGGGGTGTACGTCGGGCTGTTCGCCCTGGCGGGCGCCCCGGGCGTGGTCGTCGGCGCCGGAGTGCTGTCGGAGATCCAGAGCGCGGTCGCGCCCGAGCGCGCCGGGCGGGTGCTGAGCACGACGTTCGCCGCCGTCGCCACCTGCACCACCGCCGGCGCGCTGCTGGCGGGCACGCTCGTCGCGACGAGCGGGCCCGCCGTGCTGCTGAACGTCCAGGCCGGCGTCTACGTCCTGGCCGGAGTCCTGATGCTGCTCCCGCGCCGGGGATGCACCCGGCAGTTGGTGTGGAGGTACCGGGCGGCCCCGTCGGCGAAGTCGTAGATCGCCACCGTCTGGGTGTCTTCCAGCGGATCCGCCGAGGGCATCAGGAAGTGCGTCGGGCTCACCGGCAGCAGCGGGTAGCGGAGCCAGGCCGGCTTCCCGAGGAACTCCGCGTGCATCGGGTCGAGGTCCAGCGTGACGCACAGGGCGCCGCCGTCGGCGGTCACCTCGTACCGGGTGCCGGGCCGTTCGTAGACGCCCTCGTACCTCGCCAGGTCGAGCCGCAGCGCCGGGTCCGGCTCCGGCAGCTCCGGGACGGCACCCAGGATCTCGCCGAAGACCTTGCGCGCGAAGCTTTCCCGCGGGCCGCCGTTCGTCAGCACGACGACGGCGGTGTTCCGGTCCGGCAGGATCCGCAGCCGGGCGTTCTGGCCGATCGTGCTGCCGTCGGTGGCGTACACGGTTTCGCCGTGCCAGTCGCAGACGATCAGCCCGAGCGCCCACGCCGGCCCGAACAGGTACGGATCCGGGACCGGCACCCGTGACCGCATCATCTCCCGGACGCCCGCCGCCGACACGATCCGCCTGCCGTCGGGCGCTTTCCCCGCGTTGAGCAGCACGTGGGCCAGCGTGAGCACGTCCCGGACCGTCGAGGTGATGCCGCCGCCGGGGCCGAACTCCCGGGGCAGGTGGTCCAGCGGCGTGACGATGGGGCCTTCGGCCGGCGAACGGATCAGGTGCCCGGTTGCGGCCCGCGTCGCGTCCACCTGCTCGGGGCGGCTGTTCGTGCTCGTCAGGCCCAGGGGAGTGAAGAGCCGGTCGCGCAGGACGTCGTCCCAGCGCTTGCCGTCGAGGACCTCCATGATCCGCGCGAGGATCGCGTAGCCCAGCGCCGCGCTGTAGCCGTGGGTGTGGCCCAGGGGGAAGACCTGTGGTGCGTCGGCGATGTTCGCGACCATGCGCTCGTGGATGTCGTCGGCATCGCCCGGATCGCCGAAGGCTTCTTCGATGCCGTTGGTGTGGTCGAGCAGGTGGCGGGCGGTGACCTTCGCGGTCGCCTCCGGATCGGCCACCGCGAAGTCCGGCAGGTAGGTCCGGATCGGCGCGTCCAGGTCGGCCTTGCCCTCGTCGACCAGCTGCAGGAAAGCCAGCGCGGTCCACGTCTTCGTCATCGAACCGCACTGGTAGACGGTGTCCGTCGTCGCCGGTTCGCCGGTTTCGACGTTCTTGACACCGACGGCGAACTCGGTGATCTCCCCGTCGCGGAGCACGCCGACCGCGGCGCTCGGGATGCCGTACTCGGTCAGCAGCGCCGGCACCCGGTCCCGGATCGTCATCGGGCGAGCCCGACCGCGTTCGCGGCGTCCGCTTCGAAGTACTCCGTCGTGGCGTGGGCGCCGGCGTGGGTCTCGAAGAACTCCCGGACGCCGTCGACGGAGTCGTGGGCGATGACGTTCACCGCCCGGGTGCCGTCCTGGCTCGCGATCGCCAGCTTCCACAGGGCTCCCGCGGGGAGCCGGCCGTGGGCCTTCTTCAGGCCGTTCCAGAACTGGGCTTCGTCCGTGACGGCCGAGATGGCCAGCACGTGCGCCTTGTCTTTCCTCATGCGGAAAAGCTACGTTGCGTTTTTGGTGTCCTCAACGAAGTGATGTGCATAATAGCTGGTAAGACGCCAGATCTTTGCGCTGTGCTGAGGACGAACGCAACGACTCGTTGCACTGGAGTGTCGATGAACGCACCGCGAGTGCGAGGCAGACTGACCCTCGACGACCGCCGCCGCATCGCGGGGTGGCTCGACGGCGGGCTCGGGTACGCCGAGATCGGCCGGCGGCTCGGGCGCCCGACGTCCACGATCAGCCGGGAGGTGGCCCGCAACAGCACGGACGGCGAGTACCGGCCCGGCCACGCGCAGGAGACCGCCGTCCACCGCGCTCGGCGACGCCGGCCGCCCCGGCGGCCCGGACAGCCCGCCGACGTGGTGCGCGGTTTCGTCGACGAGTTCGCGGCCCTCCTCTCCGCGACCGGCCTGCCCCGGATGACCGCCCGCGTGTTCGCCAGCCTCCTCACCGCCGACGCCGGCGGGCTGACCGCGGCCGACCTGGTGGCCCTGCTGCAGGTCAGCCCCGCGTCGGTGTCCAAGTCCATCGGCGCCCTGGAAGCCATGGAGCTGGTCGCACGCCGGCCGGCTCCCTCGATTCGAGGGCGCCGCGAGCGCTACACGATCGACGACGACGTCTGGCTGCGGGCGTGGCAGGCCGACACCGGCGCCCACGGCCGGGTCGCGGAGGTCGCGCAGCGGGGCATCGGGATCTTCGGACCGGACACGACCGCCGGCACCCGGCTGGCGAGCATGGGCCGGTTCTTCGGGCGGCTGAGCGAGCAGATGGGCGGCAGCACCCTGGCGGAGGCTGCCGGCTACGACGCCCTGACCGTGGTCGCCGCCCTGGTGCACGCCGGCCGGCCGCTGACCCCGGACGGCCTGGCCACCGCCCTCGGCTGGCCCCGGGACCGGGTGGTGGCGGCCTTGGCCGCGCTCCGGCGCCGTCCGGCCATCGCCGACCCCCTGGAACTGTGCGACGCCGGCTCCGGAACGGTCACCGTGGAGGCCAGAGCGGACCGCCTGAGCCCGGCCCAGCGCGAAGCGATCCGCAGGTTTCACCTAGCTTCCCCGGCCACGGTGGTTACGGTGGAGGGGTGCCGCACCTCTTCGCCACCAGCGACCTCCACGTGACCCACGAGGGCAACGGCCCGATCCTCGACTCGGTCGTCCCGGAAACCCCCGAAGACTGGCTGCTCGTCGCCGGCGACGTCGCCGAGCTGGCCGAAGCCACCATCGGGACGCTGAAGACCCTGCGCAGCCGGTTCGCGAAGGTCGTCTGGGTGCCGGGCAACCACGAGCTGTGGACGACGAAGAACGACGACTGCCAGCTGCGCGGCCAGGCCCGGTACGAGTACCTCGTCGAGCAGTGCCGCGAGATCGGCGTCCTGACGCCGGAGGACGAGTTCCCGGTCTGGCGGCACGGTCCGCGGCCGCTGACGATCGCGCCGCTGTTCCTGCTCTACGACTACAGCTGGCGGACCCCGCAAGCGGAGGGCAAGTCCCTGGAGGAGGCCCTGCGCCAGGCCCGCGAGGCCGGGGTGGTCTGCACGGACGAGTACTTCCTGTACCCGGACCCGTACCCCAGCCGCCAGGCGTGGTGCGAGGACCGGCTGAAGATCAGCACCGAGCGCCTCGACGCGATTCCCGAGGACCACGGCACGATCCTGATGTCGCACTGGCCGCTGCACCGCCACCCGACGGCGCCGCTGTACTGGCCGGAGTTCGCCCTGTGGTGCGGCACGACGAAAACCGAGGACTGGCACGTCCGCTACCGCGCGGAAATCGCGGTCTACGGGCACCTGCACATCCCGCGCAGCACCGAGGCCGACGGCGTCCGGTTCGAGGAGGTCTCGCTGGGTTATCCGCGCGAGTGGCGGAAGCGGGCGCGGGGTGCGGTGCCGATGCGCCGGATCCTGTGGCCGTCATGATCCGTCACGCCGCCGCTCCCTGAGCGCGCGCACCCGCCCGCGGCTGGCACAGGCGGGGGCGGGACACCAGCGCCGCCGTCCACCCGGGTCGGCGAAGACGCCGCGGCAGTCCTGCTCGGGGCACGCCCGCAGGCCGGTTCGCAGTGGTCCGGTGAGCCAGTCCGCGGCTTGGTGCGCCAGCCGGCCGAGCGCGTCGGCGGCGGTCGCGGGCGCGCTGCGGTGCAGCCGGTCGAGCGCGGCGAGGTGGACGGGCTCGGTCTTGAGGAACGGCGTCAGTGGGCTCACCTGATCGGCTCCCGGCGAAACCCCGTCGATCACGCCCAGTGCGAGTTCGCGGAGGGCTTCGCGGAGCTGGTGGGCCGCGCGCACGTCGGCGTACGTGACGGGGGTGAGCGGGGTCAGCTCGACCTGGGCGAGCCAGTCACGCAGCCGCTCGGCCGTCGGGATCCGCTCGACCGGCCGGTCCCCGAAGTTCCGGCCGCGGGTGGCCAGGAGGTTCAGCCAGGGTGCGCCCATGTCGAGGCGGAAGTCTTCGGACACCTCGCCATCGTAACGCTTGAGGCGTTACACTCGCCTCGTGACTGGGGAACCCAAGGTCCGCACGGTGCTGGGTGACATCGATCCGGCCGGACTCGGTGTGACGAACGCGCACGACCACCTCTTCTTCGCCTCGAAGCTGCTGCCGGGCCAGGAACTCGACGACCCGGTCGCCGCCGCCCACACACTCCTCGAGTTCGAAGCGCGGGGCGGCAACGCGCTCGTCCAGTGGACTCCGTACGGCCTGACCCGGCGCACCCGCGAGCTCGCCTGGATGTCGGAGGAAATCGGCGTGCACGTGGTCGCGGCCACCGGCCTGCACCGCGCGGAGCACTACGCCCCGGTGATCCTCACCCGCGTGATCGACGATCTGGTCAAGGAGTTCGTCGCCGACCTGACCGAGGGGACCCAGCCCGCCGACCTGCCCGACGAGCCGCGGACCGGTCCACGCGCCGGGCTGGTCAAGGTGGCCGGCGCCTTCCACACGATCGACTCGCACGCCCGGCTGACGATGACCGCGGCCGCGGTCGCCCATGAGGAGACCGGCGCGCCGATCGCCGTGCACCTCGAACTCGGCACGGCGGGCCTGGAGACGGTCGACCTGCTCTGCGGCAAGCTCGATGTTTCACCCGAAAAGGTGATCCTCGGGCACCTCAACCGGAACCCGGACCCACAGCTGCAGCGGGAGATCGCCGAGACCGGCGTGTTCCTCGGATTCGACGGCCCGTCACGGGCCAACCACGCCACCGACCTGCGGCTCTTCGACGGCCTCGAAGCGCTCGTCGAGGCCGGGCACGGCGGGCAGATCCTGCTCGGCGGCGACACAACGACCGCCGCGGCCCGGAACCAGCCGGGCGCGTCCTACCTGCTCACCACGCTCGCGCCGCGGCTGACCAAGCTGCTCGGCGGCGACGTCGTCACCGCCATGCTGGTGGCGAACCCCGCGCGGGCGTTCGCCACCAGCTGGCTGCTGTGAAACTCCCAACTGCTGTGACATTCCCACTGCTGTGACACTCCAAAGAGTGGTGCCTCAGCGCAGGCCGAAGCCCTCCTGGCCGCCACCGCGGCCGCGGCGGCGCAGGTAGCGCTCGAACTCGGCGGCGATCTTGTCGCCGCTGACGTCCTGCTCGGCGACCTCGCTCTGGGCGTCGCCGCGCTCTTCGAGGCTGCGGACGTACTCGCTGATCTCTTCGTCCTCGTCGGCCATCTCGCTGACCGTGCGCTGCCACTCCTCGGACTGCTCCGGCAGCGCCCCCAGCGGGATTTCGACGTCGAGGATGTCCTCCAGCTTGTGCAGCAGCGCCAGCGTGGCCTTCGGGGACGGCGGGTGCGACACGTAGTGCGGCACCGCGGCCCAGATCGAGACGGCCGGGATGCCCGCCTGCACGCAGTAGTCCTGCAGGATCCCGACGATGCCGGTCGGGCCCTGGTAGTTGTTCAGGTCCAGGCCGTAGAGGGACGCGGTGTCCTTGTCGTACGCCGTCCCGGTGACCGGGACCGGCCGGGTGTGCGCGGTGTCGGCCAGCAATGCCCCCAGCGTCACCACCGTCGCGACGTCGAGCTGCTTGATGTGCTCCAGCAGCTCGGCGCAGAACGAGCGCCAGCGCATGTTGGGCTCGGGGCCCTGCACGAGGACGACGTCGCGGTCGAACCCGTCGGGACGGCACACCGAGAGCGTCGTGGTCGGCCAGTCCACCCGTCGAGTGACGCCGTCCACCATCCGGACGGTCGGGCGGCTGACCTGGAAGTCGTAGTAGTCGTCGGGCTCCAGTTCCGCCAGCGGAGTGGCGTCCCAGTTCAGCTGCAGGTGCTCGACCGCCCGGCTGGCCGCGTCACCTGCGTCGTTCCAGCCTTCGAAGGCGACGACCATCAAAGGCCGGGTGGGTTCGGGGCGGCCGCCGGGCGGCCGCGGGGTCTCGTCGACGGGCTCACTCACCGGACCAGCCTACGACCACCGGCCTTACCCTGTTCAGCATGTCCGACCGCCTGTCGTCACCGTTTCTCGAAGCCCTTCGCTCGCGCGTCCTGGTGGCCGACGGGGCGATGGGCACCGCGCTGCAGGCCCACGACCTCAGCCTCGACGACTTCGACGGTCTCGAGGGCTGCAACGAAATCCTCAACGTCACCCGGCCGGACGTGGTCCGCTCGGTGCACCGCGGGTACCTGGAAGCGGGCGCGGACGCCGTCGAGACGAACACTTTCGGGGCCAATTTCGCCAATTTCGCCGAGTACGACATCACCGGCCGGATCTTCGAACTCGCCGAGGCCGGGGCCCGGCTGGCCCGCGAAACCGCCGACGAGTTCGCGACGCCGGACCGCCCGCGGTTCGTGCTGGGCTCGGTCGGACCGGGCACGAAACTCCCGACCCTCGGCCACGCGCCGTTCACCACGCTGCGGGACGCCTACCGCGAGGAGGTCCGTGGCCTGCTGGCCGGCGGCGCCGACGCGGTGATCGTCGAAACCACCCAGGACATCCTCCAGACGAAGGCGTCGATCATCGGCGCGAAGCGCGCGATGGCCGCCGAAGGCCGGCACGTGCCGATCCTTGCTTCGATCACCGTCGAAACGACCGGCACCATGCTGCTCGGCACCGAGGTCGGCGCGGCACTGGCCGCGTTGGAGCCGCTCGGCATCGACGTCATCGGGCTCAACTGCGCCACCGGCCCGGCCGAGATGAGCGAGCACCTGCGGCAGCTGGCCAAGCACGCCCGGGTGCCGCTGTCGGTGATGCCGAATGCCGGTCTGCCGGAACTGGGCCCGGACGGCGCGGTCTACCCGCTCGGCCCGGAAGCCCTGGTCGAGGCACTGACCGGGTTCGTCCGCGAATTCGGCGTCGGCCTGGTCGGCGGCTGCTGCGGCACGACCGACGAGCACATCCGGCAGCTCGCCGCCGCCATCGAGCACACCGCGGACACCGCGCCGGTCCCGCGGCGGCCGCGGCCCGAACCGGGCGTGTCGTCGCTGTACCAGGCGGTCCCGTTCAAACAGGACGCCAGCGTGCTCATGATCGGCGAGCGGACCAACGCCAACGGCTCGAAGGCCTTCCGCACCGCGATGCTGGACGGCCGCTGGGACGACTGCGTCGAGATCGCCCGCGAGCAGACCCGCGACGGCGCCCACCTGCTCGACCTGTGCGTCGACTACGTCGGCCGCGACGGCACCGCGGACATGGCCGAGCTGGCCGGGCGCCTGGCCACCGCCTCGACGCTCCCGATCATGCTCGACTCCACCGAGGTCCCGGTGCTCCGCGCCGGGCTGCAGCGGCTCGGCGGCCGCTGCGCGGTCAACTCCGTCAACTACGAGGACGGCGACGGCCCGGAATCCCGCTTCACGCAGGTCATGGCGCTGGTCAGCGAGTACGGCGCCGCCGTCGTGGCCCTGACCATCGACGAGGAAGGTCAGGCGCGGACAGCGCAGAAGAAGGCCGACATCGCGACCCGGCTCATCGAGGACATCACCGGCAAGTGGGGGCTGCACACCTCCGATGTCATCATCGACGCGCTGACCTTCACCATCGCCACCGGGCAGGAGGAGTCACGCCGCGACGGCATCGAGACGATCGAAGCCATCCGCGAGATCAAACGCCGCCACCCCGAGGTCCAGACCACGTTGGGGTTGTCGAACATCTCCTTCGGACTCAACCCCGCCGCGCGGCAGGTGCTCAACTCGGTGTTCCTGCACGAGTGCGTCCAGGCCGGGCTCGACACCGCCATCGTGCACGCGTCGAAGATCCTGCCGATGGCCCGCATCCCGGACGACCAGCGCGCGATCGCCCTGGACCTGGTATACGACCGCCGTCGCGAAGGCTACGACCCGCTCCAGGAGCTGCTGGCCCTGTTCGAGGGCGTCAGCGCGGCCTCGTCCAAGGCGTCGCGCGCCGAGGAACTGGCCGCCCTGCCGCTGTTCGAACGCCTGGAACGCCGGATCGTCGACGGCGAACGCAACGGCCTCACCGACGACCTCGACGCGGCCCTGGACCAGCGGCCCGCCCTGGAGATCATCAACGACACGCTGCTGTCCGGCATGAAGACCGTCGGCGAGCTGTTCGGCTCCGGGCAGATGCAGCTGCCCTTCGTGCTCCAGTCCGCCGAGGTGATGAAGGCCGCCGTCGCGCACCTCGAACCGCACATGGAGACCGGCGACGACTCCGGCAAGGGCCGGATCGTGCTCGCCACCGTCCGCGGCGACGTCCACGACATCGGCAAGAACCTGGTCGACATCATCCTGTCCAACAACGGCTACGAGGTCGTCAACCTCGGCATCAAGCAGCCGATCACCACCATCCTCGACGCCGCCTCCGAGCACGGCGCCGACGCGATCGGGATGTCCGGGCTGCTGGTGAAGTCCACGGTGATCATGAAGGAGAACCTCCAGGAGATGAACTCCCGCGGCGTCTCCGCGCGCTGGCCGGTGCTCCTGGGTGGGGCGGCGCTGACCCGGTCCTATGTGGAGAACGACCTGACCGAGCTGTACCTCGGCGACGTCCGCTACGCGCGGGACGCGTTCGAGGGCCTGCGGCTGATGGACGCGATCATGGCCGCCAAACGCGGGGAATCGCCGCTGGTGGACGCGGACGCGGAGAAGAAGCGTCAGGAGCGCAAGGAACGCCGCGAACGCTCGCTGCGGATCGCCGAGGCGCGCAAAGCCCGCAAAGCCGACGAGGAGGTCCTCGAAGGGCCGCCGCCCGCACGCTCCGACGTCGCCACCGACGTGCCGGTACCGAGTCCGCCGTTCTGGGGTTCCCGGGTGGTCAAGGGCGTCGCGCTCGCCGACTACGCCGCCATGCTCGACGAGCGCGCGACCTTCATGGGCCAGTGGGGGCTCAAGGGCGCCCGCGGCGGCGCCGGGCCGACGTACGACGACCTCGTCGAGTCCGAAGGCCGGCCGCGGCTGCGGTACTGGCTCGACCGGCTCACCGCCGACGGCGTCCTGGCCCACGCGGCCGTCGTCTACGGCTACTTCCCGTGCGTCGCCGAGGGCGACGACCTCGTCGTGCTCACCGAGCCGTCGCCCGACGCGCCGGAGCGGGTTCGCTTCACCTTCCCGCGGCAGCGCCGCGACCGGCGGCTCTGCCTGGCCGACTTCTACCGGCCCCGCTCGGCGGGTGAGGTGGACGTCGTGCCGTTCACCGTCGTCACCATGGGCCGGCCGATCGCCGACTACGCGAACGAGCTGTTCGCGGCCAACGCCTACCGCGACTACCTCGAAGTCCACGGCCTCGGCGTCCAGCTCACCGAGGCGCTGGCCGAGTACTGGCACTGCCGCATCCGGCAGGAGCTGACCTTCCCCGGCGGTGTGGCGGTCGCCTCAGAGGACCCCGACGACGTCGAGGACTTCTTCAAGCTCGGCTACCGTGGGGCGAGGTTCTCCCTGGGCTATGGCGCCTGTCCCGACCTCGAAGACCGGGCGAAGATCGTCGCCCTCCTCGAACCGGGCCGGATCGGCGTCAAGCTGTCCGAGGAGTACCAGCTGCACCCCGAGCAGTCGACCGACGCGATCGTCTGCCACCACCCGGAAGCGAAGTACTTCAACACCTGAGGGAGATTCCACTGTGTCGAATGCCGTCTCCGCGGTGAAGAGTGCGTCGTCGGTGGACGGATTGGCCGCCGTGTTGTGGGACATGGACGGCACGCTCGTCGATTCCGAGAAGCTGTGGGACGTCGCCCTCTACGAGACGGCGGAGTGGCTCGGCGGCAAGCTTTCCGAAGAGCAGCGGATGACACTCGTCGGGTCCAACATGGACGACACCTCGGCGTACCTCCTCGAAGTGGTCGGTCTTCCGGCGACCCCGGAGGCGGTCGCCTCGACCGGTGAGGAGATCCGCCGCCGCACGGCCGGGCTGTTCGACGACGAGCTGCCGTGGCGCCCGGGCGCGCGCGAAGTGTTGACCGCGGTGCGCGAAGCGGGCCTGCGTTCGGCGCTGGTCACCTCCACCGAACGCGCCCTGACCGAGCTGGCGCTGAACACCATCGGCCGGGATTTCTTCGACGTCACCGTGTGCGGCGACGAGGTCGAGGGCCTCAACAAGCCGCTCCCACGCCCGTACCTCAAGGCGGCCGAACTGCTCGGCGTCGACCCCGCGCGCTGTGTGGCGGTCGAGGACTCGCCGCCGGGCACGGCGTCGGCGGTCGCGGCGGGCTGCACGGTCCTGGTGATCCCCAACGACGTCCCGGTCGAGGCGGGGGAGCGGCGGGTGTTCCGCGACTCCCTGGTGGGCATCGACGTGCCGGCGCTGGCGGCCCTGCTCGGCTGATCACCACCATGTCGCTTTTCCGCTAGCCCCGGGCCGACGGCGTCCGCGATGCTGACGGGGTGCATGAGGACTTCGAGCGGTGCGTGCGGGCCGTGCAGGCGAAGGACGCCCGGTTCGACGGGTGGTTCTACACCGCCGTCCTGACGACGAAGATCTACTGCCGGCCCAGCTGCCCGGTGGTGCCGCCCAAGCCGCGGAACATGAGCTTTTACCCGAGTGCCGCGGCCGCCCAGCAGGCCGGGTTCCGGGCCTGCAAACGGTGCCGTCCCGACGCCAGCCCCGGCTCGCCGCTGTGGAACGAGCGCGCCGACCTGGTGGCGCGGGCGATGCGGCTGATCGCCGACGGCGTCGTCGACACCGAAGGCGTCCGCGGCCTCGCCGCCCGGCTCGGCTACAGCGTCCGGCAGGTCGAACGGCAGGTGTTCGCCGAACTCGGCGCCGGCCCCCTGGCACTGGCCAGGGCCCAGCGCGCGCAGACCGCGCGCACCCTGATCGAGACGACCGCGCTGCCGATGACCGAGCTGGCCCTGGCCGCCGGGTTCGGCAGCATCCGGACGTTCAACGACACCGTCCGCGAAGTGTTCGCCCTCTCGCCGACGGAGCTGCGCACCCGCGCGAAGGGCACGCCGCAGGCCGCGGCCGGGGCGCTCGTGCTGCGGCTGCCGTACCGCAAGCCGCTGTGCCCGGACAACCTCTTCGGGCACCTCGTGGCGACCGGCGTGCCGGGCGTGGAGGAGTGGCGGGACGGCGCGTACCGCCGGACGCTGCGGCTGCCGCACGGCCACGGCGTCGTCGCGCTGCGCCCCGGACACCCCGCTGACGGCTACATCGCCTGCCGGCTCACCCTGGCCGACCTGCGGGACCTGCCGGCCGCCATCAGCCGGTGCCGGCGCTTGCTCGACCTCGACGCCGACCCGGTCGCCGTCGACGACCAGCTCGCCACCGACCCGCTGCTCGCCCCGCTCGTCGCGGCCGCGCCCGGCCGCCGGGTCCCGCGCACCACGGACGGCGCCGAGTTTGCCGTGCGGGCCGTGCTGGGCCAGCAGGTCTCGACGGCGGCGGCCCGCACCCACGCGGCCCGGCTCGTCGTCGCGCACGGCGAGCCGGTCGAAGACCCCGAAGGCGGCCTGACGCACCTGTTCCCGTCACCGTCGGCGCTGGCTTCGCTGGACCCGGAGACTCTGGCGATGCCGCGTAGCCGCCGTCGCACGCTGCTCGGGCTGGTCTCGGCACTGACGGACGGGCTGGACCTCAGTGCGGGCAGCGACTGGGAGGCGGCCCGGGCGGCACTGAGCGCGTTGCCCGGCTTCGGGCCGTGGACGGTCGAGAGCATCGCGATGCGAGCGCTGGGCGACCCGGACGCCTTCCTTCCCACCGATCTCGGCATCAAGTACGCGGCGGAAATTCTGGGCCTCGGCGGCCAGGCCGCCGTCGTCGCCCGGTCCGCGGCGTGGCGCCCGTGGCGCGCCTACGCAACCCAGCACCTGTGGGCCACCGGTGACCACGCGATCAACCGGATGCCCGCGGCATGACCCCGACAGGAGAAGGAACCATGCGCACCCACGCCGTCGTCGACAGCCCGTGCGGCCCGTTGACGCTGGTCGCCGAGGGCGACGCGCTCTGCGGCCTCTACATGGTCGACCAGCGCCACCGCCCGGACGAGCTGACCTTCGGCTCGCACGACCCCGGTTCGGAGATCTTCGACCGCGCCGAAACGGAGCTGAAGGAGTACTTCGCCGGGCAGCGGCACCGGTTCGAGGTGCCGCTGGCCTTCGTGGGCACGCCGTTCCAGCAGGCGGTGTGGGCTCAGCTGCGCGAGATCCCGTACGGGACGACGATCTCCTACGGTCAGCTCGCCGACCGGCTGGGCAACCCCGCGGCGTCGCGTGCCGTGGGGCTGGCCAACGGCAAGAACCCGATCGGCATCATCGTCCCGTGCCACCGGGTGGTCGGCTCGACCGGCTCGCTCACCGGCTACGGCGGCGGCCTCGAACGCAAGCGGTACCTGCTGGACTTCGAGCAGGGCGCGCTCTTCTGATCCCGATAGCTGCAAAGGGGCACTTTCACGTGAAAGTGCCCCTTCGGGCGGGTCAGCGGGCTCCCAGCTGGTGGGAACCGGTGTCCACGGCAGTGTGAGATGGGCAGCAACCGCGGTGGGGCGAGGCGACGCCGCGGGGCCCGGGGTGGAAGGATCGCAGACCGTGAAGACCTTCGATGAGCTGTTCGCGGAGCTTGCCGAGCGCGCGCGTACCCGTCCCGAGTCCTCCGGCACCGTCGCCGCCCTCGACGCCGGGGTGCACGCCCAGGGCAAGAAGGTGCTGGAGGAGGCCGGCGAGGTGTGGATCGCGGCCGAGCACGAGTCCGACGAGCGCCTCGCCGAGGA
The DNA here is from genome assembly GCF_046548995.1 of Amycolatopsis sp. lyj-109. Classification (NCBI taxonomy): domain Bacteria; kingdom Bacillati; phylum Actinomycetota; class Actinomycetes; order Pseudonocardiales; family Pseudonocardiaceae; genus Amycolatopsis; species Amycolatopsis sp. lyj-109. Next base: position 69,230 of record NZ_JAJPWR010000041.1, read on the forward strand.
GATCTCCCAGCTGCTGTACCGGGTGCAGGTGCTGATGCTCGGCCGTGGCCTGTCGACCGAGGACGTCTACCGCTACCTGTGACGGGTCGCTCGAAGAACGTCGCTCGAACACGAGGAGAAAAGCGAATGCTGCGTGTTGCCGTGCCGAACAAGGGAGCCCTCGCCGCCGCGGCGACGGAGATGCTCGGCGAGGCGGGCTACCGCAAGCGGCATGAGCAGCGCGACCTGACCGTGCTCGACCCGGTGAACGAGGTCGAGTTCTTCTTCCTGCGCCCCAAGGACATCGCGATCTACGTCGGTTCCGGCGAGCTCGACCTCGGCATCACCGGCCGCGACCTCGCGCTCGACTCGGGTGCCCCGGTCGAGGAGGTCCAGGCGCTGGGCTTCGGCGGCTCGACGTTCCGCTACGCCGCCCCGGCCGGCCGGGACTGGAAGCCGGCGGACCTGCAAGGCAAGCGGCTGGCGACGTCCTACCCGCGGCTGGTCCGCGACGACCTCGCCCGCCACGGCGTCGAGGCCGAAGTGATCCGGCTCGACGGTGCGGTGGAGATCTCGATCCAGCTCGGCGTGGCGGACGCGATCGCGGACGTCGTCGAGTCGGGCCGGTCGCTGCGGCAGCACAACCTGGTGGCGTTCGGCGACCCGATCTGCGTGTCGGAAGCCGTGCTGCTCCGGCGCCGGGGCAGCGACGAGAGCAAGGCCAAGTCGCAGCTGGCCGCGCGCCTGCGCGGGGTCGTGTTCGCGCAGCAGTACATGATGCTGGACTACGACTGCCCGCGGACGCTGGTGGAGCGCGCGATCGCGATCACTCCGGGCCTGGAGTCGCCGACGGTGGCCCCGCTCGCCCACGAAGACTGGGTCGCGGTGCGCGCGATGGTGTCGCGCAAGAAGGTCAACCTCATCATGGACGAGCTCGCCGAAGTGGGCGCGAAGGCGATCCTGGCCTCCGACATCCGCTCCTGCCGCCTCTGACGCCCCACCCGTCGTGAGTGGTAATTAGGGTTCTAACCCGAATTACCACTCACGAC
>NZ_JAJPWR010000042.1:0-54484 GCF_046548995.1 Amycolatopsis sp. lyj-109
CCAGCAGATGCCCTCTCACTTAAGGTCTGTTTGTTCCCTAGACAAGAACAATCATCCCAGGTCAGAGGGCATCTGCCCGTTTACGACATACCCCCGGCCAGCACATTCACCGGTGGATCCGGGTCCGAGGTCCTGAATGAGTCATTCAAGACGGTGGGATCGGTTGAGGTGGCCGGAACCCACGATTTCCGAAGACCACGTCGCCGTCCTGCGGATTACGCGCACCGCGGTGGCGTGACACGTTACCGGGGTGACCGTCATCATCGGTTCCCCCCACGAGTTCAACAGCGGCGACCTCTACGTCGATCTGCGTCAGAGCGTCGGTCTCCCGCTGTTCTTGAAGTGCGAAGGTTTCAACTTCGCCCGCTCGATCAAGCTGAAAGCGGCGACCGAGATGGTCGAGGGCGCCGAGCGGCGCGGGGTGCTGCGGCCGGGGATGACGATCGTGGAGTCCTCGTCGGGCAATCTGGGGGTGGCGCTGAGCATGCTCGCGGCCAGCCGCGGGTACCGGTTCGTCTGCGTCACCGACGCGCACTGCACGGCGTCGAGCCGCCGGCTGATGCAGGCGCTGGGCGCGCAGGTTCACGTGGTCACCCAGCCCAAGGCGGCCGGTGGCTACCTCGCCGCGCGCATCGAGCACGTCCGGGAGCTCTGCGCGGCGGCACCCGGCACGGTGTGGCTCAACCAGTACAGCAGCCCGGACAACTGGGGCGCGCACTACCGCCGGACCGGCGCGGAGATCCTGGCCGCCTTCCCCGGCCTCGAAATCCTGTTCGTGGGGGCCGGCACCACCGGGACGCTCACGGGCTGCGCCCGCTACCTCCGCGACCAGGGGCACCGCGCCGAAGTGGTCGCCGTCGACGTCGAGGGCTCGGTCACCTTCGGCGGCCCGGCCGGGGTGCGGAAGATCCCCGGCCTGGGCACCGGAATCCGGCCCGCGCAACTCGACGAGTCCCTGGTGGACGACGTGGTCGTCGTCGGCGAACGGGAGACCGTGGCGACCTGCCGCGAGCTCGCCACGCACGGGTTCGTCTTCGGCGGCTCCACCGGGACGGTCGTCAGCGGCGCCCGCCGCTGGCTGGCCCGGCACCGGCCGGGCGCCGACGTCGTCGCCGTGGCGATCGCGCCGGACCTGGGGGACGGCTACCTGGACTCGGTCTACAACGACGACTGGGTGCGCGAGCTGCCCGGATAGGCCCGCGTCTCGTCGCACAGCAGGACGGTGACCGCGTTGTCCGGCGCCAGGTACGTGCGCGCGGCCGCCGTCACCTCCTCCGGCGTCACCGCGCCGAGCCGGGCGTCGTGGCCGCCGAGCCACGAGACCGGCAGCCCGTGCAGGTCGAGTTCGCCGAGTGTCGCGGCCAGGCCGGTCAGCGTCGCCAGCCGCAGCCGCAGGGTGCCGACGGAGTAGCGGCGGGCGCGGTCCAGCTCCTCGGTGGTCACCGGCCGCTTCGCCAGCCCGGCCAGCTCGGCGACGACCTCGTCGACGGCCGCCGCGGTGTTCGCGGTGACGACGTCCAGGGAGATCGTGGCCAGGTGGGCTTTGTCGACGTGCAGCAGGGAACTGCGGGGCGAGTAGGAGAAACCCTTGTCCTCGCGGATGTTCTGCACGAGCCGGGACGAGAAGTAGCCGCCGAACACCATCGCGGCGAGGGACAGCGCGGGGTAGTCCGGCGCGTCGTAGCGGGGCACGGGCAGTGCCATCCGCAGCAGCGACTGCGGGACACCCGGTTCGTCGACCACCGACCGGCCGGGGACCCACGGGCCGGGCCGGCGCATCGGGACTTCCGGCCCGGGCCGCCAGCCGCCGAGCGCGCGTTCCACCTCGTCGAGGGCCGCCTCGGGCTCGAAGTCGCCCGCCAGCACGAGGCAGGCCCCGGTGGGGACGACCCGCTCGGCGTGCAGTGCCTGGACGAGGTCCCGGCCCGCCCGGGCGAATTCTCCGGGCCGGGGCGCGGGCCTGCCGTAGGGGTGGTCGCCGAACATGCGGGTGTTGAGCGCTTCGGCGACGTGCTGGGCCGGGCTCGCCAGGACGGCGATCGTGCCCTGGACGGTGTGGTCGACGGTGAGCGCGAAGTCGTCGGCCGGGTAGGCCGGGTCGGTGACGAGGTTTCCCAGCAGCGCGAGGAAGGCGGGCAGCTGGTCGGCGAGCACGCTGCCGGCGATCCGCAGCCGGTCGGCGTCGACCGCCGCGGAGAGGCCGCCACCCATGGCCCGGACGCGGTCCTGGGTGCGGCTTTCGTCGGCCAGTGCGCCGGCGAGGAGGACGGCCGCCGGCGCGTCGGCGTGCGCGAAGGGCACGCTCAGGCACGCCTCGGCGAGCGGGGTGCTCGCGCGACGGGAGGCCAGCACGCGGAGGCCGTTCGCCAGGGTGCGCTCATGGACGGCGGGGACGCGCAGCGGGCTGGGGGCCGGAACGTCGAGCAGGTCGAACGCGGTCATCGCGCGGCTCCTGGGTGGGATTCGAAGGTGGTCGGATGACGGCAGGTGGCGGGCGTCAGACCGTCGCTTTCACGTGAAAGCTACGGTCTGGCGCCCGGGTGTAGTTCCACCGTGGCCCGCCGCTCGGGTCGCAAGGCGGCTGCCGCGGCTCGGACGTCGGCCGCGGTCACCGCCCGGCTCAGCGGACCGAGGTCGTTGATCACCTCGGCGTCGCCGTGCTGCAACGCGAACACCGCCAGGTGGCGGGCGCGGCCGGCCAAGCCGTCGAGCGTGCGGACCAGCTGCGCGCTGATCGTCCGGGTCGCCGCGGTCAGCTCCGCGGGGTCCGGGCCCTCGACCGCGAGCCGCTCGGTCTCCTCGTCGATCGCCCGCAGGATCGCGTCGATGCCGGGGCCGTCCGGGGCCGGGCTCGCGGTCAGGACCAGGCACGTCGGGTCGCGGACGCCGAACACCTCGCCGGTGAGCCCCAGCGAACAGTCCACTGAGGACAGCCAGCGATCCCGGCGCACCAGGCGGCGCGTCAGCCGGCCCAGCGCGGTGTCGGTGAGCAGCAGGCACAGCACCAGGTGCGCGAGGTAACCACGCAGGTCGGCCGCGGGGTCCGGGACGCGCCACGCCGACGCGAAGGCCGGCAACGGCGCCAGTGCGTCCACATAGGAACTCCGCCGCTCGGCGGTGAGGTCCGGTTCGGCGATGACGGGCCGCGGTGGCACCGGGCGGGCCGCGATGTCGGAAAAGTACCGCTCGGCGAGCTCGATCCCGCGCTCGGCGGACACGTCGCCCGCGAGGCACAGGACGGCGTTGCCCGGCGCGTAGTACCGCTCGAAGAAGGCCTGCGCCTGGTCGGTCGTCGCGGTGCGCAGCTCGTCGATCGCGCCGTAGCCGTTGTGCGCGTTCTCGAAGGTGTCGAACACCAGCGGGGCCAGCTGCAGCCACGGGAACCCGCCGTACGGGCGCGAAATGATCGCTCCGGTGATCTCCTCGGCGACCACGTCGATCTGGTTGGCCAGGCTCGCCGAGGTCAGCGCCGGGGCGCGCATGCGGTCGGCTTCGAGGAACACCGCGTGCTCCAGCCCCGACGACGGCAGCACCTGGAAGTACTCGGTGTAGTCCAGGTGGGTCGTGCCGTTGAAGACTCCGCCGCAGCTCTGGACGTAGTGCGCGTGCGCCCCGCGCGGCAGGTTCGCCGAGCCCTGGAACATCAGGTGCTCGAAGAGGTGCGCGAAGCCGCTGAAGCCACGGGGCTCGGAGCGGCTGCCGACGTCGTAGGCGACCGTGACGGCGACGACCTCGGCGTCGTGGCCGGGCGCGACGAGCACCCGCAGGCCGTTCGGGAGGACGTGCGGGGTGAGCGGGTAGCGCCGATCGGCGCGCAGCGTCGTGTCCATGACCACGGCAACGCTAGCCGCGAGCGTCCCGGTCGGGCCGCCGCCGGGCCGAAGGTCATCACTTCGGCGGATGCCGCTTCCGTGTTTCACGGAACCGCGCATCCACCGCATTGACGAGGCCGTTTCCGCCGTGTGAAAACGGTCTCGCCGCCGGTGAAGGTCATCGGGGGAGGACGTATCGAACGACAACGGAGCGTCGCATGGCACAGGCGGAACTCATCCCGGGTGGCGGGATGCTCGGCGTCGACAAGGCGCTGCGCGAAACCGAACTCCTCATTTCGGCGGGAATCATCCTCAGTTCGCTGGAATCACTGGTACGGCCGCAGGACGTCGACGACGACGGCCTGATCAGCTGGCGGATCGGGCGGACCCGGTCCAAGCGCATGGCCAAGGGCAAGACCGGCGAGATCTTCGACAAGATCTTCACCAGCCCGGGCATCCAGGTGCTGACCTCGTTGCGGCTGACCGCTTCGACGCTGGTCGCCCTGCCGGGCACCAACCGGCAGACCAAGGCCGCGGCGATGACGTTCCTGGCCGTCTCGAACGTCCTCATGCAACTGCGGAGCAACTACGGCGCGGACGGTTCCGACCACGTCAACCTCGTCGTCTGCGCCGCGGTGGCGGCCAGCAAGTTCTTCCCGGACGACGAAAAGGCGCGCAAGGCCTGCACCGCGTTCATCGCCGGGCAGTCGGTGGTCTCCTACTTCGCGGCCGGGCTCGCCAAGTCGATTTCGCCCTACTGGCGCGACGGAAGCGCGATGGCGGGCATCTTCCGCACCAAGACCTACGGCCAGAAGCAGGTCGGGGAGATCCTGAAGAAGTACCCGTGGGTGGCCCGCCTCGGCGGCTGGGGCGTGTGGGTCGGCGAAATGCTCTTCCCGCTCGCGCTGGTGGCGCCGAAGCCGATCGCCGCCGGGCTGCTCGGCACCGGCGTCTCCTTCCACGCCGGCAACGCCGCCTTCATGGGCCTCAACCGGTTCCTCTGGGCGTTCAGCGCCACCTATCCGAGCGTTGTCCACCACTCCAAGCACCTGTCCAAGCGCATCACGGCAGGGCAGTAGGGAATCGGCGTGTCCACTGAGAAGAAGAGGTCCGGCACCCGGACCGTCCTGCGCTTGCTGACCCCGTACCGGGGCCGGCTGGGCGTCGCCGGGATCGTCGGGCTGGCCAGCGCCATCGTGTCGCTGATCCAGCCGATGGTCGTCGGCGACGTCGTCGGTGCGCTCACCAGCCGCACGCTCGCGGCCGGGACGCTGGTCCTGCTCATTTCGCTGTTCGTCGGCGACATCGTGCTGCGCGTGATCGAGATGTACCTGCTCGGCCGGTGCGGCGCGATGATGGTCCTCGACACCCGGCGCTCGGTCGTGCACCGGCTGCTGCGCGCCCCGATCAAGGCCCACCGGGAACGCCAGCGCGGCGACCTGTTCGTCGGCGCGGTCGCCGACACCGACCTGCTGCACGGGTCGCTGATGATGGGCATGATGAACATCGCCGCGAGCCTGGTGCTCGTCGTCGGCGGGGTCGCCTTCATGGTCTTCATCGACCCGGTGCTCACCCTGGTGACGGTCGCGTGCCTCACCGTTTCCGCGGTCGGCAGCGTCTTCGTCGCCCGCCGGGTGCGCAAGGCGATGGCGCAGAACCGCGAGGCGGTCGGCCGCTTCGGCGGGGCGCTGCAGCGGGCGCTGATCGCGATCGGCACGGTGAAGGTCAGCCGCGCGGAGGATCGCGAAGCCGAGCTGGTCCTGACCCACGCCGCGGACGCCACCAGCGCCGACATGAAGGCGGTCCGGCTCCAGGCCGCGATGACGCCGCTGGTCAACCTCGGCATCCACGGTTCGTTCGCCGTCGTCTTCACCTTCGGCGCGGCCCGGATCGCCAGCGGGGCGCTCGACACCGCCGGGTTCGCCTCCTACCTGCTCTACCTGTTCTACATGCTGACGCCGCTCATCACGTTGTTCACCAGCTTCGCGCAGATCCAGCTGGGCGTGGCCGCGGGGCAGCGGGTGGAGGGCCTGCTCGACCTGCCGGACGAGCGCGTCGAATCGCCGGTCGCCGATCCGGTCTTCGCCTCGTCGGTGCTGGAGTACGACTCCGTCTCGTTCGGGTACGCCGAGGGCAAGCCCGTGCTCGACAAGGTGTCGTTCGCCGCGCTCGAGCGGGGGCTGACGGCGGTCGTCGGCCCGTCGGGCACCGGCAAGACGACGTTGTTCTCGCTCGCCGCGGGCCTGTGGCGGCCCGGGTCCGGCCGGATCCGGCTCGGCGGCGTCGACGTCGGGGCGGTGGACCTGGAGACCCTGCGCGGCCGGATCGGCTACGTGGAACAGGACGCCCCGGTCCTCGACGGCACGATCCGCGAAAACCTGCTCTACGCCAGCCCTGAGGCGACCGAGGAGCAGATCCGGCACGCCGTCGAGCTGGCCCACCTCGCCGAGTGGGTGGACGGCCTCGAAGACGGGCTGGAAACCAAGGTCGGCGAGTCGGGGGCGGCGATCTCCGGCGGCCAGCGGCAGCGGATCGCGATCGCCCGGATGCTGCTGCTGGAACCCGATGTGCTGCTGCTCGACGAAGCCACGTCGCAGCTGGACGCCGAAGCCGAGCTGGCGCTGCGCAAGGCCGTGGCCGAGGTGTCGCGGGACCGCGCGGTCGTCGCGGTCGCGCACCGGCTGTCCACTGTGGTCGAAGCCGACCGGATCGTCGTGCTGGACGGCGGGCGCGTCCGGGCGATCGGCGACCACCAGTCGCTGCTGGCCGGCGACGACCTGTACCGGCGCCTGGTGGCGACGCAGCTGCTGCCCGAAGCCACGGTGCTCACCGCAGGGAGGAACTCATGAACCGGCTCGCGTTGAAGTGCGGCCTGTCCGCGGCCGCCGGGGTGCTGGCCGCCGTGCCGTTCGCGGCCGGCGCCGTCTACCAGAGCGTGCGGACCCGCCAGGACGACCGGGAACTGCCCGGGCTCGGCGAACTCGTCGACGTCGACGGCCGGAAGGTGCACGTGCGCCGCATGGGCGCCCCGTCGGAGGGGCCCACGGTGGTGTTCGAGAGCGGCCTGTCCTCGCCGCTGGAGATGTGGAGCTGGGTGCAGGCGGCCGTCGCCGAATCCGTCCCGACGATCTCCTACGACCGCGCCGGCATCGGCTGGAGCGAGCCGGGCGAGCGGCCGCGGACCGCCGAGCGGATCCGCGGCGAGTTCGAGCGGCTCCTCGAGGTGCTCGACGTCCGCGGCCCGCTCGTCCTGGTCGGCCACTCCTACGGCGGCATGCTGCTGCGGGCCTTCGCCGAGCGGCACCCGGACCGGGTCGCGGGCGTGGTGCTGGTCGACGCGGCCCACCCCGAGCAGCTCGAACGCTCGGCCCGGCAGCGCCTCGGCCTGCCGCTGATGCGGGCGAGCGTGCGGAGCAGCCTGTTCTGGGCCCGCTTCGGCCGCAACCGGCTGCGGAAGGTCGACAGCGGCAGCCAGCTCGCCGGCCTTGCGGAGCGCGAGAAGAACACGACCGTCGCGCGCATGATGACCACCCGCAACTGGAGCTCCTCCGACGCGGAGATCGACGCGTGGCTCGAGTTCGTCGTCGACGAGATCCGCTCGACCACCTTCCCCGCGGACACCCCGCTGTTCGTGGTGACCGCGGAGGAAACGGCAACGGCCGACCCGGTGCACGGCGAACTGCAGCGCGAGCTGGCGTCGATGTCCGCGGTGTCGGTGCAGCAGACCCTGCCCGGGGCCACCCACCTCGGGATGTTGTGCTCGGCCGAGTCCGCCAAGGGCGTGACCGCGGCCGTCCTCGAAGTCGTCGACGCGGCCCGCACGGGCCGGGCCGTCAAGCCCGTCGAAGTCACCAAAGCCACTGAAGCCACTGAAAACCCCGAAGCCGCTGAAACCCCGGGAGACCAGCCGTGAGCACCTCGACCCGCACCCTCGCCGCGACCGGCGCCCGGTACGCCCTCTACGGCGTCCTCGGCAGCTGGCTCGTCGCCACCACCCTCAGCCAGGACCCCACCCGCAAGTTCGACAAGATCCGCAAGTGGGACCCGACCGGCTCGCTCATCCCGGACTGGCGGTTCTTCGCGCCGCGGCCCGGCATGCACGACTACCACCTGCTGATCCGGGACGAGCTGCCCGAAGGCGAGGTCACGCCGTGGAAGGAGTACTGCCAGGTCGAGGAACGCAAGTGGCAGCACTTCTTCTGGTACCCGGGCCGCCGGGCGGAGAAGGTCGTCACCGACGCCGTGTCGGGGCTGATCCAGATGCAGCCGGACCTCAAGGACCGCAAGGAGGACGTGCAGGTCTCCGTGCCGTACCTGACCCTGCTGAACTACGCGACCCACCAGGTGCCCCACCACCCGGAGGCCAAGCGCGTGCAGTTCCTGATCGCGACGTCGGCGGGCTACGACGAGTCGGAGGAGCCGATGATGCTTTTCCTGTCGAACCCGCACCCGCTGGCCTGACGCGATGACGGGCGGCGACGGCGTCACGGTGCTCGTGACGGGTTCGTTCAGCGTCCCGGCGGACAACATCCGCTGGTTGCGGGCCAACGCGCCGGAGATCGCCGCGGTGGAGCTGGTGGTGGACCGGGACCAGCTGTGCACCCGGGCGAGCGCCGCCGGCCGGGCGGTGGGGATCGTCGACGCGGCGACCCCGGAACTGCCCGCGCTCGCGGAGCGGTTCGGCACGGTCGCCGTGGGCGGGATCCTCGCGGTGACGGCGAATCCGGCCGACGACCACGTCGTCGGGCTCTTCGCGCGGGGCGTGACGGGGGTGGTCCTCACCTCCAGCCCCGCCGAGGAGCTCGTCACGGCGATCCGCGGGGTGGCTTCGGGCCACTGGTTCGCGCCGCCGCGGTACCTGTCGGCGCTGGCCGAGACGGTGGTCCGGAACCCGCGCGGGCCCCGGGCCCGGCACCTGCGGGAGCTGCTCACCGAGCGGGAGCTGGAGGTGCTGCTGCTGCTCGCGGCGGGCCGTGCCAACCAGGAGATCGCCGACGCACTCGGGATTTCGGTGACGACGGTGCGCAGCCACGTGCTGAGCATCCTGCGGAAGCTGAACGTTCCCAACCGGACGGTGGCGGCGATCTGCGCCTACCGTTCGGGCCTTGCCGGAGTGTGAGCCCTGGCGCAAATTCGTGAAGGCCACCTTGAGGAAGTTCAAGTTCCTCAAGGTGGCCTTCACGAACCAAAGGGATTGCTGCTGTGGAACCGCCGTGGAGAAGAGGCGCTGGAGGCCGGGCCCGCGCACCCGGTTCTGGGGGCGCACAGGCGCGCGGGCCCGGCAGTGCGGCCGCCCGCCCGGGTGTCCCCACCGGGCGCGGCCATGGGAGAAGCGTAGGTCGCCCCGGCGCCGGCCGGCCATCGGCGAACGCCGGAAACCGCCCGCGGGGAATGCGGGTTACTGATCCGGCCAAAAGCAGGCCGACCCCCGAGCGATAAGCAACCGTTGCCACGAAAGCCATTCGGCCGTGGCTGTGGTCGGATCAGTAACGAACGGCACCGTACTTCCGGCGGGGGGAAGCCAGGTGGCGCAGGGCCCGGGCGGCGGCGTTCGCGCCGCACATGCCGTGCGCGCCCGCGCCGGGCGGGGCCGCCGCCGAGCACAGGTACATGCCCGGCACGCCGACGTCGTAGGGGGAGAGGGTGATGCGGGGGCCGAACACGAGCTGGCGGACGGTCGTGGCGCCGGTGATGACGTCGCCGCCGACGTAGTTGGGGTTGTACACCGCCATCTGCGTCGTCGAGCGCACCGCCGTGCCGACGATCCGGTCCCGGAAGCCGGGGGCGAACCGTTCGATCTGTTCGACGATGGCCGCGGTGGCGTCGCCGGGGTAGCCGTGCGGAACGTGCGCGTAAGTCCACAGTGGATGGATGTTGCCCACCGAACGGCCGGGGTCGGCCAGGTACTGCTGCCCGGCGAGCACGAAGGGCCGCGCCGGCAGCCGTCCGGCGTGGATCTCGCGCTCGCCCGCGGCGAGCTCGGCGTAGGTCCCTCCCAGATGGACGGTGCCGGCCCGCCGGACGTCCGCGTTGGCCCACGGCACGCCGCCCTCCACGGCGAAGTCGACCTTGAACGCGCCCGGCCCGTGCCGGTACCGGCGGTAGGCGCGGGCGATCCGCGGGGGCAGGCGGTCGCCGAGGATGTCCGCGACCGCGCCGGGGGTGAGGTCGAACAGCGTCACGTCGGCGGGCGGCAGCTGCGTCGCCGAGGTGATCCGCACGCCGGTCTCGATCCGGCCGCCGAGGTCGGCCAGCAGCTTCGCCAGCGCGGTGGTGATCGCGCCGGACCCGCCGGCGGCGACCGGCCAGCCGTGCCGGTGCCCGGCCGCGATGATGCCGAGACCGATGGCCGAGGTCATCGGGTGGTGCAACGGCCGGAAGGCGTGCGCGGCGATGCCGCCGAAGAGCGCCCGCGCCCGCTCGGTGGCGAACAGCCGCGCGAAGACGGCGCCGGGCAGCACGGCGGGCAGGCCGAAGCGCGCCAGCGTCAAGGGGTGCTTCGGGAACCGCAGCAGCGGGCCCATGATGTCCTCGGCCAGTGCGTCGAACCGCGCGGCCGGGCGTCCGAACGCCCGCCGCCAGCGGGCGCCGTCGGAGCCGAGCGCGGCTTCGGTGTCCACGACGGACCGGTGCAGCAGGGCCGCGTCGCCGCCGTCGAGCGGGTGGGCGCAGTCGATCTCCGGCCACGCCCAGGACAGGCCGTACCGGTCGAGGCCCAGCTCCCCGAGGAACGCCGAGCCGACGGCCATCGGGTGGAAGGCCGAGCAGTCGTCGTGCAGCAGGCCCGGCAGGATGGCCTCGGTCGACCGGGCACCCCCGCCGATCCGCTCGGCGGCCTCGAGCACGGTGACCTCGACGCCCGCGCGGGCCAGGGCCACGGCGGCGGCGAGCCCGTTGGGGCCACCCCCGACGACGACGGCGGTGCTCATGCTCTGCTCCCGATCATCCGGAGATCACGGACGCCCAGTTTCGGCCCCCGGCGACGGTTCGCGGGCGAAAAGGCACCGAATCGGGGAGAAGGTTCCACGAAAGGCGGACGGCGCGAGCCCGGTCGTGAGGGATTTCCCCACCCGGGTCCGCCGGGCCGCTGCCGCGGGGGCCGTCGGTGGTGTCATGAGGGGAACAGGCGCAAGCCGGGAAGGAGCGGCCGGATGGGCACCGGAGCACAGGTGGTCGTGGCGGCGCTGGCGGTTCTGGTGGTCCTGACGCGGCTCGCGGTCGCGCTCTGCCAGGCCCGCACGGACGCCCGGATAGCGGCCCGCCGAGCCCGCGAAGACCGCCGTCTTCCGGCGGGCCAGGGTCCCCGATCACCCACCCGTCGTGAGTGGTAATTCGGGTTAGAACCCTACTTACCACTCACGACAAGCTGCGGCAGCGCACAGAGCCGGGCCGGCCATGCGAACCGGGCAACTGGTTGACTGGGGCCATGCCGGTCGGTGTGCACGAGGTCGAGGTGTTCGAAGGCGCCAGGGCGAGGCTGGAAGCCATCGCCTACCGCCTCCTGGGGTCGGCGAACGATGCCGAGGACGCCGTGCAGGACACCTTCCTGCGCTGGGAGTCCGCCGACCGGGAGCTCATCGAGACGCCCGAGGCGTGGCTGACCAAGGTGCTCACCAACCTCTGCCTCAACCGGCTCACCTCGGCGCGGGCCCGGCGCGAGACCTACGTCGGCCAGTGGCTCCCCGAGCCCGTCTTGGCCGGGGACCGGATGCTCGGTCCGTCCGACACCGCCGAACAGCGGGAGTCGGTCTCGATCGCGATGCTGACGCTGATGGAGCGGCTCTCTGCCCGGGAACGCGTCGTGTACGTGCTGCGCGAGGCCTTCGGGTACTCGCACAGCGAGCTCGCCGAGGTGCTCGACCTCAGCGAGCCGAACTGCCAGCAGATCCACCGGCGGGCCAAGCAGCACCTGGCCGCCGACCGCCGGCGGGTGCCGGTGGACGCGGCCGCGGCGCGCAGGATCGTCGAGGAGTTCCTCGCCGCGGCCCTCAGCGGCCGGATCGACTCGCTCGTCAAGCTGCTGGCCGACGACGCGATCAGCATCGGCGACGGTGGCGGCGCGGTCTTCTCGCTGCCGCGGCCGATCAGCGGCGCACTGCGGGTGGCGAGGTTCCTGCGCACGCTGTTCACGCCCAGCGAGGCCAAGTGGGACATGGTCGGCGGCCGCCCCGACCTGTTCGCCGCGGTCGCCAACGGCGTGCCCGCGCTGGTCATGGTGGTCGGCGAGCGGGTCGTCGGGGTGTTCACGCTGGACGTGACCACCGACGGCATCGCGGCCGTCCACGCGCAAGCCAACCCCGCCAAGCTTGCGCACGCGACGCGGCAGTGGGGCACCGCGGAGCATGGGGAGCCGCTCGCCGGCACTGTGCCGATCGTTACCAATCCGACCACAGCCACGGCCGAATGACTTTGTAGCAACGGTTGCGTGCCGCGCGGGGGTCGGCCTAACTTTTGGCCAGATTGGTAAGTGGTGACCCAGGTCACATCCGAAGACTGTCAGGTTTCGCGCCGCTGTCCGGTTCAGGGAGCACACACCGACCGGACAGGAGCAAGACCATGAAGCACCGCATCGTCGTTCTCGGGGCCGGGTACGCCGGAGCCAATGCCGCCGGGCGCCTCGCCAAGCGGCTGCACGCCGGCGGCACCGAGATCACCCTCGTCAACGCCGAGCCGGAGTTCGTCGAGCGCGTCCGCATGCACCAGCTGGCGACCGGCCAGGACCTCAAGCCCCGCCCGCTGGCCGGCGTCTTCGCGGGCACCGGCGTGCAGGTGCGGATCGCGCGGGTCACCGCCGTCGACGTCGAACACAAGACCGTCGCGCTCGCCGGGGGTGCCGAGCTCGGCTACGACACGCTCGTCTACGCCCTCGGCAGCACGGCCGCCGACTGCGGCGTGCCGGGCGTCGCCGAGCACGCCCACCACCTCGCCGGCAAGCAGTCCGCGCTGCGGCTGCGGGCGCGGCTGGCCGAGCTCCCCGCGAGCGGGACCGTGCTCGTCGCCGGCGGTGGCCTCACCGGCATCGAAGCCGTCACCGAAATCGCCGAAACCCGGCCGGACCTCGACGTCTCCCTCGCCACTCGCGGCGGCCTCGGCGACTGGCTGAGCGAGAAGGCGCAGAACCACCTGCGGACGACGTTCGACCGGCTCGGCATCACCGTGCACGAGAACACCGCCATCACCGGTGTCGAGCCGGCCGCGGTCACCGCCGGCGGCGGCCCGATCCCGGCCCAGGTGACCGTCTGGACGGCCGGGTTCGCCGTCCACCCCATCGCCGCGGGCACGACGCTGGAAGTCGCCGCGACCGGGCAGATCGTCGTCGACGAGACGATGCGGTCGGTCTCGCACCCCGACGTCTACGCCGTGGGTGACGCCGCATTCGCCCCGGGGGCGAACGGCGCGCCGCTGCGGATGTCCTGTGCCTCGGGCGTTCCCTCGGCCTACCAGGCGGCCGACGCCATCGCCGCCCGGCTGACCGGCCGCCCGCTCCCGGAGAACAAGATCGGCTACACCGGTCAGTGCATCAGCCTCGGCCGCCGCGACGCCCTCGTGCAGTGGGTGACCCCGGACGACCAGCCGAAACCGTCCGCTCTCACCGGCAGGACGGCCGCGCGCGTCAAGGAATTCATCTGCCGGAGCGCGGCGTGGAGCATCTCTCACCCGACTTCGCTGGCCCCGGTTCGCCGTCGCCACGCCGTGGTGGCCGGAGAACCGCTCGCGACCGCCGTCTGACCTCATCGAAGAAGAAAGAAGAAAGGAACGATCAGCATGATCCTGCTCACCGGCGCCAACGGCGTCGTCGGACGCCAGGTGCGGAAACTGCTCGTGGCCGAGGGCAGTCCCGTCACCGCCGTCACGCGCGGCCTCGACGAGAGCCCGCAATCCGGGAACGTCCGGACTGTCCGCGGCGACCTGTTCCATCCACAGTGGATCGAGGCGGCACTGGCGGGGGTCGAAGCCGTGCTGATCAGCCCGCGTGCCACCGGCCCCGGCCTCGACGAGCTGCTGAACCTGGCCGTCAAGCAAGGGGTGCGGCGCGTGGTGCTCCTCTCGGCCACCACCGTCGAGTACCCCGCGGGTGAAGCCCGCTTCGCGGACCAATTCAAGGCCGCCGAGGACCTCGTCACCCGCTCCGGTCCGGAGTGGACGGTCCTGCGGCTGGCCGACTTCGCCGCCAACGCGCTGGCCTGGGCGCCGCAGGTCAAGGCGGGCGACGTGGTGCGCGGCGCGTACGGCCGGGCTGCCAGTTCGCCGATCCACGAGGCCGACATCGCCGCGGTCGCCGTGCAAGCGCTCCGCGGCACCGTCCCGGCGGATGCGGTGTACACCCTGACCGGGCCGCAGTCGCTGGACCAGCACGAAAAGGTACGGCTCATCGGGGCCGCCATCGGGCGGCCGCTGTCCTTCCAGGAGCTTCCGCCCGAGCAGGTCCGCCACGGCATGCTCGCGCAGGGGCTGCCGGAAGAGGTCCCCGCCCGCTTGCTCGGCTCCCTGGCCGACTACCGCGAGCGCCCCGGTCCCACGACCGCCACCGTGGAAGACCTCCTGCGCCGGCCCGCGCTCACCTTCGCCGAGTGGGCCCGCGACAACGCCGCCGCGTTCGGCGGGTGAGCGCCGGCCGGCCGTTCGCTCAGGACAGGCCCGTGAGCAGGTCGATGAGCCGGTGCGCCGGCATGCCGTGCGCACCGGCGCCGCCCGCGAGGGGCGCGGCAGCGTCCGCGTGGAACCCGATGTCGCGGGTGGCCGTGGCGACGCGCTGACCGGCCGCGTGGGCCCGCTGCGCCGCCCGGGCGATCCAGACGAAGCCGAGGGTGGCGCCTTCGGCGACGTCGACGGTGCACCCGACCACCGGCGCGGCCTCGACCACGGTCAACGGCTCGAGGCCGGACGGGTGCGTTCCGGCGAGAAATGCTTCGATCTTGTTCATGAAGACCTCCGAAATACCGTGATTCCTGTCCGGCGCCGCCGGTTTCACGGAATATCACAGCATTCCGATTCCGGGCGCACATCGACCGGATGAACGAGATCGTCAGGCTCGCGCCGGGGTCGCGATCGGCGGCACACTCCGGGCCATCGCCGCCCGCAGCAGTTTCCGGTGGCGCCGCACGAAGACGAACTCGTCCGCCGGCATCGCTGCGAAGAACCCGAAGGCGGCGACCGGTGCCAACAGCGCCCCGCCGTGCCCGAGAGCGCCGGCGAACGTGAACCACAGGAAGATGTTGGGCGTGCACTGGGTGATGAACAAGTCGCGGGCCTCGCCCGCCGGAAGGTCGCGTTTCCGGAGGTACGCCACCGCGATCGTGCGCAGCGCGAGCTGCGTCGCGAGGACGATCGCCACCGCCGGCAGCAGGTCGGCCGGGTGCACGCCGTCCGCCGGTGTCAGTGCGAAGGTGGCGACCGCGGCCAGCGGGATCAGGGCAGCTCCGCCGACCCAGGTCCAGTTGGTGCTCAGCTGCCCGGCCCGGATGGGGTTGCCGCGGCGGAGCGCCTGCGCGGCGATGGCAGGCAAGACCATGGCCCCGCCCAGGACCGCGAGGTAACCGGCCGCCGCGGTGCCGAGACCGGGCAGCCGGTGCGGGAACCACGCGGCCGCCAGCACCACGACCGGGAGGACGAGCGAGGCCGTCACCGTCTGCCGGACGGAAGCGAAGTAGTCGCCGCCCCACAACAGGGAGAGCGCGGGGGTCAGCAGAGCCGGTGGCAGGAGCAGGAACAGGCCGAGTGCCGACGCGGGTTCGCCGGCGAAGAACCAGGCGATCGCCAGCCCCACCCCGACGCGCAGGCCGGTGAGCGGAAGGGCCTTCCTGATGCTCGGGCCGTATCCCCGCAGCACCCCGGAATGGAGCCGGAGCATGCCGAAGAAGGTGCTCACGCCCAGCAGCGCGACCAGCGCCGTGGTGAACACCGCCGGTGGGACCGGGACGTGCAGCGCCAGCTGGGCCGCCGCGCCCAGCACGGCGCCGCCCGCCACGAGCACGGGGAGCCGGATCTCGACGATCTCGCCGAAGTCGTGCACCGCGGACGTCTTCGCCGAGTTGTGCGCGATCCGCCGCAGGTCCGCTTCGGACACCGGGCGGGCATTGGGGACCTTCAGGTCGTGGTAGTCCTCTTCCGCGAGGCCCGCGACGACGACCGCGAACACCTCGACCACGTACTTGTGCGCGACCACGAGGATGTTCTTCCCGGCCCGGGACCGGGGCAGCAGGACTTGTTCGTAGTACCGGCGGATCCGGTCGTGCAGCAGGCGCCAGGATTCACCGCCCGGCGGGCAACCGGTGCTGCTGTGGAAGTATTCGGTATAGGCGCGGAAGCCGATGCTCTTCTTCACCAGGCTCTTGTTCTGGGCGGTGAAGACGCCGAAGTCACGTTCGACGAGAGCGTCCGAAACGACAAGTTCTGGACGCCCGCCGATCCGGTCGACGATCACGTCGGCGGTGCGCCTGGCCCGGTCCAGGGGTGATACGTGGACTTCGTCGTGCCGGATCCCGAGTGCGGCGACGCGATCGCCCGCCTGCCGCGCCTGCCGGAGGCCCAGTTCGGTGAGCGGGGTGTCCTGCCTGCCCGCGAAGAGATTCTGCTCGTTCGCCAGCGATTCGCCGTGCCGGACGAAATGAATGACCATCCGTGCCTGCTTCCGGAAGAATGCGGAAAAGACCCGGTCCGCGCCGACCGATCGCCGATCGGTGATCGGCCGGGCCGATTGTCATCCGGGCCGGCGGCGGAAACCATCCGCATTGGCCGAAACTTCCCGGCGCAGCGCATTTCAGGAACCGGATTCCTCCAGCGGCAACGGCGGTGGCGGCGTGGTCACCGCCTCGTGCGCGGTGAGGGCTGTGCTCAGCACGTGCAGCTGGCGCAACGATGTCGGGTCGTAGCCGGTCAGTTGCTCGATCCGCTGCAGCCGGTAGTCCAGCGTGCTGCGGTGGATGATCAGCTCGGCGGCGGCCTTGGACCGGTTGCCGTCGGCCGCCAGGAGCGCGCGCAGGGTTTCCAGCAGCACCTCGTTGCGCGTGATCGGCTCGATCTTGCCGACGAGCAGGTCGGCCACCGGACGCTGGGTCAGCACGGCGTACTCCACCAGCACGTCGCCGAGCAGGTAGCAGGCCGGTGGCCGCCGGGCCGCCAGTGCCGCCGTGACCACCTCGGCGGCCTCGGCCCGGCCCGCGGGCAGCCGCCCGGTCTTCTGCCACGAGACCCCCGCCCAGGTCTCGTCCGGCAGGGCCGCGTGGAGGCGGGTGCACCGGGCGAAGCCGGTTTCCTCGTCACCGGCCGGGACCAGGACGTACCCGCCGTGTTCGCAGAGGGCGGTGAGCACGCCGGTGCCCGGTTCGCCGAACACGGAATCGTCCACCGTGGACGGAGAAACCGTCCGGAACGCCATCACGGCGTAGGCCGGCGCGAACCGGCCCTGGTCGGTGGCGGCGCTGCCTCGCAGGAGCGCCACCGCGTCGTCGTGCGCCGCGGACCGCGGGGACACCACGGCGAGCGTCGTCTCCTGGTACCCCCGCAGCAGTTCCCGCAGGAAGCGGTTGCACGTCTCGGCCAGGACCTTGAGCCGGCCGGTGGTGGTGCCGGGCGCGGCCGCCAGCACGGCCACGGTCTCCTCGCCGGCCCGGCCCAGCAGTTCGAGCACCTCGTCCAGCGGCCAGCCGCCGGCGGCGCAGCCGTTGCCCATGGTCCGCGCCGCGGCGACCTTGCGCTCGTCCCAGGCGGTGCGCGGGTCCGCTTCGATGTCCTCGCAGAGCAACGAGATGGCCATGGTGACCAGATCGTGCGCCTTCTTGCGCCGCGCGGGCGGCACCTGCTCGATTTCGCCGGCCAGCCGGCTCCAGATTTCGGCGCGCAGGCCGGTCACCTGACTGCTCTTCGGGCGGACATCGAGCGTAAGTCCCTTTCGCGGCGAAGTTCGGGAATGGACGGCCACTGCCGCCGGGTTCAGTGTAAGCGTTGCACCGTTCCGGACGTGCCTTTCTGCGCGGAGTTCGGAAAGATGCGCGGCGGGCCGCGGAAAGAATCCGAAAATCGCGGAACACGCGGGTTCAGCGTGCCGCGGGCGCCGGTCCGGTGGTGCCGCGGTGGACCAGTTCGACGGGGAGCACCACGTCCGCGGCCGGCGCCTGCCGCCGCAGCTGGTCCAGCAGCAGCCGTGCCGCGCGGTCCCCCTGGTCGGCGACCGGTTGCGCGATCGTCGAAAGGTCGAGCGCGGCCGCCAGCTCGTGGTCGTCGAACCCGATCACCGACACTTCGTCCGGGACGGCCACCCGGGCCCGGCGGAGCGCCCTCAACGCGCCGAACGCCATTTCGTCGGACATCGCGAACACGGCGCTCGGCGGGTCCGGCTGCGCGAGCAGGCGCTCCATCGCCGTTTCGCCGGCGGCGGCGGTGAAGCCGCCGGCCGCCTCCAGCCCGGGTTCCGGCTCGATCCCCGCGTCCGCCAGGGCGTGGAGGTAGCCGTTGCGGCGCAGCCCGGGCGTGGTGAACCCGTGGGGCGGGGGATCGGACTCCCCGATCAGGCCGATCCGGCGGTGGCCCAGCTCGGTCAGGTGCCGCACCGCCCGCGTCGCCGCGGCGAAGTCGTCGATGCGGACCGACGGGATGCCCTCGGCGGTGCTGCCGACCAGGACCACCGGAACCCGCAGCGCCCGCAGCGCGCCGGCCTCCGCCGCGGTCAGCGGCAGCGACAGGACCAGCAGCGCGTCGACCCGCCGGCGCACCGGCATCCGGTCGAAGAAGCGGGCCCGGCCGGCTGCGTCGGGGACGCCGTACACGACGAGGTCCAGGCCGGCTTCGCGCAGCACGGCCTCGGCCCCGGCGATCACCGTGCCGAAGAACCAGCGGGAGACGAAGGGCACCACGATCCCGACCGAGTTGGTGCGGCCCGAGGCCAGGCTGGACGCGTTGAACGGGATCACGTAGTCGAGTTCGGCGGCGACGCGTTCGACCCGCGCCCTGGTCTCCGCGGTCACCGAAGGCAGACCGCGCAGCGCACGCGACGCGGTGGCCGTGGAGACCCGTGCTCGCTTGGCGACGTCCCGGATCGAGGGCATGCTCACCTCCTCCGGCCGCACGGTACCCGGTGGGCGGGCGCGTTACCGGCTGATCCGGGAATTCCGCCGGATGCGGACGGACTTCCGGAGGGGCCGGGAGCCGTCCGGCCCGGTCCGGGACGTTCGCCGGTTTCCCGGGAACGCCGAAGACCGGGCCGGTGGGAACCGGCCCGGTCTTCGGTCGGGACTCGTGCGGTGTGGTCAGGCCACGCGCTTCGTGCGGGTCTCGAGCAGGTCCTCCAGGGAGAACCGGGCGGCGCCGGCTTCGCCGAAGTCGACGGGGTCGGGGTTCTCGTGCAGGACGCCGTCGCTGCCGCCGGCGATGTTGACCCAGGCGTCGACGGCTTTGTGGGCGAATGCGTGGAACCACGCCTTGTCGGTCTGCGGGAGCCCCATTTCGAGCGGGGCGATCTCCTCGAGCGACGGAACGCGGGATTCGATGGTGGCTGACGTGTTCACAGTACCTCCAGGGAGTCGGGAAGCCGGGCTGTGTGCCGGGAAGGCTAGCTATCACACGGCGGGCCGCACATCCACCGAATGACGGGGAACTGTGATTCGCCGCCCGTTTCCCTGCTGAAGCCGGGTGATTCAAGGCACACGGCGAATGCGGTGAACACTTCTTGAACACGCTTGGCCCGTTGCTCGGTCCATGCCATCGTGGCGAAGGCGGCGGCCGATGGAAACGAACAACTCGCCGGTCGCCGAAGGGAAATCAAATCTCATTGTTTCCAAGAAAGGGAACCATGTCCGCGGTAACCCCGTCCCGGGTCGTCACCATCGCCGATGCCACCGATTTCGGCGCGAGCGGAACTTACCTCACCCCCGCGGTCGCGCCGACCCTGTGCGAAACCGCCGTGCTGGTCGCGGCGGTCAGTGCCGGCGCCGCGGTCACGGCCTGCGCCGGCTACGTCGCGAACGCCTGGGCCAACAACGTCGGCCACCGCCACGGGCACCACCGGTACCAGGAGGACGCGGAGGCCGTTCGCGGCGCCGGGGTCACCGGCGGTTCGCTTGCGGAATTGCTCGACGCGCGCGGCGCGCAATTCGGATTCACCGCGCAGCCGAGCGCTCCGGTTTCCTGCTACGCCGCGGCCGCGGCGACGGTGGCCGCGGGGGTCGTGACGGCGTTCGCGACCGGTGCGGCGCTCGTCACGGCCGCGCACCACTTCGGCGGCCACGGCCATTTCGGCGCCGACGCCGGAACCGGTGGTCCGGGAATCGGATCCGATTCGGTGGACGGCCTGATCGCCGCCCGGCTGGTCGCGCTTCCGGCGTGAGGACGACGCGGGTTCCGCGGCCCGCGGAACCCGCGTTTCCCGGATTCCCCCTTCCCGGATCGCGGTGCCCTCGATACGGGGAAGATTTTCCTGGCTTCGCGCAGTGAACGGCCGGTGGCCGGGGCCCTAGCGTGATGGCGCTCTCACCGCCGCTTTTCGAGAACAGGGGAATCCTGATGGCACCACCGAGGGAAGACGGGCCGGGCCTGTCCCGGACGCTCAGTTCCCGGCACCTGTCGATGATCGCCGTCGGCGGGGTGATCGGCGCCGGCCTGTTCGTCGGTTCCGGCCAGGCCATCGCCGACGCCGGGCCGGCCGTGCTGATCACCTACGCCCTCGCCGGCGTGCTGGTGATCCTCGTCATGCGCATGCTGGGGGAGATGGCGACCGCCGACCCGCGCACGGGGTCGTTCTCGGCCTACGCCGAGGAGGGCATCGGCCGCTGGGCGGGCTTCTCGGTGGGCTGGCTCTACTGGTGGTTCTGGGTGACCACGATCGGGGTCGAGGCCACGGCGGGCGCGGCCATCGTGCACCGCTGGATCCCGCTGCTGCCGCAGTGGGCGTGGGTGCTGGTGCTGATGGCGGTGCTCACCGTGACCAACCTGTTCTCGGTGAAGTCCTACGGCGAGTTCGAGTTCTGGTTCGCCTCGATCAAGGTCGCGGCGATCGTCGTGTTCGTCCTGCTCGGCCTCGCGGCGGTGCTGGGCGTGCTGCCCGGCGTCGAGGCGCCGGGACTGAGCAACCTCACCGGCCACGGCGGGTTCGCCCCGCACGGCGCGGGGCCGGTGTTCGCGGCGATCTTCGTGGTGGTCTTCTCCTTCTTCGGCGCGGAAATCGCGACGATCGCGGCCTCGGAGTCACCGGACCCGGTCGGCGCCGCACGCCGGGCCGTGCGCTCGATCATGTGGCGCATCCTGGTGTTCTACTTGGGTTCCATCGCCGTCGTGGTGACGCTGCTGCCCTACGACGACGCCAGCGTCGGCAAGAGCCCGTACGTCGCCGTGCTCGACCTGATCGGGTTGCCGGCGGCGGGGACCGTGATGGACGTGATCGTGCTGACGGCCGTGCTGTCGTGCCTGAACTCCGGCCTGTACACCGCGTCTCGGATGGCCTTCTCGCTGTCGGGCCGCGGCGACGCGCCACGCTCGTGGCGGCGGATCTCCACCGGCGGCGTACCCAGGACCGCGGTACTGGTGTCGACGGTCGTCGGGTTCGCCACGGTGGTGCTGAACTACTTCGTGCCGGAGGAGGTGTTCAGCTTCCTGCTCAACACCTCCGGCGCGCTGGCCGTGTTCATCTGGCTCGCGATCTCCGTGACGCAGCTGCGGATGCGGCGCCGGCTGGAAGCCGCGCACCCCGCCGGCCTGCCGCTGCGGATGTGGGGCTACCCGTACCTGACGTGGCTGGCCATCGTGGCGATGACCGGCCTGCTCGTGGCGATGGTCTTCTCGCCGTCCGGCCGGCCGCAGCTGCTGGCCAGCCTGGCGTTGACCGTGCTCGTGGTGGCGGTCGGCGTCACCCGGCAGGTACGGGCGAAGCGGGACGTTCCGGTCGGCGTGGGTTCCGAGTGACCGCCGATGCCGGAAAAAACCTTCGCCGATCGCCATTCCCATTTCGTTGTTTCGGTGGATGTCACGGCGAATTCGGCACCTTAATCTCGGTGCCATGAACGAAATCAACTCTGCTGACACCGCCGTTGCCCGTTACCTGACCGGCCTGCCGTCGACGCTCGGCCCGCTCGAGTTCACCGCCGCGGAGGACCCGACCACCTGCTGCATCAACCTCCTGCGGGCCGTGGCCGCCGCCGAGGAGGCGACCCAGACGGCGCGGGCCGCCAACCTTGCGGACCAGGCGTACCGCCGGGCCTTCGGCCACGGCTACCACCCCGGGGTGCCGGCCGTCGAGGTCGCCTCGCCGGGTGACATGTCCGCCCGGCAGCTGATCAACGCGATCATCAACCGCTGACCTCCGGGACTTTCCCGGCCGATTTCCACAAGTGAAATGGATGTAGTGAACGTGACCCGCATCGAAGAATTCGCGAACGTCCAGGCGCCGGTCGCCGCGCTGGAGGTGCCGTCGGTCGTCCAGCCGATCGGCTGCACCCTCGACGCCGCGTTCCACGCGGCCATGGCCGCCTTCAACGCGACGAAGGCCGTCGACTACCAGGTCGCGGCCAAGTTCGCGCGGGTGGCCGTCCACCACGGTGGCTTCGCGAAGGCGGACCGGAACCTTTCCGCGGCGCTCGGCGAAGACCTGTCGAACGAGCAGCTGCTCGCGGTCCGGAGCGATCTGGTCTGAGTACTGACGAAGAAGCCGCACCGGGGGCTGTCCCCGGTGCGGCTTCTTCGTGCGTGCGCTCAGCCGCCCGCGGGCAGGCCCGTCCAGGCTTCGGTCAGGCTCAGCGGGCGCATCGACAGCGTGTACTCGTAGGTGGTGTCCGCCGCCACCTGGCTCTTCTCCCGCACCGGGTTCGGCGTGTCGCCCACGCCGGTGGCCGCGTGATCGGCGTGCAGCGTGAACCAGCCCGGGTTCCGCTGCAGCTGGAACGGGTAGGCCGCCCGGTCCAGGTCGTCGTACGGCGTGACGCTGACGTCCCGCATCCCGCTGACGAGCAGCCCCGAGAGGCGGCCGTCGGTCAGCAGGGCCCAGCGGGCGTCGGTGTGGTTGCCGTGGTCCTGCGGACGGTGGTAGTCCGTGTACTGCTCGTCCACAGTGGACCGATTTACCGCGATCGGCGTGCCGTCCTTGCGGTCGGCGTAGCTTTCGGCGGTCCGGCCGTACCACGCGAACTGCTTGAAGCTGTCCGGGACGCCCAGGGACACCCCGATGCGCGGCAGGTAGTTCAGCGTGCGCACGCTGCCCTGCGGCGTCACCTTGTGGCCGAGGCGCAGCACGCCCGCCGAGTCCACTGTGTACGTCATGGTCTGGTCGAACCACGCGCCCGCCACGTCCGGCGCGGCCACCCGGCTGTCCACCACGACGCTGACGCTGCCGCCCGGGCGCTCGACGCGGACCCCGGTGACCGTGGTCTGCAGGCGGTCGAGCCCCAGCTTGCGCCAGTCCTCGCCCTCGGCCCGGCCCCAGGCGAACGTCTCGTTGCTGATCGGGGCGCGCCACGCGTCGAGCTTCGGCCCGCTCGCCAGCAGCTCCTTGCCCCACGACTGCATCGACGACAGCGTCCCGGTGCGCTTGTCCACCCGGTAGTTGACCGGGCCGGCCTGCGCGGTGACCGCGTCCGTGCTCTCCCGCGCCGTCACCAGGCCCCAGTCGAGCGGCGCCTTGTCGAGGCCGGGCACCCGCGTGCCGCCGAGCGGGAACTGGTCGTGCGCCAGGACGTGCCCCGCGGGCAGCATCGGCCCCGGTGTCTTGACGACGGCCTCGACCGTGAGGAAGCGCTCTCGGTCACCGGCCTTGGCCGGCAACGGGATCCGGCCGGTGGTCGCCGCCGCCACGCGCAGGGGCTGTTCGCCGCTCTTGATCGTCTTCGAGCCTTCGGTGACCCGCCACCGCAGGTTCAGCTCGGCGGTGTCGCTGAACTGGCGTTCGTTCGTCACCGACAGCACGCCGTCGGCGTAGGCGAACCGCAGGGGCTGGTGTGCCCACGCCAGCTGCGTGGTTTCCGGCTGCGGCTTGCGGTCCGAACCGATCAGGCCGTCCACTCCGGACAGGCTGGAGCCGTAGGACAGGTACGTCCCGCGCTCGGTCACGCTGTCGAAGTCGAGGGCCAGCAGCGCGCCCGGCGCCGGTGCCGGCCCCGCGAGCTCCGCCGGGGTGAGGGCGCGGTCGTGGATGCGGACGTCGTCCACCACGCCCCGGCCCAGCCAGCCGATGGTCGACGGGTCGTTCCACGACGTCTCGAAGTCGCGTCCGATGTTCACCTCGGCCGACGACGCGTCTATCGGGCCGCTGAACGCCTTCTGCGCAACCTCGCGGCCGTCGATGTACAGCCGCAGCGCAGCGCCGTCGTAGGTGCCGCTGACCCGGTGCCAGGTGCCGTAGAAGTCGGCCGGCACCGGGGCCTGCACCGGGATCCACGTGCCGCTGTGGACGAAGAACTCGAGCGTCTTCTCGTTCTTCATCTTCAGCGAGTACTGGTGGTCGCCCTTGGTGATGATCGGGAACTCGCCGGTCCACTTGCCCGGCTTGACCCAGGCGTCCAGGGTCAGCGCGGTGCCGGTGAGGTCCAGCCTGCGGTTGCGGTAGACCTCGGCGAAGTCGTCCAAACCGGACAGCTCGAGAGCCTTGCCGCGGTGGCCGTCGACGAGCTTCGACAACCCGGAGAGGTGGGTGGCGATGCCGTGCCCGGACACGTCCGGGACCGTGCGGACCGGCTCCCGGAGGTTCTGCTCGGCCCAGTCCCAGATGAACCCGCCCTGGGTCTGCGGGTTCGCCCGGATGATGTCCCAGAACTCGCGGAAGTTGCCGAGACTGTTGCCCATCGCGTGCGCGTACTCGCCGAAGATCAGCGGTTTCGTGGTCTTCTTCGCCTGGTCGGCGAACTTCTCCGGCGACGGGTACCGCGGGCCCCAGACGTCGGCGAAGGGCGCGTCGCCGTCGGGGTTGTTCGACTGGTGGTAGATCGGGCGCGTCGGGTCGTTGGCCCGCAGCCAGTCCGCCATCGCGTAGTGGTGGGCGCCGAGACCGGCTTCGTTGCCGGTGTCCCAGAGGAAGACGCTGGGGTGGTTCTTGTCGCGTTCCACCATGCCGACCAGCCGGTCGAGGAACGCGTCCCGCCACTCGGGCTGGTTGGCCTGGCACCAGTTCGCGCAGTTCTCGTGGTTGTGCGTCTCGATGTCGACCTCGTCGTCGATCCAGAGGCCGTTTTCGTCCGCCAGCCGGTAGAAGTACGGGTCGGACGGGTAGTGCGACGTGCGGACGGCGTTGACGTTGAGCTGCTCCATCAGCGCCACGTCGCGCTCCTGCGCCTTGCGTGGCACGTACCGGCCGTGGTCGGGATCGGTTTCGGCGCGGTTGACGCCCTTGAACAGCACGCGCTTGCCGTTGACCAGCAGCTGCCGGTCGCGGATCTCGATCTCGCGGAAGCCCACGGTCTCGCGGGTGATGTGGGTGGTCCGGCCGTCCGGGCCGGCGAGGGTCAGCACGGTGGTGTAGAGGTTCGGCGTCTCGTCGGTCCACTTGGCGGGGTTGCGGACGGGCAGGGTGAGGGTGACCGCGGCGCCGGTGTCACCCACCTCGACGTCCTGGGTGGTGGCGCCGACCTCCTTGCCGGCGGCGTTCCGGAGGCTGAGCCCGACGGTGTGCTTCCCGCTGGTGCCGCCCGGTTTGCGGGCGACCTCGACGGCGGCGGACAGGACGGCGTCGGTGTAGGTGGCATCGAGGTCGGTCCGGAGCGTGACGTCCTGGACGTGGGTGGCGGGCGTGGACGTCAGCGTCACGGACCGGAAGATGCCCGCGTACCGCCACTGGTCGTAGTCTTCGAGGTAGGCGCCCGCGCTCCAGCGGTGCACCTGGACGGCGAGCCGGTTGGGGCCGGGCCGCAGCGCGGCGGAGATGTCGAATTCCGCGGGGGTGTAGCCGCCCTGGTCGTAGCCGATGTATTGGCCGTTGACCCAGACGAAGTAGGCCGACGTCACGCCGTCGAAGCGCAGGGCCGTGCGCCGCGGCGCCCAGTCGGCGGGCAGGTCGAAGTCGCGGGTGTAGGCCGCGGTCGGGTTGACGTCCCGGGGCACCTTCGGCGGTGCGTCCGGCTGGATCTCGGTGGCGATGTTGCGGAAGACGGGGTGGTCGAGGCCGTCGGTCTGCCAGGTGTGCGGCACGGAGACTTCGCGCCAGCCCGACGTGTCATACCCGGCGGCGTGGAAGCCCGGGGGGACCTGGGCGGGGTTGTCCGCCATGGCGATCCGCCACTTGCCGTCGAGCGTCTTCGTGAACGGCGTGCGTTCCCGCCCCCGGACGGCGGACTCGACGTCGGCGTGCGGAGCGAGGAACGCATGCGGCGGCTCCTGGCCTTCGCCGACCTTCCGCGGGTCTTCGAGGTAGGAGTAGACGTCGTCAGGCGGTGCGGCCGCCGCGTCGCCCGGCCCGGCGGGCACCAGCATCCCCGCGAGAGCCAACAGAACCACACTCAGAGCGCGCAGCCGCACGGGAGGAACCTCCATGTTCCGACAAGATCCGGGCAGAACCCAACAAAATGGAACAGGACGGGCCAAGCAAGGTCAATAGGACATTCGTGCGGAACCAGGCATCACGCGTGCTTGAAGGGGCATCACACGTGATTGCAGGGCCATCACCGTGATGCCCCTCCAATCACGCGTGTCGACCCCTCAATCACGCGAGTCGACCCTTCAATCACGCGTGATGCCTGCTCAATCACGGGTGATGCCTCGCAAAGGCGGGCAAGGGGACTTCGGCGGAGATGCCGTCGGGCCAGGTGAGGGTGGTGTGGCGGCCGTCCGCGGCGACCGAGAGGGACGGATCGGCATCGTCCGGGCCGCCGCGGTCCAGGATCACCACGGCGGCGTACACGGCTCCCGGCTCCGGTGGCCCCTCGGTGGCGACGAACGGGATCGCGGTCCACTCGCCCAGGGGAGAGGCACCGGACTCGACCGCCACGTCCGCCGTGGTGAAGCCGCGCAGCGGACGCACCTCCGACCGCAGCTCCGGGGTCCGTGCGGACGCCGCCCCGGTTTCCGGCGGTGTGCCGCCCGCGACCGGCCATCCGCTCAGCCGCAGTGACCGGACCGCATCGACCGGGCCGTCGACGCGCGCGAGCCGCACCTCGACGCCGTTCCGCACCACGGACGCCACCGTCAGCACCGGTCCCGGCACCACCGGCCCGCTCCGGCCGGAGCCGTGGTCGGGCGAGTCGTCGGCGGACGTGTCGACCCACCGGACCCGCCCCTGGGACGCGGCCGCCAGCACCCCGCCCGGCAGCTCGGTCGCGTAGCATGTCGAGAACCCCGCCCGGTGGCTCGCCCGGCCGTCGGCGTCCAGCACGTACACCGCGTTGTCGGGTAAGGAACCGAGCGGCGGGAACGTCGCCGTGGAGTACCCGAGCCGGGCGTAGAGCGGCGAATCGGACCGCGGGTCGCCGGGGCGCGCGTGGTCCGTGCCGTGGTTGACCACCAGGGCGATCCCGTCGCGACGCCGTCCCGAGATCAGCCAGCCGGGCGCGGCGACGACCCGGGCGACGTCCCCGGTCTCGATCGGCAACGGCTCCTCGACGTCCGTCCACACGGGATGGTGCGCGGGCAGGGCCAGCCCCAGCAGGCCCTTGGCCGCCCAGTACGGCGAACCAGGCCCGGAGTACGCCTGGCGCATCGCGGGCCAGGCGTGGTGCCAGCCGAGACTGAGCAGACCGTCGGAAGCACCGAAGTGCCGGACCATCCCGCCCGCCACCCGGCGCGTCAAGCCGGGGGACAGCCCGGACGTCCCGGTCAGCGCGCCCACCCAGAACGGCGCCGCGGCCGCGAAGCGGTAGACCAGGCTGCGGCCCTGCAGCAGCGGCGAGCCGTCGCTGCCCACCAGCCGGACGGCGTCGTCGAGGTACTCCCGCAGGTCCGTGCCCCACTGATGTCGCAGCGAGCCCGGGCACAGGGAACCGGTGACGTCGAAGAAGTGCGTCCACAGCAGCGGGTACAGGTGCAGGGCCCAGCCCGTGTAGTGGTCGTAGGCGCGCTCGTCGCCGTCGCTGAGCCAGCCGCCCGGCCGCCGCAGCGACGCGTGCACGGCGAGGTCCTCCTCGACGTCGGCGGCCGACCACGGGCCGCCCGCTTCGCGCAGGAAGGACTCCACGACGATCCGGAACCACACCCAGTTGATCGGCGGGTAGGGCTGCCCGATCACCGTCGCGAGCCAGGCGACGACCCGGTCGCGGACGGCGTCGTCGAGGCGGTCCCACAGCCACGGCCGGGTCAGCTGCAGCACCAGCGCGATCGACGCGGCCTCCACTTTGGACTGACCGAGCTCGTCGGGCCGCGGCCACGCCTCGGGCGACGCCGGATCGGTGCCGGCGGCCAGCCCGCGCGCGTAGTGTTCGAGGTACCCGCCGGGATCCGCGCCGCCCTCCCCGGCGACGCGGAAACCGGCGATCAGGAACGTCCGCGCGAACCCCTCCAGGCCGTCCGAGGTCCGGCCGTTGCGGCTGGGCGGGCCGGGCAGGTCGATCCGGGCGCCCGTCGGGGACCGGTACTTCCCCGTCGCCGCGAGCAGCCGGTCGGCGTAGGCCGTCCAGTGCCCGCGGGTCCAGCCGGTGTACGGCGAGAGCCGCCGGTCCTCGACGGCGGTCATGCCTGCACGGCCAGGGAGTGCCGGGTCACCGGGGCTCGGGGCGGCAGACCGGCGGCGTACCGCTCGAGCTCGCCCAGCGCCTCGGCGCTCATCCGGCGGGTCTCCGAGCCCAGCGAACCCGCGATGTGCGGCGTCAGCACCACGTTGGGCAGGTCGTAGAGCGGGGACCCGGCGGGCAGCGGCTCCGGCTCGGTGACGTCGAGGACGGCGTGCAGGCCGCCGGCGGCGCAGGCGTGTTCGAGGGCCGCCGTGTCGACGAGCGCGCCCCGCGCGGTGTTGATCAGCACGGCACCGGACGGTAGCGCGGCCAGCTCGGCGGCGCCGATCATGTGCCGCGTCTCCGGCAGCGACGGCGCGTGCAGGCTCAGCACGTCCGCCTGGGGCAGGGCTTCGGCCAGGGAAGCGGGCTCGGCCCCGGCCGCCCGGATCTCGCTCGCGTCGGCCACCGGGTCGACGACGAGCACCCGGGCCAGGTCCAGCAGCCGCAGCAGCGCGGCGACCCGGCGGCCGACGCGGGAAAAGCCGACCAGCACCACCGTCCGGTCCCGGCCGGACAGTTCGCCCCGCTGGTCGCGGTAGCCCCAGTCCTCCCGGGCCGTCCGGGCGTCGGTGGCCAGGAACGGCACCTTCTTGAACGCCCACAGGATCGCGCCCAGGGTGTACTGGGCGACCGGCTCGGCGTTGGCGTCGGCGGCCGTGGTGACCAGCAGGCCCCGGTCGAAGACCGCCCCGCCGACGTGGTCGCGGACGCTGCCGGCCGCGTGCAGCACCGCCCGCAGGTGCGGCGCGGCCCGCAGGACCTCGTCGTCGAGCGGGGGACAGCCCCACGACGTGATCAGCACCTCCACCTCGGCCAGCCGCGCGCGCACCGGCGCCGAGGCGAGTTCGTCGGTGCACAGCGGCTCGCCCAGCCGGGCCGTGGTGCGCAGCCGGGCCAGTTCGGCGGCGCCGAACTGCAGTTCCATCGTGTCCCGCGCCATCACCAGCAGGGTCTCCGGGCGGCGCGTCACTTGACGCTGCCCGCCGCCAGCCCGGACCGCCATTGCCGGTGCAGCAGCACGAACGCGACGACCAGCGGCAGCACGGCGAGCAGCGAGCCGGTGATGACGAGCGGGTTGTACTGCGGGAACTGGGTCACGCGCGTACTCCACTGGTACAGGCCGAGGCTCATCGGGAACAGCTTCGGGTCGGTGAGCATCACCAGCGGCAGGAAGAAGTTGTTCCAGATCCCGACGAACTGGAACAGGAAGACGGTGACCAGCCCGGGCCGCATCATCGGCAGCGCGATGGTGAAGAACGTCCGCAGCTCGCCCGCACCGTCGGTCCGGGCGGCTTCGAGCACCTCGCCGGGCACCGCGGCGTCGGCGTAGACGCGGGCGAGGTAGACGCCGAAGGGGTTGGTCAGCAACGGGATGAACACCGCCCAGAACGTGCCGACGACCTCCAGTTGCGACGCCAGCAGGTACAGCGGCAGGGCCAGTGCGGTCGTCGGCACGAGGACCCCGGCCAGCGTCATCGCGAACAGCGCGCGGCGGCCCGGGAAGTCGAGCTTCGCGATCGCGTACCCGCAGGCGGCGCAGATCAGCGAGCCGAGCACCGCGCCGAGGCCGGCGTAGAGCAGCGAGTTGCGGATCCAGGCGAGGAAGACGCCGTTCTCCTGGGTGAACAGCGCACCGAGGTTGGCACCCAGGTTGAACTGGCCGAACTCGAACGCCCCGGTCGTGGAGAAGTCGCCGACGGACTTGGTGGCCGAGGTGACCAGCCAGACCAGCGGCAGGACCGCGTACAGCGCGGCCAGCACCAGCAGGACGTGCACGACCGTGCGTGACGTCCATCGCGAAGCGGTGGGGGACAAGGTCACCGGGACCTCCGGTTGGACAGGCGCATGACGAGCGCCGAGAGCAGGGCGGAAACCAGGGCCAGCAGCACGGACGCGGCGGCGGCGCGGCCGTAGTCGTTGGCGATGAAGGCGGCCTCGTACACGTAGAGGCTCGGGGACCAGGTGCTCGTCACCGAGCCGGTGAACCCGCGCAGCACCAGGGGTTCGGTGAACAGCTGCAGGGACCCGATGACGGTGAACACGAGGGCGACGAACATGGTCGGCCGGATCATCGGGATCTTGACCGACCAGGCCGTCCGGAATCCCCCGGCGCCGTCGGCGCGTGCGGCCTCGAGGACGTCACGCGGGACGGCCTGCAGCGCGGTGTAGAAGATGATCATGTTGTAGCCGACCCACTGCCAGGTCGCGATGTTCACGATCGAGGGCAGGATGCCGGTCTTGCCCAGCGGGTCGAACGGCAGGAGCGCGGTCAGCCCCGAGTTCGGGCTGTAGAGGTAGGCCCAGATGAGGCCGGTGATCACGGTCGGCACCGCGTAGGGCAGGAAGACGGCCAGGGACCACACGCGCTTGAGCCGCACGACGGCGGAGTCGATCAGCAGGGCGAGCAGGAGCGCCAGGCCGAGCATGATCGGGATGTGGACCACGACGAACAGGGCCACGTTGCCGAGGCTTGCGTGGAACGCGCTGTCGGTGAGCACGTCGGCGTAGTTGCCGAGCGCGACGAACGCCTGGCGCGGTCCGGAGAAACCCAGGCCGGACAGGCGGTCGGTGAACAGGCTCAGGTAGAGCGCGTACCCGATGGGCACGAGCACGGTCGCGGTCAGCAGGATCGCGAACGGCGCCGCCAGCACGAGGCCGGCGCGGCCGCGGCCACGGCGGCCCGGCACCGGCGCACCGGGACGGGCCGGTGCCGGCACGCCCGCGGCGCGTTCCGGGGTGAGGACGGTCATCAGGCTTTCCCTTCCAGCACGGTCAATCCCCGCTCGCGCAGCTCGGCGACGGCGCCGGCCTGCGTCTGCCGGACGGCGGTGGCCAGGGTCGTGCCGCCCGTCTTCACCCCGCCCATCCGGTCGACGACGGTGGAGAACGTCCGCAGCGCGTTGGGGCCCCACGTCCAGTCCGGGACGCGCCGGGCGGCCTCGTCGAGCACGTCGTACACCGGGTCGCCGAGGAAGTACCCGCCCTTGTACGCCTTCCGGGCCACGTCCCGGCTCGGCAGGTAGCCGGGGAACGGGGTGGTGAAGGTGGTGCCGATCTTCGCGACGGCCGGGTCCGTGCTCAGCCAGCGCAGGAACTTCACGGCGGCGCCGGGCACCTTGCTTTCGGCGGAGACGGCGAACGCGCTGCCGCCCTGGACGCCGTTGGCCGGGGCGCCGTCCCAGGTCGGCATCGTGGTGACCGCCCACCGGCCCTTGTCCTGCGGGATGGACTTCACCAGCGAACCGACGCTCCAGGACGCGCCGAGCAGGCCCCACAGCCGGCCGGTGTGCATCGCCCCGATCCAGTCCTGATCACCGGTCGGTGCGGTGGCGACCAGGCCGTCCCGGATCATGCCCTGCCAGTAGTCGGCGGTGCGGAGCGTGCCCGCGCCGTCGATGTTCAGCCGCCACGAGCCGCCGTCGACCCGCCACCAGGGATCGCCCGCCTGCCAGCACATCCCGGCGAAGAACGAGCCGTCGTTGAGCGGGAACGTCGTCACGCGCGCCGCCGGGTCGGCCTGCTTCACGGCCTGCGCGGCGGCGCGGAACTCGTCCCACGTGCGCGGCACCGCGATCCCGTGCCGGTCGAAGAGGTCCTTGCGGTAGTAGAGCACCATCGGGGCGAGGTCCATCGGGACCGCCCAGGTGCGGCCGCCGGGCCGGACGCCCTGCCAGGCCGCGGGGGAGTAGCCGCGCTCGAGGTCCGCGAGGTCGTCGGTGAGGTCCCGCAGCCCGCCCGTGGTGAGCAGTTGCGGCAGGCCCTGGTATTCCGCGTGCAGGATGTCCGGGGCGTTGTGCGCGCGCAGGGCGTTGGTCTGCTGGGCGTAGCCGCCCTTGAGGCCGGCCGCGATCACGTTGAGCTCCACCACGGTGTCCGGGTGCGCGGCGTTGAACCCGGCGACGTACTTGTCCATGCCGGTGAGCCACGACCAGATGCGCACGCGGGTGGCGCCGGAAGCCGTGGTCGTCGACGACGCGCAGCCGCCGAGCAGCCCGCCGGCCGCGAGTCCGGCCGTGGCCGAAAGGAACGTCCGGCGGTTCAGTTCCGCCGATTCCCGAAGCGTCATTGCTCCTCCGTCGAAGTGATGGCTGTCACTGTCGGGCTGTGTCATAGTTCGAGTCAACAAATCGGGTCAAATACGATCACAACCGATCAGAACCGAAGGAACGCTGTGGTGCTGCGCGCGCTCTTCGACGGCCATCCGGTCGAGCGGCCTGCCTTCCCGGACGTCGGCGACCGGGCGGTGTGGGACGCGGCCGACGGCGCCGCGCTGCTCGCCGACGCCCGCGCCGTGCTCGCGCGGCCGGCACCCGTCCTGACGGCCACGGCGTGGGCCCGGACGTTCCGCGACGGCGTCCGGACCGACTACGAAGACGCCGCTCGCGAGCTGCGCGACCGCGTCACCACGCTGGTGCTGGCCGCCGTGCTGACCGGCGAGACGCCCCCGGGCGAGGTGCCGTTCCTGGACGGCGCGATCGACGGGCTGGTCGCGCTGGCCGAGACGACCACCTGGTGCTGGGCACCCCACGACCGGCACGCGGCCGCGCGCGGGGAGGTGCTGGCCGACCCCGGCGAACCCTTCCTCGACCTGGGCGCGGCCGAGGTCGCGTCGCTGTTCGCCTGGGCCGATCAGGTCCTCGGCCCGCACCTCGACCTCCATGCCCCAGGCTTGCGCAAGCGGCTGCGCCGCGAGGTCGGGCTCCGCGTCCTGACGCCGTTCGAGCGCGTCCGCGACTGGCACTGGCTCGGCCTGGACGGCGATGCGCACAACTGGAACCCGTGGATCCACAGCGCCGTCCTCACGGCCGCGTTGCTGCTCGTCGACGACGAAGAACGGCGCGGGCGGCTGGTGCGGCTGGTCGTCGAAGGTCTCGACCTCTACCTGGCCGTGCTGCCCGACGACGGCGGCATCGACGAGGGCGTCGCCTACTGGTGGCACGGCGCCTGCCGCCTGCTCGAGTGCCTCGACCTGCTGGCCGCCGCGACCGGCGTCGACGCGCGGGACCTCCCGGTGCTGGCGCCGCTGATCCGCTTCCCGCACCGGATGCACCTGGGCGGCGACGCCTACGTCAACGCCGGAGACGCGCCGGCCCGGCTACCTCTGGCCCAGCCGTGGCACGTGCTGCACCGGTGGGGCGAGCTGCTCGGCGACGACGACGTCCGGGCGCATGCGGTGAGCCAGGCGCGCGCGGGCGGGCGGCTCGGGTGGCCGTCGGCCGGGCTGGGCCGCGCCCTGGCCGGCCTGGCCGACCCGGGCTGGCGGACGGCGTTCGCGGGAGACCCGCGCGGAACCTGGCTGGCCCGCGAAGAATGGCTGCCCCGGGTCCAGGTGCTCGTGGCCCGGGAGACGGCGGGCACGCCGCGCGGGCTGACCCTGGCGGTCAAGGCCGGGCACAACGGCGAGCGGCACAACCACCTCGACGTCGGGTCCTACTGGGTGGCGGTCGAGGGGGTGCCGGTGGTGGCCGACGCCGGCCAGCCGACCTACACCGCGGCCAGCTTCGGGCCGGACCGGTACCGGGCCTGGGCGCTGCGCAGCGAGTGGCACAACGTCCCCGAGCCCGGCGTCACGCAGGAACCGGGGGAGGCGTTCGGGGCGCGGGACGTCCGGGTCGAGCTCACCGCGGCCGCGGCCACGCTGACCGCGGACCTCGCCGGGGCCTACCCGTGCGTGCCGCGCTGGATCCGTTCGGTGCGGCTGGTCCGCGCCGCTCCCGCGCACGTCCTGGTGGCGGACGACGACAGCGTCCGGCCCGTCCGGCTCCGGCACGTCCTCGCCGGTGACGTCGAGCTGGGCGACGGCGAAGCGTTCGTGTCACTGGCCGGCCGGCGGGTGCTGCGGCTGAGCTGGGATTCCCGGTGGACCACGGCGGAACTCGAGCGGCGCCCGCTGGACGATCCCCTGCTGCGGGCGTCCTGGGGCAGGCACCTCAGCCGGCTCACCCTGCTGGTGCGCGAGGGCCCGGCGCGGGTCCGGCTGGAGCAGGTCCGGTGATGCTCGCCTCCGAACGCCACCAGCTGATCCTTTCGCTGGTGCGCGAACACGGCGCGGTCCGGCTCACCGAGCTGGTGGAGCGGCTGGGCGTCACCGCGGTCACCGTGCGCCGCGACGTCACCGAGCTGGCCGACCGCGGGCTGCTGACGCGGGTGCACGGCGGGGTCACGCTGACCCGGCCCCGCGGCGGCCATCCCGAGCCCGGGCGCGCCGCTTCGGCGTTCGGCCCGGCCGCGCACGGCGCGCTGGTCGGCATGGTCGCGCCGTCGGTGGAGTACTACTGGCCGACGGTGATCCAGGGCGCACAGGCCACGGTGGCCGCGGCGGGCGGCCGGCTGGTCCTGCGCGCGTCCAGCTACGACGCCGCCGAGGACCGCCGTCAGGTCAGCAGGCTCCTCGAACGGGGCGTGCAGACGCTGCTGGTCGCGCCGGCCACCAGCGGGCGCGGTGCGCTGGACCTGCTGCGCTGGCTGGGGTCGTTGAGCGTCCCGGTGGTGCTCGTCGAACGCCTGCCGCCGCCGGAACTGCCCACGCTGGCCCTGGACGCGGTCACCACGGCCCACGCGCTCGGCGCGGGACTCGCCGTCCGGCACCTGGTTTCCCTGGGCCACCGCGCGGTCGGGCTGGTCACGTCCCGGTCCAGCCCGACGAGCCGCGCGCTCCGCACCGGCTGGCGCGAGACGATCGGCTCCCTGGGGCTGGACGCCGGGGCGGCGCTGGACCTCGACGTCCCGGTCTACGGCTCGCCGGGGTGGGCGGGGGAGTACGACGCCCTGCTGGAGCGCTGCCGGCGGGCCGGCGTCCGGGCGCTGCTCGTGCACGCCGACCGGGAGGCCATCGGCCTGATCGAACGGGCCCGCGACGGCGGCATCGCGGTGCCCGGCGAGCTGGCGGTGGTCTCCTACGACGACGAGGTCGCGGCGGCGTCGGACCCGCCGCTGACCGCGGTGTGCCCGCAGAAGCACCGGCTCGGCGCGGTGGCCGCCGAGCTCGCGCTGGCCCGGCTCGCCGACACGACCGAGCGGCCCGTGCACCGGCTGCAGCTCTGGCCGACGCTCGTGGTGCGCGAATCGTGCGGAAGCGCGGCAGAATCCCAGATCCGGTGAAATCGTCGAATTCAGCCGCGTGTCCCAGGGGGTACGGCCGAATGGCGGATCCGGTTGTGTCGAAGCGATAACGAGCGGATCGCGATCTCGGGATTTACAAGAAGTGGATCACCTCCTAGTCTCCGCGACGGGACATGCGACTCTTCGCATGTGGGGAAATCGGAGGTGGTTCGGTTGACGCGCCCGACGGCGCCTGTGGCCAGGCGGCAGGTTTCGGTTCATGAATTGATTCAGCGGGTGCGGGCGGAGAATTCCCCGCCGCCGGTGGCGGACCGCGTGGAACACCGCGTCCGCGCGTCCGTGGCGCTGGAAAAGGGCCTACCGCACCCCGACCGCCTGATGCGGTGGCTGGTCGCGGGGGCGGGAGTGGTGACCGCACTGAGTGCGTTCACGCTGATTTCGTTCGTGGTGCAGAACGATCCGGCGCCGCCGGTGCGCGCTCCGGAGGTGCCGGGCCCGATCACTTTCGCCGGCACGCGGACGGTCACCGAAACGGCGGACCCGCCGCCGGCAATTGTCTTTCACCCGCCTTACGGTTCGCAGTACGGCAGCTATTACGTGCCTTCGAAGTAGCGGGCCCATGCGCCCCAATGTGGCCTTGGTTGCGTCTGACGCACCCAAGGCGGCCTTCGGTGCGTCAGACGCACCGAAGGCCGCCTTGGGGCGCTTGGGTCAGGGAGTCGCGAGGCGGCGGAGGGCCGCGTGCGTCGTCACCGCCGTGCCGAGGGCGACGACGAGCACGGTGCCCGTCACCAGCACCCGGGACCGGGACCGGCCGCTCCGGGCGGGAATCGCCGCCAGGGGACGGGAAACCGCGAGATCGGTGAGGGCGCGCTCGGCCTCGGCCATCGACGGCCGGGCCGCCGGTTCCGGGTGCACGAGGTCCAGCACGGCGGCGAGGACCGGCCCGTGCGCCCGCGGCGGGACCGCGCTGCCGGGCACCCGCCCTTCGAGCGCGAAGTACAGCGTGGCGCCCAGGGAATAGACGTCCGCGGGGCACCCCGGGCTCACGCCGCCTGCCACCTCCGGGGCGGGGAAGCCACCGGTGCCCAGGCCGAAGCCCGCGATCTTGGCCGTTCCGGCCGGGGTGACCAGCACCTTGTCCGGGCCGAACCCGCGGTGGAGGATGCCCTCGGCGTGCGCGGCCGTCAGCGCCGAAGCCAATTGCACGCCGAGCGCCGCGACCCGGTCCGGCGGGAAGCTGCCGCGCCGCTCGACCAGCTCGGCCAGGGTGCCGGCCGTCAGGTCTTCGGTCACCACGTACGGCGTCAGGTCGAGTTCGAAGACGTCGTGCACGACGACCACGTTCGGATGGTGCAGCCGGACGGCCACCCGCGCGTCGCGGATCGCCCTGGCCCGGACGCGGTCGGAATGGGCCGCGTCGAATGGGCAGCCCGGTGGCAGCTGTTCGATGACGACGAACCGATCCAGCAATTCGTCCTTGGCCCGCCACGCCCGGCCGCCGGGATGGTGGCCGGCCGGTTCGAGCAGACGGTATCGCCCGGCCAATGCGCCCTTTTTCGCTGCCATCCGTAATCCCCTGTCGACGTCGACGAACCCTCGAAAGGAAATACGGCTGCGACGCGCTTCGGGTTCGGTCGCCGAGACCGATTGTCCGGGAATTCTCACCCCCCGGACAGGGGCACCCCGTCCCGGACGACGGCGGCCGCCGCGGTGCTTTCCCCGATGACGAATGCGGGTTCCACGGTGCCGGGTTCGGCCGGTCCGCCGTCGAGCTGGCGCACGGCCCGGCGGACGGCCAGCGCCCCCAGTTCGGCCGCCGGCACCACCACCGCGGCAGGCCGGATCCGCTGCTGGCGCGCCACCGTGTCCGAGCAGACCGCGACGACGGAGATGTCGCCGGGGACCCGCAGCCCGCGTTGCCGCAGGGTGCCCATGACCAGCGGGAGGGCGGCTTCGTCGTGGACGACCAGCGCGGTCGGGCCGCCTTCGGCGAGGAGCTCGTCCAAGCAGCGGGCAACGTCTTCGGCGGCCGGTGCGCACGGTCGGTTGTGCGCTTCCACGCCGCGCTCCCCGGCGGCCGTCCGGAAGCTCTCCGCGAAGCCCTTCAGGTACCGAAGCCGGTGGCCGGGCAGCGTGTCCGACGGCCCGAGCTGGGCGACCGACCGGTGGCCCAGCTCGGCGAGGTGGGCGAGGCAGGCCCGGCCGGCCGGTGCGAAGTCGAGCGTCACCGACGCCAGTCCGCGGTGCTGTCCCGGCGCACCGACCAGCACCGCGGGCCGGCCGGAGGCCAGCAACACGGGCACGCGCGGGTCGTCGGCGCCGGCGTCCAGCACGATCACCGCGTCGGCCAGCGCGGCCGACGTCACCCGGTGCAGGCCCGAGCTGCCTTCGTCGTCGGTGACCAGGAGCAGGTCGAAGCCCAGTTCGCGGGCCGCGCCCGCGGCCGCGGAGAAGAACTCCATTTCCATGCCCAGCTGCCGGTTGCCGAGCGGCGGCACCGCCACCGCGAGGACGCCGGCGCGGGGCGACGGTGTGCCGCCGCGGCGCCGGTAGCCGAGGGTGCGGATGGTTTCCTCGACCCGGCGCCGGGTGGCGGGGGAGATCGTCCGCTTCCCGGTGATGACGTAGGACACCGTGCTCGCCGAGACACCGGCGGCGTTCGCCACGTCGGTGATCGTCACCGCGCCGCGGCCGCCACCGGTCGGCTCGTCCGCCACGTCGCGGAAATTCGTCATTTCGTGAGGACTTTCTCGAGACCCATTGTCCGGTCCGTTGTCCGGCCGGAAGTTAGCGCTAACAAGAAGGGGTGGATGTCGACCTTAATGCCGGGCAATGCCGCTGGTCAAGCCACCTTCGTCGGAGGCCCGGAAACGCCCGGGCGCCGATTCATTCCCCGGGACGGCAGTCGGTCACCGGCATCCCGCGGTTGCCGCCGCGGGCCAGGGCGATGAAGCCGAAGGTGGTCGATTCGCCGGGCTTCAGCACCGCATTCCACTCGACGTTCGCGATCACCGAGGTGGCGCCGGTCCGCACGAGCCTGCCGTTCCAGAGGTCGTCGATGCTCATCCCGGCCGGGGTCGGCCAGCTCACCGTCCACCCGGTGATCTCGGCCCGCCCGCTGTTGCGGACGGTCACCAGCCCCTGGAAGCCGCCGTCCCACGACTTCACGACCTGGTAGCGCGCGGCGCAGCCGGCGGGACCCGTGGTCCGGGACGCCGGCGGCAAGGCGCTGGTCGAGGGCGTCGTGGACGGTGCCGACGCGAGCTGGGCCGCCGCGCTCGTGGGCTCCCGGCCGGGCGCGATCGACGTCGCCGCCACGACGCCGGCCGCCGTCAGCACCAGCGCCGTCCCGGCGAAGGCCACCCGGGAGCGCCGGCGCCGGGCCGGTGCGGGCGCGCTGTCCGCCGGTGCCGCCACCGGGGCCAGGCCGGGCGCGGTGGCGCGGGTCAGCAGCCGCGCCGCCCCGGCCATCGCGGGGCGGGCGGCCGGATCCCGGTTGAGCAGCCGCAGGACGGTGTCGGTGACCGGCCCGCTGGTGGCGGGCGGGGTCACGGCGCCGGCGCCGACCCGTTTGAGCAGGGCCAGCTGGTTCTCGTCGGTGCCGAACGGCGGCCGCCCTTCGAGCGCGGTGTAGAGCGTCGCGCCGAGCGAGTAGACGTCGGAGGGGAAGCCGGGTTCGGCGCCGTCCGCGACTTCCGGGGCGAGGTAGGCCGGCGTGCCGACGACCAGCCCGCGGCCGGTGGCGGTGCCTTCCCCGCGCGCGTGGGCCACCCCGAAGTCGGTGATCTTCGCCGAGCCGTCCTTGGTGACCAGGACGTTGTTCGGGCTGATGTCGCGGTGCACCACGCCTTCCGCGTGCGCCGCGGCCAGCGCCGAGGCGAGCTGGGCGCCCAGTTCGGCCACGTACTCGGGAACCAGCGGGCCGTGCTCCTCGAGCAGGTCGGTCAGCGTGCGGGCCGCCAGGTACTCCATCGCGATGTAGGCCGCGGATCCCTGCTCGACGACGTCGTACACGACGACGGCGTGCGGGTGCCGCAGCCGGGCGGTGACCCGGGCCTCCCGGATCGTCCGGTCGCGCGTGCGCTCCGCGGCCGCCGGGTCGGCGGGGGAGTCGGGGAAGAGCTGTTTGATCGCGACCAGCCGGTCGAGACGCTCGTCCTTCGCCCGCCACACGGTCCCCATCGCGCCGTGACCCGCCCGGCCGAGTACGCGGTACCGGCCGGCGATCACTGCCCCTTCGTGCACGGGCACGCTCCCCTCTGCTCGTCTCCGTCGTCAGGGAACACGGCCAGGCCCGGCGCGCAGTTCGGCCGGCCGGACCAATTCACTCACCTGGGTGGGGGTACGAAATGGCGTTCGACGTATTCGTTCCGGATGCCGGAAACTGCACCGGCCGGTACGGAAGAAATGGCGATCCGGTTGTGACGGAACGATAACGGTCTCAGTTTGCCTGGCAGCTGAGGACCGGGACGGCGGGCCGGCCGGCCGTGGTGTTCTGGTTCAGCCCGAACGACGCCGACCCGTCCGGCTCGACGAGAGCGTTCCAGCCCGCGTCGGTGACGGTCACCGACGAACCGGTCTGGCTCAGCGTGCCGTTCCAGAGGTCCCGGATGCCGGACCCGCCGGGCTGGACCCAGGTCACCGTCCAGCCGGTCAGCCGCGTCGGCCGGTCGTTGTGCACGGTCACCTGCGCCTGGGCGCCGTCCGGCCAGACGTTCGTGATCTCGTAGCGCGCGGTGCACCCGGACGGCGTGGCCGGCTCGGGCGGAGGGGGCGAGGTGGGGTGGCGGGCCGGCCCGTCGGTCGCGCGGGCCGGCACCGGCGCGGGTGCCGTCGTCGTGCTGCTGACGGTGCGGTCGGCGGTGATCGTCGTCGGCGGGTGCTCGACGGGGGCCGCGGTGGTGGTTCCGGGCCGGTCGGCGAGAGCGAGGCCGGCCGCCACGCTCACCGACGTCAGGCCGGCGGCGATCCCGGTCACGACGGCGCGGCGGAGCCGGGGCCGGCGGGGCGCGCCGGCCGGGACCGGCTTGCCGACGACGGCCAGCAGGTCCACCGTCTCCTGCATCGACGGGCGCGCGGCCGGGTCGCGTTCGAGCATCCGCAGCAGCACGGCGGTCAGCGG
The DNA here is from genome assembly GCF_046548995.1 of Amycolatopsis sp. lyj-109. Taxonomy (NCBI): domain Bacteria; kingdom Bacillati; phylum Actinomycetota; class Actinomycetes; order Pseudonocardiales; family Pseudonocardiaceae; genus Amycolatopsis; species Amycolatopsis sp. lyj-109. The sequence goes on from NZ_JAJPWR010000042.1 coordinate 40,611, forward strand.
GCCGCCGTGGGCCGGCGGGGTGAGCTGGTTCTCGGTGATCCGCCGGAGCAGGGTGATCGGGTCGTCGCTGGTGCCGAACGGCGGCGTGCCCTCCAACGCGGTGTAGAGGGTGGCGCCGAGCGAGTAGACGTCGGACGGCAGGCCGGCTTCACCGCCGCGGGCGACTTCCGGGGCCAGGTAGGGGAGGGTGCCGACGATGACGCCGTCGTCGGCGGCCGGGTGCTCGCCGAGCGCGCGCGAGATGCCGAAGTCGGTGATCCGGGCGACGCCGTCGTCGGTGACGAGGACGTTGTTGGGCGTGACGTCCCGGTGCAGGATCCAGTCGCCGTGCGCGGCGGCCAGCGCCGCGCCGATCTGCCGCCCGAGCCGCAGCACGTCGCACCGGGGCAGCGGCCCGCGTTGGACGAGGAGCTCGGTCAGCGAACGCGCGGGCACGTACTCCATGACCAGGTACATCGAGCCGGCGTCCTCGAAGACGTCGTACACCGCGACGGCGTGCGGGTGCCGCAGCCGGGACGCCAGCCGCGCCTCCCGGAGCGCACGTTCGCAGACGTCGCCGCCCGCGCCCGGCTCGTGCAGGAATTGCTTGACGGCCACGACACGGTCCAGCCGCTCGTCCCGGGCGCGCCACACCAGGCTCATCGCGCCGCGGCCGAGGTGCCCCAGGAGCCGATACCGCCCGTTGACGAGCTGTTCCTCGAAAGCCACCCACACCCCTGCACCGGTCGATGAAAACGATGACTTTTTAGCAGAAGACGGACGTTCGGTGGGGGTTCGGGACCGAGTGGATCGAGAACCGTTATCCGGCTCGGCAGTGGCGCATTCCGGGAATTCGTCGGGTGTACGTCCGAATTCGACGAATTCGGTGGCCGTGCGGAAGCCGCCGCCGTGGAGGCGTACGGTGTTGGCGTCGCGGTTCAACCGGCAGCCGCCGCCAGCTCCCCTGCGTCCGTCCCGTGGGTGAGCCGGGGGGCGGGGCCGCCTCCCGGCCGTCCCTCGCTTCGAGGAGGCCTGTGTTGCTCGACCAGATCGCCGCTCCGCAGTTTCGCGTCGACGTCCCGTCCGCGATGACCCTGAGGGTGACCGCCACCGTGGAGGCGACGACCGTCGCGGTCCGCGGCGAGATCGACCTGCCGGTGCTGGGCCGGCTCCGGACCCGGCTGGGCGAGGAGATCGACCTCGCCCCGCGCGCCCTGGTGCTGGATTTGTCGGGAGTGTCCTTCTGCGGCGCGGGAGGGATCACCGAGCTGCTGGTGGCGGCTTCGGAGGCGCACGTGAGCGGGGTGCCGTTCGCGATCGTGACGGCGGGCCGGGCGGTGCTGCGGCCGGTCCGGGTGCTGGGCCTGGAGCGCCTGCTGCCGATCCACCGGAGTGCCGAAGCGGCGATGGACTGGCTGGCCGTGCTGCCCCGGCTGCGGGAGAGCGAGCGGAGCTGACCGCAGCTGCGCCTCAGCGCGCCGGAAGGTCCTGAATGACTCATTCAGGACCTCCGGCGCCCTGGATGAGTCATTCAGGACACCGGCAACAGCCGGAGAGAGCCCTCGGTTCTTCGGCTGCGCGAGAGATCATGGCCGGTTCACGCGCTGCCGCTGCGGCACGACGACGTACTTGGGGTCCTTTGTGGACTCGATGCCCGCCTCGAACACCCCGAAGCGCTGCAGCGCGCTCCCGGCCAGCAGCGCTGCCCCGGCCGCCACCGAGACGGCGCGGCTGCGGTGCCCGGCCAGCGCGCCCAGCAGACCCGCCGCGGTCAGGCGCTCCGACCACTTCCGCAGCCGGTGCGCCTTGCCCGTCGTGTACGCCTCCGCCGTGAGGCCGAGCCGGTTCTCCAGCACCTTCGACGCCACCAGTTCCGTCGCGGCACCGAAGACCGCCAGCGCCCGCGCCGGGCCGGCCTCCTCGACCGGGATCAGCGCCATCGCGAAGCCGCCCGAACTCGCCGCCGCCGAGCCGGTGAACACGAACGGCAGCTCGGCGTGGGCCTCGTGCCAGGCCGGGACCGCCGTCTGCGACAGCAGCACCGCCGTGTACGACGCGACCGCCGGTGCGACGAGCGCCGACGACAGTCCCGCGGGCCGGGCCGCCGCGCGCAGGAGCCGGCCGGGCAGAGAGCGGCGCAGCCCGGCGGGCAGCACCTCGGCGGCCGCCGCGACGCCCGCCCCCGGGCCGAACGCGGTCAGGATCCACGTGCCCACGCTCATCGGCGACGTCGGTTTCGCGACGCGCAGCATGTGGTGGAAGCGCTCCGGCCGCCCGAGGTCGGCGACCAGCAGGTAGCCGCTGGCGAGCAGCGCCGCCAGCGAACCCGTGCGGCCCACCCGGCGCAGCGCGGGCCGCCCGGTCAGGTCCGCCCCGGCGGCCAGCAGCGACGTCCCGGCCGCGAGCCCGCCGGTGAACAGGTACGCCGGCACCTTCCACTCCCACACCGGCGGCTTGAGCACCGGCCGCCCGTAGTAGGACCGGAACTCGGCGCGGGGCACCATCAGCTCCTCCCCGGAGCCACCGCGTTTGCGGCGGCCGAACACGCGCGCCCGGGTGTCGGCGGCGCCGGCGTCGCTGCGCGGTTCGCGCGGGGTCATCGGCGCCTCCTCCCGAACGAGGCGACCGCGGCGGCCAGCAGGGCCGACGCCGCCATCCCGGCGTACTTCCACATCGCGGGCAGCTCGCGGGTCGGCACCACCGGATCCGGCGGCAGCCCGTAGACCTCGGGTTCGTCCAGCAGCAGGAAGAACGCGCCGTTGCCGCCGACGCCGTCGCCCGGGTCGTGGCCGTAGAGCCGCGCCTCGGGGACGCCGCGTTCGTGCAGGTCCTCGACGCGGCGGGCCGCCCGCTCGCGCAGGTCGTCGAGTTCCCCGAACTGGATCGAGTCGGTCGGGCAGGCCTTGGCGCAGGCCGGCTCGAGGCCGTCGTGGAGCCGGTCGTAGCAGAGCGTGCACTTCTGCGCCCGCCCGTCGCCCGGCCGCCGGTCGATGACGCCGTACGGGCAGCCCGAGACGCAGTAGCCGCAGCCGTTGCAGATGTCCTGCTGCACCACGACCGTGCCGAACTCGGTGCGGAACAGCGCGCCGGTCGGGCAGACGTCGAGGCAGCCGGCGTGGGTGCAGTGCTTGCACACGTCCGACGCCATCAGCCAGCGGAAGTCGGTCCGGCCCTCGGTGCCGGTCTTCGCGCCGGGCAGGTCGAACGAGGGCATCCCGAGATCTTCCGGCGCCCGCGGCAGGGGAGAGGTGCCCAGCTCGCCGCCTCCGCGCGGCGCCTCCCGCACCTCGTCGGCGACGAACGCGGTGGTCACGTCGATCGCGGAAGGCCCCGTCGGCAGCCCCTCGAGCCCGGGCGACTGGCCGCCGAGCGGGCGCTGCTGCTCGATGAAGGCCACGTGCCGCCACGAGTTCGCGCCGAGCGCGCCGGTGTTGTCGAACGACATCCCGAGCAGGTCCAGCCCGTCCTCGGGGACGTCGTTCCACTCCTTGCAGGCGACTTCGCAGGCCTTGCAGCCGATGCACACCGAGGTGTCGGTGAAGAACCCGACGCGCGGCGGGTGCCCGGTGTGCCCGGCCTCGCCGGCGACGTCCGGCAGCGGCCCGGACAGCCGGTTCTCGATGGTCATGATCCGTCCTCCGTGGCGTGGCCGGGTTCGACGTGCTCGGTGCCGTGCAGGGTCGACACCCGGGTACCCGTCTCCGGCGTGATGCCCGCCCGCGCGCGGTACTCCGCGAGCAACGCGAGCAGCTCGGCACCGCGCGGCCGCCGGCCCGGCCGGACGTCGCAGGTGGCGACCTTGCTCTCCTGGATGAACACGTTCGGGTCCACCACCACGCCGAACAGGTCGTTCACGACGTCCCGGGACACCAGCCCGGAGCCGCCCCAGTGGTAGGGCATCCACACCTGGTGCACCACCCGGTCCTGCACCCGCAGCGGCGCCATCCGGTCGGTGACGAACACCCGCGCCTCGACGGCCGCCCGCGCGGTCACGACGTGCGCCCAGCCCAGGTGCGCCAGCCCGCGCAGCTGCGCGAGCTCGGGGGAGACCTCGACGAACAGGTCCGGCTGCAGCTCCGACAGGTACGGCAGCGTCCGGCTCATCCCGCCCGCGGTGTGGTGCTCGGTGAGCCGGGCGGCGGTGAACACGAACGGGAACACTTCGCTGCCGTTCTCGGGCGGCGACGGGTGCGACGGATTGTCGCGACGGCCGTAGACCTTCCGCGCCGGGTTGCCCTGCTGGGTGTAGAAGAGGTTCCGGAACGGCGATTCGTGCGGTTCGTAGTGCGTCGGCAGCGGGCCGTCGACCAGCCCCGCCGGCGCGAACAGCCACGCCTTGCCGTCCGACTGCATGATGAACGGGTCGTCGCCGCGCAACGCGGCCGGGCCGACGGCGCCCGGCGGCGGGACGTGGTCGGGCGGTTTGGTCTTCTCGAAGTCGGGGACGTCGTGGCCGGTCCATTCGCGCCGGTCGGCGTCCCACCACACCAGGGCCTTGCGCTCGCTCCACGGACGGCCTTCGGGGTCGGCGGACGCGCGGTTGTAGAGCACCCGCCGGTTCAGCGGCCACACCCAGCCCCATTCCCGCGCGTACAGGTCCTGTTCGAAGCGGGACTTGCGGCGCGCGGCCTGGTTGACGCCGTCGGCGTAGACGCCGCTGTAGATCCAGCAGCCGCAGGACGTACTGCCGTCGGCCTTGAGGTCGAGGTAGCCGCCGACCTCCGTGCCGGTGGTGAGGTCCTGGCCGTTGATCCGCCGCAGCACGTCCTCGGCGGACGGCTCGTCGCCGTGGACCTCGTGGTCCCAGGCGAGGTCGAGCACCGGCCGGTCGCGCTCGTCGATGGAGTCCGCCAGCCGCTCCCGCAGCAGCCGGCCCAGGTGGTGGAAGAACCACAGCTCCGAGCGCTGGTCCTCGGCCGGCTCGACGGCTTTTTCGCGCCACTGCAGCATGCGCTGGGTCTGGGTGAACGTCCCTTCCTTCTCGACGTGCGAGGCGGCGGGGAAGAAGAACACCTCGGTGCGGCACTGCTCCGGCACGATCTCGCCGGTCTCGATCTCCGGCGCGTCCTTCCAGAAGGTGGCGCTTTCGATCATCGTCAGGTCGCGGACGACGAGCCAGTCGAGGTTGGCCATGCCGAGCCGCTGCAGCCGGCCGTGCGCGGACCCGACGGCGGGGTTCTGGCCGAGCAGGAAGTAGCCGGAGACCTTGCCGTCGACCATGTCCATGACCGTGCGGTAGGTGCCGTGGTCGCCGTTGATCCGCGGCAGGTAGCCGTAGCAGAAGTCGTTGTCGGCGGTGGCTTTGTCGCCCCAGTACTCCTTGAGCAGTGACACGGTGTAGGCGTCGGCGTTGCGCCAGAAGCCCTTCTGCTTGTCGCCGCGGACACTGCCGAGGTAGTCGTCCAGGGTGGCCTGCTCGGGCGTCGGCATCGGCAGGTAGCCGGGGAGCAGGTTGAACAGCGTCGGGATGTCGGTCGAGCCCTGGATGCTCGCGTGCCCGCGCAGCGCGAACACGCCGCCGCCGGGCCGTCCGATGTTGCCGAGCAGCAGCTGGATGATCGAGCCGGCCCGGATGTACTGGGCGCCGACGCTGTGCTGCGTCCAGCCGACGCTGTAGACGAGCGCGGCGGTGCGTTCGCGGCCGGAGTTGCGCGTCCAGGCGTCACAGACCCGCCGGAAGAGCTCCTTCGGCGTGCCACAGGTGGCCTCGACCATTTCGGGCGTGTAGCGGGCGAAGTGGCGCTTGAGGATCTGGAACACGCAGCGCGAGTGCTGCAGCGTCGGGTCGGCGGCGATCTCCTCGCTGCCGCCTTCGAGCACCGGGCCGCCCGAGCCGTGCTGGTCCGACGCCGACGTCTCCTTGCCGTGCCCGCCGCCCTCGGCCGGCCGGATGCTCTCGTAGTGCCAGGTCGCGGGGTCGTAACCGGCTTTGGCCTCGTCGTAGCCGCTGAACAGGCCGTCGAGGTCCTCGGTGTCGCGGTAGTCCTCGGACACCAGGAAAGAGGCGTTGGTGTAGGCGACCACGTACTCGCGGAAGTCGAGGTCGTTGCTCAGGATGTGGTTGATCACCCCGCCGAGGAACGCGATGTCCGTGCCGGCCCGGAGCGGGACGTGGGCATCGGCCAGCGCGCTCGTCCGGGTGAAGCGCGGGTCGATGTGGAACACCTCGGCCCCGCGGGCCTTCGCCTCCAGCACCCACTGGAACCCCACCGGGTGCGCCTCGGCCATGTTCGAGCCCATGATGACGACGCAGTCGGCGTTCTGCAGGTCCTGCTGGTAGTCCGTCGCGCCACCGCGACCGAAGGAAGTCCCCAGACCGGGAACGGTGGCGGAGTGTCAAATACGGGCCTGGTTTTCGATCTGGATCGCGCCGAGGGCGGTGAAGAGCTTCTTGATCAGGTAGTTCTCTTCGTTGTCCAGGGTGGCGCCGCCGAGGCTGGCGAGGCCCATGGTCCGGCGCAGCGGCCGGCCGTGGTCGTCGGTGTCCTGCCAGCCTTTGCGGCGGGCGTCCAGCACGCGATCGGCGACCATGTCCATGGCCGTGCCGAGGTCCAGTTCGGTCCAGTCGGTGGCGTAGGGCGCGCGGGTAGCGGACCTTCCGTTCGCGCTGCGGGCCGGTGACCAGCTGCTTGCTCGCCGAGCCCTTGGGGCAGAGCCGGCCGCGGGAGATCGGGCTGTGCGGGTCGCCTTCGATCTGGACGACCTTCTCGTCCTTGACGAAGACCTGCTGCCCACACCCGACGGCGCAGTAGGGGCAGACGGACTTGGCCACCCGGTCGGCGCTCGCGGTGCGCGGGGCGAGGGCTTCGGAGCGCGGGGATTCGGCGGCCTTGCCCCGGCCGAGCGGGTCGGTGCCGGTGAGCTGCCGGTAGACGGGCCAGGATTCGAGCCACTGCCGTGGTCCCATGTCACCTCCCGCTCGCGTCAGGCCTGACTACCCGGGACCGGCCGAGCCCAAACCGGAGCGGCGGGTCCGGCGTCTTGAATGACTCATTCCTGGCGTCGGACGCCAGGAATGAGTCATTCAAGGCAGTGGCCGGGGTGGGGTGGCGTCAGGTGGAGAACGGCGAGGACGCGCCCTCGGCGCGGGTGCGGCCGCGGCGGCCGGCGGCGGCGAGGGGCTGGGCGATCTCCTCCAGCGACTTGCCCTCCGCGTCCACCGCCAGGAACCGGGCCACCAGGCCGCCCGCGATCATCACCGCCGCGCCCAGCAGGTAGCCGACGAACAGGCGGACCGGGTGCTCGCCCGTGCCGATCAGGGCGCCGTAGATCACCGGGCCCAGCGCGCCGAAGCACTGCGCTATCGCAAAGAACACCGCGATCGCCTTGGCCCGGACCTCCAGGGGGAAGATCTCGCTCACCGTCAGATAGCCCGCGCTCGCGCCGGCGGAGGCGAAGAAGAAGATCACGCACCACGCGATCGTCTGCGTGACCGCGTTCAGCGTCCCCGCGTAGAACAGGACCGCCGTGATCGCGAGCAGGACCCCGGACACGATGTACGTGCCGGAGATCATCTTGCGGCGGCCGAGGGTGTCGAACAGGTGACCGATCGTGAACGGGCCGACCAGGTTGCCCACCGCGAACGCGATCAGGTAGATCGGCGTCGCCTCGGACGACACCCCGTAGAACTTGCCGAGCACCAGCGTGTAGGTGAAGAAGATCGCGTTGTACAGGAACGACTGGCTGATCATCAGCGACGCGCCCAGTACCGCCCTCGACGGGTAATCGCGGAACAACACCCTGGCCAGGGCCACGTACCCGATCCGCTCGGCCGGTGTCACCTCGATCGCCTTCTTCTCGTCGACCGGCGGCAGGCTACGGCCGCCGTGCTCGACCTCCTGCTCGATCTGGGCGATCGACTTCTCCGCCGCGTCGGCCTTGCCGTGCATGATCTGCCACCGCGGGCTCTCCGGCAGGTGCCGCCGCACCAGCAGGATCACCAGCCCGAGCACCGGCCCGATGAGGAAGCCCAGCCGCCAGCCCAGGGAGAGGTCCATCCGGTTGAGCAGGATGTAGGTCCCGATCGTCCCCAGCACGGCCCCGGCCCAGTAGGTGCCGTTGACGGCGATGTCCACCCGGCCCCGGTAGCGGGCCGGGATCAGCTCGTCGATCGCCGAGTTGATGGCCGCGTACTCGCCGCCGATGCCCATGCCGGCCACGAACCTCGTCGCGTAGAGGAAGATCACCCAGCCCGCGCCGTTGCCGAGGGTCAGCGCCGTCAGACCGCTGCCCACGAGGTAGACGGCCAGGGTCAGCATGAAGAGGTTCCGGCGGCCGAGCTTGTCGGAGAGACTGCCGAAGAACAGCGCCCCGACCACCTCGCCGGCCAGGTAGATCGTGGCCAGCAACCCGACGGCCGCCGACGACATGTTCAGCGTCTCGGGCTTGGTGAGGGTGTCGGCGACCGCGCTGGCCACCGTGATCTCCAGGCCGTCGAGGATCCAGGCCACCCCGAGGGCGACCACCATCCGGGTGTGGAACGGGGACCAGGGCAACCGGTCGATGCGTGCCGGGATCAGCGTCCGCACCCCGGTGGACGCCGGATCGGGTGTTGCCGCCATGACAACCTCCTTGAGAGCAAAACCGCTCCGCGTGGCTTCCCCCGTCTTCCCGCGGTGAAACACGATTAGGTCGATTCGTGTGGTGACGGCTTGTGATCAGCCGGGGGTCGTCGCTAACGTGGCGCGCGAGCGGGTCGTGCAGGAGCCGCGGTGCCCGTTCGTGCCGTGTTTTTCCGAAGATGGGGTGTTTTCGCGTGGCGTCCTCGAAGGGGCGATTGCGGGTCTCCTGCTCGTACGGTGAGCCGGTGCACCTGACCTTGGCCGGTGAGCTCGACGCCGGCACGGTGTGCGCTGTCGTGGGGGCGGTGGCCGCTGCCCTGTCCGGCAGCCCGCGGGTGATCTTGCTGGACCTGGCGGAACTGCACTTCCTCGGCGCGGCGGGGGTCCGCGCGCTGAGCGTGGTGACCGGCCACGCCGCCGCCCGGAACGCCCGGCTCCGCGTCGTCACCGGCGGCACCACGGTGGCGACCCGGGCGCTGCGGCTCACCGGGGCGGACCGGGTGCTGGACGTCTACCCCGACCGCGCCGCCGCCCTCGACGCCGGTGACGGCCGCGAGTTCCTCAGGTTGACCGCCCGGATGTGGAACAGCTGACCGTCCACTCGGAATCAAGCTGATTTCCCACGGGGCTTTGACGCCGGCCGCGGGGCTCGAGCGGGGCGTCCTGTCCCTGCTTGGCAGCTGTGTTCACCGACGCCAAGGCCGCCGCGTGGATCTCCTCAGCGCTGAACCTTGGCCGCCGCGAAGTAGGCGTTCGAGGGGCCGGTGAACGACAGCACGACGCCGATCACCGCCGCGAGCACCGCGACGTAGCCGCCGATCGTGCTCTGGCCGGTCAGCACCGAGAGCAGCTGCAGGGCGGCGAGCACGGTAAGGGCGGCACGCCGGGCCAGCCGATCGGCGGCCCGCCCGGGGTGCAGGACGAGCCGAAGGGGTCCAACCCGTCGTGGGTGCAGTGCGGCTGCGGCCGGCGGACCGCGGGCGACCCGGTCGACACGGCGACCGGCGCGTTCGGCGAGGACTTCACCGACCTGAGCACGCCCGGCCGGCTGCCGCTGGAGTTCAAGCGCAGTTACGCCGAAAGCGTCGCCGATCCCAACGGGCCCAACAAGACGCTCGCCGTGGACGGGCCGTTCGGCTTCGGCTGGACCGACTCCTACCACCTGACCTCCGCGACCGACGGCACCACCGGCAACGTCACGGTGAAGCAGGAGGACGGCTCCGCGGTCACCTTCGTCGCCGGCGGCGGTGCCTACACGGTGTCGGCGCCGCGGTACGACGCGACGCTGGTCGAGTCCGGCACGACGTACGTCTACACGCGTCGCGGCAGCCAGGTCTTCACCTTCGACGTCGCGAGCGGCCGGCTGACGGCCGTCACGGACCTGGCCGGGAGCAAGGCTTCCCCGCCGTACCAGCTCACCCTCGGCTACGACGGGTCCGGCCACCTGGCCACCGTCACCGATCCCGCCCAGCGCGCCTACACGCTGACCTGGAACGGGAACCACATCACCGCGGTGACCGACGCCGCCGGCCGCAAGGTCACCTACGGCTACGACGCCGCCGGGAACCTCACCGACGTCTACGGGGCAGGCACCACCCGCACACCGTCCACTCTGGACGACGACCACGCCCGGTACACCTACGACGGCAACCACCTCATGACGTCGATGCGGTCACCGGCCGACTTCGCCGGGCCGGCGACGGCGGTGACGGCGATGACGTACGACAGCACCGAGCGGGTGAAGACGCAGACCGACCCGAACGGCCACACCACGACGTTCACCTACGGCCCGGACGGCGGCCTCGCCGCCGGCCAGACCCTGGTGACCGACCTGGCCGGACACCAGACGCTCGACACGTACCAGAACACGCTGCTGGTCTCGGAGACCAAGGGCTACGGCAGCGCCGACGCCGGGACGACGTCGTACACCTACGACCCGGTGACCCTCGGGGTGAGCACCCAGACCGACGCCGACGGCGACCTGACCACCTACCTACGACGACCACGGGAACCGGACGTCGCAGTCCGACGCGCTCGGCTTCACGACCGACTTCCAGTACGACGACGCCGGAAACCTCCTCGAGACGATCGATCCCGGCGGCGTCGCGACGGTGAACCAGTACGACCAGGCCGGCCACGTCCCGGCGGGCGCCGCCGGCGTCCACGACCTCACCGCCACCACCCGGACGAAGGCGAACAACGTCGTCGAGTCCGTCACCGGGAACTTCGGCCCGGCACCGACCCGCACGGCGAACTACTTCTACGACGACGCCGCCCACCCCGGCGACCGGACCCGGGCGACCGACCCGAACGGCAAGACCACCACGACGGCGTTCGACGGCTTCGGCGACAAGGTCTCCGAGACCGACGGCGCCGGGGACAAGACCCAGTACGGCTACGACACCGCGACCGGCCTCCTGACCTCGCAGGTCGACGGCAACGGCACGGCCGCGGGGATCGCCCCCGGCTGCGTGCCCCCGGCCAAGGGCTGCACGACCTACGGCCACGACGCCCACGGCAACGTCACCTCGGCCACGGACCCGCTCGGGCACCGGAGCACCACCGGCTACGACGCGGACTCGAACAAGAAGTCGGTCACCGACGCGAACAACCACACGACGGTGTGGACCTACGACCCGGCCGACCAGCTGACCAAGACCACCGCCGCCGACAACAGCACGCAGGTGACCGGCTACAACCCCGACGGCACCGTCGCCGACACCGTTGACGGGCTGAACGCCCAGACCACCTACGGCTACGACGGGCAGGGCCGCCGGACCTCACGCACGGACCCGGACCACCGCACGACGACCTCGCACCTCGACCCGGCGGGCCGCACGCTCACCACGACGGACCCGGCGGGCCGGGTCACCACCTTCGGGTACGACGCGACCGGCCGGACGAAGACGGTGTCCTATTCGGATGGTGTCACCCCGGGCGTCACCTTCGGCTACGACCCCTCGGGCCGGAAGATCGCCATGACCGACGGCACCGGGACCTCGACCTGGACGTACAACAGCTTCGGGGAGATCGTCGCCCAGACGCAGGGTTCGGGCGCGGCGGCCGGGTACGGCTACGACGACAACGGCAACCAGACGTCGATCACCTACCCGGGCCAGGCCACGGCGGTGCTCCGGACCTTCGACGACGCCGAGCGGCTCAAGACCGTGACCGACTGGAACACGAACAAGACCACCTTCGGGTACGACAACGACGGCGGGGTCAAGACCACGGCCTACCCGAACGGAACCACCGTCACCAACGGCTACGACGACGCGGCCCGGCTCGCCGGCACGTCGGCCGCCACTGGCGCCACGACGGTGTACGCGATGACGTTCGGGCGGGATCCGGTGGGACAGCTCGCCTCCAGCCAGACTGCGGGGGTGTCGCAGACCTACGGCTACAACCCGAAGAACCAGCTGACCGCCGAAGGCACGACGACCTACGGCGTCGACGCGGCCGACAACCCGACCAAGGTCGGCGCGGCCACCCAGGCGTTCGACCCGGCCGGGCGGCTGTGCTGGACCCTGTCGTCCGGCACGGCCCCGAACCCCACCTGCGGGACGGTCCCCGGCGGCGCGATCGCGTACACCTCGGACGAACAGGGCGCCCGGAAGACGGCGGGCTCGACGAGCTACACCTACGACCAGGCCGAGCGGCTGACGGCGATCACCGGCGCGTCGTCCGCGACCTACCGGTACGACGGGGACGGTCTCCGGGTCTCGAAGACCGTCGGCGGCACCACCACGACGTTCGTCTGGGACGCGGGGCAGACGCCGGGCCTCCTTACCGACGCCACGAACGCCTACCTGTACGGCCCCGGCGGTGCCCCGATCGAACAGATCGGCGCGGGCGGCTCCGCGTGGTTCGTGCACGACCAGGTGGGCTCGACCCGGGCCCTGCTCGACGCCTCCGGCGCGGTGACCGGCACGTACGCGTTCACCCCCTACGGCGTGGCGACGCACAGCGGCGCGGCAGCCACCCCGCTGCAGTTCACCGGGCAGTTCACCGACGCCGAGTCCGGCCTGGTCTACCTGCGCGCCCGCTACTACGACCCGGCGACGGCGCTTTTCCTGACGGTGGACCCGAAGGTCGACCAGACGCACTCGCCGTACGCCTACACCTCGGACAACCCGCTCAACCTGACCGACATCACCGGGCTGAGCTGGTGGAACCCGTTCAGCTGGTCCGCGGACACCTGGAGCGACATCGGCACCTACGCCGGGTACGCGGGGCTCGCCGTCGGCGCGATCGGCCTCGGGCTGGCGACGTTCGGCGTCGGCGACGTCCTGATCGGGGGCGCGGTGACGGTCGGCGTGGTCGCGGACGTCACGGCCACCGCGCTCGGCGCCGTGAGCACCGGGGTCACGTGCTGGCAGCACCCCGTCAGCATCGGGTGCGGCCTGGGCATCCTGTCGACCGGGCTCGGCGCGATCGGCACCTGGGCGGATTGGGGCTTCGCGCCCGGTTCGTGGGGCATGTTCGCCAACCTCAATTCACTCACCTCGGGCATTGCGGGCACGGTGTGGGACCTGAACGTGCACGCCGAAGAGGGTGGGGGTGGCGGCGGCACCGCCGCGCCCGCGCCGCGCACGTATTCTCCGTACGGCGGGCAGACGGTTGTTTGCTGACGCGAACCGATCGGACGGGCGGATGACAGGATACGGCCGGGACCGGGAACGCCGGCGGCGCACCCGGACGCTGCTCGGCATCGGCTATCTGGCGGCGTTGACGGCGCTGCTGGGCCTCAAGACCGGCTGGGTCCCGGCGGTGGTCACCTTGCTCGGCCTGCTCGCGCTGGTGTACGCGGTGCCCACGGTGATCATGTGGCGCGACGCCCGTGCGGAGCGCCGGCGGCGGGCGGCGGGGGAGCCGCCGTCGTGGCCGGCCCAGCTGCCGGCGCAGGTGGCGCTGCGGCTCGGGGCCAAGGCACCCGGCCGCCACGCCCGCCGCGTCGACGAGGTGGGCGAGCTGCTCGGCCGGCTGTCCCTCCGGGACGGCGAACTGCGTTGGGAGCCGCGGAAAGGCGACCGCGACCGCGGCACCGGCGCGCTGACGTTCGACCGGTCGTGGACCGCGCAGGTCGTTTCCCTGTGGGGCCCGGGAGATCAGGGCTGCCTGACGCTCACGTCCCCCGACGGCACGGCGGCGGACATCTGGGTCCGCCACCCCGCCGACCTCCGCCGGGCCTTGACGACCCTCGTCCCCTAGTACTGCAGGGCGAGATCTTTGTTCGGTGCGGCCGAAGACAGCCTGCCAGGACAATCCTGGACGCCGGCCTGCCGGTCTGCCGCAGCTGGTCGTGAGTGGTAATTCGGGTTAGAACCCGAATTA
>NZ_JAJPWR010000043.1:0-50450 GCF_046548995.1 Amycolatopsis sp. lyj-109
AGCCCGCCCCGCCCGCACCTGCTCCCAAAACCGCACCCGCACATCCCGCAACAACGGCACCCGACCTACCCGACCAGCCACAACACCCTCCAACCATCGGTGTTGCAACCACCCCATGAACCCAAGCCGCCTTGGGTGCGTCAGACGCACCGAAGGCCACATTGGGGCGCTGGGGACCGGACCACGGCGGGCCAAGACCAAGCCGGTGCCCCGTCGGTTCCGAACACCGGGCAGGATGGGTTCTGCCGCCGACGGAAAGGACGTCCATGGACGCCGGAGACCTCGCCCCCGACTTCACGCTGCCCGACGACCAGGGCCAGGAGCGCACGCTCTCGGACTTCCTGGCCACCGGGCCGGTGGTCCTGTTCTTCTACCCGGCCGCGATGACCGGCGGCTGCACGGCGGAGAGCTGCCACTTCCGCGACCTGGCGGCGGAGTTCGCGGCGGTCGGCGCGCACCGGGTCGGCATCAGCCCGGACGCCATCACCAAGCAGCGCGCCTTCGCCGCGGCGAACAGCTTCGACTACCCGCTCCTGTCCGATGTGGAGGGTGAGGTCGCGAAGCAGTTCGGCGTATGGCGGAAACTCCTGCCGATGCACACCAAGCGCGCCACGTTCGTGATCGGCGAGGACCGGAAGGTCATCGCGAAGATCAAGAGCGAGCTGAACTTCACCGTCCACGCCGACGAGGCGCTCAAGGTGCTGCGGGAGCGGAACAAGGTCTCCTAGCCAGCCGCCACACGTGGTTGGTGCCCGTGCACGACGGCGCCAGCGGCTTCTCCGCCGGTTCCGAGCGCACCTTGGTGAACCCGAGGCGCGCGGGTACCGCTCCACTTCGGACGTTCCGCTCGTCGTGCTTGATTTCGACGTACCCGGCGCCGAGCCGGAACGCCTCCTCGGTCAGTAGCGTGACGGCCCGGGTCATCAACCCGCGGCCGACGAAGCCGGCCGCGAGCCAGTAGCCGATCTCGACGCCGCCGTCGCGGGTCATCACCCCGACGCCACCGGCCAGGTCGGGGCCGGTGGCGAGCGCGTATTCGTACGCTTCGCCGCTCTCCCAGCGCTTCGCGGTCAACCGCAGGAACTCGGACGAGTCGTCGTCGGTGTACCCGCCGGTGGCCCAGATGAGGAACTCGCTCAGGTGCGCCAGTGAGCCGCTGACGGCGGCTGTCAGCACCGGCCGGTCGCCGGGGTGCCAGCGGGTCAGCGTCAGGTCACCGTCGCGGTACGTCTCGGCCGGGGCTTCCATGCAGCTCATGGTGCCCCGGCCGGGACTCTCACCGCGAATCAATTCACGATGACTTCAGTTCACGATGACACTGTCGGGGACCTCGGTGTCGTTCTTCAGCGCGTCGAACAGCTGCTTCGACTTGGCCTTGTCCCAGTTCTCCGCCGACCCGCTGGTCACCGGCACCGTCGTGGTCACCACGCCGCCGGAGGAGATCCCGCGCATCGCGAGCGCCAGTCCGGCGAGGTTGTGCACGTGGTCGCCCGAGTCCATGGTCAGCGCGTCCGGCGCCGAAGACAGCAGCGGGAAGAAGTCGAACGGGTTCAACAGCGTGCCGGGGCTGGCGATCTGGCTGACCAGCGCGCCGATGAACTTGCGCTGGTTGGCGACGCGGTCGAGGTCCGAGCGCGGGGTCGCCGCGCTGTGGCGCATCCGGACGAAGCCCAGCGCCGACCGGCCGTCGAGGCTCTGGCAGCCCGCCTTGATGTCGATCCCGGTCATGGTGTCGTTCATGTCCTTGTCGATGCACATGTCGACCCCACCGATCGCGTCGACGATCTTGGCGAACCCGCCGAAGCCGATCTCCGCGTAGTGGTCGATGTGCAGCCCGGTGGCGCCTTCGACGGTCTGCGCGAGCAGCTTCGGGCCGCCGAGGGAGAACGCCGCGTTGATCTTGTTCTTGCCGTGGCCGGGGATGGCCACCTGCGAGTCGCGCGGCAGCGACAGCAGCGTCGGCTTCGTGCTGTTGTCCGGGATGTGCGCGACCATGATCGTGTCGGTGCGCTGCCCGCCACCGGCCGCGGCGACGTCGCCGGTGGCGAGCCGCTCCTCGTCCGCCGCCGTCAGGCCTTCGCGGCTGTCCGAGCCGACGATCAGCCAGTTGGTGCCGGACTCCGCGACCGGGCGGCCGGAGTAGTCGGCGAGCGCGTCGACGCGCTTGATCGAGAACTCGAGGTAGACCCAGATGCCGGCGAGGAAGACGACGAACACCAGCACGAGGGCGCCCAGAACCTTGCCGAAGCTCCAGCGGCGACGCCGGCGCGGCGGCCGGGACGGCGGGTAGTCGTCCTCGGGGGGACGGCGGGGCGGGTCCTGCCGCGGCGGCGAGGGCGGGGCGTACTCGGGTTCGCGGGTGCCCATCGGGCGGGTGCGCTCGTCGTACGGGCTGCGGCCCCGCCCGGGCAGCGGCATCATCTGGGCGCGCTGGTGGTCCCGGGAGCGGCCGCCAGGCGGCCGGGGCGGCGGCACCCGGCGCCCGCCGTCGTCGCCACGGTACGTCATCACCATCACCCAATCCCGATCCGGACAAACGTGTCGTCGTCAGTACACCGCACGTCCTCGATAGGAGGACGCCCGGCACCGGGGTGGGGTTGCGAGACGACGTTACTTGCCGGTTGCCTCGTAGCCGAACTGGTGGACCTTGAGGTACCCGGACCGGAACCCGGCCTCGGAATAGGCCAGGTAGAACTCCCACATCCGGCGGAAGACGTCGTCGAACCCGAACCCGGCGATATCGGCCCAGCGGTGCACGAACCGTTCGCGCCACCACCGTAGCGTGCGCGCGTAGTCCTGGCCGAACTCGCGCATCCCGGCCAGCTTGAGCCGGGTGTTCGCCTTGACGCCCTCCTCGATCGACCGCACGGACGGGATCAGCCCGCCCGGGAAGATGTACTTGTGGACCCAGCCGTAGGCCCGGGACGCCGCCATCATCCGGTCGTGGTCCATGGTGATGGCCTGCAGGCCGAACCGCCCGCCCGGGCGCAGCCGGTCCCCGATCGTCTCGTAGAACGCCGGCCAGTAGGTCGCGCCGACGGCCTCGATCATCTCGACGCTGACCACGGCGTCGTACCGGCCGCTCGACTCGCGGTAGTCGCACAGCTTCACTTCGACGCGGTCGGAGAACCCGGCCGCCGCGATGCGTTCGGTGGCCAGCGCGCGCTGCTCCTCGGAAATGGTCAACGACGTCACGTGCGCGCCGCGAGCGGCGGCGCGGATGGCGAGTTCGCCCCAGCCGGTCCCGATTTCGAGGACTTCGCTGCCTTCGCGGACGCCGGCGTAGTCGAGCACGCTGTCGATCTTGCGGTGTTGCGCGGCGGTGAGGTCGTCGCCCGGCGCGAACAGCGCGGAGGAGTACGTCATCGACTTGTCGAGGAACGCGCCGAACAGGTCGTTGGACAGGTCGTAGTGCCGGTGGATGTTGGCCCGCGCGCCCTCGAGGGTGTTCTCCTCGGACGGCGGCTGCGTCCGCTCGGCGACCCGGCGGAACTTCTGCAGCAGCGGCGGGACGAGCGTGGCCATCCGCTCGGCGAACGGCGTCAGCACGTCGGCCAGGTCGGAGGCGGTCCAGTCGCCGGCCATGTAGGACTCGCCGAAGCCGATCTTGGCGTCGACGCCGAGGCGGTGGAAGAACGCCTCGGGCCGCAGGATCCGCATCTCGGGTGCAGCCGGGCCGCCGGCGCCGAGGACGGTGCCGTCCGGGAAGATCACCCGGACGTCGAGCGGGCGGACCGCGCGGCGGAACAGCGTGGCGGCGATGCGCGCGCGCAACGCGGAGTGCGGCGGGGTGGCCAGGCCCGGCCACCGGGTCCCGTCCGGGACGTCCCGGGCCGACGCCCGATCAGCGCTCGAAGTGGTCACGGGTTCTCCCTCCGGCCGGCCAGGTTCGCCGGTGATCGATTTTAATCGCCGCACCCCCGCGGCGCGTTTCGCCGAATGCGCTGTCCGGGGCCCGTTCACACGGGGATCCGCAGCCGCTGCGGCCCGGTGGCGGCCCACGCCCCGCGGAGGGTGCCGCCGTCGTCGCCGGCGAGCAGATCCAGGGTGAAGGCCACCGTCAGCCGGGTCCAGACCCGGGCGCGGCGCAGCATCGCGTGGCCCTCGTTGGCCAGCTCGAACCGGGCGACGCGGGCGGCGACCCCTTCGGCTCGTTCGGCGAAGGCGTGCGACTCCGCCGGGCTGGTCATCCGGTCGCGGGTGCCGTGCACGATGAGCACCGAGCGCCCGGCGACGGCCTCGACCGGCTCACCGCGCGGCGTCCACGGCGCCAGGGCACAGACCCCGCGCACGGCCGGGTCGTCGGCCACGCGCAGCGCGACCCGTGCCCCCATCGAGTGACCGACCAGCACGACCGGCAGGCCGGGGTGGTCGGCGTGGATGCGGTCGAGGGCCCAGCGGGCGTCGTCGACCGGGTCTTCGGCGGGCGCGTTCCAGCCGTAGCGGCGGTTGCGCAGCAGCCGCACCTCGACGCCGTCCCTGCGACCGGCCCGGTGCAGGGCGCGCGCGATCGGGACCATCCTGAGATAGGCCGGTTTCCAGCGTGACACGCTGCCCATGCCCCGCTCCGCGCCGCCGTGCAGCACGAGCACGACCGCCCGGGCCTGCCCACGCGCCCGCCACACGGACACCGCCGGTTCCGCCTCGACCACCCGCGTCCTCCTGTTCCCCCGCATCCGGGTCAACCTCGGTCCCCCACACGGCTATTCCACCGCGTGAAGTGGTCCGCACGGTAGATTCGGCGCCCGATCCCCGACGGAAGGGTGGGTGTGGTGAGCGCCACGGACATCACAAGCAACGTCGCCCGGCAACTGGCGGACGTCGAGCAGGCCAACGCCGAAGCGGTGCGTGCCGCGGCGGACCTGGTGCTGGGGGTGATCCGGGCCGACGCACTGGTCTACACCGCGGGTGCCGGGCACTCGCTGGCCGCCGTCGCCGAGACGTTCTACCGGGCCGGCGGGCTGGCCTGCGTCTACCCGCTCTACCACCCGGACCTGCTCCCGCTGCACGGCGCGGTGGCCAGCACGCGGACCGAGCGGCGCAGCGGCCTGGCCGCGGAGGTGCTGGCCGAGCGCCCGCCGGGCCCGGACGACGTGCTGGTGGTGTTTTCGACGTCCGGCGTCAACCCCTACCCGGTCGAACTGTGCATCGAGGCGCGCAAGCGCAGTGCGGCGGTGATCGCGGTGACGTCGCGGGCGTGCGTGGCGGCGGCGCCCCGGCGGTCGTCGAGCACGCTGGTCGAGCAGGGCACGGTCGTGCTGGACTCGCTGGTCATCCCCGGTGACGCGAGCTACCCGCCGGACGCCCCGCGCACCGCACCGCTGTCCACTGTGGTCAACGCGTTCCTGTGGAACCTGGTGCTGGCCCAGGTTTACGACCGCGGAACGGCCGAGGGTCTCGACGTCCCGCTGTGGCGGAGCTCCAATGTGGAGGGTGGCGACGAGGCGAACGCCGGCCTGCTGGCGAAGTACGGCGAAATCGTCCCGCGCCTACGCTGAGTTCGTCGGAAAGTACCGGCCGAGCACGTCTTGACGGACGTGCCCAGCCGTCTTAGCGTCGACATACCGACTGGTCGGTGTGGACCGGTCGCTCCCCGAGGAGGTCCGATGGACAGCGCCACGGCGACGGTGCACGGCGAATGCGCTCCCGGCTTCGAGCCGGTACGCGAGGCCTTCGAAGAGAACTTCCGCTCCCGCGGCGAACTGGGGGCCGCGTTCACCGCCATCCGCCACGGCGAGGTCGTGGCGGACCTGTGGGGCGGCTGGTCCGGTCCGGACCGCGACCGGCCGTGGCAACCGGACACCCTGGCCAACGTCTGGTCGACGACCAAGGGCATGACCGCGCTCTGCGCGCACAAGCTCGCCGACGCGGGCGAACTCGACGTCGACGCCCCGGTCGCGAAGTACTGGCCGGAGTTCGCCGCGGCCGGGAAGGCGGAGATCCCGGTGCGGTGGCTGCTTTCGCACCGGTCCGGCCTGCCCGGCATCGGCCTGGACCGGCCGGTGCGGGTCGAGGAGCTGTACGACTGGGACCTGATGACGTCGCTGCTGGCGGCGCAGGAACCGCTGTCCGAACCGGGCTCCGCGGGTGGCTACCACGCACTGACCTACGGCTGGCTCGTCGGCGAGGTCGTCCGGCGGATCGCCGGGCAGGGCATCCGCGAGTTCTTCGCCGGGCAGATCGCCGGGCCGCTGGGCGCGGACTTCTCGATCGGCTTGCCCGAGGACGCCGACCTGGACCGCTGCGCGACCCTGGTGGACCCCGTCATGACCGAGGAGATGGCGAACGCGCTGGCCACGGCGTTCGCCGCCGCCGGCCCGGTCGCCCAGGCCGCGCTGATGAACCCCCGCGTCCAGGGCCACGACGCCAACGAACCGGCGTGGCGGCACGCGGTCATGCCGGCGTTGAACGGCCACGGCACGGCCCACGCGATCGCGACGATCTATTCCGGGCTGGCCACCGGCACGCTCCTGGCCCCGGCGGCACTGGCCCGGGCCCGCGAAAGCCAGGGCAAGGAGATCGACGCGATCCTCGGCCTCCCCAACGAGTGGGGCCTGGGCTTCTACCTCGGCAGCGACGCCCGCGGCTTCGGCCCCAACCCCACGGCCTTCGGCCACGACGGCCTCGGCGGCTCCACCGGCGCCGCCGACCCCGAAAACGGCATCGCCTTCGGCTACACCCTCAACCAGCTGGGCCCCCTCATCCGCGACGACCCCCGCAAAATGGCCCTGGTCCAAGCCCTCTACACGTGTTTGGAAGGTCGACACGCGTGATTCAGAGGTCGACACGGCACTGACACCGTGTCGACTCTCCAATCACGCGAGTTGACCCTCCAATCACGGGTGATGCCCCGCTGATCACGCTATGGCGGGTTCCTCGTCGGCGAACTGGGTTGCGTGGAGGGTGGCGTAGCGGCCGTTCGCGGCCAGGAGTTGGTCGTGGGTTCCGCGCTCGATGATCTCGCCGTGCTCGAGGACGAGGATCTGGTCGGCCGCGCGGACCGTCGAGAGGCGGTGGGCGATGACGAGGGCCGTGCGGCCCGCGAGGGCGTGCGTCAGGGCCTCGCCGACGGCGGCTTCGGACTCCGAGTCCAGGTGGGCGGTCGCCTCGTCGAGGACGACGACCTTGGGCTGGGCCAGCAGCAGACGCGCGATCGTGAGCCGCTGGCGTTCGCCGCCGGAGAGGCGGTAGCCGCGCTCCCCGACCGTCGTGTCGAGGCCGTCGGGCAGCGAATGCGCCAGGTCGCCGAGGCGCGCCCGCTCGAGCGCTTCCCAGATCTCGTCGTCGGTGACGTCCGGACGCGCGTAGGCCAGGTTGGCGCGGATCGTGTCGTGGAAGAGGTGCCCGTCCTGCGTCACGACGCCGACGGTCTCCCGCAGCGACGCGAACGTCAGCTCCCGGACGTCCACATCGGACAGCCGCACCGAACCGGAGTCGACGTCGTACAGCCGCGGCAGCAGCGACGCGATCGTCGACTTCCCCGCACCCGAAGACCCGACCAGCGCGACCATCTGCCCCGGCTCGGCCCGGAACGAGATCCCGTGCAGCACCTCTTCGCCGCCGCGGTGATCGAGCGTGACGACGTCCTCGAGCGAAGCCAGCGAGTACTTGTCCGCCGCCGGGTACCCGAACCGGACGTCGGAGAACTCGACCGCAACGCCCCCCGACGACACCAAAGAACGCGCGGCCGGCTTTTCCTTGATCATCGGTTCCAGGTCGAGCACCTCGAAGACCCGCTCGAACGACACCAGCGCCGTCATGACGTCGACACGGACGTTCGCCAGCGCGGTCAGCGGCGCGTAGAGCCGGGTCAGCAGCAGCGCCAGCGCGACGACCGTGCCGGGCGCCAGCTTGCCGGTCAACGCCAGGTAGCCGCCGAGGCCGTAGACGAGCGCCTGCGCCAGCGCCGAAACCAGGGTCAGGCTGGTCATGAACCAGCGGGTCAGCATCGCGGTCCGGACGCCGATGTCCCGCACGCGCCCCGCGCGCACCCCGAAGTCGTCCGCCTCCTGCACCGGACGGCCGAAGAGCTTCACCAGCGTCGCGCCCGGCGCGGAGAACCGCTCGGTCATCTGCGTGGTCATCCCGGCGTTGAGGTTCGCGGCTTCCCGCTGCAGCCCGGCCATCCGGCGGCCGAGCCGGCGCGCGGGGATGACGAAGATCGGCAGCAGCACCAGCGCGATCACCGTGACCTGCCAGGACAGCGTGAGCATGACGGCCAGCGACAGCGCCAGCTGGATGACGTTGGTGACCAGCCCGGACAGCGTCGCGGTGAACGTCCGCTGCGCGCCGATGACGTCGTTGTTGAGCCGCGAAACCAGCGCGCCGGTGCGGGTGCGCGTGAAGAAGGCGATCGGCATGCGCTGCACGTGCTCGAAGACCGCGCGCCGCAGGTCGTAGATGATGCCCTCGCCGATGCGCGAGGACTGCCACCGCTCGATCAGCCCGAACCCGGCGTCGGCGACGGCCAGCGCGGCGATCACCACGGCGAGCCAGATGACCAGCGTGACGTCGTGACCGCCGACGATCGCGTCGACCACCTTGCCCGCCAGCACGGGTGTCGACACGGCGAGGACGGCCGAGACGACCGTCAGCACGAGAAAGGCCAGCAGGCGCCGCCAATGCGGCCGGGCGAAGCGGGCGATGCGTTTGAGCGTGCCGCGCGTGAGCGCTTTCGGCGTGTCGTCGGCGCGCATCGCCGAGCTCCACAGCCCCCACATGTTGTCCACGGGAAACCCCCAGTGTCAGAAACCTCTACATTGACTGAGGTTTTCGGCGGATATGACCTGGACAACGCCCCCGTTGCCCGTTTGCTTCCCGATGTCGTTCACTCGGCGCGAACGACCTGGTGCAGAGCGGCGCGCAGCCGCTCGGCATCCTCGCCCGAGAGCGGTTCCAGCAGCAGCGCCTCGGCCTTCCGCGTGACTTCCGCGCCCACCTCGCGGACGCGTTCCCCCTCGGGTGTCAGCAGCACGAGGCGCTTGCGCCGGTCCCCCGGCGCGACCTCGCGCCGGACCAGACCCTTGGCCTCCAGCTCGTCGACCAGCGCGACCATCGTCGTCCGGTCGACGCCGAGCCGCGCCGCGCCGTCCTGCTGCGACTGCGCCGGCCCGTCGCCGAAGAGGGTGAGCAGCGCGAGCTGCCGCCCGGTGACGCCGAGCGGGGCATACAACGGCTCGGCCAGCTCGGCGAGCCGCAGCTGGGCGTGCTTGAGCAGGTAGCCGAGCCGCTGGGTGACGGCGAGAGGCGCGCTGGACATGCGAGAACTCTACACCTACGCTGATCGTCAGTTTTACTGATGATTTGCCGCTCTGATGATCAGGAGTTCCTCATGACCACCGTCGGGCTCAAGCCGCCCCAGCAGCACATCGGCATCGCCGCCCTCCGCGAGATCTGGGCGATCGCCGACGACGCCGGTTTCGACGGCTGCTGGGTGTTCGACCACCTCGCCCCGATGGGCCCCGACCGCACCGGCGACGTCTTCGACGGGTGGACCCTGCTGGCCGCGATGGCCGAGGCGACGAAGCGGGTGCGGATCGGCTGCCTGGTCTCCGGCAACACCAACCGGCACCCGGGCACGTTCGCCAAGATCGCCGCGACCGTCGACCACCTCTCCGGCGGCCGGCTCGACGTCGGCCTCGGCGCGGGCGGCGACACGGTGACCGACGCGATGATGGGCACACCGACGCCGTCCGCGGCGGAACGCGTCGCAAGACTGGCCGAGACCTGCGAAATCCTCCGTCTGCTGTGGACGGGAGCGGAAACCACCTACCCGGGCCGCCACTACACCCTGACCCGCGCACTCAGCGATCCGAAGCCGGTGCAACGGCCGAAACCCCCGCTGTGGCTGGGCAGCAGCGGCGAAAAGCACGGCCTGCGAGTTGTCGCCGAGCACGCCGACGTCTGGCTCAACGCGGCCTTGCCGGGCACGGAACTCGCCGAGCTGCAACGGCTTTCCCGCGTCCTCGACGCGCATTGCGCGGCCGTGGGCCGCGATCCGGCTACCGTCCGCCGTGCCGTGCAGTTCCGGCTGCCGCCCGACGCGGACAGTGCCCTGCGCCTCACGCAGAGCTACGTCGAGGCCGGCTTCACCGAGCTGGTACTGATGCCCGCCGGCCGCGACGACGTCGTCGCGGCGTCCGAAGCGGCCGCAAAGCTGCTCCCCCGCCTGCGAGACGTCGGCTGAACCGGGCGGCGGCGCCCTCGGTAGCCTGGCCGACGTGGGAACGGAGGTGGGCCAGGCGCCCGCATGGCGGCGCGCGGCCCGGCTCTTCACGGCGCCGTCGCGCACCGGAGAGGTCGCCCCCCTGCGCTGGGACCTGGGGTTCTACCTGGCCTGCCTGGCTTTCGCGCTGCCGACGGCACTGGTGTCGGAGTTCTACGGCTACCGCGTCTGGGGCAACTTCGCGACAGTGGCGTACGGCTTCGGCGCGGCGCACAGCGGGTACCTGCTGCTGTCCGCACGCAGCGGGCGTACGCCGCGTGGCGTACTCGGTTCACGCTGGTGCGGCATCGCCGCGGTCGCCCTGTTGGCGATGATCCTCCCGTTGGCAGTTCTGGTGATTCGGCGACTGACCGGAGTGGACTGGCTGATCACGCCGTTCTCGTGGGCCGCGCAGCCCGAGGTCTGGGTGATCGAGCGGTCCGCGGATCTGCTGCTGCACCACGGAACCCCGTACGTCGACGTCACCGCGCTCGGCCGGGCGCCCGTGGTAAACGATTACACGCCCTACGGCCCGGTGATGGCGGTGTTCGGGCTGCCGCGGGCGCTGTTCGGCGGCACGCCGCTGACCGACGCGCTCACCGACGCCCGCTGGATGTTCGCGCTGGCCGCCTGCGCGTGCGTGCTGGGCACGCTGAAGCTGCTGAAGTGGCCCCGGGTGCCGGTCGGCGCCGCGCAGCTCGCGCTGGCCTGCCCGCTCACCGCGCTCACCTGGGCCGTGGCCGGCCCCGACCTGGCCATCGTCGGTCTGCTGGTGCTCAGCTGCGCACTCGCGGCCACCGGCCGGGTCGCCTGGTCCGGTCTGGTGCTGGCGCTGGTCGTCAGCGCGAAGCTCATCGTCGCGCCCGCAGCCGCGGTGCTTGCGGTGTTCGTGCTGGTGCGCCGCGGCCGTGTCGGCTCCGAAGCAGGGCTCGACTGGGCGGCGCTGGGCCGGTTCGCGGCGGCGCTGGTGGCGACGACGGCCGCCCTGCACCTGCCCGTGTACCTGGTGGATCCGGCGGCGTTCGTCGAGCACGTCTTCCGGTTCCCGCTCGGGATGGGCGTCGTGCGGTCGCCCGCGGCCAGCCCGTTGCCGGGCCACCTGATCGCCGAGACCGGCCCGTTCGGTCAGGTGGCGGCCTTCGTGCTCGTCGGCGCCGCGGCCGTCGCGATGATCGCCTGGCTGGTGCGCCGGCCCCCCGCGAACGGCTCCGGCGCACTGCTGCGCATCGCCGTCGGACTCGGCGCGTTGATCCTGCTCACTCCGGCCACCCGGTACGGCTACCTGGTGTACCCGCTGATCCTGCTCGGGGCCCACCTGGCGTTCCGCGCGGCCGAAGATCCCACTGCGCCCCCCGCGCAGCAGTCCGCGACTACTTCTTCTTGACCCTGGTGGCTCCGCCACGCCCCCGCAGCTGGACGCCGGACTCCGACAGCACCCGGTGCACGAAGCCGTAGGACCGCCCCGTCGACTCCGCGAGCGCCCGGATGCTCGAGCCCTTCTCGTATTTCTTCTTCAGGTCAGCGGCCAGCTTGTCGCGCGTGTTGCCGGTGATCCGCGCGCCTTTCTTGAGATCAGCCACGTCGATCGCCTTCCCGCCGAGAGTGTTCTGGGCCACATATCGGCCCCTGCCGGGGCAATGATCGAACACTGAGCGCCGGAATGCCAGACGACAGACGCGAAACAGCCGAAATTGCGATCACATTGGGCCATTCCAGTGCTCTACGGCGAGTGATCTTGCACCCGAATGGACGCACCGTCACGCAAGCTGAACGAGTTCGAGGTAGTCCGCCGACCAGTGATCCTCGGTCCCGTCGGGCAGCAGGATGACCCGCTCGGGCTCCAGCGCCTCGACCGCGCCGGGGTCGTGCGTCACCAGGACGACGGCACCGGCGAAACTGCGCAAAGCGTCCAGGACCTGCGCCCGGCTGGCCGGGTCGAGGTTGTTGGTCGGCTCGTCGAGCAGCAAGACGTTGGCAGCGCTGGACACCAGGCCCGCCAGCGCGAGCCGCGTCTTCTCGCCACCGGAAAGCGTGCCGGCGGGCTGGTCGAGTTGTTCGCCGGTGAACAGGAACGAGCCGAGGAGGTTCCGCAACTCCTGCGCTCCGGTGTCCGGAGCGAGATGTCGGATGTTTTCCCACACCGACGCATCATGATCAAGAGTTTCGTGTTCCTGTGCGTAATAGCCCAAACGCAATCCGTGACCCGGAACGACGGATCCGGTGTCCTGGGTTTCCATTCCGCCGAGCAGCCGGAGCAAAGTCGTCTTTCCCGCACCGTTCAGCCCGAGTACGACAACCTTCGAACCGCGGTCGATGGCGAGATCGACGCCCGTGAAGATTTCCAGCGAGCCGTACGACTTCGAGAGGTTCTCCGCGGTGAGCGGGGTACGGCCGCACGGAGCGGGCTCCGGGAACTTGATCCGGGCGACCTTGTCGGCGTGGCGGGTGTCCTCGAGGGAGGACAGCATCTGCTCGGCGCGGCGCGCCATGTTCTTGGCCGCCACGGCCTTCGTCGCCTTCGCGCCGAGCTTCGCGGCCTGCTGCTGCAGCGCCGACGCCTTCTTCTCGGCGTTGGCGCGCTCACGGCGGCGGCGCTTCTCGTCGGTGGCGCGCGCGTCGAGGTAGCGCTGCCAGCCCATGTTGTACAGGTCGAGCTCGGCTCGGGTGGCGTCGAGGAACCAGACCTTGTTGACCACGTCGCCCAGCAGCTCGACGTCGTGGCTGATCACGACCAGGCCGCCGTCGTGCTGTTTGAGGAAGCCGCGCAGCCAGTTGACGGAGTCGGCGTCGAGGTGGTTGGTCGGCTCGTCGAGCAGCAGGATCGTCTCGGACTTGCCGCCGGCGCCGGCTTCGGCCGCGGCGAACAGGATCCGCGCGAGCTCGACGCGGCGGCGCTGGCCACCGGACAGCGTCCCCAGCGTCTGCGCGAGGACCCGGTCGGCGAGGCCGAGATTGGAGCAGATGCGCGCCGCTTCGCTCTCCGCGGCGTACCCGCCGAGGGAGGCGAAGCGCTCTTCGAGCCGGGCGTAGCGGTTGATGGCCTTGTCGCGCGCGGCTTCGTCGACGAGCTCGGCCATCGAGGCCTGGGCCTTCTCCATGTCGCGCATCAGCTTGTCCAGACCACGCGCGGAGAGCACGCGATCCTTCGCCGTGACCGACAGGTCGCCTTCGCGCGGGTCCTGCGGCAGGTAGCCGAGCTCGCCGGTGCGGCGGACGTCGCCCGCGTGCGGCTCGCCTTCGCCGGCGAGGACCTTCAGCGAGGTGGTCTTGCCCGCGCCGTTGCGGCCGACGAGACCGATGCGGTCGCCGGGCTGGATGCGGAGGGTGACGCCGTTGAGCAGGATGCGCGAACCCGCGCGCAGCTCAAGGCCGGTGGCCGTGATCAAGGGAACTCCCGTGGACGGGGGGTGAACGGAGGACAGCGTTCTCGGAGGACAGCGTCAGGCGGCCGCTCGGGCCGCGGCGTCACTCCAGCTGGATATCCACGCAGACCAGTGTACGGGGCGCGGTCCACCGGTTTTTCCGGACGTGTGCGGTCTCACCCGTCGCGCAGCGTGACCTGCACGGACAGCGCACGCACGGCGGCCTCCTCGAGCACGGCCCGGCTCGGTTCGCCGACGTCCAGCACGCGGGGTTCCGCACGGGCGAACAGCGGCGCCAGCCGGCGATCCTCGCGCAGCTCGTCGAGCGCCCGCCGGTCACCGCCGAGCACCACGGCATCCACTTCGGACAGCCGCGGCACGAGCACTTCGAAGACGTCCTTCGCCGCGTCCTGGAGCGCGTGCCGGGCCTGGCCCGCGCGACGCCGGGCGAACCGCTGCTGCGACCAGCCACCGGCGGCGGACCGGCCCTGCACGAGGTGCCGGTCGGTGCGCGAGACCTCGATCCGGCCGCCCTGCGCGATGCCGACGCTGTGCCCTCCGCGCCGCACCACCACGAGGGCGATGCGCCGCGGCACCAGCGCGTGCGCGACGAGTCCGGCCACGGAGGGTTCTGCGAGCGGTCCGAACGGGACGGTGGCGGTCGCGGTGCTGCCGTCGGCCGCGGTCACCCGGACTTCGTGCGCTGTTCCCGAGGTCGCCGTGATGCCGCCGTGCCGTTCGGCGAACCGCGTGAAGAACCCCGCCAGCCGCTCGGGCGGCACCTCGACCGCGCGCCCGCCGCCCGCGACTTCCCGTGGCTTCACGGACCTCACGCTACGGCCAAGAGCGCCCCAATGTGGCCTTGGTTGCGTCAGACGCACCCAAGGCGGCCTTCGGTGCGTCTGACGCACCGAAGGCCGCCTTGGGGCGCTTGGAACTTACTGCGGGTGGACCGGGCCGTTGTTCGTCACGCCTCGCACGTTCGACGGCGCGCCGGCCGCCGCGGGCTGCACGAACCCGTTGATGTGCAGGGCGACCGAACGGATGAACCCGTCGTCACCGCCGGCCGCGTCGACCACCGCGAACGTCCACGTGCCGTCGACGGCCGCGCCGGCGAGGTTGCCGGTCAGGGCCTGCGTCGGCCGCCAGGTGCCGGTGAACGGCGCGTTGGCCGAGGTCACCGTGCTGAACGCCGCCGCCGCGTTGTCGGCGAAGACGACCTTGCACAGGTTCTTGCCCGAACCGCCGTTGCGCTGGAACACCGTGGCCTTCGCCCCGGACGGCGCGGTCAGCGTGCCGACCAGGTCACCGACGTACGAGTGGTTCAGACCCACCGTCGTCGAGGTCGGGTCGGTGCTGCACGTGGTGCCGTCCACGGACAGGGACACCTTGGACGCGCGGCCGACCCCGCTGACCGGGATGGTCACCGACGCGCCGACCGGGCTGTTGTCCGGGATGAACACCGGCGCGCCAGCGTAGGCGAAGTCCTTCGCGACCGGCGACGGGGTGCCGACCGGCAGCGAGAACGACGTCGTCGTCGGCGAGTGCGCCCCCGCGAAGGTGACGCGGGCGTTCAGCACCACCGGCACGCCGAGCTGCTGGCTCGCCGGGACGGTGATGGTGAAGTCGTTGACGCCGGTCTGTCCCGGGCTGATGGTGCCGTAGGACTTCGAGCGCGGCGCCACCGTGACACCCGGGGTGGGGCTGGTGAGCACGACGCTGGTGGACACCGCGGTGCCGTCACCGTCGTTGGTCACCGGCAGCGTCACCTTGGCGGTGTCGCCCGGGTCGAGCGCCGAGCCGCCGTCGGCCGGGGTGACCGTCGGCTGCTTGGCCACCACGAGCGGCTGCGGGCTGGCGCCGGTGTAGGCCAGCACCTTGTCCGCGAGGATGACGCCGGCCCCGGTGAAGTTGTCGCGGCCCGGGGTTTCGATGTCGATCGCGGTGTTGATCAGCGCTTCGCGCACCTCCGCGGGCGGCAGGCCCGGGTTGCCGGACAGCACGAGCGCGGCGATGGCGGCCGCGTGCGGAGCGGCGGCCGAGGTGCCGAAGAACGGGTTGAACCCGCTCACGCTGGTCTGCACGCCGTCGGCCGCGGTGATCTCCGGCTTGTTCCGGACCTCACCACCGGTCGAAGACACGTTGCCCGGGGTGATCGGCGTGCCGTTGGCCTCGTAGAACACGCGACGCGGACCGTCGGAGGTGAACCGCTCGGCCTTGGTGGCACCGCTGAACGAGCCCGGGTACGGGCCCGCCGGGTTGGCCGGGTCGCCCGGCTCGAGGGCCCGGCCGAACGCCTTGGCCGCCGGGGCCGCCGCGACGCTGAAGGCGTCCCGCGCGGCCGAGTGGCCGACCGTCACGCCCGGGGTGTTGTAGGCCTTGAGCCCGTCGGCCGAGTCGGAGAACCGACCGCGCAGCGCCGAAAGCGACAGGTAGCGGTTCGCCCCGGAGAACTTCACGATGGCCAGGCGCAGCCCGGTCCCGCCGAAGGCCGGCGTCGTGACGCGCTCGTACGGGTCCTGGGCGCCGTTCTGGACGTCCTGGCTGAAGCTGACGACCGCGCCCGCGGAGTTGAGCAGGTAGAGGTCGTAGTCGTTCGCGGACGCGCCGAGCGGGTCCGACCAGTGCAGCGTCACCGGCACGCCGGCCGAGGACGCGTTCGAGATCGGCTCGTAGATCTGGTTGCCCGCCGCGCCGGCGAAGTTGTGCGCGGTGCCGGCGAACTTGCCGACCGACTTGCCGGAGTCGACGAAGTCGCCTTCCCAGTGCCCGGCGGTGCCGCTGGCGACGTTGCCTTCGTTGCCCGCCGAGGAGAAGTACAGCGCGCCGTCGGCGGTCACGTCGTTCACGGCCTGGGCGATGATCCAGTCCTGGAACGGCGATTCCTTGAAGTAGATGACGTCGTCGACGATGACGTCGCAGTGCGACTCGAAGCGCAGCTTGCGGATGTTGTCCGCGAAGCTGGCGTCCGAGTTGAACGCCGACGCGAAGCCGAGCGCGGCGCGGGGCGCGAGGTCGTGGATGATCTCGAGCATCGCGGTGCCCTCGTCGCCGTCGCCCTCCTGACCGGCGATGACGTCGACGTCCGGCGGGAGTTCGCCCTTGGCCTGCGAAGCGGCCAGGGAGTCGACGCCGTCGGACAGGGCGCACGCCTTGACGCCGACGCCGGTGACGCCGAACTGCTGGCGGGCGAGGTCGGCGTTGTGCGCCCGGTCGCCTTCGCTGACCAGCGGTGCGGCCGCGGCGGCGCTGCGCTGGGATTTGGCGCTGACCGCCTTCTGCAGCTCACCGGCGATGCGGTCGGCCTTCTGCTGCTTGGTTTCGGTCTTTTCCGGCGTCGTCGCCGGCGTGGCCAGCTCCCGGGCGGTCATCGCCTGGTCGGCCTGCTCGACGCGCTTGACGTCGCCGCGCGCGGCGATCTCGCCGACCTTGGCCAGCGGCACTTCGGCGCGGACGCTGCCGTAGCGGTCGGACACCGCGCGGATGCCGGCCCCGGCCTTGGTGAGCCCGGCGAGGAGGTCCGGTGAGACCTTGCTCGCGCGGATGTCGACCAGGACGGTCCCGGCCGGGGAAACGGTGGCCCCAGACTGCAGTGCGTTCAGCTGCTTCCCCACGCCCTTCTCGGCGACGAGCAGCTTGCTGTCTACTTTGGACTCAGCGGCGGTGCGGCCCGCCTTGACCGCCTGCAGAGCGGCGATCTGCTGTTGCGCGGTTTCGCTGAACGCGTCCGGTGCGGACGCGGTGGCGGCCCCCGCGACGGGCGGGGACACCAGGCCGAGCGCGGCGAGCAGAGCCGCGGCACCGGCAGTGAGCACAGTGGATCTCGATCTATTGGAACGGGTACGGCGCACGGGCGCCCTCCGAATTCTCCAGGCGCGTGCCCCGACTCACGCTGACCGACGCCGGTGATCACCGGCTGAACCCAGCTAAGTACCGTTAGTTCTCCGTAAACATCAGCCGTTCGAGTGACAAAGGACGGATAATTTCCCGAATGGGCCGGATGACGTAGGCCGTTCAGCGCAGTGGTGAACCGGTCACCGGACACGCACCGGACAAACGCTCGCCCGCCACCCCGGCCACGGAGTGGGATGTCCACAATCGCCACACCGGACCGTGCAACCGGCGGGGCCACGGGGAAAATTCGTTACCGCGCGCTCAGAGCACGAACGAGTCCGACCACGGCTGTGCGGCCCGCCCGGACAGCGCGTCCAGGAGCGTCACCGCCTGCTTGTCCGTCAGCGAAGCCACGAAGTCGATCACCGCACGGCCGCGCGCCAGCCCGCGCACCGCGTCCGCCCCCATGACCGGTTCCCCCGTCGCCCCCACCAGCAGCTCCGGCGCCGAGCGCGCCAGCCCGGCGTACTCCGCGCGGGCCAGCTCGACCAGGTCGTGCAACCGGCGCGGCAGGCGGGAGACCTCGTCGCGGTCGAGCAGCCACGCGTCGAGCGCGTCGACCAGGCTCGTCACCACGCCGGCCTGGCCGCGCTGGTGCAGCGCGAGGTCGGGGCGCAGCAGGACGAACCGGCGGTGCACGAACTTGAGCACCTGGACCTCGTGCCACTGGGCGGGCCGCAGCGAGACGTGCCCGGTGCGGGTGGACGGCGAGGCCAGCAGGAACACGCCGTCGACCAGGCGAGCCGTCCAGTTCGCGGAGAACGCCGCGGTCGCCTGCTCCGCCTCGATCGAGCCGTCGAACTCGCCGGCCAGGAGCCCGTCGGCCAGCTCCGCACGCACCCGCGCGACCGCGGCGGCGAAGGCGTCGTCGTCGACGATCCACGCGTCCTTGGCGTGCATGCGGCGGCGGAGGCGTTCCAGCGACCGGCCGGGGCGGCGCAGGTCCGCGTGCAGCGTCTCGTCGTCCAGCGACGCCAGCTCGACCGCGTGCTCGAGCCACTCCCCCAGCTCCGCGGCGACCGGCGCGTGCTGCAGCACCCCGATGCGGTGGAAGTCCTGCAGGTCGTGGATGGCGTAGGCGATGTCGTCGGCGGTGTCCATCACGGACGCTTCGACGGTCTGCTGCCAGCTTTCGACGCGGCCCGCGAAGGCCGCGCGCGCCTGCTCGAAGTCGTCGAGTTCGGTGGCGTAGGCGGAGAACTTGGCCGCGCCGGTGCCCGGAAGGCCGCCCGGCTCCGCCGCCCCGCGCGGCGGCACGGCCAGCTCCGACGGGTGCGGCGAGGGGTGGTGCAGCCGCAGCCACGGGTACTTGAGGACGGCGGCGCGCACCGCGGCGGTCAGGTCCAGCCCGATCGCCGACGGCCCGCGCACGTCGGTGGTGGTGATGATCCGGAACGTCTGCGCGTTGCCCTCGAAGCCGTCGGCGAGGCCGAAACGGTGGCGGGCGATCCGGTCGAGCGTCTGCTCCCCGAGGTGCCCGAACGGCGGGTGCCCGAGGTCGTGGGCGAGCGCGGCCGCCTCGGCGACGTCGGGATCACAGCCGCCGAGCTTGTCGGCCAGCCCGGCGTCGGGCCCGGTGGTGATCCGCTCGGCGATGGCGCGGGCGACCTGCGCGACCTTGAGGCTGTGGGTGAGCCGGTTGTGCAGCAGCCCGGCCCCGCCGGCGCTGACGACCTGCGTCACGCCGCCGAGCCGCGCGAAGAACGGCGACGCGGCGATCCGGTCGCGGTCGATCCGGAACGGGCTGGTCGCCAGGTCGGTGAACCCGCCGACGTTCGCCACGGGATCGCGCCGCGCGGCCCGCGGGTCGGTGTGCTCGCTGCCCTGATCCATGCGCCCGACCTTATCCGGCCGAGCGGTCTTCACCCGATCGATGGGCAACGTCGCCCGCTCACGGATCGATTGACGGGGTAACCCCCGACGGAGGAGCCGCCATGAACCGCCCGATTCGCCTCGCCGTCGCCCTGCTGCTCGGCACCGGACTCGCCGCCTGCGGGGCTTCCCCGCCCGGCAGCCCGGCCTCGACCGGCACGGCCGCCACCGGAACCACCGCCCCGCCGGCCACCACCTCGGCCGCCCTGATCAAGGTCCCGGACGTTTCGGGCATGAACCACCAGGACGCCCAGAACGCGATGCAGCGAGCCGGGCTCTACAACCTCCGCGAGGTCGACGGCACCGGCCAGGGCCGCGCCCTGGTCCTCGACCGCAACTGGGTCCAGACCGGCCAGTCCCCGTCCGCGGGCACGGAGGTCTCCCCGGACACGGTCATCACCCTGACCGCAGTCAAGTACACCGACCGCTGACCCGTGTCGCCCCTCCAATCACGCATGATGCCCCTCCAATCACGCGTGATGCCCCTCCAGACACGCGTGATGCCCCGCGGCGCACGCGAGACCTTCCACGGCAGCTCGTGCGGCAAGAGCACGCCGGTGCGCGAAGAGTCATCTCACGTGATTGGGCGGGCATCACGCGTGATTGGAGGGGCATCACGCGAAGGCGGGGTGGGCGGGTCAGGATTCGGGCTGGGCGGTGTAGGCCGCGAGGCAGCGGTCGGCCTGGGCGCGGGCCACGGGCTCGGCCTCGCCGCCGGCGACGTGCGCCTCGTACCAGGCCTCGCCCGCCGCGGTCACGAACGAAACGCCTTCGGGAGAGGCCATCCAGGCCATCGCCTCCTGCGGGTCGACGACGTAGCCGGGGTCGGCGGCCAGGTGCCGGACCAGGGCCGTCAGTGCCATGTCCCAGCCGATGCCGACCGCGCCCGGGCCGAACTGCTCCCAGTGGTCGTCGACGTGCGCGACGTGCTCCAGCTCGAACCGCGTGCCGTCGCCTTCGGGCGTCAGCCGGACCTCGACCCAGCTGACGCCGCCGTGCATCTCCCACGTCGCGGCGAAGCTCTTCGGCGGGTCGCAGCGCTCGACCGTGCCGCCCGCGTTGCCCTCCAGCTGGTACTTCCCGCCGACGCGCAGCTCGCCGCGCACCGGCAGGAACCAGCGCGGGATGCGCTCGGCGTTCGTCACCGCGTCCCACATGTCGTCGACGTCGGTGTCGTAGACCTGGCTGATGGTCATGACCCGCGCCTCCCCCGCTTCGAGCACGCGCGTGCCGACCGTCCGGCGGACGGCGCTGACCTGGTGGCTGACGTCGATCACGAACCTTCTCCTTCGGTGAGGCGCCGGGCACGCTTGCCGCGGGCGATTTCGGTGGCCAGCGCGTCCAGTGGTGGCGTCCAGGACCGGCGGAACCGGTCGAGCCAGACGTCGACGTCGCGCAGCGGGGCGTGGCCGACCGCGTACAGCCGTCTCGTCCCGTCCTGGCGGACGACGGCGAAGCCGTTGTCCCGCAACACCTTCAGGTGCTGGGAGACGGCCGGTTGCGAGATGCCGAACTCGGCCCGGATCACCTCGGTCACCGCGCCGGCGGCCCGTTCGCCGTCGGCCAGCAGCTCGAGGATCCGGCGGCGGACCGGGTCGCCGAGGACGTCGAACGCGTGCACCCGGCCAAGTTACAAGCAGCTACTTATATAAGTCAAGACTGAAACAGCTACTCCGATGCGACGAACCCGGGTGCCGCGCCGATGAACATCAGTCGACATCGGTTTCGTTTCGCCGCGGGACCCGCGACGATCGGTCCGTGAAGTCGCCACGCGCGGTCCGCTTCGCCTTCCAGCCGCTGTACAGCCTCCACACGGGAGGCGTCGTGGCGCACGAAGCGCTGGCCAGGCCCGGCCGCGGAACCGTCCCCGAGCTGCTCGCGCAGGCACGCCGCGACGGCAGGCTCGCCGAGGCCGACCTCGGGCTCGCGGTCGCGGCCGTCCGGCAGGACGCCGAAAGCCCGACGGCGCTCCCCCTGCACCTGAACCTCTCCGCCCGCACGCTGGCCGCGCCGCCGTCGATGTACGAGGACCTCCTCGCAGCGCTCGGCGACGCGGGCCGCCGCACCCGCGACGTCGTCCTGGAGATCGGGCCGCCGTTCGCGCCGCTGCCCGCCGGCCGCGCGCTCGCCGGGATGCGGAAGCTCACCGAGCTCGGCTTCCGGATCGCGCTCGACGGTCTCGGCCGCGGCGACCTCCCGCTGGGCCTGCTCGTCGACGCGCCGATCGACCTGGTGAAGCTCGACCGGACGGTGCTGCGCGGGCTGCCGGACGACCCGGCTTCGGTGGCCGTGACCGAGGCGCTGCTGCACTACACGAACCGCACCGGCACCCGGCTCGTCGCCACCGGCGTGGAGACCGGCGCCCAGCTCGACGCCGTCCGCGGCCTGGGCGTCCGGATCGCGCAGGGGCACCTCCTCGCGCCGCCCACCGCCGCCGGTCCCGCGCCGGCCCTGCTCACCCGCGGCCGTCCCTCGACCGGGGCGCCCGCGCCGTGCGTCGGCGACTTCCTGCGCCCGGCGACGACGCTGCCGGAATCCGCGACCTGCGACGAAGTCCGCGCGGTGCTCGCGGCCGCGGACGCACCGTCGGGCGTGGTCGGGGTGGACGAGCTGAACCGGCCGCGCTGGTCGGTCGACCGGACGCGGTTCCTGGTGGCGGTCACCGGCCCGTACGGGCACGCGCTGCACGCGAAGCGCCCCGCGGCCCGGCTCGCGGACACCCCGCACACGATCGAGGCCCGCGCCGGCGCGATGGAGTTCCTCGAGCTCGTCACCGACGCCGACTGGGGCCGCACCGGCGACGACGTGGTCGTGGTCGACGAGCTCGGCCGCTGCCTCGGCGTGGTGCTGGTGACCGAGGTGGTCCGCGGCGTGGCCGAGGCGAAGGTCGAAGCGGCGGCCGCCCTGAACCCGCTGACGCGCTTGCCGGGCAGCGACACGATCGCCCGCGACGTGGCCCGCCGCATCACGATCGGCGAGCCGTTCGTGGCGGCCTGGCTGGACATCGACGCGTTCAAGACGATCAACGACACGGCCGGCTTCGCGGCGGGCGACAACCTGATCCGCGAGCTGGGCGCGGCCCTGACGGAGCTGGCCGGCGGCCTGCGGCGGATGCGGGTGAGCCACGTGGGCGGCGACGACTTCCTGGTGGTGTGCGACGTCGACGAGATCGCCACGGTGGCGGGGGCGTTGCTGGACCGGGCCTGGTCAGCGGAGGGCCTGCCGGTGACGGTGTCGCTGGCGACGCTGGTCTGCGCGAGCGGCGCGATCGGTTCGTACCAGGACGTTTCGCGGTTACTGGCGCCACTGAAGAAGCGCGCGAAGACGGTGCCGGGGTCGAGCTGGGTGCTGAGCCGTCCGGGTTCGGAGCGGGTGGAAGTGTTGCGCGGCATCGGCACCCGAGGTCTGCAGGCTGCCGCGGGCTAACGCCCCCACTCCCAGTCGAGCGTCAGCTGGGCCTGGACCGCCCGCACCGCCCAGGCCACGTACTCGTCGTGCGCCCAGCCGCACACCGCCGTCAGGTGGTCGTACGCCTCGTGCGACATGATCAGCCCGATCGCGTCGGCCAGGCGGCCGATCGCCCCGCCGCCGGCCAGCCCCGCCGCTACCAGGCGCCCCGAGATCTCCGCGCGGCGCAGCACGGCCAGCTCCGCGCGGACCGCCGCCACCTCCGCGTCCGCCGCGGCCGCCGTCGTGAACGCGCGCCAGATCGGCAACGATCCGCGCACCCCCACCGCCACCCGGGACACCACCGCCGGCAGGTCCGCCGGACCGGCCGGGCCCGCCAGCGCGTCCAGGTCCATCGCGTCCGGGTCGCCCGCGAAGCCGTCCCGGAACGCCGCCAGCAGCAGCTGCGGCTTGCGGCCCGTCTGCGTCACCGTCTCCAGGCTCACCCCCGCCTCCGCCGCGATCTGCCGCATGCTCGTGCCCGCGTAACCCCGCGCGGCGAACAACGTGCCCGCCGTCGCCACCACGTGCGCCCGGGTGCGCCGGGCGCCCGCCTCGCGCACCGGCGACGCGTACCGGCGCCGCGAACCTTCGGGTATCGTCATCAATTGGATAGTACAGCGTATCGATCAAAGGGGCGGTCATGACCCGGGTACTCGTCTGCGTACAGCCCGCGCGCGGCCACGTCGGGCCGACCAAGCCGGTCGTCGAGGCGCTGATCGCCGCCGGCCACGAGGTCGCCGTCGTCACCGGGGCGCGCTACCGGCAGGCGTTCGAAGCACTGGGCGCCGAGGTGAGCGTCCTGCCGCCGGAGGCCGACTTCGACGAGACCGATCTGGACGGCTCCATCCCCGGTCGCGCCGGGCTGAGCGGGCTGAAGCTCGCGCGGTTCGAGCTGACCCACTTCGTCCGCGCCGTGCCCGCACAGCTGGGCGTCATCGACGCGCACGAGGCCGACGTCGTGCTGTGCGATCCGCTGATGATGGCCGGGCTGGCCCTGTCCCGGCGCGAACGGCGGCCGCGGCTGCTGGTCCTCGGCTTCCTGCCGTTCATGCCACCGGTCCCGACCGGCCCGCCCGGGCATCCGGTCAGCGGCGCGATCCTCCGGACGCTCGCGCCGTGGGTGACGGGCCCGGCGCAGAAACTCGCGAAAGACCTGCTGGGCGGCGACCCCGGCCTGCTGTTCACGGACTGGCCCCTGCACAGCGACGGCGTGCTCCAGATGACCTGCCCCGGCTTCGAGTACCCGCGCGAAGGAGCGCCGCTGCACTTCATCGGGCCGACGACGGTCAGCGCGGCGAGCGAGCACCCGCTGCCGCCGTGGTGGGCCGACCTGGACGGCGGCCGCCCGGTGGTGCACGTGACCCAGGGGACGATCGCGAACGACGACCTCGGCCGGCTCGTCGAGCCCACCATCGACGCGCTGGCCGACGAGGACGTCCTGGTCGTCGCGACGACCTGCGGCGGGCGGCTGCGGCCCGGCCCGCTGCCGGACAACCTCCGGGTGGCCGATTTCCTGCCATACGACGAGCTGCTCCCCCGCTGCGCCGTCATGGTCGGCAACGGCGGGTACGGCGGCGTCAACCACGCCCTGCGCTACGGCGTGCCGCTGGTCGTGGTCGGGGCCAGCGAGGACAAGCGCGAGGTCGCGGCCCGGGTCACCTGGTCGGGGGCCGGGATCGGCCGCGCCCGCGCCTCGGCCTCACCGCGGACGCTGCGGCGGGCGGTTCGCGCGGTCTTGGACGACCCGCGCTACCGCGACCGGGCGCGGGCGCTGGCCGCGGAGATGGCGGCCGGGCCGACGATGGACGAGGTAGTCAAGCTCATCACCGGGTCTGCCGCGGCTTGTCGTGAGTGGTAATTCGGGTTAGAACCCGAATTACCACTCACGAGCCGTGGGCGGCCAGGTAGCTCGCGAAGCGCTCGTCGACTTCCTCGGCCGTCAGGCCGAAGTCCGCCAGGCTGTACCGGTGCACCGGTTTGCGCTCCCCGGTCCGGCTCGCCTCGTGCACCGACGTCATGGCCGCCCGCGCCGCCGGCGTGAAGTCCAGTCCGAAGTGGTCGTACACAGTGGACACCGTGCCGATCGGGTCCGCGACGAAGTCCTCGTACCGGACGTCGCAGAACTGCGCCGGATTGTGCCGCGCGCGGGCCCAGCCGAACTCGTCCGCTCCCCGCGCCCACAGATCGAGCTGCCCGCTCCCGATCACCTCGCCGCGGAACTTCGACGACCAGCCCTCCGCGGCCTTCTCGGCGAGGCTGCACATCGACGCCATGATCGTGCTCGGCGCCCGGTGCGTCTGGATCACCAGCGCGTCCGGGTAGTTCGCCATCAGCGCGTCCAGCGCGAACAGGTGGCTCGGGTTCTTGAGCACCCAGCGCTTGCCCGCGTCCGGCAGCCCGATCAGCTGCAGGTTGCGCTTGTGCCGGGCGTAGGCGTCCGTCCAGTCCTGCTTGGCCAGCCAGCGCGAGTAGCGCGGCAGGTACGCCAGGCATTCGAAGGACACCGACCGCATCGACTGGCGCAGCAGCTGCCAGCACTCCTCCACCTGGTCGGCGGACATGTGGTGCACGCCCATGAACTCCGGGTGTTCGACGTGGTGGCGTTCGTAGCCGGCCTGAATCCCCTGGAAGATCGGGTTGTCCGGCCACGTCGAACGCGGCGGACGCGGCTGCGGGACCTCGGCGAGCCACACTTCGAGGCCCTGGTGCGCGGGATCCTCGGCGAGCAGCCGGTGCAGCGCCGTCGTGCCGGTGCGGGGCAGGCCGGTGACGAAGATCGGCCGCTCCACGCGGACGTCCGCGTACGCCGGGTGCTGCTTCCACGACGTCTCGCTCAGCAGCCGCGCCACGAGCGCGCCGCGCAGGAGCGCCCGGTGGACCTTGTTGCCGTACGGCGTCAGGTCCTCGTCCGCCTCGTACGACTCCAGCAGCACGCGCAGGCCTTCGACGTACTCGTCGGCGCCGAAGTCGTCGAGCCCGGTGAGCTTCGACGCCGAGGCGTGCAGGTCCTCGACGGTGCCCACGTCTTCCCGGCCGGGGAGCATGAATCCTCCTAGTGGTGGTACTCGCCGCCGTTGACGTCGAGGCACTGCCCGGTGATCGCGCGCGCCATCGGCGAGGCGAGGAACACCACCGCGTCGGCGATCTCGTCGGGCTCGGGCAGTTTGCGCAGGTCTATTGTGGACGCCGTCTCGGCGTAGACGTCCTCGGGCGTGATCCCGCGTTCCTTGGCCAGGTAGCCGAAGTACCACTGGAGGTTCGGGCCCCAGATGTACCCGGGCGCCACGGTGTTGACGCGCACGCCGTCCGGCCCCAGCTCGCTGGCGAGGCTCTGGGACAGCGACAGCAGCGCCGACTTCGCGATCTTGTAGGCGCCGAACGTCTTCCGCGAATGCCGCAGCACCGCCGAGTTGATCATCACCAGCGAGCCCTTGCTCTCCTTGAGCGCGGGCAGGAACAGCCGGGTCAGCCGGAGCACGGAGATCGCCGCGGTCTCGAAGCCCGCGCGGACGGCGTCGAAGTCCACAGTGGCCAGGTCGGTCAGCGGCGGGACGGCGAAGGCGTTGTGCACCACCGCGTCCACCCGGCCGAACGCCTCGACCGCCTCGTTCACCAGGTTCGCGGCGGAGTCCGCGTCGTCGATGTCGGTGCGGACCGCGACCGCCCGGCGGCCGAGGTCGGTCACCTCCTTCGCGACCTCCGTGAGCCGCGACTCGGTGCGCGCGGCGAGCACGACGTCCGCGCCGGCCTGGGCGCTGCGCACGGCGATCGACCGGCCGAGCCCGGGGCCGATCCCCGAGACGACGACCACCTTGCCCTGCAGCACGTTCTCCACGCTCACCCCAGCATCCGGGCGGCGACGGCGTCCTGCCGGGCCGCG
The DNA here is from genome assembly GCF_046548995.1 of Amycolatopsis sp. lyj-109. Classification (NCBI taxonomy): domain Bacteria; kingdom Bacillati; phylum Actinomycetota; class Actinomycetes; order Pseudonocardiales; family Pseudonocardiaceae; genus Amycolatopsis; species Amycolatopsis sp. lyj-109. The sequence goes on from NZ_JAJPWR010000043.1 coordinate 26,663, forward strand.
ATCCGCGCCGCCCACTGCTCCGGCGTCACCCGCGCGTCCTCGTAGTGGGGCAGCCGGTCGGGCAGTTCGTCGGTCTTGACCACCTCGACGACCGGGCCGTCGTCCGGGCCGAGGTCGCGGGCGAGCCGCTGCCAGCGGATCTGCAGGTACCCGCGGTCGTGGCCGGTCAGTTCGAGCCAGTTCGCCAGGCCGGGGTCGCGCTCGGCGACGACGAACCGGATCTTGCCGTCCGGGTCGACGCGGGCCTGGTCGGCGGTGAGGCTCGTCTGGTGGTTGCTGTAGTCCAGCGAGATGTACCAGAGGCTGCCGAGCTGGATGCCCTGGTAGGGGGCGTCCGCGCAGCGCGGCACGGTGACGATCATCGCCTCTTCGGGGCCGAGTTCGTAGTGCCCGGCCGAGGAGAACTGCGTCGTCAGCCCGCCCGGGGTCGAGCGCGGCTCGGTCAGCGTGTTCACCGGCAGGTCGTAGTAGAACCACTTCGGGAAGGCGAGGAACGTCTTGAGCCTGCTCAGCAGGATCTTGCCGGTGACGCCGTAGCGCTTGGCCAGCGCGGACCGGTCCGGCACCGGCGGCGCCTGGCCCGCGGTGTCGACGCAGTGGATGCGGATCTCACCCTTCCGCTCGGTGGCCCAGTCGCTGTAGACCTCACGCACGACGAGCATCGACGAGCCCTCGCCGAGGACGAAGTAGTTCGGCGGCGGGTTGTCGCGAGCCGGGCCGAAGCGCAGCTCGAACCGGCCGTCTTCATCGATTTCGATCGCCCGGTCGTCGAACGCGGCGAGGCTGTCGGGCACCTCCACCGGCGAGTAGTCGCCGTTGAGGATCTGGAAGCTCAGGTCGGCGGTCGTCCCCCGGACACCGGTGACGAGGTACTCGCGGTCGGCCCGGATGTTGGCGTTGAAGTACAGGGTGTCCGGGTTGTCCAGCGCCATCTTCGTGTAGGGCCCGGTGGACAGGGTGAAGTACGGGAAGTCGCGCTGGTAGGCCCAGGCCATCTGCAGCGACGCCCGGATGCTGCCCGCGAGGTAGTCGTAGCCCTCGAGAAGGCCCTGCTCGGTCTGGGCCGGCGGCGCTTCGGCGATCAGTTTCTCAGCCTCGACGATGGCGTCGGCGAACGACCGGGTCAACGAGAACTCGTTCTCGATCATGCCGGGACAGCCCAGCGGTTCGCGATCAGCTTGAAGCCCGGGATGCTGTCGAAACTCGTCAGCGTCTCGAAGGTGCGGACGTACCCGATGTGCGAGATCCGCCAGACGCCGTCGCTCTCGCGGCGGTAGGTGTCTTCGTAGAACGCGGCACCTTCGACGATCATCTTGTGCTCGGGCACGATGACCTTGTCGGTGAACGACCACCGCCCGGTCGCGGTGTCGCCGTCGACGTCGATCTCGGGCTGAGCTGCGTGGTGCACGGTGATGATGCCGTTGCCGAGGCTCTGGGTGAGGAACTCGACGATGGCGTCGCGGCCCTCGAACTGCTTGCCCTCACTCCCGGTCGCGCGGGTCCCGTAGTCGGCCGTGGCGTCGACGGTGAAGGTGTCGGCCACCTCGTCCCACAGCTTCAGGTCCACCCCGCGCAGGTACCGGTACTTCAGCCGCTTGATCTCTTCGAGTACGACCAGGTCCATGCCACCAGCGTCCCGCACCACTTGACCAAAGACAAGAACATGTTCTACTTTTTTCCGGTGTCCGTGACCTCGTACGAGCTCTCGCACCTGGCCGCGCTCGAAGCGGAGGCCGTGCACGTCTTCCGCGAAGTCGCGGCGACCTTCGAGCGCCCCGTCCTGCTCTTCTCCGGCGGCAAGGACTCGGTGGTGATGCTGCACGCCGCCGCGAAGGCGTTCTGGCCGGCCCCGCTGCCCTTCCCCGTGCTGCACGTCGACACCGGCCACAACTTCGACGAGGTCATCCGGTTCCGCGACGAGACCGTCGCCGCCCTCGGCCTGCGTCTCGAGGTGGCGAGCGTGCAGGACGACATCGACGCCGGCCGCGTCGTCGAGGAGACCGGGCCGGGAGCCAGCCGCAACCGGCTGCAGACGGCCACGCTGCTGCGGGCGATCCGCGAAGGCGGCTTCGACGCCGTGTTCGGCGGGGCCCGCCGCGACGAGGAGAAGGCCCGCGCGAAGGAGCGCGTGTTCAGCTTCCGCGACGAGCACGGCCAGTGGGACCCGCGGGCCCAGCGCCCGGAGCTGTGGAACCTCTACAACGGGCGGCACCGCCGCGGCGAGCACATCCGCGTCTTCCCGCTGTCGAACTGGACCGAGCTGGACATCTGGCAGTACATCCGGGACGAGCGGATCGCGCTGCCGCCGCTGTACTACTCGCACAAGCGGCCCGTCGTGCAGCGCGACGGCATGCTGCTGGCGGCCACCCGCTTCCTGTCCCTCGTGGACGGCGAGACGCCGTACGAGGCGACCGTCCGCTTCCGGACCGTCGGGGACGCCACCTGCACCGGCTGCGTCGAGTCGTCGGCGGCGACCCCGTCCGAAGTGGTCGCCGAGGTGGCCGCCACCCGCGTGACCGAGCGCGGTGCCACCCGCGCCGACGACCGGATCTCCGAAGCCGGCATGGAAGACCGCAAGCGAGAGGGTTACTTCTGATGCAGTTGCTGCGGATCGCCACCGCCGGGAGCGTGGACGACGGCAAGTCGACGTTGATCGGCCGGCTGCTGTTCGACTCGAAGGCGATCTTCACCGACCAGCTCGCCGCCGTCGAGCGCGCCAGCCGGGACCGCGGCGAGGACTACCCGGACCTCGCGCTGCTCACCGACGGCCTGCGCGCCGAGCGCGAGCAGGGCATCACCATCGACGTCGCCCACCGGTACTTCGCCACGCCCAAGCGCAAGTTCATCATCGCGGACACGCCGGGGCACCTGCAGTACACGCGGAACATGGTGACCGGCGCGTCCACCGCCGACCTGGCGCTCGTCCTCGTCGACGCGCGCAAGGGCGTGCTGGAGCAGTCGCGGCGGCACGCGTTCCTCGCGTCGCTGCTCGGGATCGGGCACCTCGTGATGTGCGTGAACAAGATGGACCTCGTCGACTGGTCGCAGGAGCGGTTCGACGAGATCCGCGAGGACTTCCGCCGGTTCGCGATGAAACTCGACGTCGCCGACCTGAGTTTCGTGCCGGTTTCGGCGCTGCACGGCGACAACGTCGTCCACCGCAGCACGAGCATGCCGTGGTACGAAGGCTCTTCGCTGCTGCACCAGCTGGAAGAGGTGCACGTCGCCTCCGACCGCAACCTGATCGACGCGCGGTTCCCGGTGCAGTACGTCATCCGCCGGTCCGACTTCCGCGGCTACGCCGGCACCATCGCGGGCGGGGTGTTCAAGCCCGGTGACGAGGTCGTGGCGCTGCCGTCGGGGTTCACGTCGAAGGTGCGCGCGGTGTGGGGGCCTGGCGGGCAGCCCCTGGAAGAAGCGTTCACCGGCCAGGCGGTGGCCGTGGAACTGGCCGACGACCTCGACCTCGGCCGCGGGGCCATGCTGTGCCGCCCCGGCAACCGCGCGGAATCGGCCCGCGAGGTCGACGCCCTGGTCTGCTGGTTCTCCGAGCGCGCCGCGCTGACCCCCGGTGCTTCCTACGTGGTCCGGCACACGACGACCGAGACGCGGGGCACGGTCGAGCGGCTGGAATACCGTCTCGACGTCACCACCCTGCACCGCGACGAGACGGCGGAAGCGCTGTTCCTGAACGACATCGGCCGCATCCGGCTGCGCACGCGCAGTCCGCTGCTGTTCGACCCGTACCGCCGCAACCGGGCCACCGGCGGCTTCCTGCTGGTCGACGAGCACACCGGCGACACGGTCGCGGCGGGCATGATCACCGGCGCTCCGCTGTCCCCGGTCGTCTGGCACACCGCGGCGGTGCGGCGCGAGGACCGGCCGACCCGCGGCGCGACGGTGTGGCTCACCGGGCTTTCGGCGTCGGGCAAGTCGTCGGTGGCGGTCGAGCTGGAGCGCCGGCTGGTCGCGGCGGGCCGCCCGGCCTACCTGCTCGACGGCGACAACCTGCGGCACGGGCTCAACAAGGGGCTCGGGTTCAGCCCCGAGGACCGGGCGGAGAACGTCCGGCGGGTGGCGGAGGTGGCGCGCCTGTTCGCGGACGCGGGCGTGGTGGCGATCGCGTCGCTGATCAGCCCGTATTCAGAAGATCGCGCCCGGGCACGGGCGGCGCACGACGGGCTGCCGTTCGTGGAGGTCTTCGTCGACACGCCCCTGGAAGTGTGCGAAGCCCGCGACCCGAAGGGCATGTACGCGAAGGCGCGCGCCGGGGAGATCACCGGCTTCACCGGCATCGACGCCCCCTACGAGCGGCCTTCGTCGCCCGATCTGGTGCTGCGCCCGGGCGACGGCGACCCGGCGGCGATGGCAGCGGCGATCCAGGCCCTGCTCGACGAGCTCGGCTGAAACTCCCTTGCTCACGCCCCCTAGGGTGGGCCTCATGACGTCGGTCAGGCAGGTTCAGGTCACCTTCGACTGCGCGGATCCCGAGCGCGTCGCCCGGTTCTGGTGCGAGGTGCTGGGGTACGAGCTCCACAGCAGCGGAGTCGCCTGCAGCGACCCGACGGGGGTGGGCCCGCGGCTGTACTTCCAGCGCGTCCCCGAAGGCAAGGTCGTCAAGAACCGCGTGCACCTCGACGTCCGGGTCGGCACCGGGCTCGTCGGCGAAGAGCGGCTGGCTGCTCTCGAGGCCGAGTGCGTCCGCCTGATCCCGCTCGGCGCGGTCCGCGGGCAGCTCCTGCTCGCCGACCACGAGAACGAGTCGTGCCTCAACATGCAGGACATCGAGGGCAACGAGTTCTGCCTCGACTGAGCCCTACCCGGCTTCCAGGACGAAGAAGAGGAAGCTCGGGAAGGTGTCGAGGATTTCGAAGTCGCCGGGGAACAGCTCGCGCGCGGCCGGCACCGGGTGCGGTTCGCTGATGACGGCGATCCGGAAGCCGGCCGCGGTGAAGGCGTCGGTCATCTCGTGCAGCGGCTTGTTCCAGAACGTCATCTGCGCGGCCTGGCCGTGCAGCTCGAACTCGTCCGTCCAGGTGTAGGCCTCGAAGTAGTCGGGCCGGGGCCCTTCGTGGCGGTGCGTCAGGTTGACCATCATCGGGTGGTTGACCGAGGCGATGAGCCGGCCGCCGGGCTACAGCACGCGCCGGAACTCCGCGAGCACCGGTTCCCAATCTCGCAGGTAGTGCAGCACCAGGGACGCCACGACGTCGTCGAACTCCGCGTCGGCGAACGGCAGCGGGTCGGCCAGGTCGGCGACCCGCAGGTCCGCGTCCTCCCCCAGCAGCCGCCGGGCGTGCTCGATCATCCCGGCGCTCTGGTCGATCCCGGTGACGACGGCGCCCTTTTCGCGCAATGCCGCGAACAACGGGCCCGAGCCGCAGCCGGCGTCGAGGATCCGCCGTCCGGCCACGTCCCCGGCGAGCGCCAGGGTCGCGGGCCGCTCGTAGTAGGCGTTCATCAGGCTGGTTTCGTTCTCGGTCGTGTAAGCCCCGGCGAACTCGTCGTATGCGGCAGTCACGCGCCCCATGCTGCCCGAATCAGCGCGCCGGTGCCACGAAGCCCGAGTCGTACGCCCGGATCACCGCCTGGGTGCGGTCCCGCGCGCCGAGTTTCGCCAGCACGTTGCCCACGTGCGTCTTCACCGTCTGGACACCCACGTACAGCTCGCCCGCGATCTCCACATTGGACAGTCCGGCGGCCACCAGCCGCAGCACGTCGCGCTCGCGTCCGGTCAGCCCGGCCCTGGCCAGGCCGTCGCCGGTCGCGGCCGGGACGCGCTGGGCGGCCAGCCGGCGGATCGCCGCCGGGAACAGCAGCGACTCGCCGGCCACGACCGTCCGGATCGCCGCGACGATCTCCTCCGGCCGGGCCCGCTTGAGCAGGAAGCCGCTGGCTCCGGCCACGAGCGCGTCGTAGACGTAGTCGTCGTTCTCGAACGTGGTCACCACGATCACCTTCGGCGGATCGTCCACAGTGGACATCAGGTGGGTGGTGGCCCGGATCCCGTCCACGGCGGGCATCCGCACGTCCATCAGCACGACGTCGGGGCGCAGCCGGGCGACCAGCCCGGGCACCTCCGCGCCGTCGGCGGCCTCGCCGAGCACGCTCAGATCGGCCTCGCTGTCGACGATCACCCGGAGCCCGGCCCGGATCAGCGGCTCGTCGTCCACCAGCAGCACACCCACGCTCATCGCTCTCTCCCCCTCCCCGTCCCCCACGGCACCCGCACCACGACCTCCCAGTGCCCCCCGACCGGCCCCCCGACCGGCCCGGCCGACAGCTCGCCGCCCAGCACCGACACCCGCTCGGCCATCCCGCGCAGGCCCCGGCCGCCCCCGGACCGGCGGGTGCCGCTCCCCAGCGGGTTGGCGACCCGCGCGCGGAGCTCGTGCGCGGCGACGCCGACGACCACCGTCACCGGGACCCTACCGGCGTGGCGCACCGCGTTGGTCAGGCATTCCTGCAGGATCCGGTACACCTCGCGGGACACCACCGGCGGCACGGCGGCCAGGTCGCCGCCGAGGTCGGCGGTGACGTCGGTACCGGCGAGCCGGGTCGTTTCGACGAGTGCCGGCAGCGCGGCGAGCGTCGGCTGCGGTGCCCGGCCGGCCGCCTCCTCGCGCAGCAGCCCGAGAACGTGGTCGAGGTCGTCGAGCGCGGTGCGGGCGGACTCCTCGATGGCGCCGAGCGCCCGCTCGGTGAAGTCCGGGTCGGTGCGCAGCGTGCGCCGGGCGGCACCCGCCTGGACGGTGACGACGCTCAGCGCGTGCCCGACCGAGTCGTGCAGCTCCCTGGCCAGCCGGTTGCGCTCGGCGAGCTGCTCGGTCCGCCGTTCGAGCCGGGCGATCCGGTCGGCGGCGGTGGTCCCGAGCAGCGCGATCGCCGCCCGGCGCAGCAGCCCGCCGGCCACGCTGACGGCGTAGATCAGCAGGACCAGTCCGAATACGAAGACGACGGGGAGCCACACCGAGGCCCAGCCCTTCGGCACGGTGACGTCGTCGCCGTCGGTGGTCTGGAAGAGATGCCCGGTGAACACGGCACTGATCGACACGCCGATCGCGACGGGCGCGAGGAGGCTGAAGAAGCTGACGACCAACCCGGCCACGACGTGCAGGATGAACATCGTCGCGGCGTGCAACCGGCCCTGGCGGGTGTGCGGTTTCGCGGGCGCGTCCGGCACCGGGTCGTCCAGCAGCTCGCGGATCGCGGTGGACTCCAGCACGTGCACCGCGGGCAGGAACGCCGTCCCGGCCAGCACGAGCAGCGTCAGCAGGCCGCCGAGGAGGGTGGCCCGTTCCAGCGTGGTGACGAACGGCAGCAGCGACGGCACGGCGACCGCGGAGAAGAGCATGTAGGGCACGCTGATGGCACCGCCGAGGACGAGGTAGACCCAGCGGCGGTAGGTCGCCTTGTTCGTCAGGGGCCGGAGGATGCGCACCGGCCGATCTTCCCAGCCCGGCGCCCGGCCGCGCCTCCCTCTTGCGGTGGAACCGCGTCACCCCTCACCGTCGGGCGGCGTCACCACGGTGCGGCGGAAGTGGTTGAAGATGACCGACGTCCGGACGTCGACGATCTCCCGGCGCTGGGTCAGCCGGTCGAGGACGAACCCGCTGAGGTGGTCGTTGTCGGCGACGGCGATGTGCAGCAGGAAGTCGTCGCTGCCGGACATGACGAATACCGACAGCACCTCGGGCAGGCCGGTGACGAACGCCCGGAAGGACTCGATGACGGCCCGATCGGGCGGCCGCAGCCGCACGGCGACCATCGCCTGCACGGGCCGGCCGATCTTCTTCAGGTCGACGTCGACGGTGTGCCCGCGCACGATCCCGCGCCGGGTCAGGTCCCGCACTCGTTCGAGGCACGGCGACTGCGCGATGTGCAGGCGGCGGGCCAGTTCCTTGTTGGTCTGCTTGGCGTCCTCCTGAAGGAGGGTCAGCAGGGCCGTGTCAAGTTCGTCCATCGGGCCTCTTGCTCACTGTTTCTCGTCGTTCGATTCGGCATTTTTATCTTGTTGCCGAATCTAACACGCCATTCGCCGTGCTTGTCCTGGCAGTTGTCTACCTTGGCGCCCATGATCACCGATTCCCGTCACCTGGGCCTGTCCGTCGCCGCCGTCCTGGGCGCGGCCTTGATCTGGAGCAGTTCGTTCGCGGTCACCAAGGTGGCGCTGGCGGAGATCCCGCCGATGACGCTGGGCGCGCTGCGGTTCGTGCTGGCGGCGTTCATCCTGGGGGTGGCGGTGCACGCGGGCCCGGACCGCCGGCGCCTGCCCTCGCCCCGGGAGCGGCTGTTCATCGGCTTGGCGGGCCTGCTGGGGATCACGGCGTACTTCGCGCTGGAGAACGTGGGCGTCGACCTGGCGTCGGCTTCGGACGCGACGCTGATCGTGGCCGCGTACCCGGTTCTGACGCTGGTTCTGTCCGGCCGCGCCGAATTTTCCCCGGTCCGGCTGACGGGGATGCTGCTGGCGGTGGCGGGTGTCTGCCTGGTGGTCCGGGGCAACGGCACCCATTCGCTGTGGGGCGACGCGTTCTTGATCGCGGGCGGCGTGGCCTGGGCGGCGTACAACGTCCTGGCGCGGCGGGACCGATCCGGAGCTTCGCCGATCGTGGTGACGTACTACCAGACGCTCGCCGGGGCGGGCGGGTTCGTCCTGCTGTCACTGTCCGAAGTGGACCGCTGGCGGGTGCCCGGTGGAGCGAACGTGCTGCGGATCGCTTTCCTGGCGGGGCTTTGTTCGGTGGCGGGGTTCCTGCTGTACAACCACGGCCTCCGGCGGCTGGAAGCGAGCGTCGCGGTGAACCTGCTGAACGTCGTCCCGGTGGCGGGACTGGGGTGGGCGGTCGTGCTGGCCGGGGAGCGGCTCACGCTGGTGCAGGTGCTCGGCGGCGCGGTGGTCATCGCCGGGGTGACGCTGGGCCTGCGGAGTCGCCGACGTCTTGAATGACTCATTCAGGACCTCCCACGTCCTGAATGAGTCATTCAAGACGCCACGCCCTACGCGACCGCGCGCGTTTCCGCCGTCTGGGCCACCAAGCCGTTCACCCACGACGACTGCACCTTCGCCGCCTCGGCCGCGGACGGTTTGGCGTTCTTGCAGGCCGTTCCCGGACCGTGGCCCGACATCAACTCGGTGCACGGCCCGGTGTAGTGGTCGGGGAGACCGAGGTTGTGGCCCAGCTCGTGGGCCGCGATACGCGTCGGGTCGTAGCCCTCCGCCACCTGGCTCGTGTCCAGGTAGATCTGCCCACGGCCGTGGCCGTTCGTGTTCGTGTACGAGCCGCCGCTGTGCACCTCGTGGAACACGATCGTCGCGCCCGTGGCCCGCTTGACCAGCTTCACGTCGGTGACCGCCGCGTTCCAGTTGGCCGCGCCCTGGTCGATCTGGGCCAGGTAGTCCGGGGCACCCGACGAGCTGTAGTACAGCGTGGTGACCGCGGCCGCCGAGGCGGCCGGGGCGGTGGCCAGGCCCAGGCCCAGCGGAGCCGCGACGGCCGTGGCCAACGCCAGGACCCTGCCGATCACGCGTCCGTTCATCGAGTCTCCTTCGTCCGATTCAGAGAGCACTTCACCGTGGTTCGCGCGATCAGGTTAGAAGGTCACCACCGACGCGGCCACGGCCGAAAGTCGTTCCCCCGCGGGCGGGAGACTCCTCCCGCCGCCGCGTGAGCCACCGGCCCCGGCCGCCGTGGTCTGCTCGTTCCCGGCGAAAGGGAACCGATGGACATCTTGCTGGGCCTGCTGACCCTCCCCCCTGTACGTGCTCCTGCTGTGGCCGCTCGTCGCCGCGGCCCGGCGCGTGCTCGGCGTGCGGATCGGTGCCGTGCGCGCCCTGTGCGCCGCCGCGTTCGGGTGGCTCGTCGCCGGTGGCATCGGGCAGGCGTTCCCCGGTTCGCTGCTGCACCACGGCGGCGCGGCGCTCGGCCTGCTGATCCCGTTGGCCGGCAGCGCTTTCCTCGCGACGCTGATCTTCCTGTTCGTCGCGGAGATGGCCCTGCCGCACGGCGTCGGCCTCGGCCGGCTGCGGGGCCGGCTCTCCCGCACCCGCCGGTACGCGCAGATCAGCCGGATCGCGGTCAAGCACGGCCTCGGCCGCTACCTCACCGGCCGCCGCGAACCGGGCCTCGCGGCGGGGCGGCACGCCCAGCTCGCGCGGTCCCTGCGCCGCGCGCTGGAAGAAGGCGGCGTGACGTTCGTGAAGCTCGGCCAGTTGCTCTCCACCCGCGCGGACCTGCTGCCGCCGGTGTTCGCCGACGAGCTCGCCCGGCTCCAGGACCAGGTCGCACCCGCCCGCGCCGACGCTGTGCGAGCCCTGCTGGCCGACGAGCTCGGCGGCTCCCCCGACGACGTCTTCGCCGAGTTCGACCCCGAACCACTGGCCGCGGCGTCGGTCGCGCAGGTCTACCGCGCGAAGCTGCGCAGCGGCGAAGACGTCGTGGTCAAGGTCCAGCGGCCGGGCGTGCGGGAGCAGGCCGAACGCGACATCGCCATCGTCCGGCGCGTCGCCGCGGCGCTGGCGGACCGCGCGGACTGGGCACGCTCGCTCGGCGTCGCCGAACTGGCCGAGGGGTTCGCCGCCGCACTGGCCGAGGAACTCGACTTCACCATCGAAGCCCGCAACATCACCGCCGTGGCCGCCACGGGCTCGCCGGACGTCGCGCTCCCGAAGGTCCACAAAGGACTCTCGACCGACCGCGTGCTGGTGATGTCCCGCCTGGACGGCCAGCCGCTCGCCGCGGCGAAGGACGCCCTGCCGGCGTCCGAGCGCAAGCGGCTGGCGCGGTCGCTCCTGCGCTGCCTGCTCGACCAGGTGCTGATCGGCGGCGTCTTCCACGCCGACCCCCACCCCGGCAACCTCATGCTGCTGGGTGACGGCCGCCTGGGCCTGCTCGACTTCGGCTCGGTCGGCCGCCTCGACGCAGGCCTGCGCGGCGGCCTGCAGAACCTGCTGCTCGCCCTGGACCGCGGCGACCCGGCGGGCCTGCGCGACGGGCTCCTCGAAGTCGTCGACCGCACCGGCGAAATCGACGAACAACGCCTCGAACGCGCCCTCGGCGCCCTGGTCGCCCGGCACTTCGGCCCCGGCCGCACCCCGGACCTCGACCTGTTCACCGGCCTGTTCCGCGTGGTCGCGGACTTTCGCCTCAGCGTGCCGCCGCCGGTGGCCGCGGTGTTCCGCACGCTGGCCACGGTCGAGGGCACCCTGGCCGCCCTGGATCCCGGCTTCGACGTCGTCGCCGAGTCCCGCGCGTTCGCCGTCGAGCAGGTCGGCGCCGGGCTGCGGCCGGGCTCGCTGGCCCGCACGGCGACCGGCGAACTGATGGCCCTGCTGCCGGTGCTGCGCCGCATCCCCCGCCGCATCGACCGGATCGGCGCGGCGCTGGAAGAGGGCCGGCTGTCGGTGAACGTCCGGCTGTTCTCCGACGAGCGCGACCGCGACGTCGTCACCGGCCTGGTCCACGAGGCCCTGCTGGCCTTCACCGGCGCGGCGACGGGGTTGATGGCGGTGCTGCTGCTGACCGGCTCGGGCGGCCCGCGGATCGCCGCGGACCTGACGCTGCACCAGGTGTTCGGCTACAACCTGCTGGTGATCAGTGCCCTGGTGGGACTGCGGCTGCTCTTCGTCGTTTTCCGGCGTTCCGGACGAGCGTCACGATCAGCCCGGTGAACCCGGCGAAGAACACGACAGCGCCGCCGAGCAGCCACCAGCGCAGCGTGGCGTACAAGGTGTCTTCGAACGGCGCGCCGGGCAGCCCCGCATCGGTGAAGGCGGTTGTGCGCGCCAGCGGTGCCGGGTGGAGGACACCCCCGGTACCGACCACGAACCCGGTGACCGCGGAAAGCGGCACGACGCCGAGGAAGCGCGAATCGCGGGCTCTGCCCCGCTCGTCCCCGAGCAGGAACACCTGGCCTTCGTGCATGCGCACGAGGTACGGCATGGCGGCCGCCGCGTCGTGCGCGTACTCGTCCCGGCTGAGATAGGTCTCGATGATCGGCCGGCCGTCCACCGACAGCCGCCCCTCGGTGCAGCAGGCGACCACATCCCCGGCGACCGCGACGACCCGGAAGACACTGAGCCCGGAACTGTCCGGGTGGGCGAACGCACCACGGTCGAACATGACCACGTCCCCGCGGTGGACCTCTTCACCATCGCGGGCGCGCACCACGGCCTCGCCGCCGGGCTTCAGCGCCGGGCTCATCGCCGGACCCGGAACCCGGTAGGCCCGGTAGCTCAAGAGACCCGTGCCCACACCGGCCACCGTCACACCGAGGCCCAGCAGGGCGACGACGATGCCCACCACGAGGGCGGGCGAGATCCGGCGCGGCTTCGGCAGTTCGGGCGGCGCGGGCGGGAACGCGAGGTCGGTCACGACGATCTATCGCCCGCCCACCTGCGCCGTTACCCCGTGCGCGGCGCGTACATGATCACCGCGACCCCCGCCAGGCACAGCAGCGCCCCGAGCACGTCGTACCGATCCGGCCGGTACCCGTCCGCAACCATTGCCCAGGCCAGCGACCCCGCCACGAACACCCCGCCGTACGCGGCGAGGATACGGCCGAAGTGGGCGTCCGGCTGGAGAGTGGCCACGAACCCGTACACACCCAGCGCCACCACTCCGCCGCCGATCCACAGCAGACCGCGGTGTTCGCGGATGCCTTGCCAGATCAGCCAGGCGCCGCCGATTTCGCACACCGCCGCGGCCAGGAACAGGGCGATCGACCGCAGGACCACTCCGGGATACTACTGTGTCGTTCGTTACCAATCCGACCACAGTCACGGCCGAATGGCTTTCGCGGCTACGGTTACGTGCCGCGTGAGGGTCGGCCTACTTTTGATCGGATTACTAACCCCCGTGCCGTTCACGCTGAGTCACCCGGCCGCAGTGCTCCCGCTGGCGAGGCACCCCTTGGTGCCGTCGGCGCTCGTCGCCGGTTCGGTCGCGCCGGACCTCTTCTGGTTCCTGCCGGCGCCGGAAGGGTTCGGTCTCTCCCGGACCCACGAGTTCACCGCGGTCCTCTGGCTCGACCCGCTCCTCGCGCTGGCCCTGCTCGCCGTCTTCCACGTACTGCTGAAGCGGCCGCTCCTGGCGCTCGCGCCGGGACCGCTCGCCGAACGGCTCCCCCGCCACCCCTTCGACTGGACGCGACCGGGGTGGATCGCCCTGTCGCTCGTCCTCGGCGCCGCCACGCACGTCGGCTGGGACGCCTTCACCCACGAAAGCGGCGGATTCGCGTTCCTGCGGGTCCCGCTCGTCACCGGCGTCGACGTCGGACGGCTGATCCAGCTGGTCAGCACGATCGCCGGGGCCGCCGTGCTCGCCTGGTGGCTGGTCCGCTGGTACCGCCGGACCCCTGCCGTGCCCGCCCCGCCGCCCGCCCGCCACCGCGGGCTCGTGACGGCGTTCCTGGCGATCGGCGCCGCCGGCGGTGGCCTGGTGCAGGTGCTGCCGTTCCTCGCCGGCCACGACCCGATGACGCCCGCGGGCGTCTTCGGCAACGCGACCTACCTGCTCGTCACCGGCGTCGGCAGCGGGTTCTTCGCCGCACTCGGGCTCTACGCGCTCGCCTGGTATATGTCGTTATACGCGAGGCGGGCCACCCGGAAGGGTGACCCGCTCGACAAGAAAGAACTCAGACGGTGAAGCCGAGGGCGCGCAGCTGCTCGCGGCCGTCCTCGGTGATCTTCTCCGGTCCCCACGGCGGCATCCAGACCCAGTTGATCCGGAAGTCCTTGACCAGGCCGCCGGACGTCAGCGCCGCCGACGTCTGGTCCTCGATGACGTCGGTCAGCGGGCAGGCCGCGGACGTCAGCGTCATGTCGATGGTGGCGGTGTTGTCCGGCTCGACGCGGATGTCGTAGACGAGGCCGAGGTCGACGACGTTGATGCCGAGCTCCGGGTCGACGACGTCGCGCATGGCTTCCTCGACGTCCTCGAGCTTGGCGAGGTCGAGGTCCTGCGTGGCCGTGGTCTCGGCGTCGAGGTCGGCGGCGGTCCGGCCCTCGCGCGCGTCGGTGGCGGTGTCTTCGGTCATGCCTGTCCATCTCCACTGGTCGTCCGGGCGACGGCGTCCTTGAAAGCCATCCAGCCGAGGAGGGCGCACTTCACGCGGGCCGGGTACTTGGCAACGCCCGCGAAGGCGATCCCGTCCTCCAGCACGTCCTCGTCCGGCTCGATCTTTCCCTTGCCCTGCATCAATTCCACGAAGGCGTCCATGGTGGTGAACGCTTCTTCGAGCGTGTGTCCGACGACGAGATCCGTCATGACCGACGTCGACGCCTGGCTGATCGAGCAGCCCTGGCCGTCGTAGGAGACGTCGGCGACCTTCCCGTCGTCGATCTTCACCCGCAGCGTCACCTCGTCGCCGCAGGTCGGGTTGACCTGGAACGACTCGCCGTCGAACTCCTCGCGCAGGCCGCGCCCGTGCGGGTGCTTGTAGTGGTCCAGGATGATCTCCTGGTACATGCTCTCCAGGTTCACTGGCCCACCCCGAAGAACTTCTGCGCCTCGCGCACGCCCGCGACCAGGGCGTCCACTTCGGACAGATCGTTGTACAGGTAGAACGACGCACGCACGGTCGCCTGCGCGTCGCAGGCCCGGTGCAGCGGCCACGCGCAGTGGTGGCCGACGCGGACGGCGATGCCGAGGCTGTCGAGCACCTGGCCGGCGTCGTGCGGGTGCACGCCGTCGATCACGAACGACACGGTCGCGCCGCGGTCCGCCAGGTCGGTCGGCCCGATGATCCGGACGCCCGGGATGGCGCCGACGCCTTCGATGGCCGCCGCGGCCAGCTCGTGCTCGTGCGCCGCGATGCGGTCCATGCCGACGGCCGAGAGGTAGTCGACGGCCGCGCCGAGGCCGATGGCCTGCGACGTCATCGGGACGCCGGCCTCGAACCGCTGCGGCGGCGGCGCGAAGGTCGAGCCCTCCATGCGGACCATCTCGATCATCGACCCGCCGGTGAGGAACGGCGGCATGGCCGACAGCAGCTCGGTGCGCCCGTAGAGGACACCGATGCCGGACGGGCCGAGCATCTTGTGGCCGGAGAACACGGCGAAGTCGACGCCCAGGGCGTGGAAGTCCACCGTGAAGTGCGGCACCGACTGGCAAGCGTCGAGCACGGTGAGCGCGCCGACGGCCTTGGCCTTCTCGACCAGGAACGACACCGGGTTGACCGTGCCGAGCACGTTGGACTGGTGCGCGAACGCTACCACCTTGGTGCGCGGCGTGATCAGCTCGTCCACATCGGACAGATCCAGGCGGCCCTCGGGGGTCACCTTGAACCACTTCAGCGTCGCCCCGGTGCGCTGGCACAGCTGCTGCCAGGGCACGAGGTTCGCGTGGTGCTCCATCTCGGTGACGACGATCTCGTCACCCGGGCCGACCACGAAGCGCGCAGCCTCGGGACCGGCCGTGGCGGCGTTGCTCATCGAGTACGCAACGAGGTTGATGCCCTCGGTCGCGTTCTTGGTGAACACCAGCTCTTCGGGATCGGCGCCGATAAACTCCGCGATCTTCGCGCGCGCGGACTCATAGGCGTCGGTCGCTTCTTCGGACAGCTGGTGCGCGCCGCGGTGGACGGCGGCGTTCGATGTGAACACGTAGTCGCGTTCGGCGTCGAACACCTGCGTCGGGCGTTGCGACGTCGCCCCGGAGTCGAGGTACACCAAGGGTTTCCCGTCGCGAACCGTGCGCGACAGGATGGGGAAGTCGGCCTTCAGGGCCGCCACGTCGAGTGGCAGAGAGCTGGCCGAGGTGGTGGTCATCAGGCCGACTCCTCTCTTCTCGGTGTAGTAAGACGTGTCAGAGCGCGGCGGGCTCGGGCTTGCCCACGTACTTGACGTAGCCGTTCTCCTCGAGCTCGTCAGCCAGCTCGCGACCGCCCGACTCGACGATCTTGCCGCCGGCGAAGACGTGCACGAAGTCCGGCGTGATGTGCCGCAGGATACGGGTGTAGTGCGTGATCAGCATGACGCCGACCTCACTCGAAGCCTTGTAGTTGTTCACACCCTCGGAGACGACGCGCAGGGCGTCGACGTCCAGACCGGAGTCGGTCTCGTCGAGGATGGCGAACTTCGGCTTGAGCAGCGCCAGCTGCAGGATCTCGTGGCGCTTCTTCTCGCCACCGGAGAAGCCCTCGTTGACCGAGCGTTCGGCGAACTCCTGCGAGATCTCGAGCTTGCCCATCTCCTCCTTGACCTCCTTGACCCAGTGGCGCAGCTTGGGAGCCTCGCCACGGACCGCGGTGGCCGCGGTGCGGAGGAAGTTGGACATGGACACGCCCGGCACCTCGACGGGGTACTGCATGGCCAAGAACAGACCGGCCCGCGCACGCTCGTCGACGCTCATCTCGAGGACGTTCTCGCCGTCGAGCAGCACCTCGCCGGAGGTCACCTGGTACTTCGGGTGACCGGCGATCGCGTAGGACAGGGTGGACTTGCCGGAGCCGTTGGGGCCCATGATCGCGTGCGTCTCGCCCGACTTGATCGTCAGGTTCACGCCCTTGAGGATCTCCTTCGCGCCCTCGTCGGTGTTGACCGAGGCGTGCAGGTCCTTGATTTCCAGGGTAGCCATTCTTCGTTTCCTAAGTCAGAGAGCGGTCAGGCGCCAACGGCTTCGAGCTCGGCCTCGATCGCGGCTTCGAGGCGCTCGCGCACCTCGGGGACGTCGATCTTCACCAGGATCTCGTGGAAGAACCCGCGCACGACCAGCCGGCGGGCGGCTTCTTCGGCGATCCCGCGCGACTGGAGGTAGAACAACTGCTCGTCGTCGAACCTTCCCGTCGCGCTCGCGTGGCCGGCGCCTTCGATCTCGCCGGTCTCGATCTCGAGGTTCGGCACCGAGTCCGCGCGGGCACCCGGCGTCAGCACCAGGTTGCGGTTGAACTCGTAGGTGTCGGTGGCCTCGGCCGCGGCCCGGATCAGCACGTCGCCGATCCACACCGTGTGCGCGCCCTCGCCCTGCAGCGCGCCCTTGTAGCCCACGCGGGACTTGCAGTTCGGCACCGCATGGTCGACGAAGAGGCGGTGTTCCTGGTGCTGGCCGCCGTCGGCGAAGTAGACGCCGAGCATGTCGACGTCGCCGCCCTTGTCGGTGAAGGTCGCCGTCGGCGAGACGCGGACCAGGTCACCGCCCAGGGTGATCACGGTGTGCCGCAGCGCGGCGTCGCGGCCCAGCTTCAGGTGCTGCTCGGAGACGTGCACCGCGTCGTCGGCCCAGTCCTGGACGCTGACCACGGTGACCTTGGCGCCGTCGCCGATGACGAACTCGACGTTGTCGGCGTAGGTGCCGGAGCCGACGTGGTCGAGCACGATGACGGCCTCGGCGAACGCCTCGGCGCGGACCTGCAGGTGCCCGTAGACGACCTGGTCGACACCCGGGCCGTGGATGCGCAGCACCGACGGCTTGGACGCCTTCGTCTCCTTGGGCACCGTCACGATGGTGGCCTTGGTGAACGAGGAGTACGCCTGGGCGGCGATCCGGTCGCTCGGGACGCCGGCCTGGCCCAGCCGCGGGTCGTCGCGGCCGACGGTCACGATGCCCAGCTCGGGCGCGGCGTCGGCTTCGAGGGTGATCTCGCCGGTGGCGACCGCGCTGCCGTCGTGCAGGCCGCGCAGCCGCTTCATCGGCGTGAAGCGCCAGTTCTCCTCACGGCCGCCCGGGACCTCGAAGGCCTCGACGTCGTAGGAGGTGAAGCGCTCCGCGCGGGAGGCGGCCGGAATGACCGCCCCCTCGCGCAAAGCGCCGGAAACGTTGTTCTCGGTAACCGACATGACTAGCCGACGGACCCTTCCATTTGGAGCTCGATCAGGCGGTTCAGCTCGAGCGCGTACTCCATCGGCAGTTCACGGGCGATCGGCTCCACGAAGCCGCGCACGATCATCGCCATTGCCTCGGCCTCGTCGAGACCGCGCGACATCAGGTAGAACAGCTGCTCTTCGCTGACCTTCGACACCGTGGCCTCGTGGCCCATGGACACCTCGTCGTTGCGGATGTCCACGTACGGGTACGTGTCCGACCGCGAGATGGTGTCCACCAGCAGCGCGTCGCAGACGACGCTGGAGCGCGAGTGGTGCGCGCGCTTCGCGACGCGGACCAGGCCGCGGTAGGAGGTGCGGCCGCCGCCGCGCGCCACCGACTTCGACACGATGGTCGAAGAGGTGTACGGCGCGAGGTGCTCCATCTTGGCGCCCGCGTCCTGGTGCTGGCCCTCGCCCGCGAATGCGACCGAGAGGACCTCGCCCTTGGCGTGCTCGCCCATGAGGAACACCGACGGGTACTTCATCGTCACCTTGGAACCGATGTTGCCGTCGATCCATTCCATGGTCGCGCCCGCTTCGCACTTGGCGCGCTTGGTGACCAGGTTGTAGACGTTGTTCGACCAGTTCTGGATGGTCGTGTAGCGGCAGCGGGCGCCCTTCTTGACGATGATCTCCACGACCGCCGAGTGCAGCGAGTCGGACTGGTAGATCGGCGCCGTGCAGCCCTCGACGTAGTGCACGTAGGCGTCTTCGTCGACGATGATCAGGGTGCGCTCGAACTGGCCCATGTTCTCGGTGTTGATCCGGAAGTAGGCCTGCAGCGGGATGTCCACCTTGACGCCCTTGGGCACGTAGATGAACGAGCCGCCGGACCAGACCGCCGTGTTCAGCGCGGAGAACTTGTTGTCGCCGGCCGGGATGACCGAGCCGAAGTACTCCTCGAACAGCTCCGGGTGCGTCTTGAGCGCGGTGTCCGTGTCGAGGAAGAGCACGCCCTGCTTCTCGAGGTCCTCGCGGATCGAGTGGTAGACGACCTCGGACTCGTACTGCGCCGCGACCCCGGCGACGAGGCGCTGCTTCTCCGCCTCGGGGATGCCCAGCCGGTCGTAGGTGTTCTTGATGTCCTCGGGAAGGTCTTCCCAGCTCGCAGCCTGCTTCTCGCTGGAGCGGACGAAGTACTTGATGTTGTCGAAGTCGATCCCGGAGAGGTCGGCCCCCCAGTTGGGCATGGGCTTCTTCTCGAAGAGCTTGAGCGCCTTCAGTCGCGCTTCGCGCATCCACTCCGGCTCGGACTTCTTCCCGGAGATGTCGGTGACGACATCCTCGTTCAGCCCGCGACGGGCGCTGGCGCCCGCTTCGTCGGAGTCGGCCCAGCCGAACGCGTACTTGCCAAGGGACTCGATGGTCTCTTCCTGGCTCAGTGGCGCGGTGGTGGGAGTGCGCTGCTCGGCAGCGGCAGTCATGCGGGTTTCCCTCCATTCGGGATCCGTGCTTCGCGCCCGGTGAGCTGCCCTTGGGCCGCCTTCGGACGCTTTGTGCTTCCCGGCTCGGGATGGGCCGGGTGACCCGCCGAAGCGGGTACGTGGGTGGTGCATGCGGAATCACCGCGTGCGATGGTCGCCAGCCGCTGGACGTGGGTGCCCAGCAGCTGCGCGAACGCCTCGGTCTCGGCCTCGCACAGCTGCGGGAACTCCGCGGCCACGTGGGCGACCGGACAGTGGTGCTGGCAGAGCTGCGCGCCGACGTTCTGACCGGGGGCCGGCTTTTCGAGGGCACCAGCGCCGACCTGACGGGTCGACGCAGCGTAGCCTTCCCTGCTCAGAGCGGTCGCGAGGGCCTCCGCACGTGCCGCCGGATCACCCGGTGCGGTGATCGCGGAGCGGTGCGGGCCGACCAGCTTCTCGATGCGTTGCTCGGCGAAGGCGCGGACGGCGTCCTCCCCGGCGTGCTCGGCGAGGAAGCGGATCGCGGAGACGGCCAGGTCGTCGTAGGCGTGCCCGAAGCGGGCGCGGCCGGGCTCGGTGAGCAGGAAGAGCTTCGCGGGACGACCCCTGCCTCGGGGTCCGCGGCGGGGCGCGTCGCGCGTCTCGGCTTCGCCATCCGCGAGAAGCGCGTCGAGGTGCCGGCGGACGGCGGTGGGGCTGATCCCGAGCTGCTCGGCGACCACGACGGCGGTCATGGGACCCTGTTCCAGCAGCAGCCGGGCGACCTCTTGCCGGGTCTTGCCCTCGGCGCTGACCTGCGACGGGACGTGCGGGTGCACGGCGCGGGGCAGGTCGCCGCCCGCCTGGTCACCCGTCTCCGTCTTTTTCACAACACAAGTGTGTCTTATTTCCTCGCGGTCGGCAAAGGCGGGGTGTCCGGCAGTGACCCGACTCACTCGCCGGGTGGGCCGATACCCTGCACGCGTGGCAGTGGGCGAACAGGAGCAGCAAGTGGCACGGCTCGAAACCGGGAGTGCCCACCCCGTGACGCTCTCGCCCGTCCACCCCCGCGAACCGCTCCCCCTGGAAGCCGCCGAACAGCGCGGGCTGAACGTCGTCCGCCGCTTCGGCACGGTCGGGTCTCTGTTCCTCGCGCTCGGCTCGCTCGGCGCCGGCGCCGCCCCGGTGATCAACCCGGTACAGGAGATCCCGGTGCTGCGGCTGTTCACCCGGATCCCGACGGTGTCGCTGGCCATCGCCATCTCCGGGATGGGCATCCTGGTGCTGAGCTGGCTGATGCTCGGCCGGTTCGCCGCGCCCAGCCGCGAGCGGCTGGCGTCACAGGGGCAGCTCGCGCGCACCATCGCGCTGTGGGTGCTCCCGCTGCTGGTCATCCCGCCGCTGTTCTCCCGCGACGTCTACAGCTACCTGGCGCAGAGCGAGATCGTGCACCGCGGGATGGACCCGTACGTGCTCGGCCCGGCGCAGGCGCTGGGCGTGGCCGACCCGTTCACCGCGGGCGTGTCGAACATGTGGCGCGAGACGCCGGCGCCGTACGGGCCCCTGGTGCTGCGCCTCGGCGGCTGGCTCGCCCCGCTCGCTGGGAACAGCATCGCGGTCGGCGTGCTGCTGCAGCGGCTGCTCGCGCTCGCCGGCGTGGTGCTCATCGTCTGGGCGCTCCCCCGGCTGGCCCGCCGCTTCGGCGTCCAGCCCGCGACCGCGCTGTGGCTCGGCGCGCTGAACCCGCTGCTGATCTTCCACTTCGTGGCCGGCGCCCACAACGACTCGCTCGCCGTCGGCCTGATGCTCGCCGGGCTGGAGATCGGCATCCGGCGGCTGCCGATCCGGGTGAAGGGCGACACGCCACCCCCGCTGGCCCGCGGCGAACTGCGGTACATCGGACTCGGCGTCGCGATCATCACCCTCGGCGTCGCGGTGAAGCTGCCCGCGGTGTTCGCGCTGCCGTTCTTCGCCGTGATGGTGGCGCGGCGCCGGCACGGCCGGCTCAAGGACCTGTTCCTGGCCGGCGCGCCGATGGCGCTGTGGTTCGGCGTGGTCCTGGTCGCCGTCTGCTTCGGCACCGGCCTCGGCTTCGGCTGGGTCGGGGCGACGTTCAACACCCCCGGCCTGGTCCGCTCCTGGATCTCCCCCACCGCCGAGCTGGCCAACCTCTCCGGCGTCCTCGGCATCGCGCTGGGGCTGGGCAACCACACGAACGCGCTGGTCCCGATCCTGGGCGCGCTGGGCTACCTGGTCGCCGTCGGGATCACCGTCAAGTTCCTCTGGGACAGCTTCAAGTGGCGCTACCGGCCGATCATCGGGCTCGGCGTCTCCCTCGGCGCGGTGATGCTCCTGCAGATCAACCTGCAGCCGTGGTACCTGCTGTGGGCGGTCATCCCGCTGGCCGCCGCGGCCGGGACGTCGAGGTTCCGCGTCGCCGCGACGGTGATCAGCGCGGCCTTGCCGTTCCTGCTCCCGCCGACCGGCAGCACCTTCGACGGCCGCCCGTACGTGCTGCCGTTCGCCTACGTCGCGGCGATCGTCGTCTGCGGCGGCGGGATGCTGATCGTGCGGCGGCTCGCCCCCGTGTTGCTCTCCAAGCCGTCCCCGCGGGTGCCCGAGCCGGTCGACGCCGTATCGTGACCCGACGTGAGTGTCCCTGCCGTCGAGATCAGCGGGCTGGTCAAAAGCTACGGTTCCACCCGCGCGGTCGACGGCCTCGACCTGCGCATGGAGCGCGGCAGCCTGCTGGCCCTGCTCGGCCCGAACGGGGCCGGCAAGACCACCACGGTCGAGGTCTGCGAGGGCTTCCTCCGCGCTGACGCCGGTGCGGTGCGCGTGCTCGGTCTCGACCCGGTCCGCGAGTCGGCCGCGCTGCGCCCCCGGATCGGGATCATGCCCCAGGGCGGCGGCGCCTACCCCGGCGTCCGCGCCGACGAGATGCTGCGGCTGGTGGCCTCCTGTGCGGCGACCCCGCTGGACCCGGCCTGGCTGCTGGACGTCCTCGGGCTGACGTCGGTGCGCCGGACGCCGTTCAAGCGCCTCTCCGGCGGCCAGCAGCAACGGCTTTCGCTGGCCTGCGCCCTGGTCGGGCGGCCGGAACTGGTGTTCCTCGACGAGCCGACCGCGGGCATGGACCCGCAGGCCCGGCACCTGGTGTGGGACCTGCTGGGCGCGCTGCGCGCCGACGGCGTCTCGGTGCTGCTGACCACGCACCTGATGGAGGAGGCCGAGGCATTGGCCGACACGGTGGTGATCGTGGACCACGGCAAGGTCGTGGTGTCGGGCGCACCCCAGTCGCTGACGGTGGACGAGACGGGCAACGCGGGGCTGCGGTTCAAGGCCCGCACGCGGCTCGACACGGCGTTGCTGACCGCGGCACTGCCGGAGGGCTACGCGGTGCGCGAGTCGGCGCCGGGAACGTACACGGTGGTCGGTTCGGTCGACCCGCAGGTGGTGTCGACGGTGACGGCGTGGTGCGCGCAGCAGGGCGTGCTGCCGGAGGAACTGCAGGTCGGCAAGCGGACCTTGGAAGAGGTCTTCCTGGAGCTGACCGGACGGGAGCTGCGGGCATGAGCGTTTTCGAGCCCGGCGTTTTCGTCCCGGCGCCCGGACGGGGGTCGCTGGGCCGGATGCTGCGCACGCACGCGCGCATCGAGGTGAGCCTGACCCTGCGCCACGGCGAGCAGGTGCTGCTGACGCTGCTCATCCCGCTGGCGTTGCTGATCGGGCTGTCCCTGTTGGACATCCTGCCGGCGTCTTCATTGGGCGCTGTTCCGAAGGTGGACTGGATCACGCCCCGGATCCTGGCGCTGGCGGTGATGTCGTCGGCCTTCACCGGCCAGGCGATCGCCCTCGGCTTCGACCGGCGCTACGGGGTGCTGAAGCGCCTCTCGGCCACCGCGTTGCCGCGCTGGCTCCTGGTGGCGGGTCGTCTGGCGGCGGCGCTGGTGGTGGTGGCCCTGCAGTCGGTGATCATCGGCGTGGTGGCGGCTTTCCTCGGGTGGTCGCCTTCGCTGTCCGGTCTCTTGTCGGCGGTTCTGCTGCTGGTGCTCGGGACGCTGGCGTTCGGGGCGCTCGGTGTGCTTCTGGGTGGGGCACTGCGGGCGGAAGCCGTGCTGGCGCTGGCGAACATCGTGTGGTTCGTGCTGCTGCTGGCGGGCGGGATCCTGCTGGCGCCGTCGTCGCTGCCCGCGGGGATGGCGCGTGTGGTGGAGCTGCTGCCGTCGGGCGCGCTGGCGGAGGGGATGCGCGCGGCGTTGGTGGACGGCTCGTTCGCGCCCGGGCCGCTCGCGGTGCTGGCCGTTTGGGCGGTGCTCGCGGGGGCGCTGGCTTCGCGCACGACCAAGCTCACCTGACCCTGGTTCTCAAACGCCCCAAGGTGGCGTTCGGTGCCTCCAACGATGCTGTTGGCGAATTCGCGCGGGTGTGCGCCAGTCCGGGAAGATTGCAGGTGAGCGGTCTGCCGCGGCTGGTCGTGAGTGGTAATTAGGGTTCTAACCCGAATTACCACTCACGAGGGTGCGGGAGGGTGAAGGCGCTGGTGACGGGCCCCACATCCCCCTGAACGGGCGCACCCGAGAGGGCTGCGAGGTGCAAC
>NZ_JAJPWR010000044.1:0-42274 GCF_046548995.1 Amycolatopsis sp. lyj-109
GACTGAATGACGGCCTCGACCCAGCGCCAAGGACACACGACGTCACGCAAGCGACCAGACACGATTTTCACCCCAGCACGGACGTCCCGCCAGGGACACCGACAACTGAATGAGTCATTCAAGACGCGCTTTCAGGCGCCGGAGCGGGGCTTCCCGTCCGGTCGGCGCCCGTCGGCGACCTGCCGCAGGAAGGCCACCGGGTCCGCGCCGAGGCGGGTGAGGCTGCGGTGGCGGATCACCGCCGTCACCGTCGCGGTCGCCACCGCCCACACCGCGATCACCAGCACCACCGCCGGGGCGGGCAGGACCCGGTCCAGGAACGCCAGGTTCACCGTCGCCGCCAACGCCGCCACGCGGGCCAGTGCGAAGTACCAGCGGTGCGACCCCTCCGCGAAAACCCGCGTCCCGGCCAGGTAGATCGCCAGGCCGGCCGTCGTGAACCAGGCCGCCGCGTGGGGTGGGGACTCGTGCAGGGACAGGTTCACCCCCGCCGCCATCAGCACCAGGGCGAACGCCGGCATCAGGTGCCCGCCCGCGTACAGCGAATACGCCAGCGCCGGGTTGCCGCCGGAAAATCCGAGCATGCGCTCGTAGATCTCCACCGCCGAGGAGAAGTACACCCACCACAGCGCCCCCGCCAGGACGAGTCCGCCGGCCAGGGCCAGCCAGTACCCCAGATCGTCGGCCGGCCGTTCGAGCGCCGCCGTGCCGACCGTGAACACCAGCTCGCCGAGCAGCAGGATCATGAACAGCCCGAACCGCTCCGCGAGGTGCGCCGAGTCGATCGCCAGGTTCGGGTCGCGCGGCGGCGCCAGCATGATCCGCCACCTCGCCTCCCGTGTGGGCCGCTCGCCCCGGCGCCGTTCGCGACGGTCGCCGAGCAGCAGGAATCCGGCCTCCTGCACCAGCGCGAGCGCCCACAGCACCCCGTAGTGCGGCAGGACCGCCGAGGCGCCGAACAGGACGGCCGACAACGTGTAACCCCAGCTGATCCGCCGCTGGTCGATCCCGGCGCGTGGCCAGCGGTGCGCCGCCGCCAGGATCAGGCGGACCCCGGCCATCGCCGCGGCGAAGATCGCCGGATGCCCTTCGAAGACGTGGTGCGCCTGCGTCGCGGCGATCCCGCAGGGGATCGTGCCGGCGAGCACGAACAGCCGGTCGGCGACGCGGCTGTCGTCGCCGCGGCGGTTGTACAGCACCGCGAAGCCGATCCACGTCCACCAGAGCGTCGCGAACAGGCCGAGCGCCGCGGCGGCGCGCGCCCAGTG
The DNA here is from genome assembly GCF_046548995.1 of Amycolatopsis sp. lyj-109. Taxonomy (NCBI): domain Bacteria; kingdom Bacillati; phylum Actinomycetota; class Actinomycetes; order Pseudonocardiales; family Pseudonocardiaceae; genus Amycolatopsis; species Amycolatopsis sp. lyj-109. Next base: position 1,269 of record NZ_JAJPWR010000044.1, read on the forward strand.
CGGGTCCGCGACGATGCCGTGCGCCACCTGTCCCACCGCGAACACGAAGACCAGATCGAAGTACAGCTCGACCCACCCGACCCGCTTGCCGCCGCGTTCGTCCACTTCGGTCACGGCGGCGATTCTGCCGGGTCCCGGGTCGGGACTTCCACCCGGGCACCTCGTGGAAATTAATAACCCACCATTCGAACGAAAGCCGAATTAGCCCCGGTGACTGCTGTGGGTAATTCTGCCGCCAGTGTCCGGATCGTTTTATCTACCGCCGAGTAGGCGTCGGAGCTGCGGCAATGTGCTTGAACGATGTACAAGCAGCGACCGCAAGAACACGATGCGTCAACCGCGGGAGTGCGCGGGAAATGATTCGATCACAGCGTTCCGAAACGCCGCGGTACAGGGTTGACAAGCACGCCGGGGGTGATGTCTTCTGCTGATCGGCCGATCAACGCCACGTCGTGCCCGGTGCGGGAGCCGGGTTTCCGTCCACTTCTCCGGCGTCCGTGATCGGTCCTGGGGCCCTCGTCCTGTCCGAGTTCGACGTCAGCCGTGCGCGCGGCTGGGAATCGAGCGATTCCGCCATGCACGAAAGCAGATCCACGCCCCGCCGCCCGGCGGACGCCGCGTGGTGGCCGGCGCACTGGAGCGTCCGCACCAAGATCAGCGTCGTCCTGCTGCTGCCGGTCCTGGTCGCGGTGGCGCTCGCGGAAATCCGGATCCAGGGTGAACTCGACCGGGCGACCGCGCTCAGCGCGGCCCGCGACCGGCTGCCGGTGCTGCGCGACACGATCGACCTGACCGGGTCGCTGGGCGAGGAAATGGTCGCCGCCGTCGCGATCCCGGCGGGTGCGCCGGACACGCTGATCGCGGCCGTCGACGCGAAGGTGGCCGCGGTCCAGCGCGACGCCGGTTTCGCGCCGCTGCCCGGAGACACCGGCCGGGCGCTGAACACCGCGCTGGGCAAGCTCGCCGGGATCCGCGCGGCCGGTGTCGGCGGTGGCGACGTCCGCACGAAAGCCGCCGGCTACAACGACATCATCGCCACCCTCGGCGACCTCGTGCCCGAGTTCGTCCCGGCCGACGCGGGCCCCGAAACCACGGCCGGCGCGGAAAACGCTCGGCTGCTGGTGCACCTGCGGGCCGAGCTGGCCACCGAGGAGACGTTCGCGCGGGCCGCGCAGAGCAGCCCCGACGACGCTTCGCTGCGGCCGGCGATCGTGCGGACGGCGGCCGAGCAGGAGGTGCTCGGCGAGCAGGCCGAACACCAGCTCCCGGGTAACCTGCTGGGCCGGTTCAAGGTCGCGACGAGCTCGGCCGAAACCCGCCTCGACACGTTGCAGGAGACCGGCGCGCCGCTCGCGTCGTTCGTCCCCTCCATCGCCGCCGAGACGACCGGCGTGACGGCCGTGCTGACCGACGTCGCGGCGAAGCTGGCGGCCGACGTCTCGACCGCGGCCGACCGGGCCCGCGCGGACTCGCTGCGCGACACGGCGCTGGTGCTCGGATCGCTGCTCGGCGCGCTCGCGATCGCGCTGCTGGTGGTGCGGTCGCTGGTCACGCCGGTGCGCCGGCTGCGCGCGGCCGCCCTGCGCGCCGCGAACGACCAGCTCCCGGCGACCGTCCGGCGGATCCGCGAGGGCCAGGACGTCGACTGGCGCGCGGTGCCCGGCAGCGGGGTCCGGACCGACGAGGAGATCGGGCAGCTGGCGCGGGCGTTCGACGACATGCACCGCCAGGCGGTCCGGCTCGCCGTCGAGCAGGCCGAGCTGCGCAAGCAGGTCAGCGAGATGTTCATGACGCTGTCGCGGCGGAGCCAGTCGCTGGTCGAGCAGCAGCTGTCGATCATCGAAGACCTCGAGGCGGGAGAGCAGCACCCGGGCCGGCTCGACGAGCTGTTCCGCATCGACCACATCGCGACCCGCCTGCGCCGCAACGGCGAGAACCTGCACGTGCTGGCGGGCGGCCGCCCGGTCCGCCACGGCCGTGAGCCGGTGCCGACCCGGGACCTCCTGCGCGCGGCGACCTCGGAGGTCAAGGACTACCGCCGGGTGGCGCTGGGCAACGCACCGCGCGGTTCGGTCCAGCCCGAGGCGGCGGCGGACGTGGTGCACATCCTGGCGGAGCTGCTGGAGAACGCGACGCGCTTCTCGCCCCCGGAGCACAAGGTGGCCCTCACGGCCGACCGCGGCGCCGACGGCGGGCTGCTCATCGAGGTGGTCGACCAGGGCCTGGGCATGACGCCGGAGGAGCTGGCCGCGGTGAACGACCGCCTGGCGGCGGCCGGGACGGTCGGCCCGGAGACGACCCGCCGGATGGGGTTGTTCGTGGTCGGCAGGCTGGCGGCGCTGCACGGCGTGACGGTCCGGTTGCGCGCGACGGGAACGGCGGCCCGGCACGCCGGCGTGACGGCGAGCGTCCACGTCCCGGGCGCGCTGGTGATCGCGGACCTGGCCCGCCCGATCGGCGCGGGCCGCCTGATCTCGGCGGCCCGCAACGGCCACTCGCGGCCACCGGTGGTGCCGGCCCAGGCCTCGACGCCGATCTTCGAGCAGGTGGTGACGAGCTGGTTCACCGAGCCGGCGGCCAAGCCGGTGGTGCGGCGCAACGGTGCGGCGGGCCCGGTGAAGTGGCCGGCGGTGGGCGAGCGGGCGGCCGAGCTGCCGGGCCACGCCGAGCAGAGCGAAACCGCTGCGGGATCTCCGGCCGGAACGAGCGCTGACGGCCGCCCCGGTTCCGCCGCGGCGCACCGGGCCGCCTCGGCTGAGCCGGCGGATCGGCCTTCGCCGGCCGAGCCCGTGGAGTGGCCTCCCGCGGTCGAGCCCCCCGCGGTCCCGGCCGACCGGGTCGCCGAAGCGGCGTCGGCGAGAGAGACGTCCGGAGCGCACCGGGCGATCTCGGCGGAAATCGCCAGGGATGCACCGGCGGCGCACGCCGCGGATCCCGGCACCCACTCCCCACTCGCCCCCGTCGGCGACTGGGACACCCCTGCCGACCGCACGCGGCAAGCCGCCGAAAGCGCTCTCAAGCCCGCCGTCGCCCAGCGGCTCACCGATGCCGGCCTGCCCACCCGGCGGCCCGGTGCCCAGCTCGCGCCCGGTGCCGTCCTTCCTCGCGGTCGTGAACAGACCGGCGGCGCCTTCCGCGACGCCGCCGCCGTGCGCAGCAGTCTCTCGCGGCACTACCAGGGCATGCGTGCCGCGCGGTCGGAGACCGCCGCGCGTGCCGAACAATCCGGAAAGGACGAAGTGGATCCGCGATGACGGAACTGCACCCCCGGCGCTCCGCCACCGAGCCGGCGGCCCGATCCCTCAGCGGGACACTCCCCGCGCCACCCGAACGGTCCGCGACGCTGAACTGGCTGGTCCACGGGTTCGTCCAGGACGTCTCGGGCGTCGCGCACGCCGTGCTCGTCTCCGCCGACGGGCTGCTCGTCGCCGCCGACGAAAACCTGCCCCGGGAACGCGGCGACCAGCTCGCGGCCATCGCGGCCGGCCTGTCCAGCCTCTCGCTGGGCACCGCCGAGCTGTTCACCGCCGGGCGGGTCGTGCAGTCGGTGATCGAGATGGAGCAGGGGTTCCTGCTGCTGATGAGCGTCGGCGACGGCTCGAACCTCGTCGTGCTCGCCTCGACCGGCTGCGACATCGGGCTGGTCGGCTACGAGATGACGATGCTGGTCGAGCGGGTGGGGCGGAAGGTCGACGTGCCCGCGCGCGAGATGCCGGTGGCCCAGGACCACCGGTGATCGACGACGCGCCCGGGGACGAGCCGCGCCGCAGCCCGGCGCTGGCCCGCCCCTACGCGTGGACGGAAGGCCGGACGGCCCCGGCGATCGACATCGCCGTCGAAGCGCTGGTCGAGACCACCGCCGACGGCCGGGCCGAAGCCGTCTACCAGACGTCGAGCGCGCTGGCGGAGGTCCTCGAGCTGTGCGTCCGGCCGCGGTCGCTGATGGAGATCGCCGCGCTGCTGGCGCTGCCGCTCGGCGTGGTCCGCGTGCTCGTGTCGGACCTGATGGAGGACAGCCTGGTGATCGTCCGCGACACGCTGTCGGACACCGCCACCTGGGACGAGCGCCACGACCTGATGGAACGCGTGCTGTACGGGCTGCGCGACCTGTAGAGAGGACTTCGCCATGGAGCACTTCGCGCTCGGGCACTGGCTGCTCGTGCTCGCCTACCTGACGTCGGTGGTCGGCTGTGCGCTCGGCCTGGCGTGCGCGGTCCAGGCCCGCCACGCCGCCGAGGCCCGGCACCGGATGCGCTGGCTGGTGCTGGCGGCGATCTCGATCGGCGGCGTCGGCATCTGGCTGATGCACTTCGTGGCGATGCTCGGCTTCAGCACCCCGGGCATGCCGGTCCGCTACGACATCTTCCGCACGGTCCTGTCGGCGATCCTTTCGGTGACGGCGGTGTTCGCGGGGCTCGTGGTGGTGGGCGGCCGGGCGAAGTTCGGCTGGTGGCGCCTCGCGCTCGGCGGTGTCATCACCGGCCTGGCGGTGAATGTCATGCACTACACCGGGATGTCGGCGCTGCGGGTGAAGGGCGACTTCGGCTACGACGGCGGCCTGGTGGCGCTGTCGGTGGTGATCGCCGTGGTGGCGGCGACCGCGGCCCTGTGGTTCGCGGTCTTCCTCGACCGCCTTTCGTTGCGGCTGCTGGCGGGTTTCGTGATGGGCGCGGCGGTCACCGGTATGCACTACACGGGCATGGCGGCGGTCCGGATGACGATGGACATGAACGCCCCGGACCCCGCGGGTGCGGAGGTGTTCTCCTTCCTGTTCCCGGTGTTCGTGCTGGCCGCGATCGCGATGGCGGTGCCGCTGTGTGCGGTCCTGATGGCGCCGGCCGTCTCGCCGAAGGCCCTTGAGCCGGCCGACGCCATCACGTCACCTCCCTACAGGATGCACAGCAGCGAACAGGCCTTCGCCGCCGACCAGTCCGTTGTGGACGGAGGCGTCCCCGGCGGGACGTTCACCGGTAGGTAGCTCACCTTCGCCTTGTTGGTGATCGGGAACAGGTTCAGCAGCGCGTACGTCGCGCAGTACACCTGCTTCGACTGGCCCGCCGCCAGCGTGAACGGGCCTGTCTGGCACGACGGCTCCACCGTGTCGACCACCTGCGCGGACGTGATCCCGACCGGACCCTGGTTCGTCACCGTGATCCGCCAGTACGCCGACGCGGCGAGCACGCCGAGCAGGCCCACCGGGGCCTGTTTGGCCCACGGTCCGGCGCCGCCCGGGCCGCAGCCGGCCGGGTGGACCGCCGTGCAGATCTCCTTCTCCACGGTCACCTTCGGGGTGCACGACGCGCCGGGAGCGACCGGCAGCGTCACCGTGTTGGACGTGAACGAACCCGTCGAGTCCGTGCCCGTCGCCGTGTTCGCCACCGACGTGACCAGGCAGTCCGCCGAGATCGTCGTGCGGAAGCACAGCTGGGGTGCGTCGCCCGCGAAGTCGACCACCAGCGAACCGCTGAAGCCCGCCGCACTGTGCAGGACCAGCGTCGTCGTCACGGTGATCGACGGGTGTGCCGCCACCGAGACGCCGCTGAGGTCGACCGAGCCGTCCGGGGCGAAGCCCGGCGTCGGCACCACGGCGTTGTCCTGGTCGACGACCGTCACCCGCGACGCCGCGAAGTCGACGTTCGCCGGGTCGACGCCCGTCAGCCGCGCGGACGTGTAGCCCTGCACGTGCGAACCGCCGTCGCAGTAGAAATCACCCGGACGCAGGGTCACCTGTCCGCCGGAGCGGACACACGGGGTGGCCCCGGTGGCCGGGTCCATCGAGAACAGCACCCCGGCGTCGCCCAGGCCGATCAGGCAGCCCGACGGCGGGTCGTACGCGTAGCCGTAGTCCCGCGTGGCCCCGCCGTTCACCGACGGGTGGGTGATCCGGGCGGGCAAGCCGGCGCACGCCGCCCCCGTTGCCCAGTCGTGGCACACCGCCGCGCCCGCGACACCCCCGTTCCAGATCGGGAGGTAGCTGCGCACGTGGCCGCTCGGGTCGGTGACGACCTCCGGGTTGAAGACGTAGATCCCACCCGTCAGCGCGGCCGCACCCGGCGGCGCCGGCAAGGCCGACCCGTCCAGCGCGTAGCAGGTCGTGACGTTCGTGCCGCCGGTCGTCGACGAGCACGCCCCCACCGGGACGCCGGTCGTGCTGAACGCCGTGTAGGCGTTGTAGGTGTGGTTGCCCGCCGGTCCGGTGGGTCGCGACGAAGCCCAGCCGGCGCACGCCGTGGCCGTCGCCGGGTCGAAGCAGCCCAGTGCCGGCTGGAGCGCGGCGCCCGGGTTCGACGTCGACGCGAACACCTTGCCCGCCACCACGGTCATGCCGCCGACGACGTACGGCTGGTTGACCGCCGGCAGGATCGGCGCGTACGGCTGGCTGCCGCAAGCGCTCTGCGTGGCGATCGTCCAGCAGACCACCGCGCCGGTGCTGAGCACGCCGTACAGGTTGCCGCCGCTTTCCACGAGCCCGGCGAGGTTGCTCACCGGCGGCGACCCGCCGAGGGTGGCCAGCGGCCAGTAACCGCAGTTGGCCGCGGCGGCCATGTCGAGACAGGCGACGCCGGCCGATGTCGCCGTGACGGCCGGGTAGTAGACCTTCGCGGGCGCGGCGGGGTCGCGCACGTACTGCTCGATGAGGGTGGTGGCGATGTCCCCGGCCCCCAGGGTGCCGAGCGGTCCGGACGCGGTGTTGAGCACCTTCGGCCACGGGCCGCCCGGGCACCGCGTCCCGGTGGCGAGCTCGGTGCAGACCACCTTCGGCGACGTGGCCCCCAGGTGGTGGTAGATGTTCCAGGCCTGCAGCGCGCCGCCCTGGGTGCGGTACAGGATCGGCGAGTAGCCGTCGCCGCCGGTCGGGGTGGTCACGGCCTGCACGGGCGGGGTGAGGGCGCCGGTCAGCTGGGTCGCGTCGGGACCCGCGGCGGGATTCGTGCCGCGGACCGCGGTGACGCCGGACGCCGGTTCGGTGCCGGTGAACGTGCTGCCGTCGGTGGACCACGCCGGCGTCCAGCCGGGCGGGGCGTGGAGCGAACCGGACTGGTAGGCCTGCCCGGCCCCGACGGCGTCGGTGATCGTGGCGGCGCCGGTCGTGGTCGCGTGGTCTTCGTAGCCGACGACCCAGTTCGCGGTCGCGCCGTGCGCGGCCGGGGAACCGGTGCCCTGCACCGACTTCGTCAGCGCCGAGACCGGTGGGGCGGGGTCGGCGGCCGCGGGCAGCGGGACGGCGGTGGCCGCGGCGAGCGCCAGGGGCAGGACCGCCCCCAGCATGCGTCTTCGCATGATTGGTCCTCGATTCCGGAAATGGACAGAATTCGCCAGGAAACGTTTTCCTGGCCGAAGGAAAATCCTATGCCGAACCGGCAGTGTGGTTGAAGTACTCTCACCCGGGCGCCGAAAAGGCGATGCGAACAGCGCAATTCTTGGGTTGTATGCCGTGGTCGGCCCATGCCGTGACGAGCGGATTTCGGGGTGGACGTCACCCGGACGCCGCCCGCGTTCACTCGTTCGGGTAATGAGGGCAAGCTAAGAAAGCGCGTTTCCCGACGTGGCCGATGATTTATTAACCGGAAGCCCGATCCGGCGAGTCGTGATCCGCTGTGAGCGAATTCGCTGGCCGTGCGGTGATCTTGGTGCTTGGGTGTCGGTATGGAGATCCTGGTGCTGGGCGGAACAGCGTGGGTGGCTCGGGAGCTGTCCCGCCAGGCGATCGGACGCGGCCATCGCGTGACCTGCCTCGCGCGCGGCGAGAGCGGGGGAGTCGCGGAGGGAGCGACCCTGGTCGCCGCCGACCGGCGCGATCCGTCGGCGTACGAGTCCCTGCTCGGCCGGGTGTGGGACGCGGTCGTCGAGGTGTCGTGGCAGCCGGGTTTCGTCCGTGGGGCGCTCGACGCACTGGGCGGCAAGGCCGGGCACTGGGTGTACGTCTCGTCCGTCAGCGTCTACGCCTCCCACGCCACGCCGGGGGCGGACGAGTCCGCGGCCCTGCTCGCCCCGACCGACCGGAGCGAGGTCGACCGGGAGCTTTACGGCGAGGCGAAAGTTGCTTGCGAGCAGGCGTCGGCGGCCGCGGTGGGGGACCGCCTCCTCGTCGCCAGGGCCGGGCTCATCGGCGGCCCCGGCGATCACGGCGGGCGCTCCGGCTACTGGGTCGCCCGAGCGGCCCGCGATCCGCGCGGGCCGATGCTGGTCCCGGCCACGCCGGCGGTGCCCACCCAGGTGGTCGACGTACGGGACCTCACCGCGTGGCTGCTCGACTCCGCGGAGACGGGCACCACCGGCACCTACGACGCCGTCGGCCCGGTCGTCCCGTTCGGGGAGTGGGTCGAGCTGTCCCGCGCCGCCGGCGGGCACACCGGTCCGGTGGTCACCGCCGGGGCGGAGTGGCTGCTCGCCCACGGCGTGGCCGAGTACATGGGGCCCGAATCGCTGGCGATGTGGCTGGTCGAGCCGGGCTGGGAAGGCTGGTCGGCCCGGGACGGGTCCGCGGCGCGCGCCGCGGGGCTGCGGCACCGCCCCCGGACGGAGCTGCTGGCCGACACCCTGCGCTGGGAACGCGAGCAGGGGCTGGACCGGGACCGGCGCGCCGGCCTCAGCCCACAGCGCGAACGCGAGTTGCTCGCCGCCCTCGGCTGACGGCCCAAGCGCCCCAAGGCGGCCTTGGTTGCGTCTCACGCACCCAAGGCGGCCTTCGGTGCGTCAGACGCACCGAAGGCCACATTGGGGCGCTTGAGACTCAGCTCCCGCGGCCGCCGGGGTGGACCACAACGCGTGCGGCGCCGAACCGAGTCAGCCGACCCAGCCGCGGTAGGCGGTCAGGTCCACGTTGCCGCCGCACACGATGGTCACCACGTGCCGGCCGGCGAAGCGGTCGCGGTCTTCGAGGATCGCCGCGATGCCCAGTGCGGCCGACGGTTCGACCACCAGGCCGGCGTGCTCCAGCAGCAGCCGCATCCCGGCGATGATCGACGCTTCCGCGACCAGGACGGCGTCGTCCGCGACGACGAGGAGATCGGCCAGGACCTCCGGGATCGGCCGCCGCCCGGCGACGCCGTCGGCGATCGTGTGCGTCGGGCCGGTGGTGACCACGCGCCGCGCGTGCCACGAGCGCGTCATCGCCGGGGCGCCCGCCGGCTGGACGCAGACCACCTCGGCGCCGGGAGCCTCGGACCGCACCACGTGCCCCACGCCGGTCGCCAGCGCCCCGCCGCCGAGGGCGATCAGGACGGCGTCGAACGACGGCGCGGCGGCCACCAGTTCCAGGCCGATGGTGGCCGCACCCTCGCACGTTTCGAGGTCCAGGCTGTCCTCGACGAGCCGGATGCCGTCGCGGCGGGCGATCGCCGCCGCGCGCTCGCGGGCCAGTTCGTGGTCGCCGTCCACCAGTTCCAGCCGGGCGCCGAGCGCGCGGATGCGCTCGAGCTTGGCCGCCGTCGCGTGCCGGGACGCGACGACGGTGACGTCGAGCCCGCGGCCGCGCCCGGACCACGCGAGGGCTTGGCCGAGGTTGCCCGCGCTGGCGCACACCGCCGCCCCGGCGAGCCCGCTCACGACCACTTCGGTGCCGCGGCCCTTGAAACTCCGCACCGGATTCGCCGTCTCGAGCTTGATGCTCACCGCGCACCCGAGAACGGGTTCCAGCGCTTCGCAGCGGTACAGCGGCGTGTCGAGGAAGACCGGGTCGATCACCTGGCGGGCCGCCCGGATCCGGGCGAGGTCGAGGCGCGTTTCCGGCACGGCCGCAGCCTAGTGGTCGGTTTCGGAGATCCTTCGGGGTCTCGACGGCCCAGCTTCCCGCTGGACGCACGGCCGAAAGGCCCAGCGGAAACCTGGATCCGCCGATACCCACGAAGGACTTCCGAAACCAATCACTCAGTGTGCGGGCTGGAACAGCTCCACGAGGTTTCCGGCCGGGTCCGCCAAGAGGATTTGCCGCCCGCCCGGACCCGACACGACGCCGGTGCGGAAGGCCACCCCGGCGTCGGTCAGCCGGGCGACCTCGGCGTCGAGGTCGTCGAGCACCAGGTGGATGCGGTTCCGGCCGGCGGTGGCGGCGTCCGCGGGGGTGGCGCGGGCGCCGGAACTCGCCGGGCCGGACAGCAGCAGCCGCAGCGGGCCGCGGACGACGTCGGCGAACGCGGGCGCCGCGCTCATCCGCACCGTGAACCCCAGGTGCGTGGTGTAGAAGCCGATGGCCGCCTGGACGTCGTCGACGACGTACCGGACGCTGGCGTACTGCTCGCTCATGGCCGGACCTCCTTGCCGGGTGCGAGTTCCGGCAGCAGGTGCCGGACGCGGGTGTCGAGCTCCGCCGCCGTGTGCGCGAAGGAGCCGGGATCCGCCGCGGGGTCGGGGATGCTCCAGTGGCGGCGGCGCGGGTGGTGCGGGAACTCGGGGCTGACCTCGCGGACCCGGTCGCACACCGTGATGACGTGGTCGAACCGCCGGCCGGCGACCGTGTCCAGGTGCCGCGGCCGCTGCCCGGTGACGTCGATGCCGAATTCCTCGCCAAGTACCCGGATCGCGCCGGGGTGCAGGGCGGCCTTCGGGTGGCTGCCCGCGCTGGTCACCGTCACCGTCCCGGCGGTTCGCCGGCGCAGCAGGGCTTCGGCGATCGGGGAGCGGGCGCTGTTGCCGGTGCAGAGGAAGAGCACGGCGACCCGGCCGGGCGGCGGCGCGATTCCGGGGCGCAGGGCGGGATGCAACGCCGCGGCGGTTTCGGTCAGCGCGCCCGCGCAGCGGTCGAGCTCGAGGTGGTAGTAGCTGTCCCGGCCGTCGAAGCTGCTGCGGGTGGCGGTGACCAGGCCGCCGCCGCGCAACAGCCGCAGGTGGTAGGAGACCAGGTTCTGCGGCTCGCCGACGCGGTCCACCAGCTCCCGGACCCGCAGGTCGCCACCGGCGAGCGCGGTCAGCAGCGACCACCGCAGCGGGTGGGCGGCCAGGCGGACGAACTCGGGTGGCTGGGCGGCCATCCCCGGAGAATACATCAAATGAGTTTGATGGAAAAGGGCGTCATGATGAGGGCGCGACCCGAGCGAGAGGACAGCGGATGGACGGGCTGACCGAGGAAGAAGCCGCGGTCGTCGCGGTGGTGCGGGACTTCGTCGACCGCGACGTCCGGCCGGTGGCGCGGGAACTGGACCACACCGACACCTACCCCGAAGCGCTCATCGAGCGGATGAAGGAGCTCGGCGTCTTCGGCCTGGCCGTTCCCGAGACCTGGGGCGGGACGCCGGTCTCGGCCCGGTGCTACGCCGAGGTCACCGAGGAACTGGCGCGCGGCTGGATGAGCCTCGCCGGCGCGATGGGCGGCCACACCGTCGTCGCGAAGCTCCTCGACACGTTCGGCACCCGCGAACAGCGGGCACGCTACCTGCCGCGGATGGCCACCGGCGAGGTCCGCGCGACGATGGCGCTGACCGAGCCCGGCGGCGGGTCCGACCTGCAGGCCCTGCGCACCACCGCCCGCCGCGACGGTGAGTCCTATGTGGTCGACGGCGCGAAGACCTGGATCACCAACGCCCGCCGGTCGCAGCTGGTCGCCCTGCTGTGCCGGACCGACCCGCACGCCGAACCCGCGCACGCGGGCATCGGCATCCTCCTGGTCGAGCCCGGGCCGGGGTTCGAAGTCGCCCGTGACCTGCCGAAGCTGGGCTACAAGGGCGTGGAGAGCTGCGAACTGTCCTTCGTGGACTTCCGCGTCCCGGCCACCGCGCTGCTGGGCGGGGAAGAGGGCCGGGGCTTCGCGCAGATGATGCGCGGGCTGGAGATCGGCCGGATCCAGGTGGCCGCCCGCGCTCTCGGCGTCGCCCGTGCCGCCCTGGAGGATTCGCTGCGGTACGCCCAGGAGCGCGAGACGTTCGGCAAGCCGATCTGGCAGCACCAGTCGGTCGGCAACCACCTCGCCGACATGGCCACCAAGCTGGAGGCGGCCCGCCAGCTGGTCCACCACGCCGCCCGTCGCTACGACTCCGGGGAACGCGCGGACCTCGAAGCGGGGATGGCGAAGCTGTTCGCCTCCGAGGCGGCGATGGAGATCGCCCTCGACGCGGTCCGCATCCACGGCGGCTACGGCTATTCGACGGAGTTCGACGTCGAGCGGTACTTCCGGGACGCGCCACTGATGATCGTCGGCGAGGGCACCAACGAAATCCAGCGGACGGTGATCACCCGCGGGCTGATCCGGCGGCACCGGCACGGCTGAGGAGGGTGAGCGTGGTGGGGCCGTGCCGACTTGGGGGGAGGGGAAGGCACGGCCCCAGCACGCTCTGCCGGGCGACGCGAGGTGGCAACGCGTGCCCGGCTGGTCCGGAATGGCCTATCGGGTCCGGTTTTGCGTCGAGTGCGCCACCCAGGGCAGGTTGCCGCACTGCGGGCGCCAGGTGCCGACGTGCACCCACTGACGGCCCCAGGCGTGGGACATCAGGACCGTCGGCCGCCGGCACTGGGGACAGGTCTGCGGCGCCGAATCGATGGACACCTCGTCCTCCTCCGGGCGGTGTGTGGTCGCACGAACAGGATCGTCCGAACCGGACCGGAGGGGACCGGGGAAACTACCCGGACGGCTACGCGGGTTGCCGGGGCTGGCCCGCGAGCCACGAAGCGACCTGGGTGCGCGAGGTGAGGCCGAGCTTCACCAGGATGTTCTCGACGTGGCCTTCCACGGTCCGTCCGCTGAGGACCAGGGCGGCCGCGATCTCCTTGTTGGTCATCCCGCGCGCCACCAGCTCGGCGATCTCGCGCTGCCGCCGGGTCAGCCCGCCGGGTTCGGCCGCCTTGCCCGCCACGCGCGTGGCCGGCCGCTCCCGCAGCGCGTACCGGACGACCTCGTCGATACCGGAGCCGGCGGCCTCGGCGAACGCCGTGTCGAAGACGTCGTCCCCGAGCGCCTTGCGGGCCAGGGCGGCGCACTGCTCGTCGACACCCTGGTACGGGCTCATTTCGCCGACGCGGGCGCCGCTGAGCCGCCAGACCGCGCCGGCGCCGCCGAGCAGCCGGGCCACTCGCTCGTGCTCGCCTTCGGCGGAGTGGCACCACGCGAGCGCCTCGAGGAGGAACGCGAGCAGCGTCCGGTCGGGCAGCCGTAGGGCGACGGCCTCGTGCAGCAGGTCCGCGGCCTGCCGGGGCTCGCCGGTGCGCCAGCGGTGGATCGCGACGGCCCACAACGCGTAGCCGCGGGACCAGCGGGCTTCGTGCCGCTCGGTGAGGGCGAGCGCCTCCTCCGCGGCGGCCATGCCCCGCGGATCGCCGAGGAAGAAGCGCGCGGCGGCGAGCAGGATCAGCGTGTCGAACACCAGCAGCGCGTCCCCGGCGCTGCGGTACCCGGCCAGCGCCCGCTCCAGCAGCTCGGCCCCGCCGGTCAGGTCGCCGGTGAAGAACGTGGCCATGCCGGCGCATTCCGCGTGGCCGGCCCGGAGCCGTTCGTCGGCGAACTCGTCGGCGAGTTCGGCCAGCTCCGCCAGCAGTTCCGCGTGCGGCGCGCCGGTCTGGATCGCCAGGAACGCCATCGCGTACAACCCCCGGGCCCGGACCAGGGTGCGCTCGCCGCACAGTTCGAGGCCGCGCCGCAGGTAGCCGCAGCCCTCCGGGACGAGGCCGCCGCCGTACCAGAAGTTCCACAGCGAAGCCGCGATGTCGAGCGCCTGGCTCGCCTCCCCGGGACCGGACAGGCAGTGTTCCAGCACGGCCCGGAGGTTGGCGTGCTCGCGGCGGAGCCGGCCGAGCCACTCCGACTGCCGCGGGCCGAACCCCTCGGTCCGGTAGCGCCGCGCGAGGTCCGCGTAGTACCCGGCTTGCCGGGCCCGGACGCCGGCCTCGCCGCCGCCGGTGGCCAGCCGGGCGCCGCCGTAGTCACGGACGGTCTCCAGCATCCGGTACCAGGCGCGCCGCCCGAACGTGCCGTTCTGGCGGCTGAGGACCGATTTGTCCACCAAGCCGGTCACGACGTCCAGTGCGTTGCCGCTGCCGTCGTCCGCGGGCGCGCAGACGTGCTCGGCGGCGTCGAGGTCGAACCCGCCGGGGAACACCGACGCCAGCGCCCACAGCCGCTGTTCCGCGGGCGTGCACAGCTCGAAGCTCCAGTCGATCGCCGCTTCCAGGGTCCGGCGGCGGGGCGGCACGGCGGCCGGGCGCGAAGTGAGCAGGCCGAGCCGGTCGTCGAGCCGCTCGAGGACCTGGTCGACCGACAGCACGCGCACGCGGACCGCGGCCAGTTCGATGGCCAGCGGGATGCCTTCGAGCCGGCGGCAGATCCGGCTCACCGTCGCGCGGTTGTCCGGGGTGAGCTCGAAGCCGGGGGAGACGGCCGCCGCGCGATCGGCGAACAGCGTGACCGCTTCGACCGGGCCACCGCCGGTGTTCCCGGCGCGGGGGACGGGCAGTGGCTCGACGTGCAGGAGGTGCTCGCCCTCCCCGTGCAGCGTGTGCCGGCTGGTGGCGAGGACCCGGAGCCCGCCGGAGACCGCGAGCAGTTTCGCGATCAGCGTCGCGCACTCGTCGGCGACGTGCTCGCAGTTGTCCAGCACCAGGAGCAGCTGCTTGTCTTCGAGGTACTCGGCGAGCCCGGCGGCCTGGTCGCTGGTGCCGCGCAGGCCGAACGCCGTCGCCACGGTGTTCGGCACCAGGTGCGGATCACCCACGTCGGCCAGCTCGACCAGCCACACGCCGTCCGGGAACGCCCGGCGCACGTCGGCGGCGGCCCGCAGGGCCAGCCGCGTCTTGCCGACGCCGCCGGCGCCGGTCAGCGTGACCAGCCGGGCCGTGGCGAGCAGGCGTTTCGCTTCCCCGAGCTCGTGGCGCCGGCCGACGAAGCTGGTCAGCTCGGCCGGCAGGTTGCCGACGTTTCGGCGGGAGCGGGCACCCATGCGCAGAGTCTAGGTCCGCGGCCCCGTGTCGTCCGTGTGATCACGCGTGATGCCCCGCCAATCACGCGTGATGCCCGCTCAATCACACATGAAGCCCGTTCCCGCCCATCGAGCCGTGTGCGGAAGGAGGCATCTCGCGTGATCAGGGAGGCATCACGCGTGATTGAAGGGTCGACACGCGTGATTGAAGGGGCATCACCCGTGCCAGGCGGCGAGAGTCCCCATCGGCCCCGGCCTGACCGTCGGCGATGGTGGCCGGCCTCCGCACGCGCTACCGTGAGCCTCTTGGGCAACGCTCTGCGTGACAATGCCTGGGGGTGGGGATGGGCGCGACGCGGTCCGCGTTCGCGGTTCGCGGCTTCCGCCTGCTCTGGCTGGCCGGCCTGCTGTCGGTCGCCGGGGACCAGCTCGCCCGGGTCGCCTTGTCGATACTCGTCTTCCAGCGCACCGGTTCCGCCGCGCTGAGCGCCGCGACCTACGCCCTGTCGATGCTGCCCGCCCTCGTGTCCGGCGCGCTGCTGTCGTGGCTCGCCGACCGGTACCCGCGCCGCCGCGTGATGGTCGCCTGCGACGTGCTCCGGGCGGCGCTGGTCGCCGTGATGGCCGTGCCCACGGTGCCGTTGCCGCTGATGGCCGCGCTGCTCGTGCTCGTGCAGCTGGCCGAAGCCCCGTTCTCGGCCGCCCAAGGCGCCGTCCTGCCCGAGCTGCTGGGCGCTCGTTACGAGGCGGGGCAATCGGTCCAGCAGGTCACCACGCAGCTGTGCCTGGTACTCGGGTTCGCCGCGGCCGCCTTCGTGGTCACCGGCGTCGGTGCGCACCCCGCCCTGGCCGTCGACGCCGCCACCTTCGCCGCGTCCGCCCTGCTCATCCGCGCCGGCCTCGGCCCGCACCCGCCACCCGCGGCCACGGAAGGCGAGGCGACGTGGTTGCGCCGGCTCGCCGCCGGTGCGGTGGCCGTGGGCAAGGACCGCACCCTCGGCACGCTGGTCTGGCTGGGCTGGCTGGCGTTGTTCACCGTCGTCCCGGAAGGGCTCGCGGTCCCGTTCGCCCACCAGGCCGGGGTGGGCGCCGAATGGATCGGGGTGCTGCTCGCCGCGGAACCGGCCGGGGCGGTCGCCGGCGCGCTGCTGCTGCGGCGGGTCGCCCGGCCGGTGCGGGTGCGCGCCCTCGGCGTCTTGGCGGTCGGGACGTCCGCGCCGCTCGTGGCCTTCTGGGGCCGGCCGACGCTCGGCATGGCGCTGGCGTTGCTGTTCCTGTCGGGGCTCTGCTCGGCCTACCAGGTCACCGCGGGCGCGACGTTCGTCCAGCTGTCCCCGCCGCGGGTGCGCGGGCGGACCCTCGGGTTCGCGCGGACCGGCATGATCGCCGGGCAGGGGCTAGGGATCGTGGCCGGGGGCGTCCTCGCCCAGCTGGTCGGGCCGGCGGCGGCGATCGCCTGGGCGGGGACCGCGGGAGCGCTGGTCGCGCTCGCCGCGGCCGCGGCGTGGGCGCGCCGCCGCCCCAACGTCGTTTCGGCCGCGCTCCCGGCCGAGGCCTGAGGGTTCACCAGCCTTTGTCGCTCATCGCGGGCTCCTTCCCGGTGGCAGGGGAGTGGGTCTGCGGTTCACCAGCCCTTGTCGCTCATCGGCTCGCCTTTCCGTGCGGTTCGTCCGGTCCCGGATACCCGGAATGGTCTCAGCCGCCCGGTCGGGTCGCGATGGCGGGAATTGCCTGACATCCGGCCGGGACGCGACTACCCTGGGCAGTCGGGGGATCACCGGCGCGGGGGAGGCGCTGCGATGGGGGAAAACGTGGTCACCGGCGGGGGCTGGTCGCCGTCGGGCTGGAAACTGTGGTCGTTGCCGGGGCGGGTGCGGTTCCTCGTCCTGGGCGTGGACCTGCTGGCGGTCGTTGTGTTCGCGCTCGCGGCCCGCGCGGCACCGACACCGGGACAATGGGTGACGGCGGGCTGGCTCGCGGCGGCGGCCTTGCCGCACCTGCACGCTTCGCACCTCATCGAACGGCGGCGCCGCGACCGCTCGGGCACGCCGTACGTCGACCTCTGCAGTGTCTGGATCTTCGCCGGGGCGATCGCCGTGCCCCTGGTGCTCGAACTGGCGCTGGTGGCGGTGATCTACGCCCACCGCTGGGCGCTGGTCAACCGGTTCGACGCGGTCCGGCCGCCGCACCGCACCGTCTTCACCGCCGCCACGCTCGCACTGGCCGCGGCCGCCGCGGCCGCCGTGCTGCGCTCGAGCGGCGTCCAGGAGCACCTCGCCGCCGGCGCGCGGCCCGGCTGGGCCGACCTGGTCGTCGTGGTCGCCGCCGCCGCGATCCAGTGGGCGGTCAACACCGGGCTCGTCGGCACGGCCATCGCCTGGACGGTCACCGTCGACCACCCCCGCCGGCTGCTGGGCAGCGCCTCGGACAACCTGCTGGAGGTCAGCCAGCTGGCGCTCGGGGTGTTCGTCGCGCTCGCGCTGCTGTGGTGGCCGCCCGCCGCGTTGCTGATGATCATCCCGACTTTCGCGCTGCACCAGTGCGTCCAGCTCGACCAGCTCAAACTGGCCGCCCGCACCGACCAGCGCACAGGGCTGCTCAACGCGATCGCCTGGCACGAGCAGGCCGAGCACGTGCTCGAACGCACCCGTGGCCGGATCGGGGTCCTGATGATCGACCTCGACTGGTTCAAGCGCATCAACGACACCCACGGCCACCCGGTCGGCGACGACGTCCTCGCCGAGGTGGCCACCGTGCTCACCCGGGCCGTCCGCCGCGGGGACACGGTCGGCCGGTACGGCGGCGAGGAGTTCGCCGTCGTGCTGCCCGACGTCGACGAAGCCGAGGTCCGCACGATCGCCGAGCGGATCCGCCTCCGGATCCGGGCGCTGCGCATCACCGCGCCGACGGGGGAGCCGGTGACGCTGTCGGCGACGATCGGTGCGGCGCTGCACCCGCCGGAGCCGGGCGCCGGTCTCGACGAGATGATCCGGGCGGCCGACGACGCGCTGTACGCGGGCAAGAAGGCCGGCCGCGACCGGGTGGCGGTCGCCGGCTGGTGAAGCCGGTCGGGTGCCGGCGCGGTGGCGCCCGCACGCTCAGCTCGTCTCGCGCACTTCCAGGTGGTGCGGCGCGACGATCGACCTCGGGGGTTCCGGGTCGGCCGCCTGCCGCGCCAGGCGGTCGAGGGCGAGTTCGGCGATGCGGTCCTTGTCCGGCGACACGGTCGTGAGGGCCGGCACGCTGAAGCGGCCGTCCTCGATGTCGTCGAACCCCACCAGGGCCAGGGATTCCGGAACCCGGACACCGCGATCGGCGGCGGCCCGCAATGCACCGAGGGCCAGTTCGTCGGTGAAGCAGAAGACCGCGTCGGGCGGCTGGGCCAGGTCGAGCAGGCGCAGCATCGCCTGGTGGCCGTCGGCCCGGTGCAGGCGCCGCACCGGCACCTCCAGCGCCGGCTCGGCCGCCAGGCCCGCCTCGGCCAGTGCCTGCCGGTAGCCGGCGAGACGTTGCCGCGCGGTGGCGTTCAGCGAGCGCGGCTGGATGCCCAGTGCCGCGACGCGGCGGCGGCCCGAAGCCAGCAAGTGCCGGGTGGCCTCGTGCGCGGCGACGACGTTGTCGATGGCGACGTGGTCGACGCCGGCGGTGCCGTCGTGCTCGCCGAGCAGCACCAGCGGGACGGTGTCGGTGCGCGCGGCCAGCTCCGCGGGCGCCACCGCCCACGGGCTGAACAGGACGCCGTCGACGAGCTGGCTGCGCCGGCCGTGCAGCAGTTCCTTCTCGCGCTCGGCGTCGCCGTCGGTCTGGTCGATGAGCACGGTCATGCCGCGGGTGCCGGCGATCCGGACCGTCCGCGCGGCGAGCTCGGCGAAGTACGGCGAGTCGATCTCCGGGATGACCAGCGCCACCAGCCCGGTCCGGCCGCGCCGCAGGGTGCGGGCGGCCAGGTTGGGCCGGTAGCCGAGCGCGTCGATGCTCGCCTGCACGCGTTCCCGGGTCGCCGGGGCCACGTACCGGAACCCGTTGACCACGTTGGACACCGTGCGCACCGAGACGCCGGCGTGCTCGGCCACGTCACGCAGTTTCGGGTTCACCGGCGCAGCGTACCTCTTGCAACGTGGCATGCCACGTTGCAAACTCGTAGTCACCACTCAGCTGCCACGCCGTCGTGCCCCCAAGGAGGCCGGATGACCGCGCACCAGACCGTCCCCGCTCCACTGGCCGCCGCCGAACTCACGGCGCTGACCGAACGCCTGGACGCCGATGGCATCATCGGCCTGCCCCGTGCGTTCCCCCGCGAGTGGGTCCGGCAGCTCGGCGAAGACATCGACACGGCGTTCGCCGAGGCCCGCGCCCGGCCGGACGGCGCCGTCGGCCGCGGCCCGAACCGCTTCTACACCGAAATCCACCCGGAGCAGCTGCGCGGGTTCACCGACCTCGTCACCCACCCGTGGATCACCGCCGTCGCCGAGGCGGTGCTGGGGCCGGCGTACCGGATCGTCGAGGTGGGTTTCGACGTCCCGCTCGCCGGCGCGGTCGACCAGCCGTGGCACCGGGACTTCCCGATGCCTCCCGAAACCGCCCGCGAGCGGCGGCTGACGTCGCTGGCGGTGAACGTGACCGCCGTCGACACCGAGCCGGACATGGGGCCGTTCGAGATCGCGCCCGGCACGCACTGGGACGACGGCGGCGCGTTCGAGCACGGCATGTTCCCGCCGCGCGAGGCATATCCGCGCTACCGGGAACTCGCGACGCGCAAGTTTCCGCAGAGGGGTGACATCTCGATCCGGTCGGCCCTGACGGTCCACCGCGGCACCGCGAACCACTCGGCGAAGGCGCGCCCGGTCCTGGTGCTGGGCCTCGACGCGCCGGGCGCGGGCAACGACGAACGCCACGACACGGCGGTGACCCGGCAATTCTGGTCTTCGCTGCCGGAATCCGTGCGCGCGCACCTGGACTGCCCGGTCGTCGACGTCCTGCGGCCGATCACCCAGAAGCACACCATCGAAGGTCTCGTGATGGGAGCTTGATGTTTGGTGCTCCCGCACCCGGGCACCTGATGGCCATGGCTGAAGCGGGAATCACCGAAATGACGGGCCGGGCCGGCGTCGTCGCGGCGCTCCGCCGCGTACTGCTCGCCTTCGGGGTCGGCGGTGCGCTGGCGTGCCTCGCCTGGATGGCGTTGTGGCTGGCCATGCGCGTCTGAGACGGCAGGCTCCGGCCACGCGGGTCGCGCTGTGGCCGGAGCCCGGTTTCACTGGCAGGCTTCGCAGTCCGGGTCGTCGATGCGGCAGGCGGCGCCGTCGGCGAGCGGGAAGTCGAAGTCCTCCAGCTCGGGCACGGCGACGGACTCTTCCGGAGTGGTGGTGGCGGACATGGCCCTCCCTTGTGGACGAACGGTCTCTCCTGTGTGTAGCGCCGAAGATCGCCGCGCATTCCGTGACGCGCGCCACACCGTGGTCACCCTTCGAGGAGCTCAGTCTCGAGGTGCCGGACGAAGTCGGTGATCGGCGGCAGCACAGCGGAACTCGAGTGCGGCCGAGCGGAAGGCCGGCTCGCCGAGGACGCGCTCCACAGCGGCGGCCAGTCCGTCCGCCGTCAGTCCCACGGCGTCGACCGGCACCCCGGCGCCGAGTTCCTCGATGCGCCGGGCGTTGGCCGGCTGGTCGGCGAACAGCGGCACCGCCACCATCGGAACCCCCGCCGACAGGGCTTCGCGCACACTGCTGAAGCCCGCGTGCGTCACGAAGACGTCGCTCGCGGCGAGCAATGCGGTTGCGGCACGAAGCCTGGTGTGGCCGCGGTGTCTTGAATGAGTCATTCAGGGCTTCGGAGGATGCTGTTGGCGAATTCGGGTTCGTGCCCACCGGAGCGGCCAACTCGCCGACCGGAGCGGCCAACTCACCGGCTGCAACGGCCAACACGCCGGAGAACCCGGGCGAGTTGGCCGGTCCGGGTGGCGAGTTGGCCGGTCCGGGCGATCCGCTCGCCACCGGAGCGGCCTCAGCGCACCCGCTCGAATTCGCCAACAGCATCTTCGGAGGTCCTGAATGACTCATTCAAGACGTTGGCTGAGCTGCGCTGCCGGGTGAGCGAGCCACCGCGACTTTGCCGGGGCCCTGCCTTGGCGGCCGGTGGGCCGCCTTGCCCATCCGGGCCTCCACGCACGCGGCCTGGTTGGTGCCCGACTGCGTGTTCCACTCGACCCGCAGCTTCCCGCGCCAGCCGCTCGCCGGGCTGGTGTACGAACAGTGCTTGGACACCGGGCCCCACTTCGCCACCGCACCGGTGGCCGTGCCGGAGCACAGGGCGGACGTGCCGAGCGTGCCGGCTCCGGCCGGTGCGGCCGTCAGGGTCGCCAGCGCGACGGCCGTCCCGACGACGGCGGCCGTACGGCCGCGGGCCTGCTTGCTGGTCTTGGTGCGCATCGGAATATCCGTTTCCTTTCTCGACGACCGGCGGTTCGGTGCCGGTGTCGTCGGAGCCTGACAGCGCGCCGGGAGACGGGACAAGGAGGCGAATGTCTGCTCAATGTCTTCGCACATCAGGACATTGTTTTGTGTCCGCGACGGTCGTCCTGGGTAGTCCTTCCCCAGACGATCACGATCCGGCGGAAGGTGGCATTTCGTGCCGCAATGGGTGGAGGCGGGGCTCTGGGGTCTTGTCGGCGGGGCGGCGCTCGTACTCGGCGCCGCCGTCGCGTGGTGGGTGCGCGTGTCGAGGCGGGTCGTGGCCGGGATCATGGCCTTCGGGGCCGGGGTGCTGATCTCGGCGCTCGCCTTCGACCTCGTCGACGACGCCCAGAAGTCCGGCGGGCTCTGGCCGACCGCGGGCGGCTTCCTCGGCGGCGCCGCCGGCTACGTCCTGATCAACGTCCTGCTCGCCCGGCGGGGTGCCCGGCACCGCAAGCGGTCCGGCGGGCAGCAACCGTCCGAACAGGACACCGCGGGGAGCGGGGCCGCCATCGCCATCGGCGCCCTGCTCGACGGGATCCCGGAATCCGTCGTACTCGGCGTGTCCCTGCTCGGGGGTGGCGGTATCGGCGTCACCGTGCTTGCCGCCGTGTTCATCTCGAACGTCCCCGAAGGACTGTCCAGCGCCGCCGGCATGAAGACCGCCGGCCGCAGTGCGCGGTACGTCTTCGGCGTCTGGAGCGGCATCGCGGTCGCCAGCGGGGCCGCGGCCCTCGCCGGCAACCTGCTGCTGCGGACGGCGTCCCCCGCGACCATCGCGGCGATCACGGCCGTGGCCGCGGGGGCGATCCTCGCCATGATCGCCGACACCATGATCCCCGAGGCGTTCGAACGCACCGAGCTCTACACCGGGCTGCTCGCCACCCTCGGGTTCCTGACCGCGTTCGTCATCGGGCACGCCGGCTGACCGCGACCGCGACCACGACGCCCGCCGTCGTGAACAACGCGGTGGCCACCGGACTCAGGAACTTCGACAGGCTCGGCGCACTGCTCGGTCCGGCCAACCAGGTCGTCAGCGCGGCGGCGTAGACCGCGGCGAGGCCGGCGGCCCACCAGCGGTGCGTCCGCCGGCGCCGGGAACCGATCAGCACGACGGCGATGGGCACGCCGGACAGCAGGGCGAACTGGCCGGCCACCATGACCGGGACGGCCCAGGCCGCGATGAGCACGGCCTTCGAGGTGCGGGGCGGGGCGATGACAGTCATCGTGGCTCCTTGGTTAGTGCCTGTCGGGATGGTTAGAACCTATAACCAAGTCGACGCGAGTGTCAATAAGAAAAGTGATAACCTCTAACGGTGATGAGTGAGAGCCCTCGAGAGCGTTATCGAGCCCAGGTGCGCGAGGAGATCAAGCGCCACGCGTGGGAGCAGATCGCCGCGGCCGGCGTGCCCGCGCTGTCGCTCAACGCGATCGCCAAGCAGGTGGGCATGAGCGGCCCCGCGTTGTACCGGTACTTCGCGAGCCGCGACGAGCTGATCACCGCGCTCATCCGGGACGCCTACCGCAGCCTCGCCGACACCGTCCGCGCGGCCCGCGACACCGGTCTTCCGGGGCTGGCGAGCACCATCCGCGACTGGGCGCGCAGCGACCCCCAGCGGTACTTCCTCATCTACGGCACGCCGGTGCCCGGCTACCACGCGCCCGGCGACACCACCGCGATCTCGTCCGAGGTCATGGCGGTGCTGATCGACGTCTGCGCCGAAGAGGCGGGCGACGAGCCACCCACGCCGTTCGGCACCCACCTCGAGACCCACCGCGAGTGGGCGGAGGGCCACCCGGCACCGGCCGCCGCCCTGCACCGCGCGCTGTCCTTCTGGACCCGCCTGCACGGGGTGCTCTCACTCGAGCTCGCCGGCCACTTCGCCGGCATGAAGTTCGACCCGGACCTGCTGATCACCGAGGAGCTGGCCGCCCTGCGGCCGCGGTGACCGCCGGGGTCAGCCCGTCTGCTCGCGGATCCAGTCCGCCACGACGTCCACCCGGGCGATCGTCTCGGCCCCGGGCTGCGGGCACGGCGGCCCGGTGTTGACGATGGCCACCAGCGTCCCGGTGCGGTCGTCGTCGGAGACGAAGAACGGGCCGCCCGAGTCCTCGGGGCACGGGCCGTTTTCGACCGTGCGCCTGCCGACCGGCTGGGCTTCCAGGGTCGCCTGGCCGATGCCCGACACCGTGAAGCGGCCGCGTTTGAGGTGATCGGACGGGCCGAGCACGGTCGCCGAGAGCGAACCCCAGCCCGCGAACTGGAGCTGCCTGCCGATCGACGGCCGGGTCGTGGCCAGCTTCACCGGGACGATGTCCTCGATCGGGCCGGCGAGCTTGGCCACGGCGAGGTCGTTGACCGGCGACTGCCGGACGTCGACGACCTCGCTCGTGTACCCGCCGGGGTCGCTGTCCTTCAGCCGTCCGACGGTGACGGTCATGGTGTACGGCGGCCGCCCGCCGATCCGGGTGTCCTTGACGTCGTGGAAGCAGTGCCCGGCGGTGACGATCCACTGCGGCGCGACCAGGGACCCGCTGCAGGCGCCGCTGCGCACCCCACCGCCCAGGACGGGGATGTCGTCGGACGTCAGTTTCGCGTTGAACGGCAGGACCGGGTTCGGCGCCGGGCGGGTCGACGTGACCACCGGCTCCCGCGCGGGTGGGGGTGCGACGGCCGCCGTGTCGGGCAGGCTGTTCCCGCCGGCCGCGGCGGCCAGGATGGGGCCGCCGACCGTCGCCCCGCTCAGGGCGTGGGCGAACGCGAGGCCGGCGCCGCTCAGCACCGCGACCGCCACTGCTCGTGCCCGGAACTGCCGTCGTCGATCCGAAGAGGTCCTCACACCTCTAATGCACGGGTGGGAGCCCGGAATGGTTGCGAATACCGGGCAGCAGTTGCATTCGCGCCGGTCAGCCGCGTCGGCGCCGGCCCGGCTGCGGCGCCGCGATCGCCGGCCACAGCACCGAGACGACCGCTTCGGGGATTTCGTCCCGGCTCTCGCCCCGGTGGAAGGCGGCGAAGTAGCTGCCGAAACACAGTGTCGCGATGGTGTGCTTGTCGATGCCCCCGGAGACCGCGCCGCGTTCCTGCAGCCGGGACAGCACGTCCTCGACCAGCGTGACCCGCGGTTCGACGGCGTGCTCCCGCAGGATCCCGAGCAGTTCGGGGGTGCGGATCGCCTCGCCGGCGAAGTTGCCCATGAGCACCATGGCGTCCGGGTTGAAGTAAGCCGGATCGAGCCGCCGGACGGCTTCGGTGAACGCCTCCCGCGGTGCCATTTCGGTCAGGTCGACGGTGTAGGAGTCGCGCTGCTTGCGGAAGCCGTAGTCGAGCGCGTCGACGACGAGCTCGAACTTCGTGCGCCACCGCCGGTACAGCGTCGGGCGGCTGACCTTGGCATCGGCCGCGATGTCGCCGATGGTCATGAGGGAATACCCGTCGCGGACGAGGCGCTCGCGCGTGGCCAGGATGATCGCCTCGTCGAGCGCGGCGTCGCGGGGCCGCCCGCCGGGCCGCGGCGTGTCCGGGTTCGGCTCGCGTGCTGACGCCATGGGGGAAGTCTAGTCGATCCGTTACGCTGCATGGTCGTAACGGACGGCTCGCCGGGACCCGGGGCGGGTCCCGGCGAGCCGGGCAGGTCAGGGACGCTGCCCCACCTCGTCGACGTAGGTCTTCACCGTCACCGCACTGTCGGTCGTGCCCAGGAACTGGTACGTGGTGGCGTCGAAGACCATCACGATCGGCTTCGCATTCGGGCTCGAGCCGGGGGGCACCGGGAACGTGATCCCGACGCCCGGGCGGCCGGCACCGTCGGTGACGTGGTCCAGGGCCGTCAGGCCCGGCACCTTCGCCGCCGCCTCGAACAGGGCCGCGTAGGACGCCGGCTGGAGGACCTGCTCGTCGACGAGACCCCACACGTCCTTGCCCATCGCCGTGGGGTTGTCCTTCTGTGTGCCGGGCTGGGAGTTCAGGTAGGCCAGCATCGCGTCGGCGGTCGTCGGCAGGTCCGTCCGGTAGACCGGCTTCGGCGTGCAGTCCTCGAGCATCCCTTCCTTGCGCGGGTCGTTCGTGCCGTAATTCGGCGCCTTGCCGTTGCGGCAGCCACCGATCTTGGTGGTGCCGATCAGGCCGTCGCGGGTGCCGTCGACCGAAAACCAGACCTCGCGGAAGTGGTGATCCGCCTGCTCCGTCTTCACGTACAGGAACTGGTCGGGGCGGGGCGGCTTGGCCGGCTCCTTCAGTGCGCTGCTCGCCGCCGCGGTCAGCACCTTGACCGGGTCGGCGTGTGCCACGGAGGGCCCGACACCGACCTGTTCGGTGGGGGCCAGCGCCACGACGGCGGTGATCGCCGCGGCCAGGCCGACCGAGCCACCGGCGATCCAGAGCCAGCGGCGCGGCCGGGACCGGCGTTCGCCGCGGGCGGCGGCCAGCAGCCGCTCGCGGGCCGGGGTGAGGTGCTCCGCCGGCGCGAAGCCGGTGGTTTCCGCGCGGTTGCGGATCAGGTCCAGTTCATCCATGACCCGAGGTCTCCTTCACGAGGTCGAAGGCGCCGAGCTCGGCGCGGACGCGGCCGCGAGCCCGGCTGAGCCGCGATTTGACGGTGCCGACGGGAATGTCGAGCGCTTGGGCGACTTCCTGGTAGGCCAGGCCTTCCGCGGCGACGAGCAGCAGGACGTCCCGTTCACGGGGCCGCAGGGCGGCCAGGGCCCGGTCGAGCCGGGCGCCGAGGGCCTGCGCGCTGACCTGGTCGGCGACCCGGTCGGCGTGCCCTTCCTCGGCGGCCGGCGGTCCGACGGCCAGCCGGAGCTTCAGCTCCCGCGTTTCCGCCCGCCGTTGCCGCGAGATGAGGTTCGTGGCGATGCCGTAGAGCCACGGCCGGGCGTCGGACCGGGCCGGATCGAACTTCGCGCGTTTGTCGAAGGCGATCAGGAACGTGTCCGCCAGGACGTCGTCGGCGGTCGTCGGACCGAGGCGTCGGGCCAGGTAGCGGTGGATGTGGCGCGAGTGGCGGTCGAAGATGACCGCGAACAGGCTCGGCTCATGCCGCGATCGCGCGATCACGCTCGCGTCGTCGTCGGAATCGGGGTCTTCCGGGGTCATCGCCCGCCTTTCGATCCAGCCAGTGTCATGGGCTGTTCTCAGGGGGCGCGGGTCGGGTTCCGGAATCAGCGCCGATCAGCGCGGAAAGTGACGCGAGTCACTCAGGGGCAGCCGTCGGCGCTGTCACCGGTGCTGTCGCCGACCGCGAGCATGCGGCGGTTCGCCTCGCCGAGGCCGTCGGCCAGCGCGTGCAGCTGGTCCGGCGTGAGGACGTCGATCAGCAGCTCGCGGACCAGTGCGACGTGCCCGGGCGCGGCCTCCTCCAGCAGAGTGATGCCCTCGTCGGTGAGCACGGCGTAGACGGCCCGGGGATCGCTCTCGCACGCGCGGCGGCGCACCAGGCCGGCCCGCTCCAGCTGGCTGATCTGGTAGGTCAGCCCGCTCTTGGAGTTCGACACCGCGCAGGCGAGCTCGGCCATCCGCAGTTCGCGATCCGGGGCGCCGCTGAGCCGGGCGAGGATCACGTACTGGAGGTGGGAGATGCCGGAGTCCTGCTTGAGCTGCTGGTCCAGCCGCCGGTTGAGCAGCTCGTAAGTGCCGAGGAACGCGTTCCAGGCGCGCTTCTCTTCGGCGTTCAGCCACCGTGGACGACCCATGTCACAACGGTACCTGTTGTTCAAATTCGAACTCAAGAGGTACGGTGCGATCAAGGTTCAAATTTGAACGGAGTCGCCATGATCCCCGTCGCCACCGTCCGCACCCGCGTCCGGGTCCCGCTGCGCTTCGCCGACGGTTACTCGGCCTCGGCCGAAGTCGTCACCTTCGACGGGCTGACCGACGGTGCCGAGCACCTCGCCCTGGTGTTCGGCGACCCGGCCCGGCCGCTGGTGCGCCTGCACTCGGAGTGCCTGACCGGCGACGTGTTCGGCTCCGCCCGCTGCGACTGCGGGCCGCAGCTGCGCGAGGCCGTGGAACGGATCGACGGCGCCGGCGGCGTCCTGCTCTACCTGCGTCAGGAGGGCCGGGGCATCGGGCTGTACGCCAAACTGGACGCCTACGCCCTGCAGGACGCGGGGCTCGACACCTACCAGGCGAACACCGCGCTGGGCCTGCCCGAGGACGCCCGCGACTACACCGCCGCGGCCCAGATGCTCGCCGCGCTGGGCATCACCGAGGTGGACCTGCTCACCAACAACCCCGACAAGGTCCGGCAGCTGCGCGACCGGGGCGTCACCGTCGCCGGGACAGTGCCCACCGGTGTGCACGCGACCCCGGACAACCTGCGGTACCTCGACGCGAAGGTCCGGCACACGAACCACACGCTGGCCCTGCCCGAACTGGCCGGGTGACGCCGGACGAGCTGGTCAGCGCCGGGAAGCCACCGTCGCCAGCTGCTCGGTGAGCTCCGCCAGCAGCTCGGCGGCCGCGTCACCGAGCGCAGCCAGATCGGCCCTGGTGATCTCCGTCTCACCGCATCGGGTGGCGCAGTTGCAAAGTTCGTGAAGGCCACCTTGAGGAAGTTTAAGTTCCTCAAGGTGGCCTTCACGAACATCAGCGGCTCAGCTGGCCCGGATCGCCCCGCAGTGCCACGGGATCCGCTGCGGCCGCACGCTTTCCAGCGTCGGGACGACCGGGGCGATCGTGCCGTCGCGGCGGAACGTCAGCTTGTCGATCGTCGTCTCGCGGTGGGTGCCGTCGCCGCCCGGGATGCCGAAGCGGTGGTAGGCGAGGTACCAGTCGTCGGTGCCCGGGACCTGCAGCATCGAGCTGTGCCCGGTGCCGAGGACGCCGAGGTGGGCGTCCTTGCTCAGGATCAGGCCGCGGTTGGTGAACGGCCCGGTGGGGCTCGGCGCCGTGGCGTAGCCGACGCGGTAGTCCGGGCTGCGGGTGTCGTCGATGGACCAGCTGAGGTAGTACGTGCCCTTCCGCTCCACCATGAACAGCCCCTCGCGGAAGTCGGTCAGGCCGGCCAGCCGGGTGATCTTCGCCGGGTCGTAGGACACCATGTCGTCGTTCAGCGGGACGACGTAGGCGTTGCCGTTGCCCCAGTACAGGTACGGCTGTCCGGTGTGGTCGATGAACACCGCCGGGTCGATGGCCTGGCCGCCGTCGGGGTTCTTCGCGATCAGCGGCTTGCCCGAGTCGACGAACGGGCCGGTCGGGGAGTCGCTCACCGCGACACCGATCTTGGCCTCGGCGCAGAAGTAGAAGTAGTACTTCCCATTGCGCTTCGCGATCGTCGGCGCCCAGGCGTTCTTGTCCGCCCAGCTGACGTCCTTGCCCAGGTCGAGGATGACCCCCTCGTCCTTCCAGTCGACGAGGTTCTTCGACGACCACGCCGAGAACTTCGTCCCGCTCCAGCCGTCGAAGCCGTCGGTGGTCGGGTACAGGTAGTAGGTGTCGCCGAACGCGACGATGTTCGGGTCGGCGTTGTAGCCGGGCAGGACCGGGCTGCGCACCTCGTGCGCCTCGACCGTCCACTCGCGACGATCGCCGCCCGCACCGGTGACGGTGAACTTCCTCGGCGAGCTGAGGTTCACCGGCTTCCCGTTGTCCGGCTTGATGGTCGCGCCCGGCGCCAGGCCGAACTTCGGTTCGAGCCGGCGCAGGTCGGTGCCCGGCTTGACCGGCAGCACGACCGTCCCGACGCCCGCGTCGATGACGGCCGGCGTCTTGAGCGCGTCGAGCTGCACCGAGCGGATCGCGGTGCTGTTCGACGGGAGCGCGGCGACGTCGAGCCCGGACAGCGCCCGGTTGTAGAGCCGCACGTCCTTCATCTTGCCGGTGAAGGTCTTGTCGCCCGCGTACACCGAGCGGCCGAGGTAGTTCGCCGCCGTGACGCCGCCGCCGAGGTCCGACGGCTTGATCGTGGCGTTCGCGTTGCGGGCGACCTCGACGCCGTCCAGGTAGAGCACCTCGACGCCGTTGCCGACGGTGAGCGTCACGTTCTTCCACACCCCGCGCGGCAGCCCGCCGGCTCCGGCCGCCTGCTCGGTGGTCCAGTTGCCGGTGGCGATGGCGCCGCGGAACCCGCCGCTCGCGGTGCCGCCGGTGGTGAAGAGGTAGCCGTTGCCGGTGCCGTCCTTGGCCGTGTTGCCCAGGCCCCACAGGAAGTACGGCGTCTGCTGGTTCGGATCGACCAGGACGTCGGCCGACACGGTCGCCGCGGCGGCCCCGGTGAGCAGGTTGTTCGGCAGCTGGACGTGGCCGTTCTTGCCGCCGAAGGCCAGCGCGCCGCCGGCCCAGGAGACGTCACCGGCGAGGGCGCCGTCGTAGCCGTGCCCGGTGGTGTCGGTCGCGACCGTGCCCGACTTCGCGTCGAGCGGCCAGTGCGCGACGAGGCCCTTCGCGTCGGCCTGCACCGGTGCCGGGGGCAGGCTGAGCCGGTTCATTTCGGCCTGGGTGACCGGCAGGACGGTGCCGTGCCGCGGTGACGCGGGCAGGTGCGCGCCGGTCGACATCGTCCACTTGCCCGAGTTGAGGTCGGTGGTCTCGAACGGGACGTAGCCGCGGCCGCCGAACTCGTCGATGAACAGGTACCACTTGTTCTCGGTGTTGGACTTGAACCCGGTCGGACCCTCACCCGCGGACAGGCCGGGGCTGGTCGCGGTGGCCTTGCCGATGCAGTCGGCGACGAAGCCGTAGTGCGGGTCGAGCAGGTCGGTGGCCTTCTCCTCGGTGATGAACTTGCTGCACGGCGTCGAGGAGGTGTTGTTGCGCTCGTCCTTGGTGAACCGGTAGTAGGTGTCCTGGTTCTTGATGACCGTCGAGTCGATCACCGAGTAGCCCGGGTCGATCCACACCTGCGGCGCGCTGAAGGTGTGGAAGTCGCGCGTGGTCGCGTACATCATCCGGTTGTAGCTGTCGCCGAGGTGGTTCGGGTCGTTCTCTGCATAGAGCTTCGAGGCCCAGTAGACGACGTACGTGCCGCGCTTGGCGTCCCAGAAGGCCTCCGGCGCCCACGTGTTGCCCGCGGTTGGCGGCGACACCTGGACGCTGCGCTGGCGCGACCAGTGCGCCAGGTCGGTGGACTCCCAGACCATGATCGACCGGCTGCCGGTGCGCTGGGCGGCGTCCCAGCCGCGCCCGGCGTAGATCCGCAGGTCGGTGGCCAGCAGGTAGAACTTGTCGCCGTCGGGGGAGCGCAGGATGAACGGGTCGCGCACGCCCAGTTCGCCGAGGCTGGACTTGAGCACCGGCTGGCCGTTGTTGAGCTCGGCCCAGTTCAGCGGGTCGTTGCCCTTGCTGAGCGCCGAGTAGATCTGCTCGCCGTTGGAGGTGCCCTCGCCGGTGAAGTAGAAGAAGCTGTAGCCGGCCAGGGGTTGCGGGGCGGGCTTGGGGACCACGGTGGCGGTGAACCGCCGTGTGGTGCTTTCGCGGCCGAGGCTCACCTTCGCGGTCAGGACGACCTTCGCGGGAGCCGCGCCGGCCGGCGGCCGGGTGACCTCACCGGTCGGGGTGATCACCGACGGCGCGGACGACGTCCAGGCGACGTTCGTACCGTCCGGGCCGCTCGCCGGCAGCGTCAGGTTGCCGCGGACGTCGTCGATGTCGGGTACGGACAGCGTGCTCGCGGCGGCGCGGACGCCGGTACCGCTGTCGGCGGCCGGCGTCGCACCGGCGCCGGCGCTGCCGAGGGGGACGAGTGCGGCCGCGACGGCCAGCACGACGCCGAAACGGCGCGGGGAGAACAACTTCATCGTTGTCGGTTCCTTCGGGGCACGTCGGGGACCAGCGCATGTTAACGTTAACATGATCCGGGGTACGCTGACTTTAGGTCGGTGTCGTCCGGTGGTCAAGAGCCGGACGGATGGCGCGCCAGCTGCTCGGCGATCTCGTCCCGCGGATACGGTGTCTTTCGGCTCTCGGTGTGCAGCGCGAAGTAGAAGTCGTTCACGACGGCGGCCAGCGGGGCGTACCGGCGGATGAGCGGGGCCGGGTCCGGCACTTCCCCGGCGGCGCACGCGCGGACGAAGTCGTTGCGGGTGCGGGCATCCGGCCACGCGCGCAGGCCGCGGACGTGCCGGTTGACCAGCTGGGTCAGGACGTAGGCCCGGTCGTGATCGGCGTGTTCGGCCAGGAACTCCGCTTCGGCGTCCGAGAGGTCGAAGCCCGGGGCCACGGTCAGGCCGAAGTCGGTCAGGTAGAGGCGTTCGCCGTCGGTGACGATGTTGGCGAAGTGCGCGTCGAAGTGCTGGACGCCCCGCGCGGCCAGGAATTCGGTGATGTGCCGCAGGTCTTCCTCGAGCGGCAGGCCGTCCCCCGGCCACCCGGCGAGGTCGTGCGGCAGGTGCTCGAGGAACAGCACGAGGTCGGTCGTGGCTCCGGCAAGCGCTTCCAGCCGCCGCCGGACGCCGTCGTCGCCGTGCCAGAACGCGACGTCGGCTTCGATGTCGCCGCGCGGGCGGGGCAGGCCCGGCCGGAGCCGCCAGTGGTGCAGGAGCGGGAAGTTCCCGCACTCGCCGCCGCGGACCCAGGCGGTCGTCATGAGGTGCGCTTCCAGTTCGCGCCAGGCCCCGCCGCCCGCGGACCCGACCCCGTAGTGCGACCACGGCGGCAGCCCGTAGAGGTCGGCCGTCGAGCGGGGGTTCGCCAGCTCGACGTCGGTGAGCGGGACGCGCTTGACGAAGACGGGTTCGCCGGCCACCTGCAGCAGCCAGGACGACCCGCCGATGCCGGTGCCGAGCGGGCGGGCCGCGGCCAGGAGGTCGTCGCCGGCTTCCGCCAGTGCGGTGGCGATCTGCTCGTGGCGAGCGAGCCGGGGTGTCATGCGCGCACCAGGGGGAGGTAGACCTCGTCGACGATCTCGACGAGCACGCCGTCTTCCACTGTGGCCAGTCCGTGCGTGAGGTATTCGTTGCGCAGCAGCACGAGAGCCACGGTGGCGACGCGCGGGTGCCGCGCGCTCGGCCGGGCCTCACCCCGGGCCACCGCGTGGCCGACCAGAGTCACCCAGGCGGCGCTGCCTCCTTCGGCGGCTTGTTCGTGCAGCTGTTCCCGGAGTTCCGGTTCGTCGCCCACGCCGGTGAGAAGGCTGCGGAGGGCGCGCGCGGCGGGCGAAGTCTGGCCACAGTTGATCGCCCGCAGCAGCGTCAGCGCGTCTTCGCGGAGGTCGCCGGTGTCGGGCGGCTTGAGCGTGTCTTCGGCGAGGTGGCGGTAGGCGGCGACGCCGAGCGCGGCGCGGTTCGGCCAGCGCCGGTAGATCGTGTTCTTGTTCGTGCCGGCGCGCCGGGCGACCCGTTCCATGGTCAGGCCGGGGTAACCGGCCTCGGCGAGTTCGGCCGCCGCCGCGCGCAGGATCGCCTCTTCCAGTTCCGTGCCCCGGCGCCGGGTCTTCGGTGCGGCCATGGGCGCCAGCCTAGCCTATTAGGGTACGGTACGGTCCGTACCCTAATGAGAGGAGCGACCATGCGAGCCAAGGGCATCGGCTACGACACCGGCTTCGAGCGTGACGGGCGGTTCAACAGGCCCTTCGAGCCGGACCTCGTCCGCCGTGAGCTGACGATCATCCGCGACGACCTGCACTGCACCGCGGTGCGGCTGATCGGCACCGACCTGGACCGGATCGAGTTCGCCGCCCGCGAGGCGGCCGCGCTGGGGCTGGAGGTGTGGTTCTCGCCGTTCCCGTGGGACCGCACCCCGGACGAGCTCCTGGCCCTCCTCGCCGACGGTGCTGCCCGGGCGGAACGCCTCCGCGAGGCGGGTGCCGAAATCGTGTTCGTCACCGGTGCCGAGCTGAGCCTGTTCTGCCACGGCTTCCTGCCGGGCGCCGGCCTCACCGAGCGGCTGGACAACCTCCTGGCGTCGCGGGAACTCGTGGCCGGGCTGCCCGGGCGGATCAACGCGTTCCTCGCCCAGGCGGTGGAAGCGGTCCGCGCCCGGTTCGGCGGCCGCGTCACGTATGCGGCAATTCCCCTGGAGCGCGTCGACTGGGCGCCCTTCGACATCGTCTCGGTGGACGCGCACCGCTCGAAGGAGGTCGAGCACCTCTACCGCGAGGGCGTCCGGAGCCTGGTCGTGGCGGGCAAACCGGTGGCGATCACGGAGTTCGGCGTGACGCCCTACCGCGGCGCCGCGGATCTGGGTGCCCGCTGCGGCGAGATCCTCGAGTACGAAGACGATGTCCCGGTCCGGCTGAAGGGCGACTACGTCCGGGACGAACAGGAGCAGGCGCGCTACCTGCGCGAACTTGTGGAGATCTTCGCGGCCGAAGGCGTCGACGCGGCTTTCGCCTGCACGTTCGTGTGTTACGGGCTGGTGCACCGGGCCGATCCCCGGACCGACCTGGACATGGCGAGCTGGGGCGTGGTGAAGGTACTGGAGGGCGGCGCGGGGGAGACGTACCCGGGCGTTCCGTGGGAGCCGAAGGCGGCGTTCGGCGCGCTGGCCGAGTGCTATGCGGTCGGATGAATTCTTGGCCAACCGTCGCGACAACCGGGTCGTCATTGACAGAAAGCGCTGTCTCTTCTAGCTTCATAGCGCAAGACATCGGATGTCCAGCCCGGTTTCCGGGTCCGTCCGCCGACCGATGTGCACCCCTGCCGAACAGCTCGTCAGGAAGGACACACCGACGATGCCGAAATTCCCCCGCCGGACGGCCCTGCGCTCGCTCGCCGTCTCCGCGCTCGCTGTCCCATTCGTTCTGGGCACAGCTGTCCCCGCCCACGCGGCCCCGTTGTGGCACCCGGACCCCGCTACCGACGGCCTGAAGGCCTTCGAGGGCATCGAGGCCGACCGCGGCAACCACCACCCCGACCGCAAGTACGTCGTCGTCGAAGGCGACCACTACCGGTTCAACATCTGGAAGGACGACCGCGACACCACCGGCGGCGGCGACCGCCAGCGCACCGAGTCGAAAGGCATGGTGCAGAACGGCACCACGCTGAAGATGCACAACGGCGAGACTTGGACGCTCTCCTATGAGATGTACATCCCCGCGTCCCTGCACGGCACCAGCAAGTTCACCCACATCTTCCAGACGAAGACGCCGTCGACCAACGGCGGTCCGTGGGTGACACTGGACCTCACCCGCAGCGGCGGCAAGGAAATGCTCAACGCGCGCGCGTACGCCAACTCGGGTTCGCCGAGCATCGCGGCCACGGACCTGGCGCCGCTGCGGGACAAGTGGATCACCATCGAGTGGACGTTCACGCCGGGCGCCAAGGGCAAGGCGGGGTGCGTCATCCGCAACGGCACCGGGTCGGGCGCGCCGGTTGCCGCGCAGGGCTCGATGTCGAACGTGAACCTCCCCGACCAGGGCGACTACGTCCGCCCGAAGTGGGGGATCTACCGCTCGGTCGAGAGCGCGTCGTCCGACATTCTCAACACCTACCTGCTGTTCCGGAACTACACGGCGGCCCGCAAGTAGGTGCGCCTTCGCGCGACCAGGGTGACACTGGCGGCATGAGGGTCGTCGACGGGCAGCGTGGTGCGTACCGCTCGTCGACGACCCTGTCGACCGCGCCGTCGGCGCTGCGCCGTGGTCCGTTGCTGGTCACGGCGGTTTTCGCGGCCCTCGGCGGCGCGGTGATCCCGGCGGCCGCGCTGCCCGCGTTGTGGCGGGTCTGGCAGCTGTACGCGATGCTGTTCGGCGCGGTCGCCGCCGTCGGGATCATCGCCGCCGTCGCGGCGCTCGGGTGGCCGACGCGCAAGACGGCGCACGTCGGCGCCGCGGCGGCGGCCGGCGCGCTCGTCCTGTGGGTGGTCAGCCGTCCGCTGGGGCTGCTGACGCGGTTCGATCCCTGGCAGCCGGCGGACACGGTGGCCGGTTTCACCGACTACGTGTCCGCCGGGCTGCAGGTCGTCGCGCTGTTCGGGTTCCTCGTCGTGGCCCGGCGGCGGGCGCACCCGTGGCCGTCCGCGGCGCGCCGGGTGACGGCGTGGATCGTGCTGTTCCCGGTGCTCGTGACGGTGCTCGCGACCGGCGTGGCGGGCGCCGTCGCGGCCGGCGACAGCAGCTCCGGGCCGGCCGCTTCGCCGTTGCTCGACGCCGGTCCTGGCACCTACGAGTACTGCCGTCCGGCCGGGATTCCGCTGGCCATGGACGTCTACCGGCGGAGTTCGGGCGGGCCGCCGGTTCCGGTGGTGCTGGTGCTGCACGGCGGCGGGCTGGTGGTGGGCAACCGCAAGCCCACCGGGCCGGGTGCGCTGCTCGCCGGCTCGCGGTTCGGTCCGCTGCGCGACGAGCTGACCGCCCGCGGGTTCGCGGTCGCCGTGATCGACTTCCGGCTCGCGCCCGCGGCGCCGTGGCCGGCCCCGCTCGCCGACGCCCGGTGCGCGGTCCGGTTCCTCAAGGCCAACGCGGCCGCGCTGGCCGTCGACCCGGCCCGGATCGCGGTGGCGGGCACCGGCACGGGCGGCACCCTGGCGTCGCTGCTCGGTGTCGCGCGGGGTCAGGACACCGGCCAGTACCCGGGCCAGGACAGCACGGTCCGCGCGGTGGCGGCGCTGTCGGCGCCCGCGGACTTCGACCTCGCGGGCCTGGACCCGCTCACCCGCGCGTCGGTGCTGGTGGCGCTGGGCCGCTCGCCGTCGGCACTCCGCTCGGCGAGTCCGCTGACCTACGCCGGCCCGGGCGCACCGCCGTTCCTGCTCGGCAACGGCGGCCGGAAGTCGGCCGAGTTCGCGGCCCGCCTGCGTGCGGCGGGGGTTCCGGTGACCGAGGGCCCGGTGTCCGAGCGCTCGGCCGCGGACTTCTTCGCCTCGACCACCGGGTGAGGCTTGCGCTGGAGCGCGCTCCAGGACCTAGCGTGGGGGCACACCGACCATCTCAGGAGTGCGTTTCATGGAACTCGGCTTCCACCTTCCCATCTTCGACATCGACGGCGGGCCGTCCGCCATCGCCGGCGAGCTCGCCCGCGTGGGCACCGCGGCGGAGGAAGCGGGGGCGACCTGGCTGTCCTTCATGGACCACTACTTCCAGATCGAGCCGACCGGCCTGCCCGCCGAGTCGCACATGCTGGAGGGCTACACCACGCTCGGCTACCTCGCCGCGCACACGTCCCGGATCGAGCTGGGCCTGCTGGTCACCGGCGTGACGTACCGGCACCCCGGTCTGCTGGCGAAGATCGTCACCACGCTCGACGTCCTGTCCGGCGGCCGGGCCGCACTCGGCATCGGGGCCGCGTGGTTCGAGCGCGAGCACCGGGGGATGGGCGTGGCGTTCCCGCCGATCTCCGAGCGGTTCGAGCGGCTGGAGGAGACGCTGCGCATCTGCGCGCAGATGTGGGACCCGGCGGACAACGGCCCGTTCGAGGGCAAGCACTACCAACTGGCCGAAACGCTGTGTTCGCCGCAGCCGATCACCCGGCCCAAGGTGCTCATCGGCGGCGCCGGGGAGCGCAAGACGCTGCGGCTGGTCGCCCAGTACGGTGACGCCTGCAACATCTTCGGTACCTCGCCGGAGGAGGTCGCGCACAAGCTGGACGTGCTGCGCCGCCACTGCGACGACCTCGGCCGCGACTACGATGCGATCCGCAAGACCATCCTGGCCAACAACCCCCGCCCGGCACCGGAAACCCGCGACGACTTCGTCCGTTCGATGGCGGGCTACGCGAAACTCGGCGTGCAGACGGCGATCATCACCCCGACCACGGGTTCTCCGGCCGCGTGGATCGAGGGAATGGCGCCGGCGGTGCCGCAGCTGGCCGAGCTCGGCTAAGCGGTCAGGATCCGCGCGGTGACCAGCTCCGGCCGTTGCAGCGGCAGGGCATGGGTCGCGCGCGACACGATTTCGACGTCGAGCAGCGGGTTGAGCGCCTTCACCCGCTGCTCGACGTCGCGCGCGGGGTGGATCACGCTGCGCCCGCCCAGGACCAGCCGGACCGGGACCGCTATCGCGCGCAGCTGCTCGTCGGTGAACACGTAGTCCTGCGGGTGGTGCGCCCGGTACTTCAGGCCACCGAACAGCAGCGGACGGAGGGTGCGCCGCACGGCCGCGCGGGGACGGGGGTCGAACCAGGTCGCGATCTCCCGCATACTCCACCAGATGAAGCTCCACCCGATCGGCGCGAAGCCGGCCGGCTCGATCGCGACCACGCCCGCGATCCGGGCCGAGGTGCGGACGGCCAGGTTGAGCGCCAGCCAGCCACCCCGCGAAACCCCGGCCAGCAGGACTTCTTCGTGGCCGAGGCCGTCGAGGAGCTCGCCGAGCCAGGCCGCGCAGTCTTCGCCGGTCGTGGCCGGCCGCGTCTGACGCGAGCGCCCGGGTTCGCCGATCGTGTCGACGGCGTACACGCGGTGCCGCGCGGCCAGGTCCGCGACGTGCGGGTACCACGAGAGTGAGGTGCCCATGACTCCCGGGAGCAGCACGATCGGCGGCCCGGCCGCGCCACTCGCCCGGACCCGCGTCGGGCCGTAGCGCGTCGCGATGTCAAGGTCCCGCACCGGGACGGGCCAGTGGGCGGCGATCTCGTCGTACGCCGCCAGGTACCGCTCTTCGCTGCGCGCGTCCTTGAACTTCCCGATCAGCATCGGCCCTCCCCAGGGTTCATGGTGCAGATGCACGATAACACTCCGTGGCGTTCTGTGGCAGGGTGACCGCGTGCCGAAACGCGTCGATCACCAGCAACGCCGGCGTGAGATCGCGGAGGCGGTGTTCCGGATCGCCGCCCAGGGCGGGTTACCCGCGGTGACGCTGCGTGCGGTCGCCGCCGAAGCCGGAATCTCGATGAACCTGGTCCAGTACTACTTCCCGGCCAAGGGCGACATGCTGCGGTTCGCCTGGCGGCGGGTGGTGGAGCTGAGCATCGAGCGGGGTACCGTGGAGGTCGGCCGCGCGCTGAAGAGCGGCGACGAGCGCGCGGTGGTGCACGCGTACCTGACCGCGGTGCTGCCGTCGGACGAACGCACCCGGCTGCTCTGCGCGGTGCAGATCGCGTACTTCGCCGTGGACGTTTCCCGCGGCGGGCAGCACCCGGAGCAGGAAGCATTGCTGCCACACCTGGTGCGCGGGCTGGCGGAACAGATCAGCTTGGCGCAGAACGGAAAACGCGTCAGCTCGGCGCTGGACGCCGCCCTGGAGGCGGGCGCCCTCGCCACGATGGCTGCCGGTCTCGTGACCGGAATCCTCGTGGGAGCATACACCGTCGAGGAGGCTTTCGCTCTCATCGATTACCGACTGGGTCACCTGTTCCCGGCGTCTTGAGTCAAGTCCACAGTAGACATTCAGTGTATTTTCCTTACCGGTGAACCGCTTCGCCGAATTGTCCGTGTGCCCTGGTGAGGTGGCGACCAGAGAGGAGGGGCTTGATGCCCCACGTGCGCACGACAGGACGACACCGCAAACGCGCGACGATCGGACTCGCGGCACTGGTGGGCGTAGCCGGTGCAACGGCAACGGCAATCGCGTTGACCAGCCCGGCAAGCAATGCGGCCACGGAACAGTGCAGCGGTCTGGACACGGCGTTGCAGAACAATCTGACGTTCATCGCGAGCCAGCGCACGGCCCCGGACGCCCAGTCGGAAGCCCGCATAGCCAACCGCCAGGCGGTGGTGGACCAGATCGGCCGGCAACGCCAGGCGGCGGGCTGCGCGAAGCAGGTGGCGGCGAACGAAGTGGCGGCCCAGTGCGCGGCGCTCGTCGCGGCTCCGGATGCGGCTTCGCAGGATGCGGCCGGGCGGAAGAAGACCGCTGACCAGGGTGAAGCGGGCGCCGGGAAGGCGCAGCGGAAGGGCATGGCGGGCAACGGCGCGGCCGACGAGAACGGCATGGCGGCGGAGAACGGCATGGCCGGCGCGAACGGCGCCGCCGACGAGAACGGCATGGCCGGGAACGGCGCCGCCGAGAAGAAGGGCGCGGCGGCCAAGAAGGGTGCGGCCGCAGAGAACGGCGAGGCCGGGAACGGCGAGGCCGGGAACGGTATGGCGGCCGACGAGAACGGCATGGCCGGGAACGGCGCCGCCGGGAAGAAGGGCGCGGCCGAGCAGAACGGTATGGCGGGTCAGAACGCCGCCGACCAGGACGCCGCTGCCGCTCAGGCCTGCGAGGTGGTCCAGAAGTGCCTGGCCCAGGCCGCCGGTGTGGACAACGCCAACGCCATGGCGAATCAGAACGGCAAGGCCGAGGAAAACGGCATGGCGGACCAGAACGGTATGGCTGAGCAGAACGGCATGGCCGGCATGAACGACGCGGCCGAGCAGAACGGCATGGCGGACCAGAACGGTATGGCCGAGGAGAACGGCAAGGCTGCCAAGAAGGACGCCGCCGACCAGAACGGCATGGCCGACCAGAACGGCATGGCCGACCAGAACGGCATGGCGGCGGAGAACGGCGCCGACGAGAACGGCAAGGCCGCCAAGAAGGACGCCGGGCAGAAGGATGCGGCGAAGCAGAACGGCATGGCCGGTGAGCAGCAGAATGCCGGCAAGATCGTCCTCTCGGCGCAGGACTGCGCGGCCATCCTGGACTGCGCCGCCCAGGCCGCCGATCCCGCTGCCGCTGCGCAGCAGCAGGGCATGGCCGGCGAAGAGAACCAGAACGCGCAGGACCAGAACGCGCAGGACCAGAAGGCCGAGAAGCAGAAGGCCCAGGACCAGAAGAAGGCCCAGGACCAGAAGAAGGCCCAGGACCAGAAGAAGGCCAAGAACAACAAGGCCGATAAGGCTGCCCAGGCCGCCGAGAAGGCCGCCGGCGCGGCCGCGGCCCAGTGCGTCGCAGCGGCGGTGGCCGCGGCCGAAAAGGCACCCGCGGGACGCTGATCAGCACCGGACCCGGACCGGCAGCCCCGGCCCGGGTCCGGCGGCGTACCTGACCTGCCGCCGTAGTCGAAACCCGGTCTACCGAACCCAGTCGTGTACCCGAACCGGTGACCGGCGGGAACTTCGGCCCGTCGCCGTCCGTTCTCCGGACAGAGCGCAGTACTCTGGCGCCCGGACAACGACCGACGACAGCACCACGAGGCTTCAGTGACCACCGACCCGGCGGCCGAGGATCTGCGCGAGGCGGCCGATGAGCTCGCCGTCGCCGGGCAGCTCCCGCGATTCCTCCTGATGTACAAGTTCGCCATCGAAGAGCTGATGACGAAGCTGCGGATCCTCAGCGAGGAGTTCGACTTCGTCCACCAGCACGACCCGATCGAGCACATCACGAGCCGGGTCAAGCGGCCGGAGGCCATCAAGGAAAAGGTGCACCGCCGGGGGCTGACCGGCGACTGGGTTTCGGCGGCTGCCGCGCTCGATGACATCGCCGGTATCCGGGTCGTCTGCCCGTTCGTCTCCGACGTCCACGAAGTCGCCCGGATGCTCACCGCGCAGGACGACGTCGAGCTGCTGCGCACCAAGGACTACATCGCGAGCCCGAAGGCGAATGGCTACCGCAGCCTGCACCTCATCGTCCGCATCCCGGTCTTCCTCTCCGACCGGGTGGAAAAGGTCAAGGTCGAGGTGCAGCTGCGCACCATCGCCATGGACTTCTGGGCGGCGGTGGAGCACAAGCTGTCCTACAAATACCGCGACAGCGTCCCGCCCGACTTCGCCGGCGAGCTCGCGGCGGCCGCCAGGACGGCGGCCGACCTCGACAGCCGGATGGCCGCGCTCCACGAGCGGATCCGCTAGTACTGCAGGGCGAGATCTTTGTTCGGTGCGGCCGAAGACAGCCTGCCAGGACAATCCTGGACGCCGGCCTGCCGGTCTGCCGCAGCTGGTCGTGAGTGGTAATTCGGGTTAGAACCCGAATTA
>NZ_JAJPWR010000045.1:0-40396 GCF_046548995.1 Amycolatopsis sp. lyj-109
GCCGCGGCGGGCCACGGCCACGACGTCGTCACGGAACTCTCGGGGGTAGGGCTTGGGCACGGTGACATCCTTCCAGGCGAGGCGGCAGCCTCACACGTGAGGTGTCAACCAGACCCTGGGCAGACCCCCAGCTGCCGGCGTGATTGGCCCGGCCGGCTGCTGTGAGCCGCTGGAGCTCGCCGGTGAGCGCTGGCTCCGGCAACCGCATCAGGGCTGCGGCGCAACGCGTCAACTGCCCGGTGCCTGTCTCCAAGCGCGGGAACAGCCGGAGTTAGAGGGTGTCGCCGGTGCCAGCTCGGGCGCCGGATCGCTTGAGATGGAGGCCGCCGATGATTCTTGTCTTTCGAAGGGTTCCCGGGGTGCGGTCTGACGGTGCGTCGGCCGGGGTGGTGTCCTCGTGCTGGCGAGTCATTTGCTTCGCGTCGACTTTGGTCGCGCTTTTGATTGTGCTCGGTTCTTTCGTGAGGGGCCGGAGTTTTCGGCCTTTCGCGATGCGTGGTAGGCGTCGACTATCGAGGCGGGGATTCGTCCTCGGTCTGCCACTTCGCGGCCGTTCTGCCGCGCCCAGGTTCGGATATCGTGTGTGGCCGTGTATTCGGTGGCTGCTTCGGTCTCGGTCGTGGTGTCACCGGTTGCTTGGCCGGCAGCAACCTTGATGCGGCGGCCGCCGGTGCGGCGCGCGGCCGACACGTACGGCGCCAGCGCTTCGCGTAGTTCGTTGGCGTTCGGCGTGGATAGGTCGATCTCGTAGGACACGCCGTCGAGTCCGAACGGGACGGTCTGCTCGGCCGGGCTGCCGTCCGTGTCGTCGAATATCTCGATGCTGACCATCTTGGCCATTTGTGTTTCCTTCCGTTCCGGTGCGGGTGCATGGTGGATTGGTCGAATAGTAGCGTCGTGGAATCGCGTGGTGTCGGCGGGTAGGTGTCTGGACGAGTCTCTTTGAGTTTATTTCGAGAAGCTGTTGACCGTCTGCGGTCTTGTAGGCATGGATGGGTGTGCGGTGTGGCGAACACTTCCCTGTTTTGAGTCGAGTTCTCCAGCAGAAACATTGGAGGTTGTGATGGAAACCGAACGTGACCAGGGGCAGGTCAACGCTGTTGCTGCTGCGATCCGGGAGCTCGCGGCGGCGGTCTGTGCGGCTGTGCCGGAGCCGCCGGTGGATCCGGACGCGTTGCTGACCGCGGAGCAGGTGGGGGAGCTGTTGCACCTGTCGTCGAGGACGTTGAAGGACCAGGCGGCCGCCGGGGTGTTACCGCATCACCGGTTCGGCAAGCACTACCGGTTCACCCGTGGCGATGTCGCCGAGATCGTGCGGCTCAGTGCCGCGCCGGTGAAGTCGCCGCGGCGCCGGGTGTCCGTTGAGGACCTTGCCGAGGATTTCCGTGCCGCGTGAGGCGGGCGGAATAACAGAGAAGAGGAGTTGAAGGATGGCCCACGGCCAGGAAGAGCCCGGCACGGGCGAGTGGCGTGCCCGGTACAAGCGCCCCGACGGAACGTGGGGGAGCAGGTCAGGGTTCCCCACCAAGAAAGCTGCCGAGGAATGGGGCCTGGAGCAGGAAGCCCTGATCCGACGGAACCTGTGGCTCGACCCGCGCGATGGCGAGACCCGGTTCGACGACTTCGCCGAGGAGTGGCTGGCGGCGGTGGCTCCGCGGCTGGAACTGAACACGGTCGCGAAATACCGGTCGTTCCTCGACACCCAGCTGTTGCCGCAGTGGAAGGCGTGGCCGCTGATCGCGATCTTCAACGGGTACGTCGAGATCGAGCGGTGGCTCTCGGAGCTGCACGAA
Organism: Amycolatopsis sp. lyj-109; assembly: GCF_046548995.1. Lineage (NCBI taxonomy): Bacteria > Bacillati > Actinomycetota > Actinomycetes > Pseudonocardiales > Pseudonocardiaceae > Amycolatopsis > Amycolatopsis sp. lyj-109. Next base: position 1,794 of record NZ_JAJPWR010000045.1, read on the forward strand.
GACTACGCCGAGTCGTCGGTGGCGTCGTACTTCGCGTTGTTCTCCACCATCCTCAACGCCGCCGTGCGCGCCAGGATGATCCCGGCCAACCCGTGCAGCGGGGTCCGAGTGTCCAGCGGAGAGTTCGACACCGAGAGGCTGGTGGCGACGCCGGCCCAGGCGTTGCGGGCGGCGATGCGGCTCTACGAGCTCGGGCTGGGGAAGTCGGGGTTTGTGTTGTGCTTGATGGATTTCTATACCGGCGCCCGATGGGGTGAACTTGTCGGGCAGCAGCGGCACGAGTACGACTCCGAGCGCCGCGGCATCGAGATCCGCACACCACTGAAGGAGGTAGCCGGGAAGGTCTACAAAGGAGGCCGCAAGAGTGATGATCATCACGCGGACGGTCGCCAGCGCCCGCCGACACGGCGCGGGAACTCACGGCCCAAGAAGGGCCGGACGAAAACTCCTGCGGGTATGAGGTTTGTGGCGTTGCCTCCGGGCATCGCGGTGCTCTACGAGGAGCTGATGGACAGCCATCGGGAGCCGTTCGTGCTGTGCACGCCGGAGGGGTATCCGTGGCGGCGGTCGAACTTCCGCATCCGCTTCTGGCGGCCGGCCTGGGACGGGGTCGAACTTGATGACCCTGGTGCGGGGGAGCGGCGCCCGCCGATCCTGCCGACGTTCACGTTCCACGAAGGCCGGCACACGCACAGCACGTGGCTGACCGAAGACGGGATCCCGGAAGTTGCCCGCAGGGCCCGGTTGGGGCAGAAGATGAAGGGCATCGCCCGCGTCTACGACCACGTGACCCCGGCGATGGTGAACCAGATCCTGGACGTCCTGGAGGAACGCTGGCTGCGGTCGCTGGCGTCGCTGTATCCGGGTGAACGGGCGAAGCTGGTGTCGTGGTTCCCGCACCTGCGGTCCCGGCGGGCGATCGGGCCGGGTCCGGGGGCCGTCGCCGGATCGTCGCCGACTGACAGCTGAAAGCCCCGCCCCTCCGGGGAGGGACAGGGCTTCTGACCTGCGAAAACATGTGGTGCGCGATACTGGGATTGAACCAGTGACCTCTTCCGTGTCAGGGAAGTGCGGCGGCTGGATCGACCAGGTGAACCGCGCTGTCGTGCAGGTCGAGCGCTCTGGTTCCTTCCCGAGGTGGCGGCTTCAGCACCGTTGGTTCAAGTCGCCGTCGCCGAAACATCGCCAGACAAGTTTGGCGCCGTCAGCGCAAACGCATGCCCGTAATCCGTCGATCGGTCTCGATTGGACTTCTAATGGACTTCTAAATCGGGAGATAAGCCTAGGTCGCGCGGCCTGGGTTTGTTGGTTCTGGGGCAGCGGGGAGCAGGCTGACTGATAACAGATCAGTAACGGTGTGTCGCCTCAGTGTACTGGTGCCCTGAGCTCGCTGGCGGCAATCACGCCAACCGGCGTGGCTGATGGACTGCTGCCGAGCCGATGTCCTGTAGGTGATGGAGCGTCGGCCGCGAGGGGGCGCGCGGTGAACGGGGTGGGCGGGCTCGCACTGTACCGGGAGCTCGGCCAGGTCCGGCTGCGAAGCGGTCTCGCGCAGGAGCTGGGTGATGCGTCGGCGGTATCGCCTGCATTGCGTTGCGATCCGCGGCCCGGAATGATCGACCGGCGACGATCTCTCGTCGCACGCTGCGCGACTGGAGCGGGTCGTGGCTATGTTGCACGACGCGGCGGAGTGCATCATACGGGAGCTCTTCGGCGGCGGGGTGCTGCGGGCGCGGGCGGCGTGACGCGGCGCGGAAGTAGTGCAAGTCCAGGGTGGACACCGGCTGATTCGACATTGTCCATCGGCGTGTGAGGTGGGCTGTGGATGTGTGCATCGCCTGCGAGCACCGGTCGGATGTAACGACCGTGAGAGGTGCGCATGCGGTGTGCCTGCGCAAGTAGATACGATACCTGGTTGATCACATTCCGATGACTGCCTCCTTGGTAACGTAACACGCAGAGTGGTCGAGGCGACCTCCGACTGTACTGAAGTCGTCGAGAAGCTGGCTATGACCCGCGCAGATGCCGTACCTGGAACGCTTGCGAAGTCGTCACTTCGCAAGCGGGGGCCCTTCCCCGCCGGTGGCCTGGGTGCCTTGAAGGGAGGAAGATGAATAGGTTGTTCGGCAGATTGCCTATCTTTCGTGGTGTAAGCCGGGCTGGTGTTGTTGCTCTGCTGGTATTGGGGATCTCTGTTGTCTCGGCGACGGTTCTTCTCTTGGTCGGCGGCGGGGGACGTTGGATCCCGCAGGTTGCGCCGAAGAACGTAAGGCCTGATTTTGGGCACCTCGTCGTCGTTGCGGCCGCTTCCGGGCTGATTTCCTGTGCTGTACTGGAGTTTGTTAAGAATCTTTCAGGATTATCGGCGAGATTTAATCGTTCTCGTTTGAATCTTTGGTTCAACCTGGAGTCTGGCGACCTTGGAGTCGATGTGCCGATGATCCTCTCGTACCAGGGCAGTATTCGGCAGGTTGCGTCTCAGGTATCCCAGTTGTTGCGCGAGCAGGTTCGGCTTCTTCTTCGGGAGTATTCGCCGCGCGAGGCCGTTGAGCGCCTGCGAGGAAACGGAGGACTGTTCTGGTATGTCATTCTCCGTGAGATCGAGCGTACTTCACAACGTGAAGAGGATCCTTCGGTTATCTTCGAACACATCGAGCGGCAGGTCGATGCGTTCCAGATCGAGGCTACCGTTCGGTGGTACACGCTCCTGCGCGCGATGTCGGCTGTGACGGCGGGTGTGCTATCGACGCTGGGCGCTTGGGCTACCAGTGCCTCGTTTGCGGGCATCGTGGTGGGGATGGTGCTGGGCCTGGTCGTTGGCGGCCCTGTTTCCTGGACGGTGCGGGACTTGGTCCGACTGGTGGAACGGGGGGCCCGTCATTGAGTGACTTTGTTCTTACGCTCCGCGGCGAGTCGCGTGGTGGTCTTCGGCGCAGTTTCGTCGTCGAAGAAGGTCGACCGCTAGGGGGGTATGTCTGGGTTATCTTCATCCACGGTTTCAACGTCGACCGGAAGCGGGGGTTCCTTCAAGCTAACACATTGTGGAGCAATCTGTTCAGGGGAGAACTGATGGGCCGGGTGCAAAAAGGTGTGTACCTGTGGCCGAGTGCTCGTTTTCCCTGGCGAAACCTCTCGAGGTTTGCTTATCCGGCAGTGGTGGGCCGGGCTGGCCGCGCCGGCCGACATCTCGGCGACTACCTGGCGAGTAGAAACAGCGGCGATGTTGTCCTAGTTGGTCATTCGCTGGGTTCGGTGGTGGCTCTTTCGGCTGCGGACCGCCTTCGCGGGTCCGGCATACTGCGCGGCTTAGTTCTGCTGGGAGCTGCAGTGGACGTCAACGAGATGATCGATGGCGGCCTTTTCAGCTTCATGCCACTTGCTCGCCGCGAAGCGGTCGAGTACAGCCCGGACGACAAAGTGCTTCGAAGCGTTTTCAAGATCGGTCAGAAGATTGCTGAACCTTTCTCCCCTCTGGCGGGAGCCGTCGGCTTGAGCGGTCAGCCCTGGTCTCGTGGGTGGCGGCACCGTGACTGCAAGTTCGACCACCACACTCATTGGGAGGTCCCCTCGACCGCTCAAGCTGTGGCGTGGACGATGGATCACTCCGTCGCTGGGCGGATTCCGCCGACGAACCGGGTGGCCGAGCGTACACCCTCTGTGCGAGACGTGGAGTGAGTATGACATTGAGTGCGGAATACGAAAAGCTCGAAGCCTCGATCAACAAGTCGATCTCCGAGCACAATCCCAGGTTGGATTCGTTCCTCTTCAACGGCGGAACACTTTTGGCTCTCGCCGTGACCATCGCCGCCACGGTGCCGTGGCCGGACAACGTTTCGTGGCTGCCTCGGGTCCTGGCCGGCCTGGGGGCCTTCCTGATCGGGGCTGAGCGTGCGCTGAACTTCGGCGAGCGCTGGCGGTATCACCGTCGGCTGCGTGACGCGTACCAATCCATCCTTGACCGCTTCACCCTCGCGGTCGAGGCCTCCGGTGTACAGCGGGACGAACTGCTCGCGAAGATCACCGCAGATCTCGATCAGATACGTCGGTCTCAGGGGGATATTCCGAATGGCACCCCGCTTCAAGGCTGAGCCCGCGACTACACACGACCCGGTTCGAGCGTCGGTTCAGTCCGCATCCGAAGGCCCGGCTGCCAGCGCTTGTACCGGTACTGGATCTCGGTCGGCTGCTGCGACGGCGACGCGGCAGAGGTTGGCCCGCGCCGGCCACACCAAGCTCGTCGAGCCTCTGCGCAGCAAGGCTTCCCGCGCCGCGTGGGCGTACCGCGGCACCGGCGTACCGGTTCGACGGCGTAGCCGACCTCTGCCGTGCCCGACGGGGTGGGGCGGCCTGCGGTAACCGGCACGGCCCACCGCCGGGTGTTGAAATGCCTCGTGAGCGTCGTCAGGGTCTGGTTCACGAACTTGCGTCGGCTCGGGAGTGCAGGTTGATGCCGTCGGCGGAGACGCTCCGACGCGAGCTTGGCATCGGAGCTGAGGCTTCGCGGAAGCTGTGCGCGACCGTGCGGTCGGAAATGCAGGGAGCCATGGCCACGGATTGACGATCATCCGTGCTATCGGCAGTTGCTGCAGACGTCGTTCTCAAGATCGTTCTTAGGGGACTGTGTGAAGCATTCCTGACAGGTTCCAGTCAATGACTGTCGTCGCTGGCAGTCGCATTGCCCGCATCTTGGGCAGAACGGCTTTCCGCAGTCGGGGCAGGGAAACCCTGTTGTGGCGCCGGCGTAGCCGCATTGGCAGGTAAAAGTGGTGCTCGGGCGGTCGGTTCGCTGGTGTTCCGGGCCGGTCAGGTGGAGCTTGTCGACGTTCCAGAGGTCGAGTTCGGCGAGAACAGCGTACGTGCGCTTCGGAGATGCTGCGGCGTTCAGGTAGAAGGTGTTACGAGTACCCCACGGGGTGGACCAGAACGACTTGCGGACCAGTTGCTGACCGGGTCGCAGACGGGCCAAAGGGTGGTCGCTGGGGATACCTTGGCCGGAAGTGGGGTAGACCGCCGGGCGGTCGACCAACCTGGCGTGAACGACCTTTTGGGTGGCGCGGTCAGTGATGACGACTGCGCCTGTGCAGGTGAGCCGGCGGGCCAAGGCGATGGCGCATACGATTTGGCTTGCCTCAGTCTTCTTGAACAGATCGAGTAGGTGCTGCCCGGTGATTGGCCCTTTGCCGACGATCGTGTTCAGGACTTCGTCTGGCACGAGGAGCATGGCGGCAATTTCGTCGCAGAGTTTCTCGACCTCGACGGCCGGTTCGTCCTGGTCGGCGACCCAGTTCAGAGCTTCCTCGTCCTGGAGCACCAGTATGTGCCCGTACTCGTGAAGGAGGGTGAAGTTCTCGCGACGTGAGTTTGTGGGCGAGTAGAGCACGGTGTTGTGCTCGGTGAACGACATTCCGTCGCACATCCCGTGCGCGCCACGGCGAGAAGTCAACTGCTCAACTGGGCGAACGGTAAGGCCGGTTCCGGTCATCGCTTCGAAAGGCGCTCGGCGAAGTGCTTCTCGAAGTGGTGGAGGGAGTGCCCGCACCAGCCTGGTGGCCTGGCTTCTCCTGGTCATGATCTGTCCAAAAATCCGGGGATCGACCGAAACTGCCGGAGGACGGCAAGCAGCGCTTCGACTGAGCCACCGGTGCGGTTCCTATGGGCGGCGCCGGCCAACGTGGACGTGGCGCGCTGGCGGAGCTCCGCAAGCTGGACGCCGGCCTCGGCAGCCCAGTCCGAGAGGAAAGCTTGGATTCGCTGGTCGTCGAAGAGGTCGTCGATGCCACCGGTCGGCTGTACCGCGGTGAGAAGTGCATCGTCTCCGACGGATAGCTCTTCGGCGATCGCGGTGATGAGCGCGGGGGCCAGAGCGGGACTGCCGATCTCCCACTTGAACGCTTCCGCCATGGTCACGTCCCACCCGCGAGCGTTGATGCGGGCGACGAGTTGACGGAGGTCCAGCTGCGACCGTTTGCGTGCGGCCGCGAGTTTGCGGCCGTCGACGAGTACGCCCGGATCGGGCACGAGGCCGAGCATCAGGGCGACGGGGTCGTCGTGCCTGACGGGTTCGCGAGTCGGAGGGCCGGTTCGGTCTTTCTCTTCCGCGGCGAGTTCGGCGGCGACGTTCACGGCGTCGAGCCAGGGATCAATCTCGTCGTGCATGTCCGGAGCTTGGCCGTCGTCGGTGCGTTGCCTGGAACCGTCATCAGGGTTGCCGGTCACGCGGACGATTCACCTCCTCCTTGAGCCGCTTCAGTGCTTCCTTGTGCAGCTGGCTCACTCGTTGGCCGGTCATGTGCAGCTCTTCGCCGATGTCTTTGTTGGTCCGGCGGTGGGCCTGCTTGGCGATGACGATCGCACGGGACCGCTCGTCGAGTGCGTCCAGTGCAGCCTTGGCGCGGTCTGCGCGCTCCGCCTGTTCGAGGTCCTCATCTCGCTCGAGGACAGCGTCGCCAGTCGGGTCGTGCGGTGCGTCGCGGTGAATTCGCGGATCACCGTCGTCGACCTCCTCGTGCTGCCGCGCCATCGCCAGGGTCTTGCAGGCGTTGCCGACCGCGACGTGCAAGTAGGCCTCCCAATTGGACGGCCGGGGCATCCGGCCCTCCTTGCGGTAGTTCACCAGTCGCTCGAAGACGATGCTGAGGGCCGTGCCGGCTTCACTCCGCAGCCTGGGGGGAAGCTTTCCCTCTGCGTACCTTTTCAGGGTCCCGTGGTAGCGCGCGTAGAGCGCGCCGGGGTCGGCCGCCGGGCCGTCGGTCGACCCCGGCGCCTCACCCGCTTCCTGACCGGCGCTCACAGCAGCAGTATGCGCCGAACGGCGGTAAGGGGGGTCATGACGCACCGTGCGTGACCTCGACCGGTACCTGAACGCCGTACAACTGCTGGTACCACCGGCGCCGTGTTCCCGAGCGGCACAAGCACCGGCCCGTGCGGTCGGCCGGCACTCGGCGGACCAGCCCGGGCGGCAGTCCACTGAGGTCGACGTCTACCCGGCCCGCCAGCACCGCTAGACCGTGAATCTGTTTCACGATCTCCGCCGCCGCCAGCACGCCGGCGAACCAGGACACCTGCGGCGCGGCCACGGCGACCACCTCCTCACCCCCGGCAGCGGCGCCCATGCGGACCTCGGCTTCGGCATACGCCTGACGGACCAAGTCGTTGATCGACCGGCCGACGAGCGCGCCGCGCCGATGCACGGGCAGCTTGCCCGCCGCGATCGCCTGGTCGATGTCCGCGGCGGTCAGCTGAGCCCCGTCCTGGAGCAGCGCGAGCACCCGCTGGACGGACAACCCTGTGGTCTCGGCGTAGACACCTGCTTGTGTGGCCGGAGGTTGGGCGCTGACGAAGTCGCAGAACGGACACGCGAACCCGTCGCCGAACCCTTCCCTCTGGGCGTGCAAGGAAAGGCCGGACACACCGAGGGACAACGCCGACCGGGCCAGCACATCGGTTACCTCCAATCGACCCGTGAGGGTGTCGACTGACGACAACACCAGCCCGTCGAAGCCCGGATTCTCCCGGCTGACGACCCAGTCGGCGACGCTAGTGGAGACCGGACGCGTCCCCAGGCCGAGCTTCGTGAGCTTCGAGGCCATGTAGTCGGCCTTCGGCCCGGTCTCGGTCCCAAGGAGCGCCGGATAGCGGAAAGGGTTTCGCGTCGGGTCGAAGATGTCGGAGTCGATGACCGTGATGTCCTCGAGCGCATCCGCGCTCAGCATCCCGGTGAGCTGTGGCGCGAACGCCGTCGCGAGCAGGGCGAGGCTGCTCGTGCCCACCGAGCCGACTCCCGCGACGGCCAGCTTCAGGCGATCGCGAACCGGCGGAAGCACGGGTATCTCCGGCGCCGCGGTCAACCCGTAGTCGATCAAGTTCGTCACGTACGGCGCGTCCACCGCAACGCCCGAGAAGCCGAGGGGTCCGAGCACGCGGATCAGGAGCTGGCTCACCGCCAGGCACGCCGCCGCGTGCACGCCGAGCGCGTGGGTCGTGACGGCCGCCACGGGCTGCGGGGTCAGGCCGAGACGGACCGTGTAGTCGTCGCCGCCCACGCCGAGGTCGCCGGCCTCCACCTGGATACCGAAGGTGACCACGAGGTTCCGCTGCGGTGCGTGCGCGGGATGAGGGCTTACGTAGTCCAGCGCGGCCAGCAGGGCGGCGCTGTCTCTGGTGCCCCACCAGTTGGGTGGCAAGGCGACCGGGTGCGCGAAGGCGATGTCACCGAACAGGCGTGCCGCCATGCCGGTGAACGCCGCCAGCGCGGTGGCCGTCCCGCCGATCACGTCCGTCCCGGCGCGGATCTCCACCCGCACATCGTCCAGGGCACCCAGGAGTTCTCCCGCGGCCGATTCGTCGGCGGTGCCGAGAAGCCTCAGGCGCGGATCAGTCATCAGACTTCACCTCCGGGGCCACGCGGAGGTGAAGGTCCCGTTCGCTGCCCGGGGGCAGGGACCGCCACTGATCGCCTTCGCGGCGCAGGACTGCACACGCGTCGAGGCCGAGGCGCAACCCGAGCCCGAAGAACGGAGCGACGATGGAAAGCGCGCCTTCATGGGTCAAGACGGGGTTCGCGTCGTCTGCAGGCGAGTGGAATGCCTCTGCCGGGTGGGAGTGGATCCGGGCGACGTAGAGCTCTCCGGGTTCGAGGGCCAAGGCCAGCTCGATCTGCCCGGCCCGGGTGACCTCCACGGAGACGCCGCCGCCGGCGCCCCGCCACGGCCGCTGCTGCGGAATGACGAGCGCCGCGCCGTTCGGGCCGCTTTTGATCATCGCGGTGCCCTCGTGACCGCGGGCTCCGCGATCTTCGAAGAACATCCGCGCGTCGGCCAGCAGTTGCGCCGGCAGCACCAGGGGGCTCATAGCCCCACCTTGGTCAGGAGGCGGTCCAGGAGGCTGTCCGCTCGGAGCGCGTATCGCACCGCGTCCCACCTTTCTCCGTAGTGGCTCTCGTGGGCGTAGTAAGCCCGGGTGCCGCTGACGCAGACCCAGGGCACGCCGAGGCTGCTGTGGATGCCGTGGGCGAAGCCGGGGATCCACTGGTCGAGCGGAAGCACGTCGCCCGCGTCGTCGACGAGGGCGACGTCGAACGGCTTCGCGTCGTACCGGGAGCCGTCCAGCCGCAACGTCCACGTGCCGCCGGCGGGCGGCCGCAGCGTCATCAGCAGGCTGGAACCCTCGCGGCGGAGGTCTCCGGCGCGAGGGCCCAGCCGTGCCCGCGCCTGCTCGACCTCGATGTCGAGCAGGTCGGCCAGCACCCGGGGGTGCAGGGCCATCAGCCGTCGACCTGCGGCTTGCGGTTGATCAGCACGAGCACGTCGTCCTCGCGCACGCCCGCGTGCTGGAGGGTCGACGTGGGGTCGAGCTCGCCTTCGCCGCCGCGGGGCAGGGTCAGGGCGTACTCGCCGTCGACGAGCTCGCCCTTGTTGACGAAGTACTTCACTGCCTTGCGGGTGAGGTCGGCGACCTTGTCGTCCGGCTTGACCGTCTCTCGCACCTGGTGGCCCGCCAGCGTCCGGACGATCACGTGGAACGGGTGGTTGCCGCCGCCGTGGCCGGTCTGCTCCTCGTTCTGTCCCTGCGGGACATTGGTGTTCGGCATCGTTCTCCTCCTCGGTTTCGGTGCCGTGTACCGAGTAGACGATCGACCTCGCCAGAATGAAAATGCCCAGCTCAGGGATGCTTTCAGTCGCAGCTGGAATGTGCCCTGCTGGCAGGACTCGCCCGCGCCACTGCTGGTCGACAACCGGGATCGTTCAGCCCCGATAGGTTCCGCTCCTCAGCTTCATCGTCTATCGTTTATCGTCGATTGGCGATGGAAGAGGTGCTTGTGCTGGACCGCAACACTGCCAAGACTTACGCCGAGTGGTTCCGCACTCTCGCGGACCCAACGCGTGTGCAGATCCTTAACCTGCTCGCCGAGACCGGCAGCCCGATGACGGTGGGGGAGATCGTCGAGAAGGTCAGCGTGGGCCAGTCCACCGTCTCTGCGCACCTCAAGGTCCTTGCCGACACCGGGTTCGTGCTGGTGGAGCCGCGGGGGACTGCTCGGCTCTATCGCGTGAACGAAGAGTGCGTGTCCTGCTTCCCGAGTGCTGCGGACGTCGTCATGGGGCGCGGGGTCCGGTCGTTCGCCGAGACCGTCGACGAGGAGGCCCGATGAACCCCGATCGGGATGCCGTCTAGGACCGCTATGCCACCGCCGCCCGGCGGGCTCTGGTCGGTGAGGGGACTGGCCTGCTGGCCGGCGAAGGGGTTGCCGAGCGGCTCGGCGCCGTGCATTACGCCGGCGCGGAGCTTCCGGTCGAGATGACCGCCACCAGCCTCGGCTGCGGGAACCCGCTCGTCGTCGCCGAGCTCAAGCCTGGCGAGACCGTCCTCGACCTCGGCTCCGGCGGTGGGCTGGACGTCCTGCTCTCCGCCCGTCGCGTCGGGCCAGGTGGGCGGGCCATCGGCCTGGACATGATTGACGACATGCTCACCCTCGCCCGCCGGCGCGCCGAGCAGGTCCCCGGGTCCTGAATCTGATAACTGACGTTAGCTCGCCGCAGCGGCGGGACATCCGGCGCTCAGCGGGCGACCGGTGGCCCGCCGCTTGCGTTGGTCGGTTTGCATCGGATGCTCAACCTCCGACCAACTTTCTCAGCAGTTCAAGTAGCTCGGACTGTCTACCGACTAGCAGTAGCGTTGTAATAACGGTAGCCAGCAAGATGAGCTTGAATATTGGACCTGTTGTTTTTATGGCTTCATTAAATGCGCTAATCGAGTTCCAAAAATTCCGCGCTCCGAGCTGGCCTGTGGAGTCAGCTTCACCGAAACGTCGAACGATCTCCCTCCCGATGAAGACTGGATCCTCGTGGAAAGCAAGTGCGGTCGCGTAGGCCATGCACAACTCAAGCGTATCGTCGCGGTTTTCGCCGCGTAGGTAATCTGATGTCAGCATTGAACTCAAAGTTGCGGCTGCGCGTTCAATCTCTGCCAATTGAATTTCTGTGAACCGATATCTGAATCGGGCAGGAAGGCGAACAAGGGCTCTTGCCACGGAAAACATCATGCTGTGTTCCGTGCTCCGCCATTCTCGTGGCGAGAACAAACGATAACCAAGGTCGCGTGAACCATGTTGACCTCGATCCTTGAATATTCTACCACTAAATCTCCGTGAACTCAGTCCGGTTTTGTGAAAACCGCGCTCAGAGGTAAATTCGATCGCCTGGCTTGCAATAAGGTATTCGGGCCTTCGCAAGGAGTATGTTCTTACAAGTAGGCGGCTAATGAGGAAGAGCAGGGCAAAAGTGACACCCATCGAAAGAATTCCTAACAAGTCTCGATAGGTTTTCGGATTTGCCGTGGAGCCATAGCTGACGAATGCGCCGAATATCACGATTACGGCCTGTACTGCACTCAGTAAGGTTACTCCCAGATGCATTTCGCGAAATGATGCTTTCATGTAGACGAACAAGAACGCTGGCACTGGTGGGGCCATGAATGCGTCCTCCCAATTGCTCGAATTCATTCCGATTAATGCAAGTTTTAGCCGGAGGTACACGAACCAGGGCAGTAAGGCATAGGGTAATGCGAACAGTGCTACTCCGCCGGCCAGGTAGATTCGATGTAGCTCGTCGCTGCTGTCGACTACTGGTCGAATGACTTGGATTATAGGTATGACGATACTGGCGAGAAATCCCATGATGCCTACGGCAAAGTTCCTAAATCGGCCATCATAAACGCGCTTGAAGGTTGCGCGGGGGAGCATCTTGCTATATTTGCGAGCCGCGGCGAATGCGATAACCCTGAAGGTTGTCCGCATCCAAAGAATATTGAATACCAAGAAGTAGCCCGTCGCTGCGAGATATATTGCCGCCGAGCCTAGGATAGGGCGCACTGGTCTGCCCTTGCTGTTGACGATTCGTTCCACTTGTGGACACGCTCACGCTCATCTATTGCAAAGGACTTGCTGTCCGGCAATGAAGCGTTCGGGGTTGATTTCCGGTCTCTGTCGAGTCTGGTCACGTCGGAACCCGTCGTTCGCGGAGCCGCCCGCGTTACGACCGACGTAGCTTCAGCGCCGAGCGGTCGGAATGGTCAGTTCGAAGGACAAGCTTGGTAGCCGACGATCAGGTGCCCTTGTCCCTGTCCCCGTGGCTGCGCGAGCGTTAACCGCCCGATCTGTGGCCCGGGGTTCGCATGCGGTGTGTCGTCGGTCAGTGCCCTGAAATCCAGATGGCACGCGTCCACCGACATCGTGCCGTCTGGGTTGGACTGGGACGCCTGCTCGGAGAGGTACAGATTGTTCACGTAGTCGCCCGCCGCAGTGACCTCTGCGGCCATCGATCGGATCGCGGCCCGGCAGTCCGGCACGTACCGGGCGTCTGCGAGTTGCCGCGCAGCGGCGGGCGCGAAGATGAAACACGCATCGGCGACCGCGTCCGGCGTCGGGCGATCCATTCAGCAAGAAAGTTGACCATACTGGCCGAGGTCCGGGGCAAGATCCAGGCCACGGCCTGTGGATGCCGGAAACGCTGTCACGGGTGCTGACCAGCTGGTTCGTGGAGTGTGGGCGGGTGGTTTATGGAGTGACGGTGCCGTGGGTCATGATCATATGCTGTGATCATGAGATTGCTGTATCTGCTGGTGGCGCGAGTATTCGGGTGGCTGGTGCTGTGTTCGCGATCTAATGGCGCCAAAGAGGTGGAGATCCTGGTGCTGCGTCATCAGCTGCCGTGCTTCGGCGCCAGGTGGCGCGGCCGCATTTGTCTTGGGCTGATCGCGCGGTCTTGGCAGCGTTGGTGCGGTTGGTGCCGAACTGGCGTCGGTTGCGGTTGATCGTGTCGCCACGCACGATCCTGCGGTGGCACGCGGCACTGGTGCGACGCCGGTGGACCTACCGGCGCGGCCACGCGCTGACCTGGCGATCCGCAGGTTGGTGGTGGAAATGGCCAGGGACAACCCGTGGTGGGGTTATCGGCGAATCCACGGCGAACTTGTCGCGCTGGGCCACGTGATCGCGGCGTCGACGGTGTGGAAGATTCTCAAGGACGCCGGATAGGACCCGGCGCCGCGCCGGTCGGGGCCGACGTGGAAGCAGTTCCTCACGACCCAGGCCAAGGGGATCTTGGCGGTGGACTTCTTCCGCGTGGACACGGTGTTGCTGCGCCGGCTGTACGTGTTGTTTGTCGTCGAGCACGACCGTCGCCGGGTGCGCATCGTTGGGGTGACCGCTCGTCCGACTGCGGAGTGGGTGGTGCAGCGGGCCTGGAGCTTGCTGGTGGGGCTTGGTGATCGAGTGGACGGCGTGCGGTTTCTGATCCGTGACCGCGACGCGAAGCTCACTGCCGCGTTCGATGCGGTGTTCGAGTCGGTCGGCATCGACATCCTACGTGGCCCTGTTCGAGCACCGCGCGCGAATGCGATCGCTGAGCGCTGGGTGGGCAGTGTGCGTTTGGATCGGATGCTCGTCGTCAACCGGTGTCATCTGGAGCAGGTGCTGGCGGAGTACTTCGATCACTTCAATCAGCATCGCCCCCATCGCTCTTTGGGCCAACGACCGCCCGATCAGGTGGTTCCCGTCCGAATGGCTGGCGTCTGGCGGGTTCGGCAGCGTGATCGGCTGGGTGGACTGATCCACGAATATCAGCAGGTCGCTTGATGTGACACAGTTTTCGGCACCCACAGCGCTCTGCCGCCGCCGCTACCAGGAGGCGTAGTCGCGGGCCTCGCGGGCGACCGGCTCACATGTGGGGCAAGTGCGGGCATGGCTGTTGATCTTGCCGCTGGTGACCGGGTCGAGGACGAGGTCGCGTTCTGCTCTGCTCTGCGACCGGGGCACGTGGGTCAGCTCTCGGGCAGTCGGACAGGTGCTGGTGCGAGCCACCACCAACGCCTCGATCGCATTCAGCGCCATCACACGGCCGCGGCGCAGCTGCTTGCTGACCACGGAAACGGGTGCGTCCAGCTCGCTGGCGAGCTCTGCTCCGGTGACCGGTCGTTGCCGCTCCAGGGTGAGGCGTTGGTGGGCGGACATTATGCGCCGGTAGGCGGGCGGGATTCCTTCGAGGGCGGCCGTCAAGGTGGCCCACAGCGGTTGTTTGCTCTCCAGTAGTAGGTAATCGCTGGAGGGAACCGGAGGAAGGTGTTCCCAAGGGCCCGCTTCGTGGTCGTCGTCGACTTCCATCAAATCGCCGAGAGGAACGTCACGAGAACGGCGCCGGTAGAGATCTTTCAAGACATTCTGTGCCACGCCGATCAGCCAGGCCGTCGACGGCAGCTCGCCATCCGGCCTGCGGTCCCGCATCGTCATCGCGCGGACGAAAACTTCCTGAAACGCATCTTCGGCCTCATCGGCAGAGGAAAGCCTGCGTGAAAGGAACTGGTACAGGCTGTCGGCATTGGCGCGGACGAAAGCCTCGAACCCGGAATCATGAACCCTTCGTGACGGTTCCCGAGCCCGGACGCCTCCCGGCTCGAGCACCCCCATCCGCTTCAGGATGTCGTTCGCGATCACCGCGAACGAATCGATGGACACCGCGGTCGCCCGAGCGCGGCCTTCCCCGGCGAGGGCGTAAGCTGTGAATTCGGGTCCCGAGCCGACTCTTGGTGGGATCGCCCGGGACACCGTGTCCAGTACCCGCAGGGCTTCCGACCGGCGAAGGGTTCCGGTCAGCACGTTGCGGACGCCTGGTGCGAACTCGAAAGCGACCGCGTCGGGGTTCTGCGCGCCCGTGCGTTCCAGCAGCCCGCTGAGGTACACCTCGGCCAGGTGGGACGGGTCTGGCTCGGCGGAGGTGGCCCGTTGGACCAGGCGCATCACTGGCAAGCTGAGTGGTGCGGCGGCCAGGTGACGCAGGAGCCGGAATGCCTGCGGAGACGCTGTAGCGCGGAACCGGGCCAGGAGTTCCCGCGGATCGACGGTCCCTTCGGGGCTGCGCACCGGCTCCGCACCGATTCCGAGGACTGTCGCGTCGACTCCGTCGCTGTTGCCCGCTACGACGAGGCGCGCCCACGCCCCCAACGACGCGGCCGTCATTTCCAGCACTGGAACGGGGATCGTTCCTTTCGGAAGTTCGTCTTCGAGGGTCCGTGGCACGAATTTGAACTGTTTGTTGGAGCTTCCCGGCTGCAGGGAGTGGATCCGTCCGTGTCGCGGATTCAGCGCTGTTCGTGGCCACAACCGTTCCGGCAGAGGCTGCAGCAAAGCGGTCGGGCCGTGCTGGGCGCACTGTTCGACCACGGCGATAATGTCGCCGGTTTCCCAGACTCGTGCGACCATGTCGCTGATGAAGAGGGTCAGCCGGTGCCCGGTCGGGTCGATGAGTTCAGCCGGGGCACGCAGTCCGCGGGAGGCGGTCGGTACCGGGCTGAGCCCGACCCCGCCGGGTCGATGGTGCAGGTACCAGATCCGCACGTCCTCGAAGGCACCTTGTTGCTTCAGCAATGTGCAGAGTTCCTCGACCTGTGCCTTCCAAAGGATCATCGACGGGTGCACGTCCACGATCACCATCAAGTCCAGCCAGCGGTCCTGGACCGGCCGGCGGACCAGCTGCCACCGGCGGGCTTCTGGCTGACGGCTCCGGAACTCCGCAGAGCGCTCGGCGGTGGCCTGTTCGTCCAGTTCGATATCCCGGCGTGACGGGGACCGGCGGTTCAACGGCCGAAGTTCCCGCGAGATCCGGCCGGTGTCGGGCAGCGCTTTGACCGCCGGGACCCGGGCCGGGAGGGCGTTGACCGTTCGGGAGCGCGTGCTCTGTTCGCCCGTCGCGTGCAGCGAAGAGCTGGGCGGCTGCCTCGGTGCTTCCTCGCGGCCGGCGCGTTCGGGCGGGGCGTGCTGTGGTCCTTTACGCATGCGAGGGGCGTGGTGCGTCTCGGTGCCTGCGGCCGGCGCGGGCTCGATGTGCTGAGCCAGCCACAATGTTTCGGCCACTTCGAGGGCTATCGGTTCGAGGCCGATGGCTCTGAGGGTCACGAGCAGCCGGTCGAGCGTCATGGCCTCAGCCTGCCGACAGGTGCTGCAGGATCAGGTCGGTCAGCTCGCTGCGACCGACGTCGTTGCCCTGGGCGGCATAGAGGTTGACGTAGATCGCGTTCAGCAGCTGATCGGTGGCCAAGTCGCCGTGCTGGGCGCGGCTGAGGAATCGTTCGACGATGTCGGCGCTGGTCGCCGCGGTGTCGGAACCGAGATGGGCCTCCACGATCCGAGCCAGCCGGTCCGCGCCCGGCGGGGCGAGGGCAAGCCTGACACAGCGGCGCAGAAAGGCCGGCGGGAACTCGCGCTCACCGTTGCTGGTGATCACGATGACGGGGAAAGCGCGGCACCGGACCAGGCCGTCGTGCACGTCCACCCAATCTCGTTCGATGGTCTGCACACGAGCCGTGCGAGCGGCCAGCCTGGACAGTTCAGGAATCTCGAACTCGCCCTCCTCGAGAAGGATGAGCAGGTCGTTCGGGAGGTCGATGTCTCCCTTGTCGAGCTCGTCGATCAACAACACCCGGGGCTTCTCGTACGGCAGCACAGCCGTTCCGAGGGGGCCTAGCCGCAGGTAGTTCCCGATGTCGGCGGGCTCAGTCCTGGACAGAGAGGCGTCCTCGACCCGTCGGATGGCGTCGTACTGGTACAGGCCGTGCAGTAGCGTGCTCCGGCTCGTGATCGACCAGCGCAGAACCGGCCCGAGCCCGAGTTCGTGTGCTATCGCGTAGGCCAGCGTGGACTTTCCGGTACCTGGTTTGCCGGTCACCAGCAGTGGCCGCCGCAGCAGGAGCGCCGAGTTGATCAACTGGACCTCCTCCGGATCACCGCGGTAGGTGGTCGCCCTGGTGACACCCAGCCGGCGGTGCTCCTCGTCGTCGGCGATCTCGGGCGGCCGCAGGGCTGGGCCGCCGGCAAAGGCTCGCCAAGGCGGCGGTGGAGGCAACCGCGTGATCCCGTCGTGGGGTTCACCGGTACCCCGGTAGATCGGCCAACTTGTCACCGCGTGCTCCTTGCCGGGTCGGCGAATCGGATTGGTGGCTCTGGCCAGCGCGCCGGGTCGTCCCACAGCAGCACCACGCCGTCCGCTTCGGCGCCGCCGGTCAGTCGCAGGGTGTGCACCGCGACGGGCAGGTCGGCGATCGGCACAGAACCGATCCGGTCCACGACGGTCTGCTGAAACTTGGGGCAGTCGCAACTCTGTGCGCCGGATCGGCATCCGGTGCGGCGCCAGATCATCACTCCGACGCCCGCGCGGAGGCCGATGCCCAGGACATCCCGGCCGGGCGCGGCGGTCGGCGGCTGAGTGAACGCCACGGCGGCACTTTGGGACCCACCGAAGAACCGGGCCCCGAACTCGTCGAGGTCGGGTCGTTGATGGCCGTCGACCCAGGTGATGGGCAGCGAGCCGTGCTGGTCCGAGTGCGCACTGAGCTGCTGCCAGCCGGAACGCCACCGGTGGTGCAGCCGCGGATGCCGCAGCCTGTGCAGATCTCGCAACACCACCGGGTGCAGCCAACCGAGCCGGTCGGCCCAATGCGCCTCCTCGCCAACCGGCCAGTCTTCGACGGCTTCGCCGTACAACTCGGTGGGCAGAATGAACTCCACCAGGATCTCGTCCACGGCGCCGCCGTACTGGTGCGAGGCGAGTTCGTCCAGCGCGCCGGCCAGCACCGTGCGCAGTTCATCGCGGGCCCGCCCGGTGGAGACCGCCTCCGCGCTCTGGTGCAGGACGTCCACCTGGTCCGGCCCGTAGTAGCACCAGACCGTCAGCAGATAGTGCTCAGCCTGCCGGGCAGGCAGCAAGCGGACGATCACGGACAACGGTCCCTTCGCGGTCGCGTCGTGCGAGGTCATTCTGGGGACACCCATGCGTGCCGAGAGTCGCTCGGTGAGGTCCGCGAGCCCGGCGGTATCGGTGAACCTGGCCAAACGGCCGAGCAGGAGCTCACAACAGACGAGCACCGGGTGCTGGGTGCCCGGCGCGCCCAGCAGGAACTCCTCGAGCTGGTCGAACAGGTCGAGGTAGTCGCCGAACCGCGCAGGCTCAGGCTCCGGGCGGGTTCCGGTTGCCAGCTCCACGGCTTCGCAGTAGAGGCTGTTCAGCGTTGCGGTGTCCGGTGCAGGAAGTGCTGTGAGTAGCTGGTGGAGCCTCTTTCGCTCGTCCTTGCGCAGGATCCGGTCGCGCTCGCCGATGAACGGGTCCTTGAAGAGTGCGACCACTTCCTGCCGGACGAGTCGGCGCAAGACGTCACCGGACTGAGCGGGCAGGAACGGTCCGGGCTGTTCGCCGCCGATGACGTGGAACCCCGCGTGTTGCCACTGCGGGGTCAGCCTGGTGCCGGTGATCTTGCCGACGATGTCGGCGATATCCAGGAACTCGCGGCCGTAGCCGGGCCGGTCCACGTCGTCCACGGCGCGTTCAAAGGCCTGGGTGAAAGCGCAGGATTTCGCCCGTTCTTTCGGTCTGGTGGCGGTGACCAGGCATACGCCGCTCGGTGGGGAGCTCCACGGGCGCGATCCGAGCGTCCGCATCGCGTCCACCGCCATCTGCTCCGCGCCGTGGCCGGCGTGGCAGGTGTCGAGGATGACCAGAAGGTTCCCGGTCTTGGTTCCAGCGAGCAGCCATCTCGCTAGCTCGTGGGCTGGAATCCCACGCTCGTGCGCGTCTGCAGGGTTCGCGTCGTGGGGCAA
This sequence comes from Amycolatopsis sp. lyj-109, assembly GCF_046548995.1. Taxonomy (NCBI): domain Bacteria; kingdom Bacillati; phylum Actinomycetota; class Actinomycetes; order Pseudonocardiales; family Pseudonocardiaceae; genus Amycolatopsis; species Amycolatopsis sp. lyj-109. The sequence continues at coordinate 20,434 of NZ_JAJPWR010000045.1, forward strand.
CAGCAGGAAGTCCTGTCCGTCGACCTCGCCGTGCCCGGTGTAGTAGAAGACGACGATGTCCTGTTCAGTGCACTGGGCGAAGAAGCGGCGGATGGCGAGTTTCAGCTGCTCGCCGGTCATGTTCGGCCGGAACCCTTCGGCAATGGTGTAGCCAAAACGTGCGAAGAGGCGAGTGACCCGGTCCACTTCGGCGTCGAGTTCCAGCCGGTTCTCCTCCGGCATGAGCACGTGCTGCGATGTGCCGGTGGCGATCAGAAACCGCCTCCCGCCTTCGTCGACGGCGCCGGAGCTCATCCAGGCGCCACCGTCTCGCCGAGGCCGTCGGCGATGGCCCGGCCCACAGCAGCGGAGGTGAGGTAACGCGTCATGTCGTGTGCCCTGGCACCGTTGTGCACCAGCACGTTGCTAACCGCGGGTCCAAACAACGGACGCAGGTCCTTGACCAGCGCCACGACGTCGCCGGCATCCACAATGTTCACCCACGAACGAACCGGTCCCGGCCACAGGCCGGGAGTCGGCAAGAGCTTGTCGTAGATCAGGTTCCGGATGCCCAGCGGCGAGCCCAACGTAACGAAAGCCTGCAGGGGCCAGCCGGGGTTCGCGCACAACGCCTCGTAGGCAACAACCGACCCCATCGAGTGTCCGACGAGTACACGAGTGTTTTCGTCGATCTCACGGTGCACCCGCGCCACAGCGGCTTGCCGGAGCGCTGGTTCGCGAAAGTACCGGTTCATCTGCTTTAAGTCACCGATCAGAGCCCGGTCTGTCAATCCTCGGAAGAAGGCCGAGCCACTCAAAGCGTTGAGCGCTGCTTGCACGGTCTTCGGAGTTCTCGCCAGCGTCCTTTCATCGGGCGGCGGCACCTCGGGATCGGTCCGGGCAGCCTCGTGCCACCATCGAACCAGAATGTCGGTCTCGAAACCCTCGTCGAGATCGCCCTCGTCAAAAGCCGGAGAGTAGTCACCGAGCATCCGCTCGACCGGACGAAACAGATCGCCGTAGAAGGCACAGGCGACATCCCTGGCCGCAATGTCCGAGTACCCGGCTCGTGCCATGCCGTCCAAGAGCGCGGGAACATCGACCGAGGCAAGCATCGACTCGCCGACGTACTGTTGACCGACTCCGTGCACCAGGACTACCCGGGTCACCACATCACCGCCTCATCACACCGACACACTGATATCGACGGACCGCGACCGAACATAACGCGCAGCGGCCGGAATCAAGCCCGGCTCGGCTCGTCGTGCCCCGTTCGGGCTAGTGGACTGTCGGGTACCGATCTGAGCGGATGCTCAGTTCACCCGCCTGAACCGCCGATGGCTGCGGCCGTCCTCGCCGAAGCACAGCCGTGCCCGACGCCGCCCCGCCATCGTCGATCGCGCGCGGGCCTGGTGCTTTGGAAGCCGGAAATGCTCCTCGAACGAGCTGGGTGTTCGACCTCCTGGTCAACATTCCGGAACTCGTTCGACGACTGCGATGATCTTGTAACGCATGCGTTTCGCTGCGCGACTAATCGGCGGCCGAGGCTGGCGCTGGAAAGACGAGGTTGACGATGGATCCGTCCGCGATCATCGCTGCGGCCCTGGCCGGCGGCGCCGCCGCCGAAGCGGCGGACACCGCAACAGCTGCGGTCGTGGATGCCTACCGCAGCCTTCGCTCGGCACTGCAGAAACGCCTGCCGAACGAGTATCGGCAGCTCTTCGACGAGATCGAGGCTGATCCCGACAAAGCAGACATCCTGATTCATCAGGTGCTTCGCGCCGAACGCGTCCAGGTCGACGATGAGCTGTACCGGCGAGCAAGAGATCTCCTCGGCAACCTTTCCGACTCAGACGCTGGCCCGGGCAAGTACAACGTCGTTGTCCACGATTCGAAAGGTGTCCAGATCGGCGACCACAACATGCAAATGAACACCTTCTCCATCGGCGAGGACTGGCACCGATGACGAGGGCCCTGGGCTGGCCGGATCCGCTTCGCCAGCCTGTCCAGTTGGAGGATTCGATGTTGCAGTCAGCCGAGAAGGCCGGCGCGGATCACCCGGACACCCTGAAGCTGCGGGCGCAGTCAGCGTTCTCCCGTGCACAGCGTGGCGCGGCACACGACGCGGTAGAGACCCTGGAGGCGGTCGTCGACCGGCAGGTCAACCGGCTCGGTCCGGAGGACAAGGACGCGCTGGCCACGATGAACCTGCTGGCTCACTGCCGAGGCCAAGCCGGAGATCTGTCCGGAGCCGTAGTGGACTTCGACAACTTGGCTCTCGAGTGCGCCCGGATCTTCGGGCCGGACCATCCCGACACCTTCTTCGTCAGGCATAATCTCGCCGTGTGGCGTGGCTTGGCCGGTAATCCGCGCGGGGCTGTCCTGGACCTGACAGAACTCTCGCGGGACCAGAAGCGGGTGCTCGGCGAAAACCACCCTGACACACTCGGAACGCGGGCGGCGCTGGCACACTGGGTGGGCGAAACCGGCGATCGGCGACGCGCGATCACCGCCTACGAGGAAGTCCTCTCGGCTTACGCTCGCACGTTCGGCATCCGCCATCCAGTTGCCATGACGGTGCGCAACAATCTGGCGAACTTGCTGGGCCAGAACGGCGGCGTGGCCGATGCCGTCGCGACCCTGCGAGCCGTGCTCCGGGACCGGCGGCAGGTGCTCGGCGCCGATCACCCCGACACCCTGGCGACGCGCAACAACCTGGCGCACTGCGCCGGCCTCGCCGGCCACGTGAGCCAAGCGGTCCGCGAACTGGAGCAGCTCGTCATCGACTACACGAGAGTGCTTGGCGAAGCCCATCCCGACACCCGGGGCGCCGTTGCCAACCTCAAATACTGGCGATTGCGCGAGAACGGCAAGTGATGACGGAGCCGAGTGCGCTTCCTGACGGATTGACTGGCACGCCCACCATTCGCAATGTGTTCATGAGCGGAGCGATCGAGAACGTCGCGAAAGCCGACCCTGGCAACATCCAGGAAGTCGCTGCGTCGCAGCTGGCGCTGAGCAACAGCTACTACCAAAGCGTGCTCAGCCAAGCGCGGTCGAGCTTCCTGGCCGCCATCACGTCCGCGGCAGCCGGCCTAATGTTCTTCATAGCATCCCTCGTTTTTGCAATGATCAACCGCAGCTCGGACGCTGCCTATCTCAGCGCACTAGCCGGCGGGATCGTCGAGGTGATTTCGGGCTTGAACTTCTGGTTGTTCGGCCGGACCTCCGCCCAGCTCGACGCTTTCCATGTGCGCCTGGAGAAAACCCAGCGCTATCTGCTTGCCAACAGCGTGAGCACCAGCCTTCCTGAGGAGGCCAGGACCGAGGTGGTGGCCAGCCTGGTGCAATCGATGGTCCAGCAGGCCGCCACGCAGACGCCGTCGCCGTCCGAGCGGTGATGCTCGCCGGCCGGGCGCACGAGGCCCTGCCGCTAGCCGACCGGCTCCCGGAGCTCGGCCGCCGCGCTGGTGGGTCGCCGGGCGACCTGCTCATGCTGCGGAGCCAGCGCGCCCAGGCTCTCGTCAACGCCGGTCGCTTCGAGGAAGCGGAACGGCTGCTTCGCCGGGTCGGCAAGGACCGCGCGCACTGGCACATCTGCGAGGTGCTGCACAACATCGCCTTCCTGGCGGAGCTGAAACTCGAAAGGTTCGCGGACGCGCTCCGGCACTCCGAGGCCATCATTACGAGCATGGCCGAACGGGGCGCATCCGAGGTGGAGCTCGCGCGGGAGCTGCTGAATTCCGCGGTCGCCCGCCGTGACGCCGGCAACCTCGCCCTAAGCAGGGTGGTGATCCACCGCGCAGCAGATGTTCGAGGCCGCCGAGGACGTGGAGGGGCTGGTCGCGGTCCGGGTCCTGGTGCGACCGGCTCGCCGGGACCGAGCACTTCGCCTTCACCGACTACGGCGCCCACTACCTCGCCGCACCGGCCGAGTTGCTGATCGCGCGGGGTCGCGGGTCCGAACGCGGCGACCGGCGCTCCCGCTGCGCTGCTCGCCTACGTCCTCCCGGCGGCCTCGCCCGGCACGATGGGCATGGTGCCCGACCGCCTCGCCGGCTGGTGGCTGGCGTCGGTCGTGGGCACCGCGGCCGTCCTGCTGCTGTCGCCCTGATCTCCCGCCACCGCCCTGCGGGACACAGCGTCCCGGTCGGCCGGCACCCTCGCCGGCTACCTGGACGCGGCCTTGCACGGGGACCCGGACGTGCAGGCGGCCAAAGAGGCGGCCGTCGAGGCCAAGCACCGACTGATCGACGAGTTCACCGCGACGCCGTACCGCCCCACCGGGCTGGCCGCCGAAGACCAGGTCCTCGACAGCCTGGTGGGACTGCTCGAATGGTGCTGTTCGGTCATCGCCGACACCCTCGGCGAATACCCGGACCTGAGCCGGGCACCCGAGGTCGAACGGGAACTCCTCGCCGAGACCATCGCGTGCCTGCGAGCGATCGCCGGTCTGCCGGTCGACCGGGCCGGCGCTTCGACACCGACGAGCTGGACCGCAAGATCCAGGCGAGCGTGGCGTGGCTGCGCGGCATGGGCTCCGGCGATCCCGGATACGTCGACGCCGTGCACCTGTCCTTCCACGCCCGGACCGCCGCTTTCGCCGCCCACGCAGCGGCGGTCGAAGCCCGCGCCGCGACGCCCGGAAGCCGGCAAAACGCTTTCCCGGCAGCCTCTCCCTGACGTCGCTCACCCGGGTCGCGTCACCCCAGACGAGCCTGCGGTCGGTGTGGTTCGTCAACAGCCTTCGCGGCGCGGTGGCCCTGAGCGCCGCGGTCGTGGTCGCCGCGCGAGCGGCGTCGAGCACGGCTTTTGGGTGGTACTGGGGACGTTGTCCGTGTTGCGCGGCAACGCGGCGGCGACCGGGTCGACCGCGTTGCGCGCGCTGGCCGGCACCGTGCTGGGCGTCGTCGTCGGCGCGTTGCTGCTGCTGGTCATCGGCACCAGCACGCCGGCGCTGTGGATCGCCCTCCCGCTCGCAGTGCTGGTCGCCTCCTACGCGCCGGGCGCCCTGCCGTTCACGGTCGGCCAGGCCGCCTTCACCGTGACGGTGGTCGTGCTGTTAAACCTGCTCGCCCCGGCCGGGTGGCGGATCGGGGTCGTGCGGATCGAAGACGTCGCGATCGGCTGCGCGGTGTGCCTGGCGGGCGCGCTGTTCTGGCCCCGCGGCGCCCGGGCCGTCGTCGCCGACGACCTCGCCGACGCGTTCCGCACCGGCGGCGCGTATCTCGCGACGGCGGCGCACTGGGCGCTCGGCCTCCGCCACGACCCGCCAGCCCCGGCCGCGGCAACCGCCGCCGGGGCCCGGCTCGACGACGCGCTGCGCGGGTTCCTCGGCGAGCAGGGCGCCAAGCACGTCCCCAAGCCTCTCCTGTGGCGGCTGGTCACCGGCACCGTCCGCGCCCGGCTTACCGCGCACTCGCTGGCCGGGCTCCCGAACCCCCACGTCGAACCCGACCCGTTCCGCCGGCTCCTCGGCGAGCAGGCGGGCCAGCTCGCCGCCTGGTACGACCACCTGGCGTCCCGCCTCGACCGCACCGACCACGGCGACGTGCCGATGCTGGCCCCGCCCGCGTTTCCGGAGCTCCTCGAGCAGCCGGGCGCCTCGGTGCGCGACCTCGCCTGCGCGTTGTGGGTCCACGAGCACATCAAGCACATCGCCGCCCGCCTCGCCGAACTCGTCGAGCCCGCCGGCGTGGTGGCGGCCCAGCGCCACCGTCCGTGGTGGCGGTAAGGACGTAGAGGTTCTCCTCTCCGAGCCGGTGCACGACGTCGTACTCCGGTTCGTGCCGTCGGCAGCCGTGACTTGCCGAGCGGTCCGGGCGGCCCAGAAGGAGGTGGACACCGTCGCATGGCTGTTCATGCCGTCCGGAACAGGGCGGAGGAGTTACCAGGCCTCGGCCAGTTCGGTCAGCATCATGTCGAGAGCGCCGATGGCGAGAGACAGGTGGCCTTCGCCGTCGAGAAGGTGGGCTGTGGCACCCGGGATGTGACGGGCCAGCCATTCGCCGTGTCGGAAGGGAACGAATAGGTCTTCGGTGCCGTGCCAGATGAAGGTGGGGACGGCTATGTCGGTCACGGAAAATCCCCACGAGCTTACGAAGGCCAGGTCGTCGTCCACCCAGCCATCGACGCCTGGGTGCAGACCTTCGGCGTAGTTAGCGGCCAGGTCCGCGGCGTACTCGCCGGTTAGGACTGCGCGGTCAACGTCCGGGAGCAGAGTGCGCCATTCCTGCATGATCGCCGCACTGTCGTTAGCGCCAAGGCCGCGGGCTTGGGATTCCAGTGCCGGGCGAAGTTCGGGCTCACCGCATAAGGCTCGGCCGAACAGCTCAATGTTCAGTTCACCCATTCCGTCGAGAAAGTCCAGACCGGCCACGCCACACGGGGCGAGCCCGGCAATCACGAGTGCGCCAGCCACTCGCTCGGGCAACAGTGCGGCGGTGGCCAGGCAATGTGGGCCACCTCCGGATCGGCCAGCGACGAGGCAACGTGGTGCGCCGAGGTGATCGAGGATTGCGGAGATATCCGACGCGACATCGGCGATCGTGCGGTCGGGCAATCTACTGGACTGACCGTAACCGGCGCGCGAATACCGCACCAAGCGGAGGCCATGCTCGTGCACCGTGTGCTGGAAACCGGTGAACCGGCGTACGGATCCGGGTGTGCCGTGGTGGAAGATCACGGGTAGCCCCGAAGGCGGCCCGGTGATCTCGATGTGCAACGTCCGGCCGTCCGGCAGTGCAATGTAGGTCATGCCTGCATTGTCAGTGCCGCCGTGTCGCGGAGCAACGCATCGATCCGGTCCAGTTCGCAGCACGGACGGCCGCGGACCTGCAGTCCGTTACGCACTGAGAGACTACGTACGAGCGAGGACGAGATGTTCGTGCGCGCCGACATCGCGGGAGTTCCCGATTCGGCAATGACGAACATGCATAGCGACCCGTGATGCACTTCGATCCGGTGGTCCAACTTAAAGAGTGCGACGCACCGATCGAGCGGCGGCTCGAACCAGGTGCCGCATGGTTCAATCGTGCAGTGGCGTCGACCGAAATCCTGTCGTACACCTCGGTAAGTGCGACCTTGCGTCCTCCGCGAGTCGTTATCGTCGTTGACGGCGGCCAGCATTGGAGCTACTGGGTGCGTCGTGCTCTGTATCGCGCGGACCGGGCCTGGGGTGGTGCTGGCTTCGCAGTCGTACCGCACCGTGGTGGTCAGGGCCGCCTGGCTGGCCTCGATCGCCCTGTCGAGATCTGCCACACTCCCGACGGCCGGGCCTCCTGCCAGGCACCGACTCACGCACCGCAAGCCAGCGTTCAAGATGGTCCGGTGCGGAAGGCACCGCCAGGAGGCCGTCAGAGTCGGTGATCCCCTCATGGCTGGTGTCCATTCACCGGGTAGTCATCGGCGCCCTGGGCTTTCGCGTTCCTTGATGAGCGTCAGCAACCGAAGACATTCGTCCGTGCTGGTGAGCCGCTCAATGATGTGTCGGTAGAACAGTGAGTCGGCTAAGACGCCGACGCGGCCGATCGTGCGGTGCTCATGGAGCCAGTGGTCGAGGACGGCCCAGGCCTGCTCCTCGGACAAGCGGCTCAGGTGTGGCACTGCGTACTTCCAAAGGCGTGCGCGCTCGTAAGTCTGGCCGAACAGCCGGTGGACCTCGGCAATCCACTCCGGGAGAAGTTCCGTGGGAAGTATCGAGAGAATCTCGATTAGGGCGTCGTTGCGAAGGGCGGCAGGATCCGTCCCATCGATTCTCCGCAAGGTACTCCAGCACTGGCTGAACTCGCCGCATGCGGCCCAGCCCACGGCGATTCCGGTGACTACCCATGCTCGCAGCGTGCCGCTATTGACTCTGGGTCCGTCCTGCGGGCTCCGCTTCTGCATGGTGTCGAAGGCTGCGAGCTGCTTAGGGTCTAGGAAGGGTGTGAGAGCGAGCATCTGGCGCGCCCAGTCGTCGAGGTCGCCGGGCATCGTGCTGCCGGATTCTCGCGAGGGGATCCCGTCGACATATCCCCCCTCGAAGAGCTGCCCTGCCACGCGCGGGCGTGCCCAGGGGGCGACTAATCGGGCGACGATGGGGGTCCACGGACTGAACCCGCGGACCAGCCAGGGACTGTCATTCGGGGCCCAGCATGGCGCGCGGGTCGTCCGGGTTTGGGCTCGCACCGCGTCGATTGCGGAAGAAATCTCGGCTATCACAATTTCACGGCTATCGCCCGCAGACAGGTGGGTGCCCGCGCAGAGCAGGATGAGAGCCTCCCACGGATCGGTCCGTGACCTGGCGGACGCCACTAGGGGACCGACATGGTTGCCGGTGATCGACGCTGCAATAGTGACAACCGCGTCGGCCAGGTCATTGCCGTTGAGATCTGTTGTAGCCGCGAGACACGCCGTCACTTCGTCCTTGTCGAGGACTGCGGTCCAGATCGGCAGCCGCGTCGCTCCGCCATCTGGGTAGTTCGCCAAGTAGGTATCCCTCCACCAGGCCGGGATAGCCAGCTCCTTGCCGGCATCTTCGTTGCTGGGCTGGGGTAGGTGCTCCCGCAGTTGCGCAAGGCCGTATTCAGTCACCGCGTCCGCCGGGTCCGAGTAGACGTGGTTGAGAATTTCGGCGGCCTCGCGCCGGCCAAAGGATGCTCGTCGTGCGATGAGGGACCTTCGATACCACTCGTTCGAGGTCCCCTGCCGGAGCGCGGCTTCGGTCTGCTGCTGGGAAAGGTAGGGAACCAGCTGGCGGCCGAGCCAGGCGGGATTCTCCGCCTGTTGCACGAGCTCGAACAATCGATCGCCCTCACCAGCCGCCACTACGGCCGGGACGACTGGGAGCACGAGGTTGAAATCTCTTACGAGGCTGTCCATGTCGTTGCTTGGTGCGCCGAAGAACTGTTCGGCGGTGGATCGGCGTAGCTCGCCGTCAAGGAGCGGTAGCAGCTGACCGAGAGCACAGATCCGCTTGGCACCAGTCATCCGGTTGCGGACTGCGTCGAGAGCGGAGGGCGCCGTCTGTGGGGTCACTGCAGCCAACAGCCCGTCGAAGTTGACGCCAGGGGCGACGCCCAAGCCGTCGCCGTAATGCAGCGCGGACAGGAGGATCGATGCGCACAGCTCCTCGTTGAGCCAGGGCGCCACCGCGACGAACGGTCGCTCGGCGAGGAGAGGACGGTCGTCCGCGTGGTGGCACGAGTAGAACGGGGCGTCGGTACTACTTGCTCCGAGCACGCCAAGCAGGATTCCAAGAGGGTCGTGATCGTCCTTAAGACCAGTCCTTGTATAGGAGCTGGACGTGGGCCGTGTGGGCAGCGTCGGCGCCGCCGCCTCGGCGATCGGCCAGAGGCGTTCCGCCGTCTCGAGGGAGACCGCGCGTGTCAGCTTGGCGACTGCATAGCAGCACGTCATACCCGAGCGTTTGAGCTCGGCGAAGGCGGTGCCGAGGGCTGCTCCGGCGCGGTCGTCGGGCAGCTGCGGTATGAGTTCGGCCAACACCCATACTGCTACGAACCCCCGGTATTTCTCGGTGTGGGGGAGTTTGGTGGCGGCGTTGACGGCTTCGACAACGTACCCGAGATCGAGGAGGTGATTTGCCCACGCCGCGACGACGATCGCCTTCTCCTCTGGGTAGATCGTCTCGACTGCCGCGTCGACGAGTGGTTCTAGAAGTGGCAGATCCGTGGCCGGGACTCTGGGTGTGAGCGCTGCGACGCCGTACGCCCGGGTCGAAGACTTGTCATCGGTGTGCTTCGCGGCGTAGTGGAGTGCGCGAGTCGGCTTCCATAGTCCGTAGCGGACGAACTCGGCGGCAAGCTCACAGCTCATCAGGTTGTTCAACGATCGCTCCTCGGCGGCACGCTCCGCAGCGCAAATGACCCGCTCCGGGACGTACCGTGGGGGGTCGCCACGGTTGCGCCGCCGTTCGTCGGCGCGGCGCGCCTGGGCTGCGATTAAGTCGACGTCACGGCGAAACCCTTCGAGGTCAACGGATATCGTGCTTTGGACCCGCCGCCAGTACTGCGCCGCAACGTCGAGTGCGGCCGAGTGTGGCTCGTCGGTGGCCGCGAGATGCTCGGCAAGGTGGCGGAGCATGTAGCCCGGAACGGCAGCCGGATTGAGCGTATCTGCTCGCAGGCTGGCCAGGACTTCGACGCACCAGTCGACGAAGACTTGCCGGTATTCGTCGATGGCGCCGGTGCGCGATAGGCGGCCACGCAGCATCTCGGTGATCGCTGGATGGGCGATGATGATCGTGTCGCCGGCAGTACTAGGCAGGACGAAACGGCGAATGGCCTCGATTGCCTTGTCCAGTCGGACCCCGTCGAAACGTTCATGAACGCGGCCGGTGAGCAGGCGCAGTTCCGACCGTGACAAAGGCCCTTCCGCACAGACCAGGAGCCGTAGGACGCGCTCCGCGTCGTCAGCACGGCCGGTGGCCTCCCACAGGCGGATTTGCCCGGACCACCACTGGTCGAAATACCCGTCGAGGCCCGGTGGGGATGTGTGGAGTGTCGCCGCCCAGTCCTCGAGCCTTTGATCGGGCTGTTCCTGCAGATCCTGAAGGTGCAGGCTGACGGTCACGGGATCACCAGCGGTGAGGGTCCATAGCTGGTCGGCGGCGGACAACAGTATGTCCGCTGGCTCGCTGGGACGGATCTGTGTGATCAGATCTGCCATCGTCGAGGACGTAAGCCGTGTCAGGCTGGTGACGGCGTCTTCGCTGAGGCCTAGCTGTGTGGCCCAATCGGCGCCTGTCGGCAGGTCGTGGGTAAAGCGTGCCGAGAGCACGATGCGGACGCCCCGACCTGGGTTGGTTGGGAGGAACCGGGGCCGGGGCGTCCACCCGCCAGCTTCGTCGAGGGCGTCGAGTACGACGACAACCGTGCGCCCAGGCGGCGCTGATCGTTCAAGTAGCGCCCGGGCGCTCTGGCGGGCGTCGGTCGTGGAGGCCATGCTGTCGGTGACCTCGCCGTAGACTTGAGCGAGTCGGTGATTGAGCGCTAACAGCACGTTGCGCTCGTCGGTTAGTTCGAAGCGGATGCTGACGGGCACGAAGACGATGTTGGTGGCGCGGCGCCTCACGATGCTCAGCATCCATCGAGTGAGGACGGTACTTTTGCCGATGCCCGCCGGGCCGGAGATTAGGAGATAGGGCGAGCCGTCGGGGTCTTCGAGCCAGCGGGTGAGTCGGTCGAGTTCCGCGGACCGCCCGCCGAACGGCAGCTCGCCTCCGGGCCCGTGCAACTGCACTTCGAGAAAGTCCTTGATCGTACGATGAGATGGAGCTGTGAGGTCGCCTGCCAGGTCGGCCTCTGGTTGTGACGGCCGAAGGTGTTGCCATCGTGCGGTGATGTCGGAGGCACGAGTGGCGTAGACGACGCCGCCGACTGCCCGCTCCGTATCGTCGTCCTCTTGTATCCATCGGAGGACCCCGACGACGACGGGGCCAGCGGGCGTACGGACGAGGACGGGCGATCCGCTGAACCCTCGCGGGCGTAGTCCTGCGGCGACCTGCTTCGACTCCAGCCGGAGGACGCTGGCTTCGTGCCCGATGCTGGCCGAAGCCTGATCCACTCGTCCGATGAGTGTCTGGGGGGCGACCATCGATGGATTGTCGAATGGCCAGCCGATCACCTCGACCGCGACGCCGCGGCCAGCGTCCACGTTGCGCCCGAGAACGAGTGGTGGCAGGTTCGGCGGAAGCGGGGCGTGATCCAGGATGCCTAGCAGCGCGAGGTCGACGTCTTCGGCCGGCTGGAGCAGCTTCGCTCGAACCGACACTCCAGGAGCGAACCGAACCTTGGGGTTGACCCGTTTTGACGGACAGGGCCGTTGAGGTGGTCAGGCTACCCGGTGGGTGGCTTCGTAGGTGTTGGGGCTGAGGTAGCCGAGGCTCGAGTGCAGCCGGCGGGTGTTGTACCAACCTTCGATGTAGCCGAAGATCGCCTTGCGCGCGGCAACCCGGGTCGGCCAACCGCGCCTGTCGATCAGTTCCGCTTTGATGGTAGCGAAAAACGATTCGGCGACGGCATTATCCCAGCACTGTCCTTTACGTCCCACCGACAAACGCACGCTGAGGTTGTCGGCGAGAGCACCAAATTGGGCAGACGTATATTGGCAGCCACGATCGGAGTGGAAGATCACCCCGGGATCCGGTCGGCGCTGGACGACGGCGTTGTTCAGCGCCTCAGCGATGAGGTCGGTACGCAGGTGATCGGCGGTGGCCCAGCCGACGACGCGGCGGGAGCCGAGGTCGATCACGGTGGCCAGGTACAGCCAGCCCTCCCAGGTGTGGATGTAGGTGATGTCGCCGCACCAGCGGGTGTTGATATCGGTTGTGCTGCAGGAGAAATCCCGCTTGATCAGGTCCGCTGGAGTACTCGCAGCGGGATCGGGGACGGTGGTGGTGCGCCACCGCTTCGGGGCCCGTCCGGCGCGGCCGGCGGCGCGCAGGAGCCGGGCGACACGCTTGCGGGAATGCCGGTGTCCGCGGTGGCGCAGTGCGGCGTGCAGCCGAGGGGTTCCGTAGGTGCCGTTCGATTCGTCGTGGATCGCGACGATCTCCTCGGTCAGTTCCGCGTCCTGCCTTGCTCGGGCAGACGGTTCGGCGGTGCGGTGGGCGTAGTAGGCGGCTCGGGAGACCTTTAACAGGGTGCACGCACGCTTGACGTTGCCGCCCTCGGCAGCGTTCTCCGCCTCGATGAACGGGTACACGTTCACCGGATCTCCTTCGCGAAGAAAGCTGTCGCTCGTTTGAGGATCTCCACGTCCTCGGACAAGCGGCGGTTCTCCCGCCGCAACCGGGCCAGCTCGTCCCGTTCGTCGCTGGTCAGACCGTCGGTTCGGGTTCCCGCGTCCAGTTCGGCCTGGGTGACCCACTGTCGGACGGCGGTCTCGGTCAGGTCGAAGTCCTTCGCGATCTGCCCTACCGAGCGGTCGCCGCGCTGGCACAGCTCGACGATCTCAGCTTTGAACTCCCGCGTGAACGAACGTCGAGGTCGAGGCTTCTTCTTGCCCATGGTGTCCATGATGAGGGACATCCTTCCGGAGGCTCACGCCCCCTGATCTCAGATGTCCGTCAAAACGGGTCACGCCCACCTGGATCGCGCCGGCGGAGGCGTGTGGGGGGTCGTCCAGATCGTTAACACAGTGCCAGCAGGTCAGCATGAGATCCGGACTTACCGCGAATGCCGTGCCTCGTCGACTGCCGTCGACTAGGACCTGGCCGATCGCGCCCAACGTCATGCTCGAAGCTGCATCATCCATCGGGTTGCCGCTCGGTCCAGGTGACCGCGACCTTGAACGCTGCTGCCGTCTTTCCCTGGCAGACGACAACACCCGTCTGCGCCTCCAGGCTTAGGCCGAATTCCACAACGACCTGCGACATGCGCCACCGGTCTGTGCGCTCTTCGGCCAGCTTGCTCTCGAGTGAAGCGCGTAGTCTGGTCGCGACGGCCGCGATTGACGTCCCCAGTTCGTCGACCCGAGCAGTGAAACGCTCGACAACATCCCGGGCCCCAATGTCCCCCAAGCGGGATGGATCGGGTCGCACCTCGATACGGACGAATTCCAACGCCCCGGGGTTGTCCGAGATGATCGACTCGTCGGACCTCCTGCGTGGGGTTGATGTCTCGTCCGTCTGCAGGTCGTCCGAGTCGTGAGACGCACGTGCCAGGGTTGCGCGGTAGTTCTCCGGATCGGACATGTCGACCACAGGAACCCCCTCGTTCTCTCTGGTTCGACTAAAGAAGTCGTCACGATCTTCGCAAGTGTTACTAGATCGGACACAGCCCTAACCGCTGCGATCAGGCTAAGGGTCAGTTCAGAATGAGTTTGCGGAGGCAGATCAGGGAGAAGGCCAGGCTGAGGATGGCTTGGTGGACGTCGGCTCGTCGTTCGGTGCGGATGCGCAAGCGGCGGAAGTTCTTGAGCCAGGCGAAGGTGCGTTCCACCGGCCAGCGGACGTTGCCCTGTGGGGTTCCAGAAGTCGGTTCGCGGATCTGACCTGCGGTGGTGGGCGCGTTCAAGGGCAGAGCATGATCGCCAGCCATGGCGCTGCGTTGCTCTGCCTGATCTTCCTCCGGCTGGTGAGCCTGCTGGTGTTGCTTGGGCGCTCGTCGGCGTCGGAGGACGTCGAGCTGCTCGTGTTACGCCACGAGGTGGCCGTGCTGCGCCGAGGCAACCCGAAACCTCGCCCGAACTGGGCTGACCGGGCTGTTCTCGCCGCGCTGGTTCGGCTGCTGCCCACCGGGCTGCGGGCACACCGGCTGGTCACCCCGGGCACGATCCTGCGCTGGCACCGGCGCCTGGTCGCCGGGAAGTGGACCCACCCATACCGAGCCGGCCGTCCGCCCGTCGACGAGGCGCTCACCGGGTTGATCGAACGGATGGCCAGGGAGAATCACCACTGGGGGTGCAAGAGGATTCAGGGTGAGCTGGTCAAGCTTGGTCACCGGGTCGGTTCCTCGACGATCCGGCGGATCCTGAAGCGTGCGCGGATACCACCCGCGCCGGACCGGCAGAACGGCACGACCTGGCGGCAGTTCTTGCGCACGCAGGCGGCGACGGTGCTGGCGTGCGACTTCTTCCACGTTGACTGCGCGTTCACCCTGAAGCGGATCTACGTGTTCTTCGTGCTGGAGGTCGGCAGCCGCTACGTCCACATCCTGGGCACGACCACGAATCCGGACGGCGGGTGGACTACGCAGCAGATCCGCAACCTGGTGATGGATCTCGGCGGTCGAGTCGGCGAGTTCAGGTTTCTTGTCCGCGATCGGGCTGGTCAGTTCGCGGCCTCGTTCGACACTGTCCTGGCCGACGTCGGCGTCGAGACGGTAAAGATCCCTCCGCGCTGCCCGCGGGCGAACTGCTACGCCGAGCGGTTCGTGCTCACAGTCAGGACCGAGCTCACCGATCGCATGTTGATCGTGAGCGAGCGGCATCTGCGCGCCGCGCTCGCCGAGTACCTCCGGCACTACAACGGTCGACGGCCGCACCGGTCCCGCGAGCTTCGCCCACCCCGGCCCGACCTATCCCGTGGCGAACCTCGGCTCTCAGCAGATCAAGCGACAGCGACTCCTCGGAGGCCTGATCAGCGAGTACGAACGGGCCGCGTAAAGCTACTGGTCAGGGCCGGTGACTGACTTTTGGAACCCACAGGGTAACAGCGGCGGGCCCGGCCCACCGGGTCCAGCCTGTCGCCTGGTACTCAGATTGGTTCCGGTCACGTAGTTACCGACCATAAGCCGTAGCAACAGGCGATCGTCACGCGACTTTCAACTCATGACAGACCTTGTCTTGGCCATGGTGGGGCTCCGGGATGCCGCCCCAGCCCGCGAGCCACGTTCAGCTTGCTCGCGAGCAAAGAAAAGCGCCGCCCGATGGACGGCGCCTTCCCGAAGGACACGATTACATAACTACGTCGGTGTGGCCTGTCCCGAGCGGGACTACCAGGGACCGTCTCGCAGTCTTCAGCGAGGAGTGTACCCGAGACGATGATGGCAAATCAACCGGGCGGCTCCGTCCTGGCCATACTCGGCAGCCCGCGGATGGCGGTCTACCTCGCGGCCTGCCGGTATGATCCCGACGCCGCTCTCGACCTGTACGCCTGGAACTCGCTGGCCAGTGCCAGCTTCTGGGAAACTATGAGTCACCTTGAGGTCGCGTTGCGTAACACTATGGCGACGCGACTCGAACACGAGCACCAGCGAAAGAAGCGCACCGGCTCCTGGCTCGATGATCATCACTACATCTTGGACCGGCAGGCGCGTGAAGACATCAAGAAAGCACGCCGACGCGTGGAGAACAAACACAAGACGCCTAGTGATGGACAGACCATCACCGAGCTGTCATTCGGCTTCTGGCGGTTCCTGCTCGCCAACCAGTACCAGACGTCGCTGTGGCCGAGCCTTGCCCGCGGGTTCCCGTATGCCCCGGATAAGCGGCTTTCGACCGTCGCGGGGCCGGTCTCGCGTCTTCACGACTTCCGTAACCGGATCGCACACCATGAGCCGATCTGGAACAAGGAGTTGCGCGACCGCATGCACGACGCCTACCAGCTGCTGACCTATATCGACCCCGACCTCCACTCGTGGGTAACCAAACGTTGCCGCATCCCTCCGGTCCTTCAGACTTGCCCTATTGTCAGGCCTTACCCCTGAGTCGTCCCCCAGTCAGGTGCAAGAGGGGTGCTCAATAGCGCAAGATCCAATCGCCTCTCTGTGCTGATCACGGTGGGTTACTCAGAGGGGCGCCACGACGCTTGACCGAAGGGGCAAGCTACCCGCCCCTCCAGCGGAACTAGGCCCAAAGCCGTTCAGTTAGGCCGGTGGTTGGGTTGTCAAGGTTGCTTGTATTTCGATGGTGATCGTGGCGGGGTGGCTGGGGCCGCGGTGGCGGTTTTTGGCGCTGCTGGTGACGTATTTGGAGATTGCGCGTTTGACGACTCGCGGGTTGGTCCGTACTCGTCGGGCGGGCAGCAGCTGGTCCAGGATGTGATGGCCGATGGTCCCGACCAGGTCGATCACGGTGTCGGCGATGACGCCTGCGGCGGCGATGAGCTGGTCGCGGGCGGCGTGGCGGGCGACGGTGAAGCTGCCGCGGTCGGGATCGATATCGGCGTGGTTGAGGGTGGTGTCGCTGATCGCGATCCGCAGCGCCTGATACGTGATCAGGAGGGCGTAGATCTCCTGCGTGACCCCGGCCGGGGTGCGTGAGCGCAGGACCCGCCCGCCCATGCTGGTGGCTTTGAGCTCGGCGAACGCGGTCTCGATCTCCCATCGTTGGTGGTAGAGCTCGACGATCTCGACCGCAGGCACGGCCGCGTCGAGCACGGTGGTGACCAGCCGGTAGGTCTCGGTCCGGGCGCTGACGCTGGTGGTGATGGTGACCTGGGCGGTGATCACCCGGACCTCGACCCGGCCGATGCGGGAGACGAACGACCCGTCGGGCAGGGCCCGGCAGACCGGGAGCCGGCGGTGGTTCTTGACCCGCACGAGCAGGTCGGCGCCGGTCGCGGTCAGTGCGGTGATCCAGGCTGCGGCGGCGAAGTTCCGGTCGGCCAGCACGATGATCCCGGTCCGGGTGGAGCGCAGCAGCTGGTGGGCGTAACCGATCTCGCCGGTGCGGTCGGTGCCGAACACCGCGTCGATGATCGTGCGGGTGCCGCAGGCGATGAGCGCCAGGACCCGGACCATCGGATACCCGGTGCCGCCGTTGCCGCTGCCGCTGCCGCCTTTGCTGAACCGGGTGAGGTTTGCCGGGGTGTCCGGGCAGCACAGGATGGTGCCGTCGACCGCGGTGACCAGCCTGCCCCGCCAGAACACCCCCGGGGCGGCCTGCGCGGGCGGTGCCGACCTGCACGCAGCCGGTCTCTGCGCCGCGCAGCAGGTCGAACAACGCCCGCAGCGGCCCCGGACCCACCCGGACCCGCGCGGCGGCCAACGCGCTCGGGCTCGGTGTGGCCACGGTGAGTTTGTCCAGGCCTGCGCACAGCCGTGTCCAGACTTGTGACAGGCCGACCTCGGTGAACAACCCGGCTGCGAGCAGGAGATACACCACGACTCGCGAGGGCAGTATTCGTAGTCGTTGCTGCATCCCGCGAGTCTCGGCCAGTGCGGCGTCGACCATTTCGAAGGGCACGATCTGGGTCAGCTCGCCGAGATGGCCGGGGGCGAAGCACCCGCCTGCGACAGTGACGACACGGGTGATGACAGAATTCGTGGTCAGCGGAGCTCCTGGTGAAGAGGCTGTCTTGGAGGACGACCTCTCCTACCGGAGCTCCGCGCCTATTTCCGGCACCAACACGCCGACAACATCCTTGACCAGCAAACCAACCCGCTAACTGAACGGCTTTGGAACTAGGCCCGTATGCCGATACCAGCGCTTGTTGCCGCACGCCGGCGAGCTGGACGGCTCTTGCCGTCACGTCGGGTGACGCTGCTTGCTTGGCGGCGGTGAGTGATCGGTTGGGCAGGTGAACAGTTCTCGCACGGTCTTTCGCAGTGATCGGCGACCATGGGGTGCTGGCCAGTTACACGAGTCGCTGTCGGTCGCCGAGCTGGGCGCGCTTTGCGGTTGCTCGGCCGGTTCCTCGGTATGCACTTCTTCAACCCCGTGCCGGCTTCGAAGCTGGTCGAGGTGATGTACGCCGCGAGATCGCCGAAGAGGTGATGGGCCGCGTCCGGGACCTCAGCAAGGCCGAGTCGCCGTCCGCGACTTGCCGGGCTTCGCTGCCGGCCGCCTCGGCATCCTGCTGGGGGGTGGAGGCGATCCGGATGCTGGAAGAGGGAGTCGCCGGCGCGGAGGCGATCGACAATGCGATCGAGCTGGGTTACCGGCACTCGGTGGGTCTGTTGCGCTCCACCGACCTCGTCGGCTTGGACGTGTGGCTGGTCTTCGCCGAGTACCTGCACCACACGCTCGGGAAGCGGTTCGCGTTGCTGCAGCTGCTGCGCAGCAAGGTGGCCGCGGGCGAGCTGGGTCGCAAGACCGGCCGCGGCTTCTACGCCTGGGAGTAGACCGGCTGCCATGTGGCCGGGCCGGGTGAGGGCAAACTGGCCCCTCTCGTCGGCCGGGACGCCGTTTGCGGGTGTGAGGCAGCGACGAAATGGCTTAGCGATTACGGCGCGAACGGCGTAGCCTGTGTACCGCTGGTCGGGGCAGCCCTCCTTAGAAGCCGTTGCAGAAAGAGAACGTCGATGCGTCTGCTGTCCGCCCACATTACAAAATTCAAGAGCGTCACCGATTCGGGTGAATTCACCCTGAACGGTGATGTCACCGCCCTCGTTGGGAAGAACGAGTCCGGCAAGACCGCCGTGCTCGAGGCGTTGTACCGCGTGGACCCGCTCTCCAGCGGGCACCCGACCAACTTCAACGAACTGCGGGACTACCCGCGTCGTTACCGTTCCCGGGACAAGGCCGCGATCACCTCGGCGAAGCCGGTGACCGTGACCTTCCAACTCGAGCAGGCGGACATCGATGCGGTTACCCAGGACTTTGGTGCCGACGCGCTTCGCGCCGACGTTGTCACCGTCGGCCGCAAGTACGACGCCAAGTGGTTCTACTGGGAATCGGCCATCTCGAACCCGCTTGGCGCCGCGCGCCACCTGGTCACCAAGGCGGGCCTTGACGTCAGCCGTTACGCCGACGCCACGACCGTCGAGCAATTGATCGCGGCACTTCGCGCGGACAGCGAAGCGGAAGCTGCTGTCCAACTAGCCAATGACCTTGCCGAGCGCGACCTCGGGGCTGACATCCGAAAGGTTCTGCGGTCCAGAATTCCCGACTTCCAGTACTTCGACGAGTACAGCGTGCTGCCGGGGGAGGTGTCAATTACTCGGCTGCAGACCATCGACGAGGCAGAGTTGGGACCGCAGGAGCGCACGGCGCTGTCCCTGCTGAAGCTGGCCGGCGTCGAGTCTGCGGAGTTCACCGCGGACTCCTACGAGAGCCGCAAGGCCGCGCTGGAGGCGGCGGCCAACGAGCTCACCGACCAGCTCTTCGACTACTGGACCCAAAACCCGAGCCTCTCGGTCGAGCTCGACATCGAGTTCCGGTCCAAGCCCAACCCGCAGAACCCGTCGGTTCCGCTTCCCGATCCGTGGCTGCACATCCGCATCAAGAACGCGAAGCACCGCGTGACCTTGGGGATGGAGGGCCGGTCGAAAGGCTTCATCTGGTTCTTCTCGTTCCTCGCGGCCTTCTCCGAGTACACCAGCGGCACCGGCCGACGGCGGATCATCCTGCTCGACGAGCCAGGGCTGAACCTGCACGCCAAGGCTCAGGCCGACCTGCTGCGCTACATCGAGGAACGGCTCGCGCCACACCACCAGGTCGTGTACAGCACGCACTCCCTGTTCATGATCCGGGTCTGCCCAGAGTTTGGTTGACACCGGAGCTGACTGTTTTCAGGCCGCAGCTGCGGTCGTGTAGATGGTCTCAAACTCGACCGGGGTGAGCTTGCCCAGGGTGCGTTGGCGGCGTTTGCGGTGGT
>NZ_JAJPWR010000046.1:0-33158 GCF_046548995.1 Amycolatopsis sp. lyj-109
CTGTCGCTGCCCGGCTCAACGACCGTCCCCGCAAGACTCTGAACTGGCTTACCCCGCAGGAAAAGATCAACATGCTACTGTCCGATGTAGAGCATGTTGCAACAACCACATGAATCCACCCCGCCTTCGGTGCGTCAGACGCAACCAAGGCCACATTGGGGCGCTCGAGACGTCGGGGGACGTACGCGCGGGTGACGTCGTGAAG
Organism: Amycolatopsis sp. lyj-109; assembly: GCF_046548995.1. Classification (NCBI taxonomy): domain Bacteria; kingdom Bacillati; phylum Actinomycetota; class Actinomycetes; order Pseudonocardiales; family Pseudonocardiaceae; genus Amycolatopsis; species Amycolatopsis sp. lyj-109. The sequence goes on from NZ_JAJPWR010000046.1 coordinate 206, forward strand.
CGGATGTGGTGACAGCCTCCCGCTCGCGACCATGGCCGCATGAAACCCTTCCGCTTCGGCGTCGTCGCCGGTCATGCGCGTGACCTCACCTCGTGGACCGCCCAGGCCGAGCGGGTCGAGAAGCTCGGCTTCGACACCCTGCTCGCCACCGATCCCGTCGGGCAGGCCGATCCGTTCGTCCTGCTCGGGGCCGCCGCCGCGGTCACCCTGGATCTCACCGTCGGCACCTTCGTCCTCGCCGACCCCTTCCGCGACGCGCGTGCGCTCGGCTGGCAGGCGCAGACCCTGCACCAGCAGACCCGTGGCCGGTTCGAGCTCGGGCTGGGTGCCGGGCGTCCCGGGGCCGTCGCGCACGCGGAAACCCTCGGCCGGGAATTCCCCGCACCGGGTGAACGCATCACACGGATGGCCGCCACCATCGCGCACCTCAAGCGCGACGAGGACCGGCCACGGTTGGTGCTGGCCGGCGGTGGGCCGAAAATGCTGGCGCTCGCCGCGCAAGAAGCCGACACCGTCACGTTCACCTGGAAGCCGACGACCACCGAAGCCGCCGCGCAGTCCATTGTGGATCGATTCCGAGAACTCGCCGGGCCGCGGCTGCCGGACATCGAGCTCGGCCTGAACCTGATGGCCGTCGGAACGGAGCCGTCGCCCGGGATCGCGAGGTGGGCCGGGGTGGACGTGCCCGAGCTCGTCGCGGGCGGTGCGGTGACCGTCCTGCCCGAGGATCCCGGTGCGGCCACGGAAAAGCTTCTCGGCTGGCGGGAGCGGTGGGGGATTTCCTACGTCACGATCAACTCCGGCTACGCGGAACCGTTCGCCGCGATCGCCGACGAGACGCGCAAGGCAGGTGGGTGAGGGGCCTTCCGATCTTGCGAACCTGCGCCTACGCTCCAATGTTCGTAATCGGGAGTGCTTCGGAGCGTTGTGATGACCGGTCAGCGAACACGCACCATCGACCGGGGGGAACAGGCGGAGCTGGGCCTGCTGCTGGCAGCCGGGCCGTTCGACGTGGCCCTGCGGGCGGCGATCCGGGCCCGCGGCCTCGGCCTCGAGCGGATCCGCTATCGCTTGCGCGGCAGGGGAACCACGGTCAGCCTGGCCACCCTCAGCCACTGGCAATCGGGACGGTGCCGGCCGGAACGGCCGGAATCGTTGGAGGCCCTGCGGAATCTCGAGGACATCCTGAACGTGCCGGACGGCTCGCTCAGCAAACTCCTCGGCCCGCCGCGGAGCCGGACGAGGTTCCACGCGCTCACCTGAGCGACACCGAGGAATCCGCTCAGGTGAGCAACTAGGCTCGTGCCATGCGAGCTGTCGTGATGGAGGAGTTCTGCGTCCCGCCCGTGGTGCGGGACGTGCCCGAGCCGGTGGCCGCGCCGGGTGGGGCGGTGATCGAGGTCGACGCCACCGGCGTCTGCCGCAGCGACTGGCACACCTGGCAGGGGCACGACGCCGCCGTCACGCTGCCGCACGTCGCCGGGCACGAGCTCGCCGGCCGGGTCGTCGCGCTCGGCGACGGGGTCCGCGGCTGGGAGCTCGGCGCGCGCGTCACCGTGCCCTTCGTCTGCGCCTGCGGCACCTGCGCCCAGTGCGCCCGCGGCGACCAGCAGATCTGTGATCGCGAGTTCCAGCCCGGCGCCACACACTGGGGGTCGTTCGCCGAGCGCGTCGCCATCGAGCACGCCGAGACGAACCTGGTCGCGCTGCCGGATTCGCTCGGCGCCGCCGAGGCCGCCGCCCTCGGCTGCCGGTTCGGCACGGCGTTTCGCGCGGTGCTGCGGCAAGGGCGGGTCACCGCGGGCCAGTGGGTCTCGGTGTACGGCTGCGGCGGCGTCGGGATCTCGGCGGTGCTGCTGGCCGTCGCGGCGGGCGCGAAGGTCGTCGCCGTCGACGTCTCGTTGCCCGCTCTGGCGCTGGCCGCGAAGTCGGGTGCAGCCCTCACCGTCGACTCCTCGGCGTTCGACGGCCCGGAAGCCGTCGCCGCGCACGTCCGCGAGCTGACCGGCGGCGGCACGCACGTCTCGCTCGATTGCCTCGGTGCGCCGTCGACCTGCGCCGCGTCGGTCGGCAGCCTCCGCAAGCGCGGCCGGCACGTCCAGGCCGGGCTGATGCCGCCCGCGCAGGGCCTCGCGCCGATCCCGATGCACCGCGTCATCGGCGGCGAACTGGAGCTGGTCGGCATCCACGGGCTCCCGGCGCACGAGTACCCGGAGCTGCTGCGCGTCGTCGAGACGGCGGGCATCGACCTCGCCGCGCTGATCGGCCGGCGCATCGGGCTCGACGACGTCCCGGCCGCGCTGGCCGCGATGAACGACCCCGTCCCGGCGCAGGCGGGCGTCACCGTTGTGACGTTCCGTGACTGATCCGCGGCGCCGCGGTCAAGAGACCCGTTCGTAGCTGATCCACGCTGGCTTGTGACATTCAGGTGTGGGAACGTCTAGTTCATGGTGGCCCATGGCGAGGGGATGCGGCCGCAGGACCGTCCCGCTGGTCCATTGGGGCGGCTCCTGCGGCTGTTCGCCACCGCGGGCGTCACGTTCCGCGGTCATCGCGTGGTGCCCTCGATGACCACCGACCGTGTGCGGCGGGAGTCTCCGGCACAATCGAGGTGATGGACGCCCTCCTGCCGCGCCCGCGCGCCGAGCTCGCGCCCGGGGCGGTGCACCTGCCCGACTGGCTCGGCTTCGACGAACAGCGCGAGCTGGTGGCCGCCTGCCGCGGCTGGTCCGGCTACCGCCACACCCGGTTGCCCAACGGCGGCGTGATGTCGGTGAAGTCGGTCTGCCTCGGCTGGCACTGGTACCCGTACGGCTACTCGCGCACGACCGGCGAGGGGGCGCCGGTGCGGCCCTTCCCGGACTGGCTCGGCGACCTCGGCCGCCGCGCGCTCGCGGCCGCGTACGGCCAACCGGCCGAGGCGTACACACCGGACATCGCGCTGGTCAACTTCTACGACGCCACCGCGAAGATGGGGCTGCACCAGGACAAGGACGAGCGCAGCCTCGAGCCGGTGGTGTCGGTCAGCCTCGGTGACGCCTGCGTGTTCCGCTTCGGCAACACCGAAACCCGCGGCCGGCCCTACACCGACGTCGAACTCCGCTCCGGGGACGTGTTCGTGTTCGGCGGCCCGTCCCGGCTCGCCTACCACGGCGTGCCGAAGACGCTGCCGGGCACGGCGGATCCGGCACTGGGCCTCGACGGGCGGCTGAACATCACACTCCGGGTGTCCGGCTTCTAGTCCTCAGTGGACTCTTCATCCGGCACCACGATGAACCGGACGGCGACCGAGCGCGAGCCTTCGGGGTGCTGCCCCGGCTCGCTGGCGTACTTCCACACCAGGTTCTGGTATTCCTCGACGAAGGACGTGACCTGCTCCCTCGTCAGGTGCAGCCCGGCGCGGTAGATCTGGTTCCAGCCCTCGGAGCTGTCGTAGCCCGCGTAGGCCCGCGTGACCAGGCCCAGGTCGTGGCTCAGCTTGAGGGCGCCGAGCTTGAGCATCGCCTCGCGCTCGTCCGGCGCCAGGTCGAGGCCGGGCGGGGTGTAGATGTCCTTCGACCGCGACTTCCACCAGCGTTCGCGGCCATCCCCGCGGTTTTCGAGCTCCTCGATCAGCTCCAGGTCGGCGAGCTTGCGGAGGTGGTAGCTGGTCGTCCCGGTGCTCTCGCCGAGGGCCTTCGCGACGCTCGTCGAGTTCGCTTCGCCGTGTTTGCCCAGGTAGCTGAGGATGTCCCGGCGCACGGGGTTGGCCAGCGCCTTGTAGAAGGCCTTGAGATCCGCGCCGGTGAGCACGCGTTTTTCGGGACGTTCGACCATGCCGGGAGCGTACTACAGAGATTGTTTGCAAAGAATCTCTGCAATCGCTACCTTGGGTCGGGAGAGAACTCGGGGGTTCGCATGAAGAAGCTCATCTGGGCAGCGGGACTGTGCCTGCTGCCGTGGATTGCGGTGCTCGGGCTGACGCTGCCGGACGTCGGGTCGGCGCAGCACTGGCGGCTGGCCTGGACGGGCTTCGACGCGGCGGAAGCGGCCGGCCTGCTGCTCACGGCCTGGCTGCTGGGGCGCGGCGACGCCCGGACGCCGCTGGTCGCGACGGCCACGGCGACGCTGCTGCTGGCCGACGCCTGGTTCGACGTGGTGACGGCCGGCGACGACGTGGTGTTTTCGCTGCTCATGGCCGGTCTGGAGGTGCCGCTCGCGCTGGCGTGCCTGTCGGTCGCCGTGCCGCGGCCGGTGCCGGCGCATGTCTGAACTGGACGCCCGGCTGCGTGACGAGATCGACGACCAGGTCGCCGAGGCCCTGGACGCCTACCTCGCCGAGCGGCGGCGGTGGCCGGGCCGGCCGCGGCGCGCCTGGCCGCTGGTGGTGACGGTGGCACTGGGGGTCGTCACCACCTCGCTCGCACCGGCGACGGCCTGGGCGGCGTGGCTGGCGATCGGGTCCACCAACGTCGCCTGGCTGGTGGTCGTGAGTGGTAATTCGGGTTAGAACCCGAATTACCACTCACGACGCGGGACGGAAGCGCAGTGTCTGGCCGGGGCGCAGCTGGGCCGCCAGGTCGAGGTCCTCCTCCTCGACGACGGCGATGACCGGGTACCCGCCGGTCGTCGGGTGGTCGGCGTGGAACAGGATCGGCCGGCCCGACGGCGGCACCTGCAGCGATCCCGGCACGCAGGCTTCCGACGGCAGCTCGTCGTGGCGCGCCCGGGACAGCGCCGGCCCGGTCAGCCGGATGCCGACGCGGTCCGAGTCCGGCGACACCGTGTACACAGTGGACAGCAGCGTGTCCGGCGCGGTGAACCAGTCGCGACGCGGGCCCGGCGTCACACGCAACACCGGTTCCGCCGGCAACGCCGCCCGGGGCGCGAGGTCCACCACCGGGAAAGCGCGCGGAGCCGGGCCGATCGGCAGCAGCATCCCGGCCGTCAGCGGGGGCGGGCCCAGCTTCCCGAGCGTGTCCGTCGCCCGGGAACCGAGCACCGGCGGCACGTCGATCCCGCCGCGCACCGCGACGTAACACCGCAAACCCGACACGGCCGTGCCCAAGGACAGCTCCTCCCCGGGCCACAACGTGATCGGTCCATTGAGGCCGCCCTTCGAGAGCGGGCAGGCGGCACCGGTGACCGCCACCGTGGTCACGCCCGAGGCGCGCAGCACCAGGCCGCCGAGCGTGACCTCCAGGCCCGCTGCCCCGGGCGGGTTCCCGACGAGCCGGTTGGCCAGCCGGAACGACTCGCGGTCGGCCGCGCCGGAGCGGCCGACGCCGAGGGCCGCGTGGCCCGGGCGGCCGAGATCCTGCACGGTCGTCGCGAACCCGGGCCGGACGACTTCGAGCTTCACGACCGCACCGCCGTGAACCGGACCCGGGTGCCCGGCGGCAGCAGGTTCGGCGGGTCGCGCTCGACGTCCCACACCGGCACGTCCGTCCGGCCCAGCAACCGCCAGCCACCCGGTGAGGCGCTCGGGTAGACCGCGCTGTACTCGCTGGCGATCGCCACCGAGCCCGCCGGGATGCGGGTGCGCGGCGAAGACCGGCGGGACACGTGCAGCGCGGGGTCCGATCCGGTCAGGTAGGCGAACCCGGGCGCGAAGCCGCAGAACGCCGAGACGTACGCACCCGCGGTGTGCCGCGAAATCAGCGACGGCACGCTCGACCCCGTCTCCGCGGCGACGTCGGCGAGGTCTTCGCCGTCGTACACCACCGGGATCACCACCTCGCCCGTCTCGGCCGCCACCCGGTCCACCGGGGACACCTGACGCAGCAGCGCGCCCAGCCGTTCCGCGTTCGTCACCGAAGGGTCGTACCGCACCAGCAGGGTCCGCGCCGCCGGGACGAGTTCCACGACCCCGTCCGGCGGCGACTGCGTCAGGGCCGCCTGGAAGCCCAGCACGTCATCCAGTTCCACCAGCACCGCGCGCCGCCCGCACGGCAGCAACCGGACGGTCATCCGGTGAACGCGCCGAGCTGGATGCCCGCCCCGGTCAGCGCCGCCTCGATCCGCCGGGCCAGCTCGACCGCGCCTGGCGTGTCCCCGTGCACGCACAGGGAATCCGGGCGCAGTTCCAGCTTGGTGCCGTTCTCCGTCACGACGCCGCCGGTCGCCATGCCGACCGCGCGGTTCGCCACCAGGTCGGCGTCGTGCAGGACCGCGCCCGGCCGCCCGCGCGGCACCAGCTTGCCGTCCGCGGTGTAGGCCCGGTCCGCGAACGCTTCCGCGTACGCCACCACGCCGGCTTTCTCCGCTTCCCGCTGCATTTCCGAGTCCGGCAGGCAGAGCAGCGCCAGCGCGGGGTCGTAGCGGCGCAGGCCGTCGACGATCGCCGCGGCCTGCTCGGTGTCGACCGCCGCCGTGTTGTACAACGCGCCGTGCGGCTTCACGTACGTCACGCGGCTGCCGGCCGCGCGGGCGAACGCGTCGAGCGCGCCGATCTGGTACAGCACTTCGTTCGCCAGGTCGTCCGGCGCGATGGCGAGTGCGCGCCTGCCGAAGCCGGCCAGGTCGTGGTAACCGACGTGCGCGCCGATCGCGACGCCGCGTTCGGCCGCCAGCTCGCACACCCGCCGCATCACCGACGGGTCGCCCGCGTGGAAGCCGCACGCGATGTTCGCGCTGGTCACGATGTCGAGCATGGCTTCGTCGTCGCCCATCTTCCAGGCGCCGAAGCCCTCGCCGAGATCGCTGTTCAAATCCATTTCAACCCACCCGGTATTCGCTGTCGTACCGATCGGTGATGAACATGTACCCCGGCGCGTGGGTGATCGCAAAGGGAGGCCGCGACGCCATCAGCGCCGCCTGCGGCGTGACTCCGCAGGCCCAGAACACCGGGACGTCACCCGGCTCCGCCGCCACCGGATCGCCGAAGTCCGGCCGGGACAGGTCGGTGATACCGAGCACGCCCGGGTCGCCGATGTGCACCGGGCCGCCGTGCACGGCGGGCATCGCGCGGGTGATCCGGATGGCGTCGGCGACCCGGTCCTCCGGGATCTGCCGCATCGAGACCACCATCGGGCCGAACAGCCGTCCGGCGGGCTCGCACGGCCGGTTCGTCACGTACATCGCGACGTTGCGGCCCTGGTCGACGTGCCGCAGCGGGACGCCCTCGGCGGCCAGCGCCGTCTCGAACGTGAAGCTGCAGCCGATGGAGAAGGCGACCATGTCGCTGCGCCACAGGCCGGTCGCGTCCGACACCTCGCCGGCGAGCACCCCGTTCTGCCAGATCCGGTAGCGCGGCAGGTCGGTGCGCAGGTCCGCGCCCTCGGCGAGCCGGGTGGCCGGGTCGCCGGGGTCGGTGACGTCGAGCACCGGGCAGGCCTGCGGGTTGCGGGTGCAGAACAGCAGGACGTCGTAGGCCCAGTCCTCGGGCACGGCGATCAGGTTGGTCTGGGTGAAGCCGTTGGCCCAGCCGGTCGTGGGGTGGGCGGTGCCGGTGCGGAAGGCCGCCCGGGCCTGGGCCGGCGTGTACGTGGCCGGTTCGTCAAAGGTCGTCATGAGTTCCCCCTCAGTCGACGAGTTCGATGCCGCGGGTCTCCGGGAGGCCGAGCAGTGCGAGCACGGCGATGCCGTAGCCCAGCGCGCCGAACACGATCGCGCCGCCCGCGCCCATGAAACCGACCACAGTCGGGAAGATCGCGCCGACCGCGCGGCCGAAGTTGTACGTGAAGCCCTGCCCGGTGCCGCGCAGCGCGGTCGGGTACAGCTCGGCGAGGAACGCGCCGAAGCCGCTGAAGATCGCGGACATCGAGAAGCCGAGCGGGAAACCGAGCACCAGCACGAGGCCGTTGGCGCCCTTGGGGATCTGGGTGTAGGCGACGATCAGCGCGGCCGACAGCAGCGCGAACGTCAGGAAGGTTTTCTTGCGTCCCATCAGGTCCGTCAGGTAGCCGCCGCAGACGTACCCGACGAAGGCGCCGGTGATGAGGAACGCGAGGTAGCCGCCGGTGCCGATCACGGTCAGCTCGCGCGTCTTCTTCAGGTAGGACGGCAGCCACGTCGAGATCGTGTAGTACCCGCCCTGGACACCGGTGGCCAGCAGTGCGGCGAAGAACGTCGTGCGCAGGAGGTCGCCTTTGAAGATCTGCGGCAGCGTGTTCTTGGTGCGAGCGGAGAGGCGGCGTTCCTCCGCACGCGGGGCGTCCTTGACACTGCGGCGGATCCAGAGCACGAACAGCGCCGGGATGACGCCGGTCCAGAACATGATCCGCCAGGCCACGTCGTCGCTGGCCACGCTGAACACGACGGTGTAGACGACCACCGACAGCCCCCAGCCGACCGCCCACGCGCTCTGCACGAACGCCACGGTCCGGCCGCGGTACTTGGCCTGCGAGTACTCGGCGACCAGCGCGGCGCCCGCCGCCCACTCGCCACCGAAGCCCAGCCCCTGCAGCGCGCGGAAGATCAGCAGCGTCTCGAAGTTGGGCGCGAAGCCGCAGAGCACGGTGAAGATCGTGTACATCGCGATGGTGATCTGCAGGGTCCGGACGCGGCCGATCCGGTCGGCCAGCATGCCGGCTCCCACGCCGCCGACGGCCGACACGACCAGCGTCGTCGTGCCGAGCAGGCCGGCTTGCCCGCTCGAGATGCCGAAGTACGCGGTGATCGCGGCGAGGCCGAGCGGCAGGGTCTGGTAGTCGAACGAGTCCAGGCCGTACCCGCCGAACGCGCCCACGAAGGCGCGGCGTCCCCGTTTGCCGAGTGTGCGGAACCAGTCGAACGGCCGGGCCTCGGTAGCGGTTGTGACAGTCATGGGGCACCTCCTGGCCAGTGTCTCTCATCGTGGCGTGCCTCACACGCTAGAGATTGTTGAACAATTCCACAAGACGGCAATTGGATCGTCCCCCGAGTGGCGGGTAGCCTTGTCCTCGTGGTCATCGAAGACAGCGTGGTCCCGGGGCTCGAAGCCGATCGCGGCCTGGTCACGCGCAAGAGCACGGCCGAACGGGTCGCCGGCGTCCTCCGCAAGCGCATCGCGGAGGGGTTCTTCCTCCCCGGCGGCCGGCTGTCGGAGCAGGACATCGGCAACGCGCTCGGCGTCTCCCGCAACACCCTCCGCGAGGCGTTTCGCCTGCTCACGCACGAGCGGCTGCTCGCGCACGAGCTCAACCGCGGGGTCTTCGTCCGCATCCCGAGCGTCGAGGACGTCGTCGACATCTACCGGGTGCGCAAGATCATCGAGTGTGCCGCGGTCCGCGGGCTGAAGGCCAAGCCGGTGTCTTTCGCGCGGATCAAGGAGAAGGTCGACATCGGCGACGAGGCCGCGCGCACCGGCAACTGGAAGGACCTCGGCACCGCGAACGTCTGGTTCCACCAGGAGCTGGCCGCGCTGTCCGGCAGCGAGCGGGTGAACGAGCTGGTCGGCAGGCTGACCGCCGAGCTGCGGCTGGTGTTCCACATCATGGCCGAGCCGCGGCGCTTTCACGAGCGCTACCTGCCGCGCAACCACGAAATCCTCGACCGGATCGAGGCCGGCGACGGCCCGGGCGCGGAACAGCTGCTGATGAAGTACCTCGACGACGCCGAAGAACAGCTGGTGGACGCCTACGCCGACCGGGCCGAGGCGGCCCGCGCGGCCATCGCGGCGGAGTAGGTCCGTTCGGGCAGGGTTGACGTCCGGACGGCCCGAGCACGAGCCGGACGCGACTTCCGGTCGATAACCTCGGGGGCGGTTCCGTCGCCGGTTACCCCCAGCGGCAGGCGGAGCCCCCCGCTGCCGGGTCGCCGCTTCCCCAGGGCCGCGGCCCGGCAGCCCTACGCCGCAAAGCCGTGAAGGCCACCTTCAGGAACTTCAAGTTCCTCAAGGTGGCCTTCACGAACTTTCCGCGGGAGGGGGGTCAGCCGGCGTAGCGGGCGAAGATCCTCGTGAAGTCCCACGCCTGCTGGGAAACGCCGGAACAGGTGTCGTTGTTCGGGTAGCCGCCGGGGCACGGGCGGTCGCGGTTCGCCGACCAGAACGTCAACCGGGCCAGGTGGTGCGCGTTCGCGTAGCCCAGGATCGTGGTGAAGTCGTTGAGCGTGACCGTCTCGTTGTTGTCGGTGATGCCGTTCATCGACGAGATGCCCATGTGCCGGTAGGCCGTGTCGTCGTCGTAGCCGTACGCGCTCTTGACGACGTTCTTGAGGCCTTCGGCCGCCCGCTGCGTCAACGTGCCCATGTTCTGGCCCGCGCCGCCGAAGTCGAACGGCATGATCACCCAGCCGTCGACCGTGAGGCCCGCCTGCGCGGCCCGGTTGACCAGGCTGTTGTCGGGCCCGGACTGGCCGGTGCCGAAGGTGACGTAGAGCTTGATGCCCGGGTTGTTCGCCCGGACCGTCTTCAGCGCGTCGACGGTGCGCTGCTGCACCGTCGGGTTGCTGTAGGCGTCGGCCTCGATGTCGATGTCGATCGCCTTGAGGCCGTAGGCGTTGATCACCTTCTGGTAGCCCGCCGCCAGCTCGCCGGCGCTGCCGCACGACGACTCCAGCTTGTTGCCGGAGTAGCCGCCGAACGACGGGATGATGTCGCCGCCGCCCGCACGGATGGTGGTGATCGTGTTCTGGTCGACGCCGCCGGTGAGCGCCCGGCCGCCGTCCCACTGCGGGTTGCAGTAGCCGTTGGACAGGATGAAGGCCAGCGTGAACCACTTGACGCCGGTGGCGTTCTGGATCGTCGCCGGATTGGGCGGGTCACCCCAGCCGTTGTAGAGGTACGGCGCGACGGCCATCACGCCCGGCCCCGGCGGTGTCGTGGTGCCGCCCGGGAGGGTCCACTGCTGGTTGGCCGTGCTCGCGCACGTCCAGATCTGCAGCCGCGTCCCGTTGGCGCCGGAGTTGCCGGTGGCGTCGAGGCACTTGCCGGATCCGGCGTTGACCAGGTTCTTCGCCGTGTTGGCCGTCCATTTTTGGGCGGTGGAGCCGTTGCAGTCCCAGAGCTGGATCGTCGTGCCGTTCGCCGTGCCGGCGCTCGTGACGTCGAGGCACTTGCCCAGCGCCTGCAGGGAACCGTCGCTGCCGACTGTCCACTGTTGCGCGCCGGTGCCGTTGCAGTCGTAGAGCTGGACGGCCGTTCCGTTGGTGCTGCTCGCGCCGGCGACGTCGATGCACTTACCGGCGAGGCCGGTGATCGGGCCGGTCGCCGCCTGCGCCACGCCCGGCGCGAGTACCAGCGCCGACGCGGCGATCAGGGCGCTGAATGCTGCTGTCTTCTTCATGCGGGCACGTTCCACTTCTGGTTGGCGGCGCCGGTGCAGGTCCAGATCTGCAGCCGGGTGCCGTTGGCGCTGGAGTTGCCGGTCGCGTCGACGCACTTGTTCGAGCCGGCGCCGACGAGGTCCTTGGCCGCGGTGGCCGCCCATCTTTGGTTGGCCGTGCCGCCGCAGTCCCAGAGCTGCAGCTGCGCGCCGTCCGCCGTGGACTGACCAGTGACGTCCAGGCACTTGCCGAGCGCTTTCAAGGTTCCGTCGGTGCCGACTGTCCACTGTTGAGCGCCTGAGCCGTTGCAGTCGTAGAGCTGGACCGCGGTGCCGTTGGCGCTGCTCGCACCGGCGACGTCGATGCACTTGCCGCCCAGGCCGGTGATCGGGCCGGTCTTGCCGGTGCCGCCGCCGTTGCCCTGGTTGCCGCTCCAGGTGAACGTCGCCGACGTGCGGCCGGGCAGGGTGTAGCTGAACGACGAGTTGCCCCAGTTCACGCGGACGCTCTGGTTGCCCGTGCCGGAGTTGTACGCGATGAGCGCCTTGGAACCGTCCGGGTTCTTCCAGGCGACGTTGCGCACGGTCGAGCTGTCGTTCGAGTCGATCCGGTACGCGCCCGGCTTCACGAACTTCGTCAGGTGACCCATGGTGTAGTACTCGACGGTGTAGTCGACCTGCCCGCTGCGCGAGTCTCCGTTGTGGACGGTGATCAGGCCGGTGCAGGTGCCGCAACCGCCGTTGTGCGGTCCCATGTTCTGGTCGACGCCGAGGCTCCACTTGACGAAGCTCTTCGACCAGTTCCGGGTGTAGTCCACGATGTTGTTCATGTCCTCGGCCTGCTGGTTCGAGATCCAGGTGCCGCCGGAGTGCTCGGTCGAGTAGGCGTTGACGTTCGGGTACTGGTTGTGCGTGGTCGTCTGCTGGGCGATGTCGCCGCCGTAGCCGTGCCACGCGACACCGCCGAAGTTCGGGTGGTTGCGGATGGCCGCGTCGTCCATTGTGGGCGCACCGTAGGACGCGTAGGTGTCCCAGTTCCAGTCGAGCGCCAAGACCTTTGTGGACAGGCCGGCGTTCTGGAGTGCGGGCAGCAGGTTGTTCTTCGCGAAGTACGCCAGGCCGGCGCCGTTCCAGTTGGTCGACGGGTAGCTCGCGCAGCACGTCGGCTCGTTCTGCATCGAGACGTAGTCGATCGGCACGCCCGCGGCCTGGTAGGCCTGGAGGTACTTGACGAAGTACTGCGCGTAAGCCGGGTAGTACTGCGATTCGACCCAGCCGAGCAGGTAGCTGTCGTTGTCCTTCATCCACGGCGGCGCGCTCCACGGCGACGCCATCACCTTGGCCTGCGGGTTCAGCTGCTTGGCCTGCTTGGTCAGCGGCAGCACGTCGGCCTGGTCGTGCGCGATCGAGAAGTGCGTCAGGTTCGGATCGGTCTGGCCGGCCGGCAGGTCGTCGAAGGTGTAGCTGTAGCGGGCCAGGTCGGACGCGCCGAGCGGGTTGCGGATGAAGCTCAGCCCGATGCCGCTGTTCGGGTCGAAGAGCTTGCGCATGGTGTCGTCGCGGGTGGCCTGGGACAGCGCGCCGCTGGATTTCATCAGCCACGCCGCGGTGTCCGTGAAGGACGCTCCGCCGCCTTCGAACTGCTGGTAGGTGGTGTTTTCGTTGACGTTGATGGTCACGCCGCCGCTGCCGGTGCCGGCGGCGAACGTCACCGGCGTCTGCTGCTGGAGGCCGCGGGTGACCGTCCGGCCACCGGAGTCGCTGGTCGTGGTGAGCCAGATGTTGACCGGCTCGCCCGCGGCCTGTGCGGGAGCGGCCAAGGTGGCCGCGGCGAGCGCTATCGTGGCTGTCGCTGCGAGGAGAGAGCGTTTTCTCATGGCAGGGTCCACTTCTGGTTCGCGCCGGTGCCGCAGGTCCAGATCTGGAGCCGGGTACCGTTGGCGCTGGAGTTGCCGGTGGCGTCGAGGCACTTGCCGGAGCCGGCGTTCACGAGGTGCTGCGATCCGTTCGCCGACCACTTCTGGGCGTTGCTGCCGTTGCAGTCCCACAGCTGGATCCGGCTGCCGTTCGCCGTGCCCGCGCTGGTGACGTCGAGGCACTTGCCGAGCGCGCGGACGGAACCGTCCGAATTGACCGTCCACTGTTGAGCGCTGGTGCCGTTGCAGTCGTAGAGCTGGACGGCGGCGCCGTTGGAAGCGCTTGCTCCGGCGACGTCGACGCACTTGCCGCCGAGCCCGGTGATGGGGCCGGCGCCGGTGGGTGGCGTCGTCGTGCCGCCCGCGAACTGGGTGGCGACCTGCTCACCGAGGCTGACCGCGTTGGCGTGGTTCTCGATCGGGTCGACGTGCGTGTTCGGGAACACGATGTACGTCACCGGGCCCTCGGTGCCACCGTTCTTCGGGTCGGGGTTGATGCCGAGGCTGACGGCGGTGGCGTAGGACGCTTCGCCGATGATGCTCGTCGGTCCGGTGTCGCCGACCACGGCGTAGGTGACCTGGTTGTTGTAGATCACCGCCACCACCGAACCGCCGTCGATGCCGTGGTTGCGGTAGTCCCATGTGGACGTCGGCTGCGGCAGGACGATGTACGGCAGTTGTGCGGCGTTGAGTGGCTGGTCGGTCGAGGTGTGGAACGCGGTGTCGGGGTAGAAGCAGCAGTCGGTGTTCTCGTTGCACTGCGTCGTGCGGACGCCGTCGCAGTCGATGTCCATGTCGGCCTTGAAGAACACCGCGCCGTTGGCCTGGCAGACGGGCACGGTGGCCGCGCCGCCTTCGTCGTAGGAATACTTTCCATTCGAGATCTGTTGACATGACTGGGTTTTGGCGAGCAGCTGGCTCGCCGACGGGCCCGCTTCGACCGCGGCTTGAGCCGAGCCGGTCGTGAGGAAGGAAAGCGCTAACAGGGCACACCCCATTAGCGCGACGAGGATTCGCCGCACTGGGATTCTCCTTATGGGGGTCGTGAGTGGTAATTCGGGTTAGAACCCGAATTACCACTCACGACGGGGGTGGGTCAGGGAGTGGTCCACTTCTGGTTCGCGCCGCCGCCGCAGGTCCAGATCTGCAGGCGGGTGCCGTTCGCGCTGGAGTTGCCGGTGGCGTCGAGGCACTTGTTCGCGTTCGGGTTCACGATGTCGCGCGCGCCGGTGACGACCCATTGCTGGGCGCCGGTTCCGTTGCAGTCGTAGAGCTGCACCGGTGTCCCGTCCGCGGTGCCCGCCGCGCTCACGTCCAGGCACTTGCCGAGCGCCCGGATGGTGCCGTCGGTGCCGACGGTCCAGTTCTGCGCGGCGTTGCCGTTGCAGTCGGTGATCTGGATCGGCGTGCCGTTGGCGCTGTTCGCGCCGGCGACGTCGACGCACTTGCCGCCGATCCCGGTGATCGTGCCGGTCCGGCCGCCGCCGCCGCCGCTCGAGGTGTTCGTGACGTGCACGTAGTCGATGATCAGCTGCTGCGGGAACTGCGTGCTGCTGTTGGGATCGCCGGGCCAGTACCCGCCGACGGCGAGGTTGAGGATGAGGAAGAAGCTGTGGTCGTACACCCAGCGGTTGCCGTTCAGGTCCGACGGCGTGCGCGTCTGGTAGAGGTTGCCGTCGACGTACCACTTGATCTGGTTGGGGGCCCAGTCGACGGCGTAGGTGTGGAAGTCGTCGGAGAAGTTCGGGCCGTTGTAGGCGGCGCCGATGCCGCCGGCGCCGGAGTAGCCGGGGCCGTGGATGGTGCCGTGCACGGTGTTCGGCTCGAACCCGACGTTCTCCATGATGTCGATTTCGCCGTCGGTGGGCCAGTTCCCGCCGCCGAGCATCCAGAAGGCCGGCCACATGCCCTGCCCGCGCGGGAGTTTCATGCGCGTCTCGAAGTGGCCGTAGGCCTGGCTGAACTTGCCGGCGGTGTTGAGCCGCGCGGAGGTGTACTCGCAGCGGCCGTACCAGCAGTTGTAGTTGCCGGGGTTTTCCTTCTTGGCGGTGATGACGAGGTGGCCCTGGCCGTCGAGCTGGGCGTTGTTGGTGCCGGAGGTGTAGTACTGCCGCTCGTGGTTGTTGACGTTGTCGCCGGTTTCGAGCTGCCACTTGGACCCGTCGACGCCGGCCCCGGCTGGGCCGTTGAAGTCGTCGGTGAAGGTGGTCGCGGCCGCGGCTTCGACGGGGGCGAGCACCTGCTGCCCGAGGAGGAGTAGCGAGCAGGCGGCGAGGAGTGCCGCCCAGCGGTTCTTTTTGGAGGTGGACATCATTGTCGCCTCTCACCGTGGGGGGACCGGCGTTCCGCGCGCAGCACGGAACGCGGGGAGGGGGAGGTGGCCGCGCCTGCCGGGGCGGCGGCAGGAGTGACCGTGCGTAGGCGTCTTTGTTGTGCCTGGCAACAAAGTATGCATGGTCCAGACAAGCCGGGCAACAGTCGGCCGGTCATTTTTTTTCAACCCGAATTAAGGGTTGGTTGATGGTGTCACCCGGGTGAGGGAGGGTTGGGTGCGCTCAAGCCGCCTTGTCCACAACCGGGCCGGGCTGTGGACAAGGCGGCGCCGGCACCGCCTTTGCGCGGCTTTCTGTCGGGCCGCGTCGATACGCTGGACCCGGGGGGCGCCCCCGCGGGGTGGCAGGGTTCCGGCAAGTCGCTTCACGCGGGCCAAGCTGGGCCGGGCTGGGCCGAAGTCGGCAAGGCCGTGGCTGGCCCGGCTTGGCCGTGGAGGTTCCGGGGTGTGCAGTGAATGACTCATTCACTGCACCGGCGAGAGCCCCCACCCGCCTCGGCCACTCGCGGGCGTTGCTCAGGGCCCGGGACGGCAGCGGTCGCTCAGCCGGGACTCACGCCGCGTCGGAGTTCGGTGCCCCCGGCTTCGCGATCCTCGACGTCGCCCCCTGCTCCAGCAGGTCCGCCACCGGCAGGGTTGCCGCGCCGGTGGCCACCGCGTCCAGGCCCAGTGATCCCAGCTGGATCGACGTCTGGCTGAACGGGTGCCGGAGCGCGTGGTCGCCCGCCGCCTCTCGGATCCTCGGGAGCAGCTGCTCGCCCAGCGCCAACCCGGCCCAGCCGCCGAGCACGATGCGCTCCGGGTTGAACAGGTTGATCAAGTTGGCGATGCCCGCGCCGAGGTAGCCCGCGGTTTCGTCGAGCACTCGGGCCGCCGTCTTGGACTTCGGGGCCGCCGCCAGGAGGGCCGCGAACTGTGCCTGCTCGTCCTCGCCCGTGATGTCCTTGCCGCGGGCCCGGCGGTACCGCGCCAGGACCGCCCCGGCGCCGATGTACGCCTCCAAGCACCCTCGCGAGCCGCAGCGGCACTCCTGGCCGCCGTACGCGATCGTCGTGTGGCCCCACTCGCCCGCGCTGCTCGTCGAGCCTCGGTAGGTCGTTCCGTCCGTGACCACCGCCGCGCCCACGCCCGAGCCGATCAGGGCGATCACCGCGTGGCGGGCTCCGCGGCCCGCGCCGAACCACATCTCGGCCTGGCCCTGCGTCTTCGCGCCGTTGTCGACGAACAGCGGCAGGCCTACTCCGGCCTCCTGCAGCAGTGAGGCGAACGGCACGCCGTCCCAGCCGACCGTGGGGGCGTGGACCAGCACCCGCGACCCCTGCTCGACCGTGCCCGGCACGCCGATGCCGACGCCCAGCACACCCGACTCGTCGATGCCCGCGCTCGCGAACACCTCCCGCAGCCCGGACGCCACCTGCTCGACCGCGGTCGCCGCGTCGGGGGCCTTCGGGAGGGGGTGCTCGACCGTCGCCAGGCGGTTCATCGCCAGGTCGAACAGCTCGACCTTGACGCCCGTTTCGCCGATGTCGACGCCCGCGACGTGCCCGTACGCCGGGTCGACGCGCAGCAGCACCCGGGGGCGGCCGCCGTCCGATTCGACCTGGCCGGCTTCGGTGATCAGGCGTTCTTCGCCCAGTTCGGCGGTCACGTTGCTCACGGTGGCGGCACTCAATCCGGTGAGCTGGCTGAGCTCGTGCCGCGACAGCGGGCCGTCGAAGTACAGTTTCGACAGCAGCAGGGATCGATTGTGCCGCCGCAGATCGCGGACGGTGGTGCGCTTGCTCGCCATGGGCAACCCATCTGACTCTTACCGGCTCACTGACAGGATGCCTGATCACCGTAAGTTGTGGCTATGTATTAAGTGGTGAACTAAGTCCCGAACTGATGGTCGCGGGGTTGCGGTCTGGCAGAATCCTCCCGGTGACCCAGGTGGCGCGCCAGACGACCCGAGACCTCAGGCGGCACAACCGCGCGGCACTGCTCTCCTCGCTCTACCTCCGCGGTCCCGTCAGCAGACTGGAACTGGTAGCTGAATCGGGACTATCGGCCGCCACCGTTACCAACGTCGTCTCCGAGCTCATCGCGGACGGCGTCGTCGCCGAGGCCGGATCGGTCGAATCGGACGGCGGGCGGCCGCGGACGCTGCTGGCGGTGCGGCCGGACTTCGGGCACGTCGTGGGCGTCGACGTCAGCGAAACGCACGTCGAAGTCGGCCTGTTCGACTGCGCGCTCGGCACCCTCGGCACCGTGCGCCACCCGCTGGTCGGCACCCGGCTCGACCCGGAGGAAGTGGCCGGATTGGTGCGCACCGGCATCGCCGAAGTGCTCGAAGACGGCAATCCGGACGCGGTGTTCGGCGTCGGCATCGGCGTGCCGGGCGCGGTCCGCGACGGCGGGATCGTGCACGCGCCCACCCTGGGGTGGCGCGGGGTGAACTTCGCCGAGCTGATCCATCCCCACATCGAGGCGCCCCTCCATCTGGACAACCGCGCTCGCACCCTGGGCCAAGCCGAGGCGTGGCGAGGTGCCGGCCGGGACGCCGAACGCGCCATCGTCGCCCTCCTCGGCGTGGGCGTCGGGGCCGCCGTCGCGACGGCCGGGCGGTCCCATCCCGGCATCACGACCAGCGAGTGGGGTCACACCGTCGTCAAGGCGGCCGGTGCGGCCTGCCGGTGCGGTTCCCACGGCTGTCTGGAGGCCTACGTCGGCACCGAGGCGGTCGTCCGCCACTACGCCGACCGCGTCGGCAAGGAACCGGTCATCGGGGACGAAAGCGACGTCGAACTGGCGCACATCGTGGCCGAAGCCCAGGGTGGCGGCCCGGCCGCCGACGTGCTCGCCGAGACCGGCGAGTACCTGGGCATCGGCATCGCGAACCTGATCAACCTGCTCAGCCCCGATCGGGTGGTGCTTTCCGGCTCGGCCGGGGCGATCATGGGGCAGGCGATCCTGCCCGCGGTCCGCGACGCCGTGAGCCGGCACGCGCTGGACTACCTGGCCGAGCGCACCGAGGTCGTCCTCGGCCGGCTCGGGCCCGAGGCGGTGGCGCTCGGCGCGGCGACGCTGCCGATCGCCGAGCTGCTGGCCAACGGCGGGCGCACCGGCTGAAACCCTTGCGTCGCAGGGAGTAGGACATTCAGCAGGTCTAGACCGCCAGTTCTTTCAGTACTTAAACTTAGGCACAAAACGTTACCGCCGTGTTATTGACGTGACCCGAGTCACCCGGGTTGACTTCGGGACGTCGTTCGGTCGCCGGCGGTCGGGGCTCGCTACCAGTCGACAGCACGCAGTCGTCGATGACCAGGAGGAACCGATGCGAGTCAAGCGCTCCATCGTCGCAGCGCTCGTAGCCATGACCGCCTTGAGCGGTCTCACCGCGTGCTCGGGCGGGAGTTCCAACGCCGCCCAGGGCAACCCGGACGCCGTGCTCAACGTCGGCAAGCCGGACGGCCCGCAGGCGGAGAACAACAACCCGTTCCTGGAGACGTCCGCCCTGTCGAACATGGGCTACCGGTGGATGATCTACGAGCCCCTCGTCATGCTCAACCGCGTCAAGCCGCAGGAGCCGGGCAAGCCCTGGCTGGCCACCAAGTGGGACTGGACGGACAACTTCAAGAAGCTGGTCCTGACCGTCCGTGACGGCGTGACGTTCTCCGACGGCCGGCCGATGACCGGCGAAGACGTCGCCTACACCTTCCAGCTGCTGCGCGATAACAAGGCGCTGAACGTCGACGCCGTCCCCTACAAGGACATCACCGCGGCCGGCAACCAGGTGACCCTGGGCTTCGACAACTCGCAGTTCGTCAACCAGGTGAAGATCCTGCAGACCCTCGTCGTGCCGAAGCACGTCTGGCAGGGCATCAAGGACCCGGCGCTCGACCTCGTGAAGAACCCGGTCGGCACCGGCCCGTACACGCTGAAGTCGGCCACCCCGCAGACGATGATCGTCACGCGGCGCGACAGCGGCTACTGGCAGGAAGCGCCGAAGGTCAAGGAGATCCGCTACACCTCCTACACCGACAACAACGCGCAGGTCAGCGCGCTGGTCAACGGGGCTTCCGAGTGGAGCTTCGTGTTCATCCCGAACTACAAGGCCGTCTACACCACCAAGGACCCCCAGCACTACAAGCTGTGGTTCCCCGCGCAGCTGGCCGTCCACGGCCTGTGGTTCAACACCGAGAAGGCGCCGTGGAACGACCCGAAGCTGCGGCAGGCGATCAACAAGGTGATCAACCGCGACGACATCTTCAACCAGGGTGAGGCCGGCTACTTCTACCCGAAGAACGACCAGGTCACCGGCATCCCGACCCCGGCGGGCGACCCGTTCATCGCGCCGCAGTACAAGGGGCAGTCGGTCCAGGTCGACGTCCCGGGCGCGAAGACGCTGCTGACCGGCGCGGGTTACAAGTTCACCGGCGACAAGCTCGCCGACCCGGGCGGCAAGCCGGTCACCATCAAGCTCACCGTCCCGTCGGGCTGGTCGGACTACATCACCGACCTGGAGATCATCAAGGACAACCTGGCGCAGATCGGCATCACCGCCACGGTCGAGAAGATGAACCAGGACGCCTGGATGAAGTCGGTCGACACGGGTGACTTCGAGGGCCTGATGCACTGGACCAACGACGGGCAGACGCCGTACGACATGTACCGCGACGTCATGGACGGCAGCCGCTACAAGCCGACCGGCCAGGGTGGCATCAACGGCAACTACGGCCGCTACAAGAACGACGAGGCGACCAAGGCCCTGGAGACCTACGCGAACGCCGAGGACGACGCCGCCCGCACCGCGGCCATGGCGACGCTGCAGAAGATCATGATCGAGCAGCAGCCGATGATCCCCACGTCGGCGGCCAACTCCGGTGGCGAGTACAGCACGAAGAACTGGGTCGGCTGGCCGGACGACGCCAACCCGTACGCGCCGGCCCAGCCGACGCTGCGCAACGCGCTCGACATCGTCATGCACCTCAAGCCCGCGGCCTGACGATGGCGGATTCAGCTGTGACGACCGAGCAGTCCCCCTCCGACCCCGTCGCCGTCGGGTCGGAGGGGGACCTCCCCGTGGTGCTCGAAGCCGCGGGCCTCACGAAACACTTTCCTTTGCGGCGACGCGGGAGGGCCGCGCTGACCGGCCCCCGCCGCAGCATCCAGGCCGTCGACGACGTGACCCTGACCCTCCGGCGCGGCCGCGTCACCGCGCTGGTCGGCGAGTCCGGCTCGGGCAAGTCGACGGTCGCGCGGCTGCTCGCGGGCCTCTACCCGCGCACCGGCGGCGACATCCGGCTGCACGGCGAGACGGTGAACGTCAAGCACGGCAAGGCGTTCCGTGCCTACGCCCGCCGGGTGCAGATGATCTTCCAGGACCCGTTCGCGTCGCTGAACCCGGTGCACACCGTGCGCTACCACCTGACGCGGGCGCTGAAGATCCACGGCCGGGCGGGTGACGACCTCGAAAAGTCGCTGCACGAGCTGCTCGCCCGCGTCCAGCTGACCCCGCCCGAGCGGTACGTCGACAAGTTCCCGCACGAGCTGTCCGGCGGGCAGCGCCAGCGCGTCGCGATCGCGCGGGCGCTCGGCGCGGACCCGGAGGCGCTGCTGGCCGACGAGCCGGTGTCCATGTTGGACGTCTCCATCCGGCTCGGCGTGCTGAACCTGCTGCGCGACCTGAAGGAACGCCTGCACCTGGCGATCCTGTACATCACGCACGACATCGCGTCCGCGCGCTACTTCGCCGACGACACGATGGTGATGTACGCGGGCCGGATGGTCGAAGGCGGCGACAGCGAGACCATCACCCAGCGGCCGGCGCACCCGTACACCCGCCTGCTGATCAATTCCGCCCCCGACCCAGACCACCTCGCCGCCCCGGCTGTGGACAACCGCCACTTTCACGTGAAAGTGCCGCCCGCGGCTGTGGACAACCGCCACTTTCACGTGAAAGTGCCGCCCGCGGCTGTGGACAACCGCCACTTTCACGTGAAAGCGGCGGATTCGGGTGGGGAGCCGCCGAGTTTGATTGATCCGCCGTCCGGGTGCCGGTTTCATCCGCGCTGCCCGGTCGCGATGGCCCGGTGCGAGACCGAGCTGCCGCCGCGGTTCGACGTCGGCGACGCGCCGGGGCACTGGGCCGCCTGCTGGCTCTACGACGGAGCCGCCCGATGAGGTACCTGCTGCAACGGCTGGCCTTCTACGTCTTCACGGCCTGGGCCGCCGTCACCATCAACTTCTTCATCCCGCGGATGATCCCGGGCGACCCGGTGCAGTCGCTGATCGCCAAGAACCAGGGCATGATCAGCGCGGACGCGATCGAGTCGCTGTACGTCCTATTCGGACTCGACAAGAACGAAAGCCTGCTCTCCCAGTATTTCGACTACTGGGGTCAGCTGTTCCGCGGCGACCTCGGGATCTCGTTCACGTTCTTCCCGACGCCGGTGTCCGACCTGCTCACCGACAGTCTGCCGTGGACGATCATCCTGGTCGGCATCACCACGATCGTCGGCTTCGCCATCGGCACCGGGCTCGGCGTGGTCGCCGGCTGGAAGCGCGGCTCGTGGGTCGACGGCCTGCTGCCGGTGACGACGTTCCTCTCGTCGATCCCGTACTTCTGGCTCGGCCTGATCGCGCTGACGCTGCTGGCCGGCCCGGGCAGCTTCTTCCCGTCGTCCGGCGGCTACGACCCGGGCACCATCCCGGGCTGGGACGGCTCGTTCATCGGCAGCGCGATCCAGCACAGCCTGCTGCCCGCGCTGACCATCCTGATCAGCTCGATGGGCAGCTGGATCCTGGGCATGCGCAACATGATGGTCACAGTCGCGTCGGAGGACTACGTGACCGTCGCGCACGCCAAGGGCCTGCCGGAACGCCGGGTGATGGTCGGGTACGCCGCGCGCAACGCGCTGCTGCCCAGCGTGTCCGGCTTCGCGCTCGCCCTCGGGTTCATCGTCGGCGGCACGCTGCTGGTGGAGATCGTCTTCTCCTACCCGGGCGTCGGCTACCAGCTGTTCCAGGCGGTCGGGTCGCAGGACTACCCGCTGATGCAGGGCATCTTCCTGATCATCACGCTGTCGGTGCTGGTGGCGAACCTGTTCGCCGACGTCGCCTACCTGGCGCTCGACCCGCGCACCCGGAAGGAGGGCTGACATGGCCGTACCCGCCGCGGACGTCAAGATCGCCCAAGCCCTGCCTCTCGAAGCACGTCGGCGCCGCTTCCGGTTCCTCACCGGCGGCAAGACCGGCACCGGCCTCGCCGTCATCGTCTTCTTCCTGGTGATCGCGATCGTCGGGGACTGGATCGCCCCGTACGACCCGTCGGCGCGCAGCAGCGACCTGCTGGAATCGCCGTCGGCGCGGCACTGGTTCGGCACCACCCACCTCGGCCAGGACATCTTCAGCCAGGTCGTGGTCGGCACGCGCAGTGTCATGCTGGTCGGGCTGGCCGCCGGGATCGTGGCGACGATCCTCGCGGTGATCGTCGGGGTGACGTCCGGCTACCTCGGCGGCACCCCGGGCGAAGGCCTGTCCGCACTGTCCAATGTGTTCCTCGTGATCCCGGCACTGCCGCTGATCATCATCATCGGCAGCGCGGTGCCCACCGGTGGTGACCTTCTGGTAGCGGTGATCATCGGCTTCACGTCCTGGGCCTGGGGCGCACGGGTCCTGCGAGCGCAGACGCTTTCGTTGCGCGGCCGGGAATACGTCGAAGCGGCCCGGGCGACCGGTGAGTCGACCTGGCGGATCATCTTCTTCGAGATCCTGCCGAACCTGACCGCGGTGATCGCGTCCAGTTTCGTCGGCACCGTGATCTTCGCGGTGATGTCGGAGATCACGCTCGCCTTCGTCGGCGTCTCCGGACTGTCCAATTGGAACTGGGGCACGATCCTGTTCTGGGCGCAGAGTCAGCAGGCACTGGCCCAGGGCGCGTGGTGGTGGTTCGTGCCGGCCGGGCTGGCGATCGCCATCCTCGGCACGGCGTTGTCCCTGCTCAACTTCGGCATCGACGAGTTCGTCAGCCCGCGGCTGCGCGGCAGCGGCAAGGCGCGCGTCAAGGGCGCGGACGGGCGGACGCATCGCATGCGCGTGGGCTTCACGCCCGTGCTCGGGCGGGAGGAACGACCATGATGGATCCGGTGCTGGAGATCAAGGGCCTGGACGTCGACTACGGCGTCGGCGGCGAGGCCGTGCGCGCGGTTCGCGACGTCCACCTGACGCTGCACCGCGGCGAAGTCCTCGGTCTGGCCGGGGAAAGCGGCAGCGGGAAGTCCACTTTGGCCTACGGGCTGACGCGGCTGCTGGCGCCGCCGGGTGTGATCCGCGGCGGTCAGGTGATCTACCACCCCGCGGACGGCGAGCCCTACGACGTCCTGAAGCTGACGGACAAGCAGCTGCGCGACTTCCGGTGGGCCGAAACGTCCATTGTGTTCCAGGGTGCGATGAACTCGCTGAACCCGGTGCACAAGGTGGTCACGCAGCTGGTCGACGTCATCAAGGCGCACGAGCCGCGATCCACGCGAGCGGGCCGGGTGGCGCGCGCCCGTGACCTGCTCAAGTTGGTCGGCATCTCGGCCGACCGACTGGAGGCGTACCCGCACCAGCTGTCCGGCGGGATGCGGCAGCGCGTGATGATCGCGATGGCGCTCGCGCTGGAACCGCGGGTCGTCATCATGGACGAGCCGACCACCGCGCTCGACGTCGTCATGCAGCGGCAGATCCTCGGCGAGCTGGTGGAACTGCGGGAGCGGCTGGGCTTTTCGGTCCTGTTCATCACGCACGACCTTTCGCTGCTGGTGGAGTTCTCGGACCGGATCGCGATCATGTACGGCGGCCGGATCGTCGAGCAGGCGCCGGCGTCGGACCTCTACCGGGACGCCCTGCACCCGTACAGCCACGGCCTGCTGAACTCGTTCCCCGCGCTGCGGGGGCCCCGGCGCGAGCTGGCCGGGATCCCCGGTTCGCCACCGGACACGCGCGGGATGCCGTCCGGTTGCGCGTTCCACCCGCGGTGCCCCAAGGCTTTCGAGCCGTGCCCCGACCGCGTGCCGCTGCTGGGCACGCCCGGCGACCCGGCCCGCGAAGTGGCGTGCTGGCTGCACCCCGTCGCCACTTCTTGACCGCCGGTGTCCCGATACCTCTGGAGGAGAGCCGCCTTGACCGAGACCACAGCCGCGACCGCCGAGCAGCAGGCGCTGATCGACACCCTGCCGCCGGACTTCCGCTGGGGCGTGGCGACCGCCGCGTACCAGATCGAAGGCGCGGTCGCGGAAGACGGGCGGACACCGTCCATTTGGGACACTTTCTGTCAGGAGCCGTGGGCGATCGACAACAACGACAACGGTGACGTGGCGTGCGACCACTACCACCGGATGCCGTCGGACATCGAGCTGGTGAGCTCACTCGGGGCGGACACCTATCGGTTTTCCGTTTCGTGGCCCCGGGTTCAGCCGCGCGGCCGCGGCGGCGTCAACGAGGCGGGCATCGGGTTCTACGACCGGCTGGTCGACGAGACGCTGAGCCGCGGGATCACGCCGTGGCTCACGCTGTACCACTGGGACCTCCCGCAGGAACTGGAGGACGCGGGCGGCTGGCCGGCGCGCGACACGGCATACCGGTTCGCGGACTACGCGATGCTGGTGTTCGACCGGCTTTCCGACCGGGTCCGCCACTGGACGACGCTGAACGAGCCGTGGTGCTCGGCGATGCACGGGTACGTCCACGGCGTGATGGCGCCGGGCCGTCGTGACTACACGGCGGGGTTGCACGCGGTGCACCACCTGCTGCTCGGCCACGGGCTCGCGACGCAGCGGATGCGCCAATCGGCCCCGGCGGACACGCAGTTCGGCATCACGCTCAACATGTGCACGGCCGACCCGGCGACGGACTCCCCGGAGGACGTCCGCGCCGCCCGCCAGGCGGACGGCCTCGGCGTCCGGATCTACCTGGACCCGCTGGTCCACGGCCGCTACCCGGCGGACGTGGTGGACGACCTGGCTTCGCGGGACGTCCGCCTCCCGATCCAGGACGGCGACCTTTCGGTGATCTCCACCCCGCTGGACTTCCTGGGCGTGAACTACTACTTCGGCCAGCAGTTCTCGGGCGTGGACGATGCGGGTTCCGCCGTCGACGCGGACGGTGTCCCGGCGTCCCGGGTGATCCCGTTCGGCGAGCCGACGACGGCGATGGGCTGGGAGATCCTGCCGGGCAAGTTCACCGAACTGCTGACCCGCCTGGGCCGCGACTACCCGGGCCTGCCGATGTACATCACGGAGAACGGCTCGGCCTTCGACGACGACCCGGACTCGACGGGCTTCGTCCGCGACGACGGGCGCACAGCGTACCTGGCTTCCCACATCGCGGCGGTGGCCGCGGCGCGCAATGCGGGGGCGGACGTCCGCGGGTACTTCGCATGGTCCCTTTTGGACAACTTCGAGTGGGCTTACGGGTACGCGAAGCGGTTCGGGTTGATCCGGGTGGACTACGAGACGCAGCAGCGGACGATCAAGCAGAGCGGGTACTTCTACCGCGACACCGTCCGGCGGGTCCGCGGCAGCTGACCAAAGTTCGTGAAGGCCACCTTGAGGAACTTGTAGTTCCTCAAGGTGGCCTTCACGAACTTTGTTGCTCAGCCCGAGGTCAGCCAGCGGGCGATGATCGTCCGCTGGATCTCCGACGCGCCTTCGTAGATCCGCGGCGCGCGGACCTCCCGGTACAGGTGCTCCAGCAGGTGCCCGCGTCGCAGTGCGCGGGCGCCGTGCAGCTGGACCGCCGCGTCCACGACGAACTGGGCCGCCTCGGTGGCGAACAGCTTGGCCATCGCCGCGCGGCCGCCGAGGTTCTGCTCGCCCGCGTCGTACGCGCCCGCCGCCGCGTAGACCAGGAGGCGGGCCGCTTCCATGCGGGTGGCCATCTCGGCCAGCGTGTGCGCCACCGCCTGCTGCTTGATCAGCGGCCCTCCGAAGGCCTCGCGGGAACTCGTGTGGGAGACCGCGGCGTCCAGCGCCGCCTGCGCCATGCCGACGGCGAACGCGCCGACGCTCGGGCGGAACAGGTCCAGCGTCCGCATCGCGACGGCGAAGCCGCGGTTCTCCTCACCGAGCAGTTCCTCGCGCCGGACCTCGACGCCGTCGAACGTCACCGTGCCGATCGGGTGCGGGCTCACCAGGTCCAGGTGCTCGCCGCCGAGGCCCGGGCGGTCGGCGGGGACGACGAACGCGCTGACCCCGCGTGAGCCCGCGCCTGGCGTCGTCCGGGCGAACACCGTGTAGAAGTCGGCTTCCGGCGCGTTCGAGATCCA
Organism: Amycolatopsis sp. lyj-109; assembly: GCF_046548995.1. Classification (NCBI taxonomy): domain Bacteria; kingdom Bacillati; phylum Actinomycetota; class Actinomycetes; order Pseudonocardiales; family Pseudonocardiaceae; genus Amycolatopsis; species Amycolatopsis sp. lyj-109. The sequence goes on from NZ_JAJPWR010000046.1 coordinate 26,906, forward strand.
CATCTTCGACCCCGTCAGGCGCCAGCCTTCGCCGTCGGGTTCCGCCGCCAGTGACAGCGCCGCCGCGTCCGAGCCCGCGTCCGGCTCGGTCAGTGCGAACGCCGCCACCGCGTCGCCGGCCGCTACCGCCGGCAACCAGCGAGCGACCTGCTCGTCCCTTCCGGACTGGAGCACCGGGTAACTTCCCAAGCCCTGCAACGCCAGCGCTGTCTCGGCTTCCGTGCTCACCGTGGCGAGGTTCTCGCGCAGGATGCACAGGTCCGTCGCGGCCGCCTGCCTGGACGGCGTGCCCGAAGCGACGCCGGGGAAGAGCCGTGCGAGCAAGCCGAGCGCACCCATGGCCTTGAGCAACGGGCGGTTGACCGCACCCTCCACACCGGACTCGGCGAGGGGGAGAAGCTGCTCGGTCGCCAGCTGCCGCACCTCGGCGGCGAACGCCTGCTGAGCGGGATTCAGCGCGAAAGTCATGAGGAAGCTCCCGGTCGCCAGCGGGCGTGAGCGGTCCCGGGGACGCCGGACCGGACGAGGTCGAGACGCGGCTCCGGCCCGTCGGAGCGGCCCGTCTGCGGCTTGCGGCTCCCCGCGGCGAACGGCTTGGGCCACGGCATCGGGTAGCCCTGCTCGGCCGCCGCGTGGAGAGTCCACTGTGGATCGTAGAGGTGGGTCCGGCCGAGGGCGCAGAGGTCGGCTCGCCCGGCCAGGATCAGCGAGTTGACGTCGTCGTAGGACGAGATCGTGCCGACCGCGATCACCGCGATCCCGTACTCCTCGCCGATTTCGTTGCGGATCCGGTCGGCGTAGGGTGTCTGGTAGCTGCGCCCGTACTGCGGGCGTTCCTCGCTGACGACCTGGCCGGTCGAGACGTCGATACCCGCGGCGCCGTGGGCGGCGAACGCCCGCGCGATCTCGACGGCGTCGTCCGCGTCGATGCCGCCCTCGCACCAGTCCGTCGCCGAGATCCGGACGGTCATCGGCCGCTCGGCGGGCCAGGCGGCGCGGACCGCGTCGAAGACTTCGAGGGGGAACCGCAGCCGGTTTTCGAGCGAGCCGCCGTAGGAATCCGTGCGCTGGTTGGTCAAGGGCGAGAGGAACGACGACAGCAGGTAGCCGTGCGCGCAGTGCAGTTCGAGGACGTCGAACCCGGCGCGCGCGGCCGCTTCCGCGCAGGCGGCGAATTGCGAACAGATCTCCGAAAGCTCCGAAGTGGACAGTTCGCGTGGGACCTGGTTGCGTTCGGAGTACGGCAGCGGCGAAGGCGCGCAGATCTCCCAGTTGCCGGCCGGGAGTGGCTCGTCGATGCCGTCCCACATAAGTTTCGTCGAGCCCTTGCGCCCGGAGTGTCCCAATTGGACACCAATCCGCGCGGGTGTCTGCGCGTGCACGAAGTCGACGACCCGTTTCCAGGCGGCTTCCTGTTCCGCTGTGTACAGCCCGCCGCAGCCCGGCGTGATCCGGCCTTCGGGGGAGACGCAGACCATCTCGGTCATCACCAGCCCGGCGCCACCGAGGGCCTTGCTGCCCAGGTGCACCAGGTGGAAGTCGCCCGGCACGCCGTCCTGCGCGGAGTACATGTCCATCGGGGACACGACGATCCGGTTCGGCAGCTCCAGTCCGCCCAACGAGAACGGCTGGAACATCGGCGGCCGCGACGTCGTCCCGAGCGAGCGGGCGAACCAGTGGTCGAGCTCGGTGGCGAACTCGGGGTCGCGCAGGCGGAGGTTGTCGTAGGTGACGCGCCGGCTGCGCGTGAGGATGTTGAACGCGAACTGCGGCGGCTCCTGGTGGGCGTACTGCGCGATGTTCTCGAACCACTCCAGGCTGGCCTGCGCCGCGCGCTGCGTCGACGTGACGACCGGCCGCCGTTCCAGCTCGTACGCCTTCAACGCCGACGCGACGCCGTCGTTTTCGTGCAGGCACGCGGCGAGCGCGAGCGCGTCCTCCATCGCCAGCTTCGTGCCGGAGCCGATCGAGAAGTGCGCGGTGTGCGCCGCGTCGCCGAGGAGGACGACGTTCTCGTGCACCCACGTCTCGCAGCGGACCGTTCCGAACGAGACCCACTTCGAGTTGTTCGCCATGATCCGGTGCCCGCCGAGGACGTCGGCGCACAGCTCGCGGATCAGCGCGATCGACTTCTCGTCGCTCTCGCCGGGGTTGAGCGAGGCCGCCGCGATCGGCCCGAACGTCCGCTGCCAGACGTCGTCGGAGACCTCGAGGATGAACGTGCTGCCGTCGCGGCCGTACGGGTAGCCGTGGATCTGCATGATCCCGGCCGGCGTTTCGAGGACGTAGAACTTGAAGGCGTCGAACACCAGGTCCGTGCCCAGCCAGATGTACCGGCACCGGCGGGTCTCGACGCTCGGCCGGAACGTCTCGGCGTACCGCGCGCGCATCGCCGAATTGACGCCGTCGGCGGCGATGACCAGGTCGTACCCCGACAGGTCGGCCGGCGCCTCCTCCCGGAAGTGCAGCCCGACGCCGAGTTCGCCGCAGCGGCTCTGCAGGATGCCGAGCAGGCGCTTGCGGCTCATCGCGGCGAAGCCGTGACCGCCCGAGGTGGTGACCGTGCCGCGGTAGTGGACGTCGATGTCGTCCCAGCGGGCGAATTCGGCCTTCATGGCCTCGTGGACGCCTGCGTCGGCGTGCTCGATGCCGCCGAGCGTCTCGTCGGAGAACACGACGCCGAAGCCGAAGGTGTCGTCCGGGGCGTTGCGCTCCCACACGGTGATTTCGTGACCGGGACCGAGCTGCTTCGCGAGCGCGGCGAAGTACAGACCCGCCGGGCCGCCACCGATGACCGCGATTCGCACGCCGTCCAGGGTATGTCGCGATGAGTACGACCGTCAATAACGCGAAAGATGGCGTACCGTGTCCCGCATGGAACGCATCAACCCGCCGGAACTGGGCAAGCCGTCCGGGTTCTCGCACGCGGTGGTGGCCGAGGGCCGGGTGGTCTTCCTCGCCGGCCAGACCGCGTTGGACGCGTCGAACAAGATCGTCGGCGACGGCGTCGTGGCGCAGTTCGAACGCGCGCTCGGCAACCTCCTGACGTCGCTGCGCGCGGCCGGCGGCTCGGCGGCGGACCTCTGCAGCGTGACGATCTACATCGTCGACATGGTCGACTACCAGGCCCACGCGCGCGAGATCGGCGCGGTCTGGCGGCGGCTCGCGGGCACGGAATACCCGGCGATGGCGGGCATCGGCGTGTCCCGGCTGTGGGACGAGGAGGCGCTGGTCGAGGTCCAGGGCTTCGCGGTCGTGAGTGGCAATTAGGGTTCTAACCCGAATTACCACTCACGAGGGCCGCGGCAGACTGCTCAGCCGAGGTTGATCGCCTTCGCGACGTACGCGCGGGCCGGCGTCTCCAGTTGCGCGTGCAGCTGGAAGAACAGCTCGGCCGCGCGGATCCCGGACCAGCCGGCGGGCAGGAACTCCGCGGGCAGGCCCGGGTCGAGGTAGGGCATCCGCCGCCAGCCGGTCAGTACGCGGACGTAGTCGGCGAACGCTTGCTCCTCGGTCACGGACTTGCGGCGCAGCGCCGGGCCGTGCTCGTCGAGGAACGTCGTGTACAGCTCGTCCAGGCGGTCGAGGTCCCACCAGTCGCGGACCTTCGCCGCGACGTCGCCGAAGGCCAGGTGCTCGGCGCGGAACAGGTCGGCGTAGCCGGCCAGGCCGAGCCGGGTGAGTGCTTCCTCGGTGGCCGCGTGCAAGTGGGCCGGGGCGATCCAGACGCCGGAAGCCGCGGTGCCGAAGCCCATCCGGGCGAGCTGCGTGCGCAGGAGGTGGCGCTTGTGGCGTTCGGTTTCGGGCACCGAAAACACCGCGAGCAGCCAGCCGTCCGCCGGGGTCGCGCGCCCGCGGCGGAAGATTCGCTCGTCGCCCTCGCGCAGGATCTCGCGGGCTTCGTCGGACAGCTCGTACCCGGCCGTCGCGTCGCGGCGGACCGCTTCGAGGATTCCGCGGCGCTTCAGCCGGGAGATCGACGAGCGCACCGCGGGCTCGTCGACGCCGACGGCGGCCAGCAGGTCGATCAGCGAGGCGACCGAGAGCCAGCCGCCCTCGGTGCGGGAGTAGAGGCCGTACACCGTCACGATGAGCTGGCGAGGCTGGGCGGACCGGCCGGAGCCGTCCAGTTCGGTTGCCTCGGGTACGGCCGTCATCGCGCCACGATAGCAACTCCCGCCCGGATCGCTCCGCTACGATTTCGCCGCGATGCAGTCAGCCACCAAGGGGATCTTCGACCGGCTCACCCGCCGCGGCCGCCTGATGACCAAGCGGACCTGCGACCGGCAGGGCCACGTGCTGCGCAGCGGCCGCTTCCTCTTCCGCACCCCGACCGCGTGGGAGTACGCCGCCGCCGTGGCCGGGGGCAGTGACCCGGCCGCGCAGCGGTGGCTCGGCTGGCAGCGCGATTCGATCGTCGCCGAGCCGGCGCGGGCCGACGCGCTGCGGGTCGTGCCCGGCACCGGGCCGGACTGGGCGTCACCCGATCCGCAGTCCGTCGACCTGGTGATGATCGACGTCGAAGCCAACCGCTGCGTCGGGCTGGTGAGCGTGCACACCGGCGAGGACGGCGGCCCGGAGACCGGCGGCTACCTCGCCCCGGACTACCGCGGCCGCGGCTACGGCCGGGTGCTCTTCGCGGCCGGGCTGACGCTGGCGCACGACCACCTCGGCCTGGCGCGGGTCCGCGCCGGCGCGGAGGTCGGCAACGTCGCCAGCGCGCGGTCGCTGCAGACCGCCGGGCTCGTCCGCGTGGGCGGCCCGCCGACGTACCGGCTGCCGGACGGCCGGGTCACCGAGGCGTGGTGGTTCCAGCACGACGTCCCGCGCGCGACGCTCTGCGGTGGGCCACAGGCGACGTGGTTCCCGGCTTCGCCGATCCTGTAAAGCTTCGGCCGTCGCCGACGTTTTCCGCGGCTAACTTCGCAGCATGACTTCGCTTTCCGCTCCGGTTCCGCCTGTGTCCTCCGATGCCCCGCCGGGCAGCATCGCGTGGTTGCGGGCGTCCGTGGCCCGCTTCAGCAACGGTGCCGACCACGTCCGCCGGCGGGCGCTCGCCGTGGACCTGCTGGCTTCGGTCGACGCGGATTCGTTGCGAGACAAAGCGTTTTCGCGTACCTACCGGTTCGCAGCCGACCTCACCGTCGTCGACGTGATGGCAGAAATCGCGCGGCCGGTGCCGGTCGGTGTGCTCGCTTCGGCGCTCGGCCTGCCGGCCGTCTCCGCGGAGGTGGCGCTGGTCGCGGCCGCGTACCACCCGCACGTCACGCCGGGCGCGGACGCCGAAGCCGCGCTGGGACGGTTGATCACCGCGTGCGGCGCCGCGGACGAGCTCGCGGCGGCGCGGATCGGCCTGCTCGTCCAGGCCTGCGACGCCACGGCCGGCCTGATCGGCAACGAGCTTTTCGCGGCACTGACCGGAAAACCGGCCGAGCAGCCGGTGCTCGCCACCCGCCGCCGGGTCGACGGCGACGACGTCACGGTGTCGCTCGCCGGGACGCCGTTCGGTGCCGGGCCGCGTGCGTGCCCGGGGTCGCGGCACGCGCTCGCTCTCGCGGCCGGCGTTCTGGAGGCGTTGCGCGGTTTTCGCCTGACAGAACGGGAAACGACGTGGGTTTCGGCGCCGAATCTTCGGATGCCCGCGGTGCTGTGGGTGACCCGCGACTGACCCGTCCCGGCCTTCTGCTAAGACTTACCGCGTTCATTCTTGGGGGAAGGTGCGCCAATTGCTGTACTTCGACGGTCTGCTCGGCATCGTCACGTTCGGGTTGTGGATCTTCTGCCTGGTCGACGTGATCACGACGGACGAGTCGTCGTGCCGCAACCTGCCGAAGGGGCTGTGGCTGCTGCTCGTGCTCGTGGTGCCGTTGGTCGGCTCGATCGTCTGGCTGGTGGCGGGGCGTCCGCAGCAGGTGACGCGGGCGCGCGGCCGGTACGAGCGCGAGGCGTCGGCGTTCCCCGAGTACGACCGGCCGGGCCGGTTCGCGGCGACGAGCCCGGACGACGACGAGGAATTCCTCCGCAAGTGCCGGGAACGCGCGGAAGCCCAGCGCAAGCTGGCCCGCGAAAAGCGCGGCGAGGCCTAACCCCAAGCGCCCCAAGGCGGCCTTCGGTGCGTGAGACGCACCCAAGGCGGGGTGGATTCATGTGGTTGTTGCAACATGCTCTACATCGGACAGTAGCATGTTGATCTTTTCCTGCGGGGTAAGCCAGTTCAGAGTCTTGCGGGGACGGTCGTTGAGCCGGGCAGCGA
>NZ_JAJPWR010000047.1:0-32497 GCF_046548995.1 Amycolatopsis sp. lyj-109
CTGGACCAGCCAGCACGACCCAGCACGCCCACCACCCACAACAAGATCAACAACCCAGCCTCAAGATCACCAAAAATCAAATCGGTGGATCCGGGTCGGAGGTCCTGAATGAGTCATTCAAGACGTTCCGGCGCACCGGGCTGACAGCAGCGGCGCGCCCGCCGAGCGGTGGTCAACGCCGCGGCACCCGCCTCGCCCGTCCGCGCGAACGCGCCGACGCGAGCAGGTCGTCCTCGGGTTCCGCGGTTCCCGGGGACAGGTGGGCCGCCAGCTCGCGCAGGCTCGGCCGGGCGAACAGGTCCAGCACGGTGATCGGCCGGTCCAGTTCGGCGGACAGCTCGCGGTGCGCCCGCACCAGTGTCAGCGACGTCGCGCCCAGCTCGAAGAACGTCCGCAGCGGGTCCAGTTCCCCGGCCGGGACGCCGAGCAGCCCGCCGAGCACCCGCGCGATCCGCTGTTCCACGGCCGGGTTCGCGCTGCCGGTCCGCGGCCGCGGGACACCCCGGTCCGCGACGACCGGTTCGCACGCCAACCCGAGTGCGGCCAGGCCGCTCGGATCGGGTTCGTCCCACGCGGTCGCCCCGGTGGCCGCGACGAACGCGGCGAACAGGGTGTCGAGGTAACCGTCCGGGAAGGCGGCATCGACGGCGTCCCAGTTGAGCCGCAGCGCTCCCCCGGCCTCGAAGACCTGGCAGTCCAGCACGACGTGCGGGGTCTGGCTGATCGCGTATGCGGTGCGGCCGAAGCGGGACAGCAGCCGCGACGCGTCGGCGGAGGCACCGTCCACGGTGCGTGTGCTGCCGAGACCGCTGGAGAACACGACCGGCAGCAGCACCTGCCGGCCGCGCCGCGCGGTGAGTTCGCGCAGCACCTCGTTGCCGTGCACCTGCGCGTGGTCGAGGTCGGCGAGCAACCGCTGCTGCACGGCCCGGGCGCGATCGGCGTGGCTGCCGGGGACGCGCTCGACGTCCAGGAGCACGGTCGTGGTGTAGTCGCCGATCACCCCGGCGTGCCCGGCGGGCCGGTCGAACGACGTCACGACGAGCGTGAACCGGTCCCCGCCTCCCCCGGCCCGCAGGGTGTCGGCCAGCGCGGCGAGCACCAGCCCGGTCGGCGTCACACCGTGCCGGCGGGCGTTGGCGCACAAGGCCTGCCAGCGGTCGGCGGGGATTTCGGCGTGCCGCCGGGTGAAGCGCACCTTCCCGGCGCCCGGGGCCCGGACGGGCAGGGCCGGGCCGTCCGCCATCGCGGCGGCCGCGCGCCGCCAGTACTCGCGGGAGCGGTCCGGGACGTCCGGGCGCCCGGTGACCCACTGGCCGAACGTGACGCGCGGCGGCGCGGGCAGGCGGGCGGGGTCGTGGTAGGCGGTGACCAGCTCGTCGGCGAGGATCACGGCGCTCTGCGCGTCGCAGAAGAGCAGGTCCAGTCCGAAGTGGACCCGCCAGGTCCGGTCGTCGAGCCGGCTCGCGGCGACGTGCAGCATGGGGTCGCTTCCCGGATCGAGCACCCGATGCGAACGCTCGTCCCGGATCCGCGCGGCTTCGCCCGGCCGGCCGCGCAGGTCGAACACCTCGATCTCGACCGCCGGCGGGGTGCCGGAGATTTCCTGGAGCGTTTCGGGTGTGATCGTCGCGCGGAGCATCGGGTGCCGGGCGAGCACCGTGCGCAGGGCGGCGGCGAGCTTTCCGGGGTCGAGGTCCAGGACGTCGACTTCGGTGTAGTAGTGCGGGGCGACGGCGTCGCCGAGCCAGGTGTCGACGCGGCCGACGAGGTAGGCGAGCTGCATTTCGGTGAGCGGGAAGGGGCCGGGGGTGTCACCGGTGCGCAACCGGACTTCGACGAGGTCGCGGCCGCCGGACGGGAGCGATTCTTCGACGCGGTAGCCGGTGTTACCGGCCCAGTCGTGCAGGTCGCGCAACCAGCGTCCGGCATCGGCGAGCGCCTCGGCCAGGGGGCGGTCGTCGGGCCGCTCGAGCCGCATGGTCAGCACCAGGCCGCCGGGATCGGGCAGGCCGGCGGCCGGGGGTGCCGTCGTTCCGGCGTGGGCGCGCAGGAGGTCCGTGATGGCGGGGTGGGCGACGAGCTCGGTGAACGAAGGCCGGGTCCCGGTGGTGTCTTCGATGGCGTTGGCCAGCCGCACGACATCGAGCGAGCTGGCCCCGGCGGCGATGAGGTCGAGGGAGAAGTCGACGTCGCCGAGGATGCCGCGGACGAGGTCGGCGAGCGAGCCGGCGGCTGTCGCGGGCGCGGGAGTGGCCGGCGGCGCGGCAGACCGGCGGCCGGCGGCCGAAGCCGCGGGTGCTTGCTCTGCCGCGGGTGCTTGCTCTGCCGCGGATGCTTGCCCTGCCGCGAGTGCTTGCTCTGCCGCGGGTGGCGCTGCGGGTTCCGCCACCCTCGGCTCTGCGCCCCGGCCGACCTCCGCCGCCCCAGCCATCCCTGTCACCCCAGCAGCCCGCTGGAACGGGTTCGGCAACGCCTTGTGGTCCACCTTCCCGTTGTCCGTCACCGGCATCGCCTCCAGCAGCACGAACCGTGACGGCACCAGGTACTCCGGCACCACCTCCCCCAGCCGCGCCGCCAGCTCCCGCTCCGTGCTCGGCTCCGCCAGAACCACGTACCCCACCAAGCGGGGCCGCCCGTCCGGTCCCGGCACCGCCGCCGCCACCGCCTGGCGGACCGAGGGCAGCCGGTCGAGGGCCGACTCGATCTCGCCCAGCTCGATGCGGTGGCCGCGGATCTTCACCTGGCGGTCCGTGCGGCCGAGGAACCGGATCGTCCCGTCCGGCTGCCAGCGGCCGAGGTCGCCCGTCCGGTACAGCCGCTCGCCGAGGCCCGGGTGCACCGCGAACCGCTCGGCCGTCTGCTCCGGGTCGCCGAGGTACCCGCGGGCCACCCCCGCCCCCGCGATGTAGAGCTCCCCCGGCTCACCCACCGGACACGGGCGGCCGGCTTCGTCCAGCACGAAGAATCCCTGGTCCCGCAGCGGCCGGCCGTACGGGATGCTCGGCCACGCCGGGTCGACCTCGCCGATCGGGTGGGTGATCGACCAGATCGACGCCTCGGTCGCCCCGCCCAGGCTCATCACGCGCGCACCCGGCGCCAGCGCGCGCAGCCGGTCCGGCAGGCTCACCGGGATCCAGTCGCCCGACAGCATCACCAGCCGCAGCGATCCGAGGTCCGCGGCCGGGTCGGACTCCGCGTACTCGACGACCATCTCCAGCAACGCCGGCGCCGTGTTCCACACCGTCACGCCGTGCGCGGCGATCAGCTCGCACCAGTGCTGCGGGTCGCGCTGCCGCGCGTGGTCCGGCAGCACCATCGCCCCGCCCGCGCCGAGGACGCCGAAGATGTCGTACACCGACAAGTCGAAGCTCAACGCCGACAACGCGAGCACACGGTCCGCGGCGGTGATCCCGAACCGGTCGGTGACGTCGTCGATGGTCGTCCGCGCCTGGCGGTGTTCGATCGCCACGCCCTTGGGCACGCCCGTCGAGCCCGAGGTGAAGATGACGTACGCGAGGTCATCCGGATCGGCGGCCGGCAGGGAAACGTCGGCGACACCGTCCACTGTGGCCACACCGGGCGGGAGCGGGACGTCCGCCGCGGCAACGGCGCAGGTGATCCCGGCCCGCGCGCACACCGCGGCGATCCGGGCCGCGGGCCACGCCGGATCCACCGGGACGTACCCCGCGCCGCACCGCAGCACGGCGAGCACCGCGACGATCTGCTCGGCCGACTTCGGCACCGCGACCAGTACGAGGTCCCCGGCCGACACCCCGGCCGCCGCCAGTGCCCCCGCCAGCGCCGTCGCCCGGGCCGCCAGGACGCCGTGCGACAGCACGTCCCCGCCCGCGAGCACCGCCGGGGCCTCCGGCGCGCGGTCCGCGGCGAGCCGCAGCGGCGCGTCCAGCAGTGGCCCGCAGTCCCCGAACGGCGTGACGTCGAGCGGCTCGGGTGCGGCGAAGGTCGGGTCCCAGCCCAGGTCGGCCGCGATCCAGGCCACGTCGTCCTCGGCGAGGCGGGTCAGCAACGTGTACTCCGCGTCGGCCAGGCCGTCGAGGTAGCCCTCGCCGAAGGCGCCCTCGACGGCGTCCCACACGAGCCGGACGGTGCCGTCCTCCTCCCAGACGAGGTGGTCGAGCAGCACCTGCGGCGTCTGCGAAACCCCGAACACCTCCTCCCCCAGCCAGCCCGCCGGCGCGGTGCCGTCACCGATGCCGATCCCGGAGGTGAACACCACCGGGTACGCATGGCCGAGTTCGCGCCTCACCTCGACGCCGGTGTACGAACAGTGGTCGATCGCCTCCCACAGCGTCTCGTTCGCCTGCCTCGCGTAGTCCACAAAGGACGTCGGCGTGGGCATCGCGACCAGCGCGGTGGTGGTGAAGTCCCCGACCAGGTCACGTGCCTCGTCCGGGCGGTCGAACAGGGTCGCGTTGAGCGCGAACGGCTCGGTCGCGCCCCACCGGTGCAGCACCAGCCCGAACGCCGCGAGCAGCACCGACGTCGGGCTCAGGCCGCGCGCGGCGGCCCGCTCGCGCAGCCGGGCCCAGCGATCGGCGTCGAGCCGGCACTGGCGGCGGCGGAACCGCGGTTCGGCGTCCGCCACCACCGGCAGCCGGGGCCCGGCGGGGAGCGCACGGCCGGCCCAGTAGGCGCGGTCACGCTCGCGCCGCGCCCGGTAGGCGGGATCGGTCTCGCGGTGGCGGACGATGTCGAGGAACGCCGACGAGGGCGCGGGCAGCGCGAGGCCGGGGTCGTCGACCAGCCGCCCCCACTGCGTCATCAGCAGCCGCCAGCTGGCGAAGTCGAGGATCAGCACGTCGAAGCCGACGAACACCCGCGCGCCACCCCCGGGCAGCAGCGCCGCCCGGACGTCGAACAGCGGCCATTCGTGCGGGGCCCGGACCTGATGGGAAAGGCGCTGCCGCAGTTCCGCGAGCATCCCTTCGGCTTCTTCCGTGCGCATTCCGCGCAAATCCGTGCGCTCGATGCGGAACGGCGGAATTTCGGCGTTTTCGCGCTGGAAACCGTCGCGCCCGATCGTCGTCCGCAACATCGGGTGCTGGGCGATCAGGCGGGCGAACGCGGTTTCCAGGGCGTCGACGTCCACGGACGGCCGGTCGTATTCGTGGTACCAGAAGGTGGCGACCCCACCGAGTGCGAAGTCGTCTCCGCGACCCGCCCAGTAGGCACCTTGAACCGGCGTCAGAGCAACGGGTTCCCCCGGTTCGACCGCGATCACGGGGGCGGTGTCCGGCAGCGCCGTGGGACCGGCGCCGCCGAGGAGTTCGAGTACGCGGTTCGCCGGGTTTTCTCCGAGGAACGCGGTCAGCGGCAGTTCACTTCCGCATTTCGCCGCCAGCGCGCGGCGCAGTTTCAGCGCTCCGAGGGATTCCACGCCGAGTTCGGCGAACCTCAGCGAAAGGTCGACTTCCCCGGGTGCCACCCCGATGAGGTCGGCGACACATTCACGCAGCCACGCGGCTCCGGCCGTGGGATCGTGTTTCCCACGCTCCTCGAAAGACACAGACGCTCCTCGCATTCACGGACACCACTCACGCGAGCGGTCGCTTCACCCTTGTCGACAACGATAACCATTGTCAACTACGCTGCGCGAGAGTGACCAAGCCCATCGGAAGGACGGGACACCCGGAAGTGACACCTCTGCGCGCCCTGCTCGCTCCGGTCCGTGTCCGGCTCTTCGCCGGCCTGGCGTGCCAGGCCGGCGCCGCGATCGCCGGGATGACCCCGTTCGCCGCCGTCGCCGAGCTGTGCCGACGGCTCCTCGCGGGCACGCCGATGACCGCGTTGTGGTCACTGGTCGCCGTCGCGCTCGTGGCGCTGCCGGTCCGCGCCGCCCTGCTGGTGACGGCCTCGGCCCTGACCCACTTCGCCGACAACGACCTGCAGCTGTCGCTGCGGCGCCGGCTGGCCCGGCACCTGACCCGGCTGCCGCTGGGCTGGTTCGCCGCGCACGACTCCGGCCGTGTGAAGCGCGCGGTCTCCGACGACGTCGGCGCGCTGCACCACCTCGTCGCGCACGCCCTGCTCGACCTGACCACGGCCGTGGTCGCGCCGCTGGCCGCCGCGGCGTACCTGGCCACGCTCGACCCGCTGCTCTCGCTCGTCACGGTCGTGCCGCTCGCCGTGGGCCTGGCGTTGCACCGCAAGGCGATGCGGGACGTCCACGCCCGCATGCGCGAGTACCAGGCGGCCACGGCCGCGCTCGGCTCGGCCGTCGTCGAGTTCTTCGACGGCATCGCCGAGGTCAAGGCGTTCGGCCGGACCGGCCACGCGCACCGGCGGTTCACCGAGGCGGCCGAGCGCTACGGCGAGTTCGTCGCGGGCTGGGCCCGTTCGGTGACGCCCGCGATGGCCTGGAGCCAGTTCGCGATGTCCCCGGCGGTCACCCTGTGCGTCCTGCTGGTGGCCGGCGTGCTGTTCTCCCCGGCCGGCACGGTCCCGTTCGTGATCGTCGGCGCCGGGCTGTCCGGGCCGCTGCTCGCCGTGGGCTACAGCGTCCAGGACACCCGCGCCGGCCAGGCGGCCGCCACGGACATCGCCGAGCTCCTGGCCACCGCCGAACTGCGCGACTCCGGCTCGGCCACCGTCGACGGGGCCCGGCTGGAATTCGCCTCCGTGTCCTTCTCCTACGACGGCGAGACCGAGGTGCTGCACGGCATCGACCTGACGCTGGAACCCGGCACGGTGACCGCGCTCGTCGGCCCGTCCGGCTCCGGCAAGTCCACGCTGGCCGCCCTCGCCGCGCGCTTCCACGACGTCACCGGCGGCGCGGTCCGGCTGGGCGGCGCCGACCTGCGCGACGTGCCGGTGTCGCAGCTCTACCGGCACGTCGGGTTCGTGCTGCAGGACGTCCGGCTGCTGCGGACGAGCGTCGCGGACAACCTGCGGCTCGGCCGTCCTGACGCACCGCTCGAGGACGTGCACGCCGCCGCCCGCGCGGCCCGGATCCACGAGCGGCTGCTCGCCCTCCCCCGTGGCTACGACACGGTCCTCGGCGAGGAGGCCACCCTCTCCACCGGCGAAGCGCAGCGCTTGTCGATCGCGCGGGCGCTGCTGGCCGACACCCCGGTCCTCATCCTCGACGAGGCGACGGCGTCGGTGGACCCGGAGTCCGAAGCCGCGATCCAGGAGGCACTGTCCGCGCTCGTCGTGGGCCGGACGACGCTGGTGATCGCGCACCGGCTCGCCACGGTGACCGAGGTCGACCAGATCGTGGTGCTGGCGGACGGGCGGATCACCGAGCGCGGCACGCACGGCGAGCTCGTCGCGGCCGGCGGCGGCTACGCCCGGATGTGGGCGTGCGCGGCATGATCCGCCGGCTGATCACCCTCCTCGGCCCCGGCCGCTCGCGGCCGCTGAAGCGCGCCGCGGCGCTGCTGGCCGTCGCCGCCGCGCTCCAGGGTGCCGTCTTCGCGTTCCTGCTGCCGATCCTGCGCGCGCCGGACGACGCATGGCCGTGGCTGACGGCGACGGTCGTGGCGACCGCGGCGTGCGGTCTCGTCTATTTCCGCGGCGTCGTCACGGCCCGGCACGCCGGGTACACGCTGTCGGCGCACCTGCACCGCCGGATCGGCGACCACGTCGTCACGCTGCCGCTCGGCTGGTTCACCCCGGCCCGGGCCGGCGCGCTGGGGCGGCTGGCCACGCAGAACGTCATGAGCGTCATGGGGGTGCCCGCGCACCTGCTCGACCCGCTGATCGGCGCCGTGGTGACACCCGCGGCCGCGGCGGCCGCGCTCTGCGCCGTGGACTGGCGGATGGGGGTCGCCGCGCTGGCCACCGCACCCCTCGCCGTGGCCGCCTGCCGATGGTCGGGACGGCTGGTGCGCCGCACCGACGAGGTCGCGGACGCCGCCGCCGGTGCGGCCGCCGGCCGGGTCGTCGAGTTCGCGCGCAACCAGCCGCTGCTGCGGGCCTTCGGCCTGAGCGGGCCCGGGCTGCGGCTGCTCGACGACGCCCTCGTCGCCCACCGGAACGCGGCCCGCCGGATGCTGACGACCGCGCTGCCGGGGCTGGCGGTGTTCGTGGTGACGGTGCAGGCCGCCTTCACGGCGCTCGTGCTCGTCGCGGTCACCGGCGCACTGGGCGGCCGAGTCGACATGGCGACCACGGTGGTCGCGCTCGTCCTGGCCGTCCGCTTCACCGAGCCGATGCTCGTGGCCGCCGAACTCGGCGCGGCCGTCCGGATGGCGGACGGCGCGCTGGACCGCGTCGAGCGCGTGCTGGCCGAGCCGCGGCTGCCGGAACCCGGAGTACCGCAACCGTTCGGGGCGCCGTCGATCGAGTTCGCCGGGGTGCGGTTCGGCTACGGCGGGACACCGGTGCTCGAGGACGTCAGCTTCACCGTGCCGCCGGGCACGATGACCGCGCTGGTCGGGACTTCGGGCGCCGGCAAGAGCACGATCCTGCGGCTGGTGCCGCGGTTCTTCGACGTCGGCGGCGGCGCGGTCCGGGTCGGCGGGGCCGACGTCCGGGACCAGCGCGGCGCGGACCTGCTGCGGCGGATCTCCCTGGTCTCCCAGGACACCTACCTCTTCGACGGCACCGTCGCCGACAACATCCGGTTCGGCCGGCCGGACGCCACCGACCGAGAGGTGCGCTCGGCCGCCGAACGCGCGGGCCTCGGCGACCTGATCGGCCGGGGCTGCGTCGGCGAGGGCGGCACCCGGCTCTCCGGCGGGGAGCGGCAGCGGGTGTCGATCGCCCGCGCCCTGCTCAAGGACGCGCCGATCGTCCTGCTCGACGAGCCGACCGCGGCCCTCGACGCGGCCGCCGAGCGAGCCGTCACCCGAGCGCTGGCCGAGCTCCGCGGCGAGCGCACGCTGCTGGTCGTCACGCACCGGCCGGCCACGGCGCGGGCGGCGGACCGGATCCTCGTGCTCGACCGCGGCCGGATCGCCGAGTGCGGCCCCCACGACGAGCTGCTGCGCCTCGGTGGTCGCTACGCCACCTTCCACGCCCTGCGCGAAAACGCCCGCGGCTGGCGGATCCCCGCCGCCCGGAACACCGAAGGAGACTGAATGTTCGAGGTCCTGGTCGTCGGCGGCGGTCCCGCCGGCCTCAACGCGGCCCAGACGCTGGGGCGCCAGCGCCGCCGGACGCTGCTGGTGGACAGCGGACGGCCCCGCAACGCACCCGCGTCCGAAATGCACATGTTCCTGTCCCGGGACGGCTTTTCACCGGCCGCGCTGCGCCGGATCGGCCGCGCCGAGCTCACGCAGTACCCGGCCGTCGAGGTCCGCGACGGGCTGATCACCGCCCTGCGCGGCACGATCGGCGATTTCACGGCGGAGTTCGCCGACGGCACCACCGCGCGGGCCGGCCGGGTGATCCTGGCGACCGGGCAGGTCGACGCGCTGCCGGAGATCGACGGCGTCCCCGAGCTGTTCGGCCGGGGGCTCTACCACTGCCCGTTCTGCCACGGGTTCGAGGCGGCGGAACGGCCACTGGCGGTGCTGGGCGGGGACTTCTCCCAGGCGATGCTGGCGCTCTACCTCGCGGACCGGTTCGCGAAGGACCTCGTCCTGTGCGCGAACGGGCCCCTGCAGGTGAGTCCCGAGCTCCGGGAAGCGCTGCGGCGCGCCGGAATCCCGGTGCGGGAAGAACCGGTCACCCGGCTGGCGGGCGACGACGGCGACGTCACGATCCACTTCGCCGCGGGCGAGCCGCTGTGGCGGTCGGCGGTGTTCCACCGGCCGGCGCAGCGGCAGCACACGGACCTGGCCACGGGGCTGGGCTGCGAGCTGCTGCCGGACGGCTGCGTGCGGGTCGACCCGGCGCAGCGCACGACGGTCCCGGGCGTGTACGCCGCCGGCGACACGGCCCGCCAGGCCGACCTGCCGGGACCGACGCCGTTCGTGATCACCGGCGCGGCGGACGGCGCGAAGGCGGCGATCTGGCTGGAGCAGGAGCTCTTCCGGGCGAGCGCCGGCGTGCCGACGCCCGGCTGAGCCTTCTGGTGGAGACCCCCTCCTCAGTGGCCGAAGCCACTCTCCGCCGGTCGGGGGGAAGGGCTCCCGGACCGGCCGTGCCGGCGTTTCCGCTGGTTACCGTCGGGGGTCTTGTCCTGTTACCGCAAAGGAAGTCTTCCCGTGATGAGTGTCATCGAAACCGCCGCCAGCCAGCAGGTTCCCGCCGAGGGTGGCGTGCTGGAGCCGCTGGGCATGGTCCGCAGTGTCTCGCCGACCAGCTGCGCCACCACCGCCGAAGGCGCGGCGCTGGCCGCGCAGCTGGCCCGTCAGGCGGGTCTGCACGAGGCCGCGGCCCACTGGGCCGAGCGTGCGGTCGACCTGGTCCGCGGCTTCGGCGGCAACGCGGTGGCCGACACCGGCGTGGCCTGCGCGCCGTCGGGCAGCGTGGCGATCACCGACCTGATCGCGGCGCGCTCGGCGCACTGACGCGACCGGCCCACGAGAAAGCCGTCCGGCGGATCCTCCACCGGGCGGCTTTTTGCACCACCGCAAAGAAAAGTGCCGGGCATCCCACCCCACGCTCGAAGAGGCGTGCGGCGAAATGCCCGGCAGCAGGGCCGGGATCAGGCCCAGGAAGACCGGAGCGCGATCAGGTCGTCGGTCGACTGGTCACCGAACGACACAGCGCCCTGCGCGGGCAGGCCGGCGACGTTGTCGTAACCGCCGAAACCGTGCGCGCGCATCAGCGCCGCGGCCGCGGCGTTGGCGGCGCGGTGGTCCGTCGCCGCTTCCGCGGCGTGGAGCGCCGCCCAGCCGATCCGGTACACGTCGAACGTCGCGCAGCTCACCGGCGTCTCGATGCCGGAGAATTCGAGCGGCTGGATCGCGCCCTCCTCGGCGGACAGCTTGGTCGCGACCTGCTCAACAACATTCATTGTTCATTCCTTCGTGGATGCCGGGATTTGACAAGAACGAAGGTTACCGGCCGCCTGCCCGACGTGAATCCATCATGATAACGGCGCAATCCAAGGAATTCGCTCGCGAAATCATCGGACACTTCGCGCCCAGGCCGGAATTTCCAGGACGGCGCAGGTGAAGGTGAACCCGCCGCCGACCCCGATGAGCACGATCCGGTCGCCCGGCTCCGGCGTCCGGTCGCGGAGCAGGTGGTCGAGGGCGAACAGGTGGTCGCTGCCGCCCAGGTGTCCCAGCCGCAGCCCGAACTCGAAGAGCGTGCGCTCGCGGTCCAGGCCCAGCGGACGCTCGTAGCCGTGTTCGAAGGCATTGGCGCCGACGAACGGCGGGACGACCCACCGGGCTTCGCCGATGCTCGTGCCCGCCTCCGCCAACGCCGTCTCCACCACCTCTCGGACGCCTTCGACGTGCGCGCGCACGACGGAGGCCGGGGTGCGCGTGCCCGCGGCGAAGAACTGGCGGGTGCGCTTGCGCACGATCGCGGGGCCGTCGGCCGGGCGGTCGCGGAAGGGCTCGTCGCCGCGCTGGAGGCCTTCGAGCGACGGATCCGTTCGCGAAACGCCGGACAGCACGCGCGCCAGCCCGCTTCCGCGGCCGAGGACGGCCGCCGCGCCCGCGTCGCCGAGGGCGATCTCCGGGTCGACTTCGAAGCGGTCGATCGCGGTCTCGGGGAAGCGGTCGCCCACGGTGAGCAGGACCCGCGGGAAGTCCGGACGTCCGGCTAGCAGGCTCGCCGCCGTCTCGATCCCGGCCACCGACGTGTTGCAGAGCGCGGAAAACTGCAGGGACATGGCCGGTGCGGCGGCGAGCAACCGGTCGGCGACCCAGCAGGACGACGACCAGATGTCGAGTCCCGGGTAGGCCATCGAGCCGTGCAGGTGCGGCCCGACCGCACCGGGTCCGGCTTGGTGGAGTGCCTGCCGTCCGGCGCGGACCGCCAGCTCCGGGCCGGCGAGCCCGGACGTGGCCACCGAGAGGATCCCGGAGTGCGCCGTGACCTGCTCCGGCGCGGGGCGCGGTTCGCCGGCGTACCGGCCGGTGCCTTGGATCCAGATGTCGTCGAACCTCACCGCAGTCGCCCTTCTTCGAGTCTCAGTACCCGATCGGCCCGCGTCGCGAGCCGTTCGTCGTGCGTCACCAGCACCACCGCCAGCCCGCGGGCGCGGCGGCGGTCGAGCGCGTCGAGCACCACCCCGGCCGTGGCGGTGTCCAAGGCGGAGGTCGGCTCGTCCGCCAGCAGCACGCGGGGCCGTGCGGCCAGCGCGCGGGCGAATCCGGCCCGCTGCCGCTGCCCGCCCGAGCACTCGTCCGGCCGCCGCGTGGCGAACTCCGGCCCCAGCCCGACCTCGGCCAGCAAGCGGATCGCTTCGGCACGCGGCCGCGGCACGCCGTGCAGCACCCGCGGCGGGCGGCCCACGGCGTCGGCCAGGGTGCGGGCCGGGTTCAGCGCGCCGTAGACGTCCTGCCGCAGCAGTTCCACCTCGCCGGGCGCGGGTGGGGCGCCGCGGATCAAGCCGTCGCGGGCGAGGCCGCGCAGCAGCGTCGTCTTGCCGGCGCCCGACTTCCCGAACAGCACGACGAGTTCGCCCTCGCGCAGCTCCAGCCCGCCGCCGCGGAACACCGGCTCGCCCACGGGGACCACGAGCCGCGCGCCCGGCGGCTCGGCCTGTCCGAGGTCGAGGACGTCGTCCGCGACCCGGGCGAGCCACTCCCGGTCGTGGCTGACCACGACCGCGGTGCGTCCGGCCAGGACCGCCGTCACCTGTTCGAGGGTCTCGCCGTCGAGGGCGCTGGTCGGTTCGTCGAGCACCAGGACGTCCGGGTCGCCGTCGAGCGCCCGGGCCAGCGCGACTCGCTGCGCCTCGCCGCCGGAGATCTGGTGCGGGTACCGGCGGGCGGGCCCGTGGCCGACCCGCCGCAACGGGTCCAGCGCCGGATCCTGCCCCAGGAACCCGACGTGCGCGCGCCGCCACCGGCGGGCCTGCCGCGTCCCCGGGCGGATGGTCACGCCGCGGTGGGCGAGGGCGCCGTGCCACGACGTCGTGGCCGGGGGAAGCTCGCCGAGGACGAGGTGGAGCAGGCTCGTCTTGCCGGCTCCCGAGGTGCCCGTCACGCCGAGGACGTGCCCCTGGGGGATCCGGATGTCGAGCTCCAGCACGCGATCGCCGCCGTGCCACGTACCACGGATGGCCAGTTCGTCCGGTGTGGACAGTTCTTTGTGGACCACCCGTGGCGGCTTCCGCGGCCGGGCGCGCCCGGCGAGGTCGAGGGCGAGGGTCACCGCGGTGGCCACCACGGCGAGGGCGGCCGCGGGGGCCAGCACGGACCAGGGGTTGAGCTCGGCGCCGGGCAGGTTCTCGCGCAGCATCGCCGCCCAGTCCGGACTGGGCGGCGCCGGGCCGAACCCGAGCACGGTCACCGCGACGGCGAACTGCAGGGCCGTGCCGACGCGCAGGCCGAGATCGGCGAGCACGGTCCCGGCGACGGCGGGCAGCAGCTCGCGCAGCGGGCTCTCCCCGTGGGCGACGGCGGCTTCGACGAACCCGGCCCGCCGCAGCGGCCGCGCGGTGGCGTGCACGACCCGGGCGGACATCGGCACCCCGAGCAGCAGGACGACGACCGGAACGGCGGCCCAGTAGGGCAGCACGACGGCACCGACGAGGACGAGCAGGAGCGACGGAACCATCAGCACGGCCCCGCTGAGCCGCGCGAGAACCCGCTCTCCCCCAGGACCCGACGCGGCGGCCAGCCCGGCGAGCGTGCCGAGCGCGGTGGTCAGCAGCCCGGCGGGCAGGGCAAGGGCGAGCAGGGTGGCGCCGCCGGCGAGGGTCCGGGTGAGCACGTCCCGGCCGAGCACATCGGTCCCGAGCGGAGACCCGGCCCCGGAAGAAGCCCACGGCACCCCGACAACGGTGGCGCTACCCGGGAGAAAGCCCCCGGCCAGCACGACCCCGGCGAGCACGAAGAGCCCGGCGATCGGCCACCCCCGCCTCATCGCAAACCCGCCTCAAGCACACGGTCCCCCCGACGCCGCAACCGCCGCTTTCACGTGAAAGCTCCGCCCCCCACGACAACAACAGCGGGCACTTTCACGTGAAAGTGCCCACCCCACACGACAACAACCGCCGCCACTTTCACGTGAAAGCTCCGCTCCCCAAACCACAGCGGCGGGCACTTTCACGTGAAAGTGCCCGTTACAGGTGGGGGTGGCTGCAGGGACTGTGCACCCCAGACCGGTGAAGGCGCGGCCGGTGACCTGCGGCGGGGCTGTTGGAGGCACGCCGGCCGGGGCGGCCGCCCGGGGTTTCACCGTGCCCCCGCCTTCGAAACGCGGTCCGCCGTCAGCACCGCTGCGAGCGCCACCACCGCGTCCACCAGGGCCACTGCCTGCACCACCGGCACGTCACGGGTCGCCACCGCCGTGGCCAGCAACTGGCCCACCCCCGGATACGCCAGCAGCGACTCCACCACCGTGGTCCCCGCCAGTAACGCGCCCGCCAGGATCGCCGCCGCCTGCGCCACCGGCCCTGCCACATGCGGCAGCACGTGCGCGACCACCACGCGCGCCGGCGGCACGCCACGCAAGTGCGCGTCCAGCACGAACGGCCGGCCGACGATGTCCGCCACCGGCCCCCGCACCGACCGCGCCAGCCACGCCGCCGACGGCAGCGCGAGCGCCAGGATCGGCAGCACCAGCACCTCGGGCGCGTCCCACGCCGAGCCGCCCACCGGCAGCAGCGACACCGCCGGCAACCGGCCGAGCCCCGTCGCGAACACCAGCACCAGCCCGCTCACCAGCACCACCTCCGGCACCGCCGCGAATGCCGCGACCGCGGCCGATGCCGCCGCGCGACGGGCCGACACCAGCGCCACCAGCACTCCGAGCAGCACCGCCAGCACCCACGCCGGGAGCACGATCAGCGCGCTCGCCCCCAGCCGGTCGAGGACCAGCGGCCCGACCGGGCGTCCATCCACAAGGGACCGTCCCAGGTCTCCGTGAAGAAGCCCTGCCAGCCACGATCCGAACCGCTCCCACAGCGGCCGGTCCAGGCCGAGCTCCGCGCGCAGCTGCGCCAGCCGGGCCGGGTCCGCCTGCCGGCCCGCGAGGACCTGGGCCGCGTCTTGGGGCAGCGACGCCGTGAGCAGGAAGACGCCCGTCACCACCGCGGCCAGCGTGGCCGCGGCCCGGGTCACCGCTGCAACCACACGCCGTCCAGGAAGATCCGCGCGAACCCCGTTCCCGACGGCAGGTTCCGCACCGGCTGCGCCGCCACCGTCAGCGCCGCGCCGCTGCCCCACACCACCCAGCCGCCCTCGGCGGCCATGCGCTGCTGGATCCCGCGCAACACGCCGGTCCGGCGGGCCGGGTCGGTCGTCGCCATCGCCGTCGCGAAGTCGCGGTCGGTCGCGGGGTCCTTCCAGCCGGTCTCGTTGTAGCCGGCCGTGCTGAGCGCCGTCTGGCGGACCCAGACCGGGAACGGCAGGTCGGTCGTGTACCCGACGCAGAACGGCTCCACCGTGTACACCTGCGTCCAGTACGTCTCCGGCGGGTGCTGGCGCACTTCGACCGCGATCCCCGCTTCCCCCAGCTGGCCCGCAACCGCGGTGGCCGTGGACACCATCCCCGGGTACGCCGTAGTGGTGTGCAGCACCAGCGACACCCCTCCCGCGAGCGCACGCGCCTTCACGACGTCGCGGGTCGGAGCGGCGAGGTCGCGAGGGAAGGACGGGTCGGCCGGGCCCGGCGCGTCGTTGCCCACCGCGCCGTAGCCGAGCAGGACCGTGTCGACCAGGGCCGGCCGGTCGATCGCGAGCTTCACCGCCTGCCGCACCTCCGGCCGGTCGAACGGCGCCTTGTCCAGGCGCATCAGCAGCGGGTAGGTGAGCGCGTCCGGCCGGGACGTGACGGCCAGGCGCCCGGTGCGCTCCGCCGCCTTGGCGGTCGCCGGGTTGACGTTCGCGGCGACGTCGATCACCGCCGACACCACCGCCACCGACAGCGCCTGCGGGTCGGCGAAGCCACGGATCTCCAGACCGTCGAGCGCGGGCCGCGGACCCCACCAGCCGTCGTTGCGCACCAGGGCGACGCCCTGTGCGTCCGCCCGCGCGAACTTGAACGGCCCCGATCCGACCGGGACGTCGAAGGTTTCGGTGCATTCGGGGACGACGAACGTCACGCCGGCCAGCGTCCGCGGCAGCTCGGCGTCCGGTTGGCCCGTCACGAGTTCGAGCACGTTGCCGTCCGCAGTGGACCGTCCGATGTCGACGGTGCCGAGCCGGGCGCCGTTCGCCGCCGCCTTGCTCGCGATGCGGCGCAGCGAGTACAGCACGTCGCGGGCGCGGACCGGGCGGCCGTCGGTGAACGCCGCGTCGGTGCGCAGCTCGAAGTGCCAGCGGGTGGCGTCCGGCGACGAACTCCACGCCGTCGCCAGCCGCGGCAGCACCGCCCCGTTCTCGCCCGGCACACACAGCACGTCGTACAGCGCGGCCATCCGGACCCAGTCGGACTCGTTGAACAGCGTGCCGTGCGGGTCGGTGACCGCGGTGGCGCCGCCCGCGGCGACCGTGCCGTACCGCAGCGTGCCACCGCCCTGCGGTCCCCCGGCGGGCTTCCCGCACGCAGCCAGCGCGAACGCGCCGGTCAGCGCCAGCGCGGCCCGGCGCGAAAACTCGCGGCTCACGCGACACCCCCGAACCCGGACCAGTCGCCGGTCAGCGACGACGTCACCCACGCCTGCCACGGCTCGTCGCGCAGCACCGGGTGGTCCGTCGCGACGCGGACGTCTTCGCAGCTCGACTCGAGCAGCCGCGCGGAACCCCGCACCACCGTGTGGAAACTCGCCGAGACCGTGCCGCCGGTGTCCTTTCCGGACATTCCGAGCGCGTCGAGCATGCTCAGCACCCGCAGGATGCCTGCCTGCGCGGTGAGCACCGCGGTGGCCGCTGCACCGTCCGGCTCCGCGCGCACGGCCGTGGTCGCGATCCCGACGGCCGCCGAGGCGAGCAGCGCGGCCTGCACGAGGTAGGGCTGCGTGGCCGGGCGGCGGCCCGCCCCGGCCGGGTCGACGTCCACATCGGACGGTCCGGCCAGCAGACCCTCCGGAAGCGGCAGGGAAAGCCGGGCCCGGCGGTACTGCTCGGCCAGGTGCCCGGCGAACGCCACCGCCGTCTCCGGGCACACGGTGCCGAGCGCGGCCAGCGCGCGGCCGGTCTGCTCCCAGGCGCCACCCCGCCGCGGTGCACCGTTGAGCGGGCTGCGGAGAAGCTGGTCGAGAACCTCCGCCCGGGGAACGTCCGGGTTCGCCGCGTCGGCGACGACCCCGGCCGGGAGGAGCTGCTGGGTGTAGAGCCAGTTGGGCAGCAAGTCAGAGTCCTGTCTTCTCGAGCGCGGCGGAGATCCGCGACGCGACGGTCGCCACGGCGGGGTCGTGCAGGATCGTGTAGTGGTGGGCGTCGATTTCCTCGACCGTCAGCTCGCCCGCGACGTACGGCCGCCAGCCGAGTTCCGGCTCGTCGAAGGAGTCGTCGACGCCCATACCGATCCGGCTGTTGCGCGGGGCCACCACGCCCGCGCGCAGGAGCAGGACGGGCACGGTCTCGTCGAGCGGGCCGGCGTGGTGCTCGGCGAGGCCGCGCAGGTGCCGGGCGAACACCTCGAACCGCCGTTCGACGACGGTCAGCCCGTCGGCTTCCAGCCGTCGCCGCAGCGCCTCCGCGCCGAGCCCGTCACCGTAGTCGAAGCCGAGGAACGACTCGACCGAACGCAGGTAACGCAGCCGTGTCTCCTCCTCGCCTTCGTCCGCGTCGAGGCCTTCCAGCGCGACGATCCGTTCCGGGCTGTTGGCGTCGATCATCAGCAGCAGTGCGACTTCTTCGCCGTCCGCGCGCAGGGCGCGGGCGAGCTCGTGGCCGACCGTCCCGCCCATCGACCACCCGCCGAGCAGGTAGGGGCCGTGCGGCTGGTGGTTCCGGACGACGCGCTGGTACCGCCGGACCATCTCGGGGATGCCCTCCGGGCCCGCGCCGTCGACCAGGCCCGGGTCGGTGAGCGCCACGACCGGGTTCGGCACGTCGAGCCGCCGGGCGAGGCCGGTGTAGCAGAGGACGTCGCCGCCGGAGGGGTGCAGCAGGAACAGCGGCGTGCCGGTGCCCTGCTTGAGCGGGACCGCGACGGCGTCGTCGGCCCGCAGCGCGCGGGCCAGCCCGGCGACGGTGGGGTCGGCGAGGAACACCCGCGGCGGCACCGGCGGCCCGGGTAGCCGGCCGAGCATCCGGACCGCCAGCAGGGAATCCCCGCCCAGCGCGAAGAAGTCGTCCGACCGATCCGAAATGGACAGTCCGAGGAGGTCGGTCCAGAGCCGGGCGATCGCCTCCTCGGTCTCCCCCGCCGGCGCGCCCGCTTCGAGGCCGCCGCGGGCTTCGACGGTGGCGACGGCGGCGGCGCCGGACAGGCTGACGTGCTCGTCCCAGCCCCGGCCGGCGGCGAGTTCGCGCACCCGGGTCACGACGTCGACGAACACGCGGTCCACCAGGGCGGCCCCGAACAGGTCCTCCACGACCGCGACGTTGAGCACCAGCTCGCCGGCCAACTCGAACACCCGCAGCTCGAAGTGGACCTGCGGGGTCCGGATGTGCTGGGCATAGTCGGAGACGTCGATCCGGCCGAGCGGCCCGGCGGTCTCCGGGCGTTCCCCGCCGACGACGGCGTCCATCCCGAGCGTGCTCTGGAAGACGAACGGCGCCACCGGCCGCGTGCTGCCGCGCCGCCGGGCGAGCTCCCGGGCGACCTCCACGCCGCTGACCAGGCCGTGCGCCAGCGACTGCGTGAGTTCCCGGTGCACGCCGCGGGCCAGGTCGGTGAACGCGCCGCCGTCGCCGAGGTCGATGCCGAGCAACGCGGTCGAGGAGAACGCGCCGATCATGCGGTCGACGTCGGGGTGCAGCGGCAGGCGGTTGGCCTGCAGGCTGGTGAGCAGGAACCGGCTCTGACCGGCGGCGTTCGCCAGCGCCACCGCGTAGGCGGCGAGCAGCACGGCCGTCGGGGTCAGCTCGCGCCGCGCGCACTCGGCGCGCAGGGCTTCCCACTCGGGCAGCCGCGACTCGCGGGCGGCCATCAGGTTCGCCGAGACGGCGTGCGGTTCGGCGCGCAGCGGCACGTCCGGGGCGGCGGGCAGGGTGTCGAGGCGCGCCCACCACCAGTCGCGGTCGGCAGCCCATTCGTCGCCCGCGCGGATCTCGGCGAGCGCCGTCGCGTAGTCGCCGAAGTCGACGAGCAGCGGCGGCAGGACGGTGTTGGGGTCGGCGACGTAGGCCAGCAGCTCGCGTTCGAAGACCGCGGCCGACCAGCCGTCCATGACGAGCAGGCTGAAGGAGGTGAACAGCCGTCCGCGGCCGCCGGGCAGCAGGACGAGGCACATCGCCAGGCCGGGGCCGGTCACCGGGTCCGGGCCGTCGGTGCCCAGCCGGTCGCGGATGGCGAGGAGGTCGCCGGCCGGGCCGTCGCGCAGGTCGACGACGTCGAGGTGGATTTCGGCGTCCGGGTGCAGCCGCTGGGTGCCGTCGGGCAGGACGCGGGCCCGCAGCATCGGCTGGTGCGCGGTGACGCGCCGCAGGGCATCGGCGAGCGCCGCGGGGGCGCGGTCGGCGTCCACTTCGGACAGGGCGACGTCGGTGCAGACGTGCGCGGAGTCGTAGGACAGCTCCCAGCCGCCGTGCTGGCCGACGAAGTAGGCCTGCTGGAGAGGGAGCAGCCCGAACGGTTCGGCCGCGTCGAGCCGCCGCCGGACGCGGGTCGCGAGCGCGCGGGGCGCCGGGCCGTCGGCCGAGCGGACCCGGACGACGGCGGCGAGTTCGGAGAGGGTCGCTTCGGCCCGGATCTCGGCGGGTGCGAGCACGACGGTGAGGCGCTGCCGGATGAACGACGCCATCCGGACGGCGAGCAGGGAATCGCCACCGGCGGCGAGGAAGGAGGTGTCCGGCGAGATGGCGGCCGGGTCGAGGTCGAGCAGCTCGCCCCAGATCGCCGCGAGGGCTCGAAGCACCGGGTCGCCCTTGCCTGCGGGGAGGTCGAACGGCTCGTCCCCGACCTCACCGCACCGAGCGCCCCAAGGCGGCCTTGGGTGCGTCAGACGCACCGAAGGCCGCCTTGGGTGCGTCTCACGCACCGAAGGCCACATTGGGGCGCTTGGGGCGGCCCAGTCCGTCTCGGCCAGCTTGTCCAGCCAGGCCACGTAAGCCGCGAACGCGTCGTCCGCCTCCGCCGGGTCCAGGGACGTCTCCGCGACGTCCCACTGCAGGATCAGCTCGCCGTTCCGTTCGTATGCCTGGTGGTCGAGCCACACCTGCGGTGTCTGGCTGACCCCGTGCACCACCGGCCCGAGCCACTCCGTGTCGTGCGGCGTGCCGCCGAGGGTGTCCAGGCCGAGCATTCCGGTGAACACCACCGGGACGTTCCGCTGCCGCCCGGTGCGGCGGGCCTGCTCGGCCAGCACCTCCAATCCCGAAAACGCGCTGTGGTCGAGGTCGTCGAACAACCGGGCCTGGGCCGCGGCGGCCCGGGCGGCGAACCCGGTCAGTCCGCGGCGGTCGGCTTCGAACAGCAGCAGCGACGAGAACTCCCCCACGATCCCGTCGACGTCCTCGTGCAGCGCCGGGCGGTCGAACACCGTGAGCGTCAGGCAGAAGTGGTCGCTGCCGGACCACCCGGCGAGCACGTCGGCGTAGGCGGCCAGCAGGACGGCGGTCGGCGTGACCCCCGCGGCCGCCGCGCGCTCGCGGATCCCGGCCCACCGCTGCGCCGGGAGGACCGCCCGGCGGCGGCCGAATCGCGGCCGCTCACCCGGCGCACGCACCGGCAGCGGCGGCGCCGCCGGCAGGTCGCGGGCCAGCCAGTACTCCGCGGCCCGCCGGTGCTCGGCACTCCCCCGCCGCCGCTCCAGCGCGGCCACGCAGTCCGCGAACGTCGTCGCCGGCGCGGGCAGCTCGGCGTCCGGATCGTCGTACAGCGCCCGCAGTTCGCGGTCGGCGATCAGGTAGCTCGCCGAGTCGCACACCAGGACGTCGACCGACAGCAGCACGCGCTGCTCCCCGTCGGGCAGCCGCGCGACGTGCGCTTCGATCAGCGGCCAGCGGCCGGGGTCGGCCACCCGCCGCGAAAGCCGTTCGCGCAGTTCGGCCAGGCCCGCCTCGGTGACGTCGTGGACCGGCACGCGGTAGCCCGGCACCTCCGGCAGCACCAGGTTCTCGCCGTCGGCGGTGACGACCGACCGCAGCATCTCGTGGCGCGCGATCACGCGGTTCCACGCACGTTCGTAGCGCTCGACGTCGAGACCGGGTGCCTGGTGTTCGAGGTAGAAGTGGCAGGCGACCTCGCCGAGCCCGTACCCGGCCGAGCGGCCGACCCAGTAGGCGTGCTGGACGCGGGTGAGCGGAAACGGCCCACCGGTGGCGCGCACGACCTCGCCGGACGGCTGTGCGAAAGTCCCGTCGGCCGCCGCGAGCAGCTCCGCCAGCCCCGCGACCGTCGGCCGGGCCAGCAGGTCCCGCAGCCTGAGCGTGATCCCGTGGTCGTCGCGCAGCCGGGCGAGCACCCTCGTCGCCAGCAGGGAATGACCGCCGAGCGCGAAGAAGTCGTCGTCGCGGCCGGTCACCTGCTGCCCGAGCGCCTCGCTCCACACCTCCGCCACCAGGCGCTCGGCCGCGTTCGTCACGGCCGGACCGCCGGTCGACGCCCGGATCGTGCGGGTCGCCAGGGCCCGCGACCGGCTGTTGAGCTCCGCCGGCGACACCGCGACCTGCGCCGGCGGCTCCTCCGCCGCCGCCAGCCGCAGGAGTGCGTCAAGAGCGTCCGCGCTGTCCAGCGCGTGCCGCATCGTCAGCTCCGCCGCCGATTCGCGCTCGGCCTCGGTGCCGAACCGCCAGCGGTCCCAGTCCACCGCGAGCCACGTCGCCGCCGAACCGCGCATCGCGTGGGCGAACCCGTCCACGAACCGGCTCGCCGCCACGTACGCGCCGAGGCCGAAGCCGCCGATCGTGCCCGCCGCCGAGGACATCAGCAGCACCGTCCGCACCGGCCGTCCCTCCACCGCCGACCGCAGCGCCAGCACGCCCGCGACCTTCGGCGCCAGCGACCGCAGCACCGTCTCTTCGTCCACTTCGGACAACGTCGCCAGCTCGACGACGACCGGCGCGTGCACCAGCAGGTCGATCCGGCCGTGCTCCTCGACCACCTTGTCCAGGAGCGCGGCCACCGCGGCGGCATCGGTGACGTCGACGGCCTCGACCCGCACCCCGGGCACCGGACGCGGGTTCCGCGACGCCAGCACGACGTGCGCCGGGCCGTCGTCGAGGAGCCGCCGGGCCAGCGCCCGGCCGACGTTGCCGAGCCCGCCCGTCACCACGACGACCGGGGCGGCCGGGAGAACGGACCGCGCGGGCCGCCAGGACTCCCACTGCCGCAGCCACCGCTTCCCGCCGCGCAATGCCAGCTCCTGCGCGCTTTCCCCGGCCAGGAGGTCGGCGACCTCGGCGAGCACCGCACGCGCGTCGGGCACATCGGTGACGTCCACGGCGCGCCAGCGGACGCCGGTCTCCTGGCCGAGCACCCGCGGCAGGCCGCGCACCCCGGCCGCGACCGGGTCGACGTCCTCGGTCCCGATGACCGCCTCACCGTGCACGGTCAGCTGCAGCACCGGCAGGTCGCCGAGGTCCCGGTAGGCGAGGACGACGCCGGCCAGCCGCCGCATCCCGTCGCCGGACCCGCCCGGCGGGGCCACGACCACGGCGACCGGCTCGCCGTCACCCGATGCGGCACGCACCGCGTCCGCCCACGGGCCGTCCCCGACGACCCGCACGCTCGGCGCCGCCGCGGGCAGCGGCGGGAGCTGCCGCCAGACCGGCAGCTGCAGCGGCTCCCCCGGGCTCGCGTCGTCGGTCACGCGCGGCGCCGGGTCGACCCAGTACCGCTCGCGCTGGAACGCGTAGCCGGGCAGCGGCACCCGGCGGCGGCCCGGCCGGTGCGGAGCGGCCAGGGAGACGTCGGCGCCGAGGGTCCACAGGCGGCCGAGGGCGTCCAGCGCCGCGGCCCGGCCGTCGCCGCCTTCGTCCGGGCGCGGGAACGTCGTGACCGACGGCCCGCGGCGCGCGGCCAGCGACGCGAGCATCCCGCCCGGCCCGGCCTGGACGAGTACGGCGTCCGCACCACAAGCGGTGCCGAGCGCCGAAGCGAACCGGACCGTCCCGCGCAGGTGGCGGACCCAGTGCTCCGGGTCCGCCGGGTCGCTGCCGGGCAATGTCGAGATCAGCGGGATTTCCGCCGGCCGCGGGGAGAGCCGGGCCGCCACCGCGCGCAACGCGGGCATGGCGGGCTCGACGAGCCGGGAGTGGGCGGCGACGTCGACGCCGACCCACCGCGCCCGCACACCGCCGGCGGCGAGCTCGGCCCGCAGCCGCTCGACGTCGGCGCGAGCGCCGGAGACCGCGCAGGCGTCCTCGGCGTTGACCGCGGCGAGGTCCAGGCCGGGATGCCGGGCGAGCAGGCGGAGCACCGCGGCCTCGCCCAGCGGGACGGCCAGCATGCCGCCGCCGTCGAGTCCGGTCATCAGGCGCGAACGTTCGGCGACCAGGCGGGCGGCGTCCGATGCGGACAGCACGCCCGCGACGACCGCCGCGGCGTACTCGCCGACGCTGTGGCCCAGCACCGCGTCCGGCCGCACGCCCCAGCTTTCCAGCAGCCGCGCCATCGCGACGGATGCGGTGAACAGCGCGGGCAGCCCGACGCCGGGGTCGCGGGCCGCACCGTGCGCCGGGTCGAGCAGCACGGCCCGGACCTCGGCGGGGAAGAACGCGGCCAGCTCGTCGACGGCCTCGGCGAACACCGGTTCGTCGCGGTGAAGACCGGCGGCCATGCCCGCGTACTGCGCGCCGCCGCCGGGAAAACCGAACACGATCCGGGGCGCCCGCGAGCGCGGCGACGTCACCGGCGCGGCCCGCAGCGCCGCCGCGACGTCCTCCCCCGGCGTGACCGCGACGGCGGCCCGGGCCGGGAACTCCTTGCGTCCCAGCGCAAGCGTGTGGGCAACGTCGGCGGTGTCGCCGGTCAGCCCCTCGGCCAGCGCCCGCGCGGTCGCCCGGCAGGCGTCGGCGGTCGCCGCCGAGACGACGATCAGCTGCGCGCGCGAGTCCGGGACGGCCGGGACCGGCGCCGGCGCCTGTTCCAGCACGACGTGGCAGTTCGTCCCGCCGATACCGAACGAGCTGACCCCGGCCCGGCGCGGGCCGTCGGCGGTCCACGGCTCGGTCTCGGTGACGATCCGGAACGGCGAGCCGTCGAGCTCCAGCGCCGGGTTGACCGGCGTGGCGTGCAGCGACGCCGGGAGTGTGCGGTGGGCCAGGGCCAGGACGGTCTTGAGGAAACCGGCGATGCCGGCGGCGGAGTCGGCGTGCCCGATGCTGCCCTTCACCGAGCCGAGCCCGCACCACGGCACCTCGGCCGGCCCGAAGACCCGCCGCAGCGCCTGCACCTCGATCGGGTCGCCGAGCACGGTGCCCGTGCCGTGTCCCTCCACATAGGACACCTCGGCGGGGTCGACGCCCGCCACCGCGAGCGCTTCGGCGATCGTGCGTGCCTGTCCCTCGGCCGAGGGCGCGGTGAACCCGGCCCGGCGGGCGCCGTCGTTGGCCACCGCGGAGCCGAGCAGAACGGCGTGCACGTGGTCGCCCGAGGCCACGGCGTCCGCGAGCCGCCGCAGCACCACGACCCCCGCACCCTGGGTGAACACCGTCCCCCGGGCGTCGGCGGAGTACGGCCGCGTGACGCCGTCGGCCGAGAACGGGCCGTCCGGCACGTGCAGGTAGCCGCGGCCCTGCGGCACCCGCAGCGACACCCCGCCGGCCAGTGCGGTGTCGCACTCCCCCGCCAGCAGCGACTGCGCGGCGACGTGCACCGCGACCAGGGAGGTCGCGCACGTGGCGCCGACCGCGATCGCCGGGCCGGTGAACCCGAACCGGTGCGCGGTGCGCAGCGGCAGGTAGTCGGCGACGTTGCCGGTGTGCAGCTGCAGGCTGCCTGCCGGGTCGGCGCCGCCGAGCGGGTCGAACCGGTGCGCGAGGTTCGTCGCCAGATAGGCCGAGAGCGCGGCCCCGGCGAAGGTGCCGACGACCCCCGCGTCGCGGCCGCCGGCGTGCCCGGCGTGTTCCAGCGCGTGCCAGGCGGTTTCGAGGAACACCCGCTGCTGCGGGTCGAGCAGCTCGGCTTCGGCGCCGGACAGCCCGAACGGCGCCGGGTCGAACCGGTCCTGGTCGTCGATCAGGCCGCCGACCGGGACGTAGGCCGGGTTGCGCCGCACCGGCTCCGGCACCCCGCGCGCCGCGAGTTCCGCGTCGCCGAACCGGGTCAGCGCTTCGCGGCCTTCGGCGAGCAGGCGCCAGAAGCCGTCCGCGTCGGGGGCACCGGGGTACCGGCAGGCGAATCCGACGACGGCGAGGGGATCACTCATCAACCATTCCTTGGCAACGAAGGGGAAACGTCAGACACGGCCGACGAACAGGTACTGGCCGATCCGGCCGAGCGGGTGCCCGGGCGGCGGGAGGCAATCGGCGCGGAAGCCCGCCGCGCGCAGGGAGTCCAGCCACTCCTCGCGGGTCGGGAAGATCCGGTCGGTGCCCCGGCGGAAGTCGGTGAAGTCCGCGTCCGGGTCGGTGGCCGGAGGCGACATGAGGAACTGCATCGAGGTCATCAGCTGGTGGTGCTCGACGGTGGTGTCGACGAAGACCAGCGCGCCGCCGGGCGCGATCAGCTTCCGCAGCCCCGCCAGTGCTTCGGTCGCGTGCCGGGCGTTGTGCAGCACGTTCGCCGCGAGCACCACGTCGAAGGACTCCGGAACGTGGCCTTGGGCGGCGAAGTCGCCGTTGACGTCGAAGAGGCCGTAGCGGACCCAGTCGTAGGCGGCGAAGCGGTCCTTCGCCGAGGAGAGGAAGAACCGCGAGACGTCGGTGAAGAGGTAGTCCGGCCGGCAGGCGGCGAGCGCGGGCAGCACCACCGCGCTCGTGCCGCCGACGCCCGCGCCGATCTCCAGCACGCGCAGCCCCGGCCGCGCGAGCGACGCGACGACTTCGGCGGCCGCCGCGTTGGCGTACCGGCTGGCCACGTTGCGCTGGTAGACGTCGTCGGCGACGTCGAGGTCGGCGTCGGCGAACAACAGGGCCTGCAGGGAGACCTCGTCGCGCAGCAGCTCCGGCAGGTAGGACACGCTGAGCTGGAAGAACCGGGCGAGGCCGGCGCCGTGCTCGAGCCCGCGCGCGGCGGCGTCCAGCTCGGCGCGGGCCTGCTCCACCTCGGCGGCGGCGACCGGGCGCGGCAGCCGGTACCGGCCGTCCTCGACCGTCGCGAGGTCCTGCGCGACCAGCGCCCGCAGCCAGCGCCGGACGATCCGCCGGTGCCGTGGCGCCACCTTCGTGGCCGCGTAGACCTCGTCCAGGTCGTGGGCACCGGTCAGGCCGTGGCGCCCCAGCGTGAACACGATCGCCAGCAACGCCACGGCGTCGAGCCGGTCCACCAGGGCCGCGAGGCCGGCCAGATCGGCATTCGCGACGGCCCGTTCGCCCGCCGCGTGCCCGCTTCCCGTGATCACGCGGCCAGCCTAGATGACAATGATTTTCATTTCAATGTGCGGTCCGCGGAACCCTCCCAGCGTTCCGCGGGCAGCCGGACGCGGATCCACGTGCCGCGCTCGCTCGGCCGGACCGAGACCTCCCCGCCGCAGGCGGTGACCACGGAGTGCACGATGCTCAGCCCCAGTCCGGTGCCGCGCTCCTCCGGCGGCCGGCGGCGCGCCTCGTCGCAGCGGAAGAACCGCTCGAAGACGCGCAGGCGGTCCGCCTCGCCGATCCCCGGCCCGTCGTCGGCCACGTCGAGCACGGCGTCGGTCCCCTCGCTGCGCAGCACGACCTCCGCGCGCGTCCCGGCCGGCGTGTGCATGCCGACGTTGGCCAGCAGGCACGCCACCGCCTCCCGCAGCCACGGCTCGTCACCCGACACCACGGGCGCCCGACCGTCGCAGCGGTAGCTCACCGGGTGCTCGGGGTGGGCCACCCGGCTCGCCTCGACCACTTCTCGGCAGAGCGCGTCCAGCTCGATCGGCGCGGGGCTGTCGGGACGGCCTTCGTCGATCCGCGCGAGCAGCAGCAGGTGGTCGGCCAGCGCGGTCAGCCGCCGGGCTTCCCGCTCGACCTCGATCAGCGCGTGCTCGCGCGCGTCGCGGTCGGCCAGCACGCCCAGGCGCAGCAGCTGGGCGTAGCCGATGATCACCGTCAACGGAGTCCGGAGCTCGTGGCCGGCGTCGGAGACGAACCGCCGCAGCCGATCGTCCGTTTCGGACAGTCGCGCGAAGGACCCTTCGAGCCGGCCGAGCATCCGGTTCATCGCCGTGCCGAGCTGGCGCACCTCCGCGGGCACGCCGGCCAGGTCGACCCGGCCGCCCGGTTCGCCCGCCGTGACGCGGGCCGCGGTGCCGGCGAAGTGCTCCAACGGCCGCAACGTCCGCCGGAACAGGGACGCGGCGGCGGCCACCGCGAGCGCGCACACCGCGACGTCCACCACGAGCATCGCGCCACCCAACCGCGCCGCGATCGCGATCTGCGCACCCAGCGACCGGGCCGTGATCACGAACCGGCCGCCGCCGACCCGGTCGACGACGCCGTAGAACGCGCCGTAGAACCGGAACTCCCCGTCGGCGGCGGCCGTGCGCAACGCCGCCGGGCCGGGCACCTCGAACCCGGCGGCGTGGACGCCGATCCGTTCGGCCACCGCGCCGTCGGACCGCAGGACCAGCACGACGCCGTCGTCGTCGGTGGCACCCGCGCACGTCCCCGGTGCGCCGCCGGGTCCGGAGGCGACCCGGGCGACCTGGTACATCCGGTTCGCGTCGATCAGCTGGCGGTTGCGGATCTGCTGGTACAGCGCGAGCCCGCCGACGGCGAGGAGGTTCATCACGAGGACCGTCACGAACGCCACCAGCCCGCCGGTGCACACCAGACGACGGCGCAGCGACCACGGACGGGGGTTCCGGCGGGTCATGCCGGACCGGTCACCGGGTGCCCGCCACGGCCGCGAACCGCGCCCGGACCGCCGCCGCCCGCGACGTCGTCATCGCGACCGCCAGCACCTGCATGCCCGCCGGCTTCACCGGGTCGTGCCCGGTCAGCTGCGCGATCCGCTTCAGCCGGTAGTCGAGAGTGCTGCGGTGCACGATCAACGCCTCGGCCGCGCGCGTGCGGTTGCCGTCGGCACGCAGGAACGCGCGCAGCGTCTCGGCGAGCCCGGGCCCGGCGAACACCGGCTCGATCAGCCGCCGCAGCTCCGTTTCGACCGAGGCGTGCCGCATCGCCGCGTACTCGACCGCGAAGTCCTCCAGCCGGTGGACGCCGGCGGGCGCGTCGGCGGCCACGGCCAGCGCCACGACATCCCCGGCGGCCGCCGCGGCCGTGGGCACCTCGGTGGCCCGTGCCCAGTGCGGCGCCACCCAGACCGCCGTCGGGAGCGCCTCCTGCAGTCTCGCCGCCAGCTCCGGGCCGCGGCCCGGGCCGGCCTCCGGCACGAGCAGGTAGCCCACGCTCCCCCGGATCACCGCCACCCCACCCAGCGGGGGCAGCCGGTCGGCACCGCCCAGCACGGCGAGCACCTGGTAACAAGCGGCCGCACCGGGCACCTGCCGCCCGGAAAGCAGCGCCGACGCGAGCTGTTCACCGGCGAGCGACGACGCCGTCCGCGACCGCGCGTGCCGGTGGAATCCGCCCGCCAGGCCACGCGTGACGGCGTGTCCGACGCGCACGACGTCCTTCAGCACGCCCGAAGTCCCCGGCCGTGCCCCGGCGGTCCGTTCGACGGCCCAGCCCGTGAGCCGGCCGATCACGACGAGCAGCGGGTCCGGCAGCGCCCCCGCCGCGGCCAGCGCGCTGCCGACGCGGGCAGTCTCCTCGACCTCGCGCGCCGACGTCCACGCCCGCTGGTCGCCCGACGTGAGCGCGGCGACCGTGGCGCCGAGCAGCCGCCGCACGACGGCCCGCGCCTCGGCGGGCTGCTCGTCGATCGCGGCCGCGACCTCCGCCCGCAGCTCGGCCGGGAGCGCGGCCACCGACGGGAAGGCCGTCCGCGCCGAGGACGCACCTTCGGACGCGAAGGCCGCCTCGGCGCGGATCGACGTGCTGGTCATCACTGTTGCCTTTCGCCACGGGCCGAAATCTTCACCACGTTATCGGTCCGACACCGTCCGTTCATTGCGCGGACACCGGAACATTCTTCGACGAAATCGAGGGCGGGCACCGCCGCGCCGCGTTCCCCGGAAGGCCGTCCGCGGATCGCGGTACCCCCTGACGAAATGTCCGATATGACCGGCGCCGTGGTGGCAACGCCCGGCGGGTCGCCGAATGCCGCTCTCCTGGACCACCCCGCCGCGGAATGGTTCAATTGACCGGCCGCGCGAACCAGCCGTGAATTCGGGCACACTTCCTGCCCGAAAGCACAGCCATTTCCCGCGTGAGCCGGGCGGGTACGCAAATCGCTGAAACCTTTCCCGATCACTCTGATTACCCCACCGATCGGCCCCCGCTAGATTCGGCCCAACCATCCGCGAATACACAGGTCAGAACCGGGGGTCATGTCATGACCACAACGCTGCGCCCCGAGCCGGGCCTCGTCGCCACGACCGATCTCGCCACGAGCCTCTGGGCCGACGTCGCGCCGGTCCTGCGCGACGTACCGGAGCCGCTCGACGCGGCTCTGCACACGCTGCTGCGGGCCGCCATCCCCCTCATGGTGTCGGCCGCGGACGGCGACGACCTCTGGAGCGAGGAAACGGCCACCCGGATCCGCGCGAACGTCGCGAAGATCGCGGACGCCACCACCGACGTCACCCCGATCGTGGGGATGGTCAGCGAGCTGACCTCCCGGGTGCTGCACTTCGTGATGTCCGGCGGCGCCGGGCGCCCCGCCGTCTCGCCGCGGGCGGTGTCGGCGGTGGGCAGCAGGCTGGCCGCCGAACTCCTCGCCGGCGCCCACCACACCACCACGCGGAAGCACCGCGGCAGCCTCGCCAAGGGCCGGTCGCAGCGCGCCCAGGAGCTGCTCCGCGGCATCCGCACCGAATCCGACGACGACTACGACCTCGCCCCCGCCTACGCGGTGGTCGCCGTGCACTGCGGCGAGCCGCTCGACACGGCCGCGATGATCGGCACGTTCGAAAGCTTCGCCCCGGACGGCGCGCTGACCGCGCTCGGCCCGGCGGGCGGCTTCGCGCTGCTGCCGGCCGGCGACGAAGCCCGCGCGGCGCAGCTGGCCCGGCAGGCGCACGCCGCCCTGCCCGGCCAGGTGTGGATGTCGGTTTCGTGGCGCCCGCGCGGTGAGGTGGCCTGGGGCCGGCAGGAAGCGGGCAAGGTGCTTTCCCTCGCGCTCGCCGCCGACCACCGGCCCGGCGTCTACCTGCTGGAGGACCTGCTCGTCGAATTCGCCGTCGCGCGTGAACCGACGGTCAGCGACAACCTGGTGCGCATCATCGATCCGCTGCAGCAGCACCCCGCCCTGCTCGAGACGCTCAAGGTCCTGGTGGCGACCGACGGCAACCGCAGCCAGGCGGCGGAACGGCTGATCATCCACCGCAGCACGCTCGACTACCGCATCCAGCGCATCGAGCAGCTGACCGGGTTGCACCCGGGCAGCGTCCGCGGGATCAACGTCCTCAGCGCGGCGCTGACCGCACACGCCGTGGCGGCGCAGGCCGGCCGGGTGGGCGCGCAGAAGTCCGCGCTCCGGCCCGTCGGCAATTCGTGAACGCCATTCACCTCAGTGGACCCGAACAAATCTCACGTTCGGCAAACGGCGCATCCCGGAGCTGAACCCGCGAATCGCCGACGAGTCCGCGGGCATCGCCGAAGGAGGTCACCCGATGGGCGAATGGTTCAATGAGCCGGTGACCCCCGAATCGCCGCGCGGCCGGTTGCTGGTGGCCGACGACGAAGTGAGCATCGCCGCCATCCTCTTCACGACCTTCCAGTTCCTCGGCTACGACGTCGTCACGGCCGGCACCGGCCGGGAGGCGCTCCGCGCGGCGGCCGCCGCCGCACCGGACGTCGTGCTGCTCGACGTGATGCTGCCCGACTTCGACGGGTTCGAGGTCTACCGTCGGCTGCGCGCCGCGGACGTCACGGCGCCGGTCCTGTTCCTCAGCGCCCGCCAGTCCACCGACGACAAGGTGCACGGGCTCACCCTGGGCGGCGACGACTACGTCGCCAAGCCGTTCGACATCAAGGAACTCGTCGCCCGGGTGGAGGTCCTGCTGCGCCGGGGCGCGCACCCGGCGCAGGCCTCCGCGCGGCTGCAGGTCGGCCGGCTGGAACTCGACCGCGCCTCGCGCGAGGTGTGGAAGGACGGGGCGCCGGTGCAGCTTTCGGCCACGGAGTTCGACCTGCTGTGCCACCTGATGACCAACCCCGGCAAGGCCGTGTCCAAGGCGGAGATCCTGTCCGCGGTGTGGGGCCACGACTTCCGCGGCGACTTCGGCGTCGTCGAGACGTACGTGTACTACCTGCGGCGGAAGCTGGGCGCCGACCTGATCCGCACGGTCCGCAACTTCGGCTACCTGGTCGCACCCTGAACCCCGGACCCCGGGAACGAAGATGGGCCCGGTGCGGAACCGGGCCCATCTCCTGACACTCGAAGCGCTCAGAGCGCGCGCAGCGCCACCAGGGCGTCGCCCGACAGCTCCGACACGTCACCCGCGAACTCCGGGATCTCGCCGCCGTCCAGCTTGCCGCCGGCCTGGTGCGCCTTGTAGTAGTCGACGCCCTTCTGGACGGCCCAGTTGGCGATGAAGGCGGCACCGGCGCCGTTGAAGGCAGCCCAGAAGCAGGACACCGGCGCGGTGCCGGCCACGATCTCCAGCGGACGGACGGAGGCACCGGCGTTGGCGAAGGATTCGACCGAATTCATTGCGTTCTCCACATTCCTAGATGATTGACACTCGACTTGACTTGACGAATTCACTCGGGAGACGGAAACCCGTCAGAACCGCGCGTCGAGCAGTTCCAGCAGCGCGTCGCTCGACACCTGACCCGCCCCCTGCAGGCTCTCGCCGACGGGCGCGAAGTGCCCGCCACCGCCGTGGTGCGCGACGTACCAGTCGACCGCCTTGTCGACGGCATAGTTCACACAGATGCCGACGAAGGCGCCGGCGAAGGCGGCGGGCGTGCACAGGACCACCGGGGCACCCGGGGTCTGCCACTCGAGCGGCTCGAGCGAGCCGCCGGAGTTGGCGAAGGACTCGATCTGTGTCATTCGTTTCACCTTACGATCTGCCGAATGGGTTTCGTTCCGGGGAAGCAGCCGAGCCGTCACCCGCTCGA
This sequence comes from Amycolatopsis sp. lyj-109, assembly GCF_046548995.1. Taxonomy (NCBI): domain Bacteria; kingdom Bacillati; phylum Actinomycetota; class Actinomycetes; order Pseudonocardiales; family Pseudonocardiaceae; genus Amycolatopsis; species Amycolatopsis sp. lyj-109. Next base: position 32,307 of record NZ_JAJPWR010000047.1, read on the forward strand.
CAACGTGACACTATCCCGCCGGAGTGAAACGTCACATCCACCGGAATACGTATTCGCGACGCTCGACCCGGATCCACCGGTGAATGTGCTGGCCGGGGGTATGTCGTAAACGGGCAGATGCCCTCTGACCTGGGATGATTGTTCTTGTCTAGGGAACAAACAGACCTTAAGTGAGAGGGCATCTGCTGGAT
>NZ_JAJPWR010000048.1:0-32317 GCF_046548995.1 Amycolatopsis sp. lyj-109
GTGAGTGGTAATTAGGGTTCTAACCCGAATTACCACTCACGACGAGCCCGGGTCAGGCGGCGGGCAGGACCGATGAAATCTCCTCCGCCGCGTCCGGGCCGAAGGCCTCGCCGATGCGGGCCAGCGCCTCCGCGCGGTCGAACGTCCACTCCTGGGTGCCGACCGTCTCCAGGACCAGCACCGCGATCAGCGAGCCGAGCTGTGCGGCGCGCTCGACGCCGAGGCCGCCGTCGAGGCCGGCCAGGAAGCCCGCGCGGAAGCCGTCGCCGACGCCGGTCGGGTCGGCCTTCGCCCGCTCGGGGACCGCATTGATCTGCAGGGCGACGCCGTCCTTGCCGACGATCTCGACGCCCTTCTCCCCCAGTGTCGTGATCCGCAGCCCGACCTGGTCGAGGACGTCGGCCTCGGTCCAGCCGGTCTTCTGGAGCAGCAGCTCCCACTCGTAGTCGTTGCTGAACAGGTACTTCGCGCCGGCGACGAACGCGCGCGCCTGCTCGCCGGTCATCCGGGCCAGCTGCTGCGACGGGTCGACGGCGAAGGCGTACCCGCGCTGCCGGCACTCCTCGGCGTGGCGGATCATGCCTTCCGGGTCGTCCGGGCTGATCAGCACCAGGCTCAGCGCGCCGGAGCGCTCGGCGATCGGCTGCAGCTCGATGTTGCGGGACTCGGCCATCGCGCCGGCGTAGAACGTCGCGATCTGGCAGAGGTCCTCGTCGGTGGTGCAGACGAACCGCGCGGTGTGCGCGACCTCGGACACGTGCACGCCCGAGGTGTCCACACCGTGCCGCTCCAGCCAGGAGCGGTAGTCGGCGAAGTCGGCGCCGACGGCGCCCACGAGAACCGGCTGGACGCCGAGCACCCCGAGGCCGAAGGCGATGTTCGCGCCGATGCCGCCGCGCCGGACCACCAGGTCGTCGGCGAGGAAGCTCAGCGAGACGCGGTGCAGCTGCTCGGCGACCAGCTGCTCGGCGAACCTGCCCGGGAAGTGCATGAGGTGGTCGGTCGCGATACTGCCGGACACCGCGATCCTGGCCTTTTCTGCCACCGGCTGCTCCTTTGTGCTCTTTCCTCACGGCAAAAGGCGCGAAGTTACCCCCGGGTCATGACCCATCCGGGTAGTTCGCGCGTGCCCAGCCGACACTACCGGCTGGTACTCCTTCTCCAGTCGAGAGCGGATCAATAGCGTTACGAATCGTGAACGCCGTCACCGAACCCGAGACCCTGTCCGAGCTGATCGCCGACTGCGCCTTCATCCCGGCGACGCTCCAGGCCGAAAGCCTTCCGATGCCCCGCGTCACGGCCAAGCCGTGGCTGGTCGACGAGGCGTGCCACGCCCAGGTGGCCGAGCTCGACGCCTACGTCTGATCCGCAGCAACGAAGAAGGCCCCGTCACCCTTCCGGGCGACGGGGCCTCTCGCGTGCAGGCGGTGACCGCGCAGGCGATGACTCAGTGGAACGAGTCGCCGCAGGCGCAGGAACCGGTGGCGTTCGGGTTGTCGATCGTGAAGCCCTGCTTCTCGATCGAGTCCACGAAGTCGATGACGGCTTCCGACACGTACGGCGCACTCATCCGGTCCACGGCGACCTTGAGGCCGTCGAAGTCGCGGAACAGGTCGCCGTCGAGCGCGCGCTCGTCGAAGAACAGCTGGTAGCGCAGGCCCGCGCAGCCACCGGGCTGGACGGCGATGCGCAGGTGCATGTCGTCGCGGCCCTCCTGCTCGAGCAGGGCCCTCGCCTTGGAAGCCGCGGCGTCGGTCAACGTGACGCCGTGGGTCTCCTCGGCGGTCTCGGCCTGCGTCGCGCCGGCGTGCTCAGCGGTCGTCATGGCACTCCCTCATCAAAGTCGAACTCGCTGCGGATACTCCTCGTGCTGACGTGCTCAACACCGGGGACGTCCGATCTGTTCCCCCACCATGGTCGCACATGGATCGGCCGGGTTACCGGCGGCGTGACGCCTGCAATACCCTGGTGAGGTGAGGTTCCTGCGCCGAAGCACCACAGACACCGCCGCCGACGAGCCGGAGGCGGGCGAAGCCGTCGACGTCGCCGGCAAGGCGTACACGCCCGGTAAGGGCAAGGCTACGCCGAAGCGCCGCGAGGCGGAGGCGAAGCGGCGCGGCCCGGTGGCGCCGCCGCCCACCACCATGCGTGAGGCGATGAAGCGCAACAAGGAACTGCGCAAAGCGAACCCGCAGAACAAGGAAGACCGCCGCGCGGCGGCCAAGGCCCGCCGCGAAGCGATGATGCGCGGCGACGACAAGGCCCTGCTCCCGCGCGACCGCGGCCCGGTCAAGGCATACGTCCGCGACCTGGTCGACAGCCGGCGCAACCTGCTCGGCCTGTTCATGCCGCTGGCCATCGTGGTGTTCCTGGCGCTGCTGATGCCGCTGCCCCAGGTGCAGTCGTACATCACGCTGCTGTGCACCGCGATGCTGCTGGTGATGGCGATCGAGGGCTTCGTGAACGGCCGCAAGATCGCGAAGCTGGTGCGGGAGAAGTTCCCGAAGGAAGCGGTGAACGGCCGGTCGATCGGCTGGTACGCGTTCGTCCGGGCGTCCCAGATCCGGCGGCTGCGGATGCCGAAGCCGCGGCTGAAGCCCGGGGACCCGATCCCCAACTGAGCCGGTTTCGAGAAGCCGGGTCGAGCGATGCTCGACCCGGCTTCTTGCTGTCCACGACCGGCCGGCTTGCCCGCGCAAACGTCTTGAATGACTCATTCAGGACGTCCGAGGTCCTGAATGAGTCATTCAAGACGTGTGGGTGGGCCGCGGCGGAGACCGGAGTCACGCCAGGTCGTTAGCAAAGCAAACGATTACCGCCTAAGCTCGCGGCATGGAGTTTCGTCGTCTCGGCCGCAGCGGCCTCAACGTCAGTGAGATCTCGTACGGGAACTGGCTCACCCACGGTTCCCAGGTCGAGGAGGACCGGGCCCACGCCTGCATCCAGGCCGCCCTCGACGCCGGCATCACCACCTTCGACACCGCCGACGCCTACGCGAACACGGCCGCCGAGTCCGTGCTCGGGCGCGGCTTGAAGGGCCGGCGGCGGGAAAGCCTCGAGATCTTCACCAAGGTCTACTGGCCCACCGGCCCCAAGGGGCCCAACGACAAGGGGCTGTCCCGCAAGCACATCACGGAGTCGGCGCACGCCAGCCTGAAGCGGCTCGGCACCGACTACGTCGACCTCTACCAGGCACACCGGTTCGACCGGCACACCCCGCTCGAAGAGACCATGGTCGCCTTCGCCGACCTCGTGCGCCAGGGCAAGGTGCTCTACGTCGGCGTCTCCGAATGGACCGCCGAGCAGATCTCCCGCGGCGCCGCCCTCGCCCGCGAGCTGAAGATCCCGCTCGTGTCGAACCAGCCGCAGTACAACATGCTCTGGCGCGTCATCGAAGAGCAGGTCATCCCCACCTCCGAACGCGAAGGCCTCAGCCAGATCGTCTGGTCGCCGATCGCGCAGGGCGTGCTCACCGGCAAGTACAAGCCCGGCCAGGCCTACCCCGAAGGCTCGCGCGCCACCGACGAAAAGGGCGGCGCCGACATGGTCGCCCGCTTCCTCGACGAGGGCGTCCTCAAGCGCGTCGCCCAGCTCGAACCGCTGGCCGAGCAGGCCGGGCTGAGCCTCGCCCAGCTGGCCGTCGCCTGGGTGCTGCAGAACCCGAACGTCGCCTCCGCGATCATCGGGGCTTCGCGGCCGGAGCAGGTGCACGAGAACGTCAAGGCCGCCGGCCAGAAGCTCGACGCCGACCTGCTCAAGGCCATCGACGACGTCCTCGGCGACGTCGTCGAGCGCGACGCCAGCCTGACGAAGAGCCCCTAGTCTTTGAGTGTTTCAGCCTGGTTGATCCGGCCCTGGAACGGCACCCCGAGGTCGAACGCGTCCTCGGGGGCCATCCGGGGCTCCAGGCCGAACCCGCGCAGGAGGCGGCTGGCACCCGCCAGCCGGTCGCCGCCGCGCCCGGGCACGCGTGCGGGCGCGAAACCGTGCGAGACGAGCAGGCTTTCGACGTCGTCGATCAGGCGGTACGGGTCGTACTCACCCACGGACCCAGGTCTTCCCCGTGATCCGCTCGTAGACCTCGGTGTAGCGCTGCCGCGTCTGCTCGACGATGTCGGCCGGGATCTCCGGCCCGGGCGGGGTCTGGTCCCAGCCCGTCGACCGCGACCAGTCGCGGACGAACTGCTTGTCGAACGCGTGCTGCGGACGGCCCGGCTCCCACTCGTCGGCCGGCCAGAACCGCGACGAGTCCGACGTCAGGACCTCGTCGCCGAGGGTCAGCGTGCCGTCGGCGTCGAAGCCGAACTCCAGCTTCGTGTCGGCGATGATGACGCCCTGGGCGGCGGCGTGTTCGGCACCCTTGGTGTAGATCTCCAGCGTCAGCTCGCGAAGCCGCTTCGCGGTGTCCTCGCCGATCTCGGTCAGGACCTCGTCGAAGGTCATGAACTCGTCGTGGCCGGTGTCGGAGATCTTCGTCGTCGGCGTGAAGATCGGCTCCGGCAGCTTGTCGCCCTCGACCAGGCCCGGCGGCAGCGCGACACCCGAAATCTTGCCGTCACGCTGGTATTCGCGCAGGCCCAGGCCGGCCAGGTAGCCGCGCGCGATGCACTCGACCTGGACCATCTTCAGCGGCTTGCAGCGCATCGCGCGCCCGGCGAATTCGTCCGGCACGTCGGTGGTCGACACGACGTGGTTCGGGACGACCTCGGCCATCCGGTCGAACCACCAGGCCGACAGCTGGTTGAGCAGCTTGCCCTTGTCCGGGATCGGCGTCGGCAGCGAGACGTCGTAGACCGAGACACGGTCGGACGCGACCAGCAGGATGTCCCCGCCGTCGAGTTCGTACAGGTCACGGACCTTGCCCGCGTGGATGTGCTTCATTCGCCGTCCTCAGTCGTGTACTCGTAGAAAACCCAGTGGTCGGGCAAGGCGGCGGACTCACCGTACTCGACGACCGTCCCGTCGGCCGCCACGAAGGTGCTCCGGCCGAGCAGCACCGGCGACCCGGCGGGCAGCCCCAGCTCGGCCGCCTCCTCCTCGCCCGCGCGGCCCGCCGCGTGCCGTTCCTGCGTCGTCGCGACCTTCGTGCCGAGCCGGGCGGCCGCGTGGGCCGCGGTGCCCTCGACGATCCGCTCCGCCACCAGCAGCGCCGGCGCCTTGGCCGACAGCACGCCGTCGAACCACGACGTCGACGTCGACAGCGGCCGCGAATCGGGACCGTAGGTGGTACGCCGACGGCGGATCACCGGGGCGCCCTCCTCCAGGCCGAGTGCGGCCGCGGCGCGTTCGGTCGCCGGCTCCAGGGCGGCCGAGCGGATCACCGCGTAGTGGCCGGGCGGGTAGATCCGGCCCGTCCGCACCGAGGCGGCGGTGCGGTCGCGGGCCGTGCGGTGCAGGCCGCCGCGGTCGACGACCGTGCCGACGCCGCGCACGGGCCGCACGAGGCCCTGCGAGCGGAGCGTGGCCAGCACCTTGGTGGCCGTCGCCATGGCGACGGTCCAGGTACGCGCTATCTCGCGGGCGGACGGCACTGCGTCGCCCTCCTGCAGCCGGCCGGACAGGATGTCGTCACGGATCCGGCCCGCGATCTGCAGGTACGGCGGCTCAGGGCGGTCGAGGGTGGGCAAGGCGGCTCCTCACAGGGACAACACGCACAAGTGTTCTAGCACGCCGACGGGTGACACACAAAGGCCTGTTCAGAACCACCCAGGTGTACTAGTACACGCACTGGACTGTGCTCTAGTACGCAAGTTACTCTCGAAAGTGTGTCCCCGCCCACAGCACACTCCGGTTCGAGCGGCCAGGGCCTCGAGGAACTCCTCGAGGAACTCCGGCGCCGCAAATGGGTGCTGCACCTGTTCGGCGGCCGCGAGGCGCCGGAGATCTACGCCGCCGTGCACCGCTGGCCGACCTGCGCGGACGTCATCATCCTCCGCGACGAGCACCGGGCCAGCGCCTACCGGGTGCCGACCTTCCCGGGCACGGACGTGTTCAGCCCGCGGGTCGTCACCTGGCAGTACCACGCCACCCCGGTGTGGACGCTGCGGGCGGTGCTCACCCTGGCGGAGCCCGGCACCCCGGGCGCACCGCTGCAGGCGCTCCGGCCACAGCCGGACTGCCGGATCCCGCCGGAACTGCGCCACGACGTCACCATCCGGCCGACCGGGACGCACCGGGAGGGGTCAGGGGAGGGAGAAGGCACCGACGGCGGTGGCCCGCCCGCGTGCGCCTAGCAGTTGTCAGGCTCAGCGGGCGAGCAGCCGCTCCGCGACGACGAGGTCGTGGGGATAGGTGATCTTGAGGTTCTCGGGAGCCCCCGGGACCCAGCGGATCGGCAGGGAGGAGAACCGCTCCATGCACGAGGAAGTGTCCGTACCGACGAAGCCTTCGCGCTCGGCCTTCTCGTAGGCCTCGAGCAGCGGTCCGGCCCGGAAGCCCTGAGGCGTCTGGACGCGGATCGCGCCGGGCACCTGGGCGACCAGGTGCCCGGCATCCACCTCGACGACGTCGTCCGCGGCCAGGCCCGGCACAGCCCCCCCGTCCTCGCGTGTCCGGGCCAGCACCGCACCGACCAGTTCGGGGTGGACCAGCGGCCGGGCCGCGTCGTGCAGCAGCACGGCGTCGACCCGGCCGCCTGCAATTCTCGGGGCGAGGTGCCGCAGCGCGTTCAGCTCGGACGCCTGGCGGGTGTCGCCGCCGTGCACGATCTCGACACCCTCGCCGGCCACCTCGTCGGCGAGGTCCCGGTCCTGCGGCCGGATCACGAGCACGAGCACGCCGATGCCGGGGACCTTGCGGAAGGCCTCGAGCGACCAGGCGACCACGCGCCGCCCGGCCAGGGGCAGGTAGACCTTGTTCAGCTTCGCGCCGACGCGGGTCCCCGCGCCACTGGCCAGCACCACCGCGGCCGCCGTCGTCTCCACGAGCCGCGAGACTACCGGGAGCGCCACACCCGCCCCGCCGCCGATCCCGATGCCTTGAATGACTCATTCCTGGCGTCTGACGCCAGGAATGAGTCATTCAAGACGTTCCTCGGCGGGCGGGCGCCGCCGCGAGCTTCCGGGCTCCCGGTAAGTTGGCCACAGCGTTGCCGTGGCAGCGTTGAAACCGGGGCTCCGCCCCGGGCCGGGGGCTCCGCCACCCGGACCCCCCCCAAGAGTCGAAGGGCCTGGTGTGGAGCCGGACAACATCGAGTTCCCCGAGATCACCCCGCCCGACGACCACGCCCGGTCCGCCGCGATCGCGCTGCACGACAAGCTCGTCAAGCCCGCCGGGTCGCTCGGCAGGCTCGAAGAGCTGGGCGTCTGGATCGCCGCCTGCCAGGGACAGTCGCCACCGCGGCCGTTCACCCGGCCGCGGGTGGTCGTCTTCGCCGGGGACCACGGCATTGCCGCCAAGGGCGTCTCCGCCTATCCCGCCGAGGTCACCGCGCAGCTGCTGGGCACCATGCTCACCGGCGGCGCCGCGATCAACGTCCTGGCCGCCGCCGCGGGCGCGAGCGTGCGCGTGGTCGACCTCGCCGTCGACACCGAGGCTCCCGCGACCCGCTCGATCGGCGAGTTCAAGGTCCGCCGCGGCTCGGGGTCCATCGACGTCGAAGACGCGCTGACCGCCGACGAGGCGAAAACGGCGATCCGCGCCGGGATCGCGATCGCCGACGCCGAAGTCGACGGCGGCGCCGACCTGCTCATCCCCGGCGACCTCGGGATCGGCAACAGCACCCCGGCGTCGGTGCTGGTGGCGGCGCTGACCGGCAGCGAGCCGGTCGCCGTCGTCGGCCGCGGCTCCGGCATCGACGACGACGCGTGGATGCGCAAGGCCACGGCCGTGCGCGACGCCCTGCGCCGGGCCCGCGCGGTGCTGGCCGACCCGGTCGACCTGCTGCGCACCACGGCCGGCGCGGACATCGCCGCGATGGCCGGCTTCCTCGCGCAGGCCGCGGTCCGCCGGACGCCGGTGGTGCTGGACGGCCTGGTCACCTGCGCCGCCGCGCTCGTCGCCGAGGACCTCGCCCCGGGCGCCCGCCGCTGGTGGGTCGCGGGCCAGCGGACGGCCGAACCGGCGCACGCCCTTGCCCTGGAGCACCTGGACCTGGGCCCGCTGCTGGAACTGGACGTCCGGCTGGGCGAAGGCACCGGCGCGGTGACCGCGTTGCCGCTGCTGATGATGGCCGCCCGCGTCCTCGCCGAAACGGCCACCCACGAGCAGGCCGGCGTCTCCGGCCCGCTGATCGCCGCTCCGGCTTCCTGAATGTCATGAAGGGCACCCTCATGGACGTAAAGTCCATGAGGGTGCCCTTCATGACATCGAGCTTCAGCCGAGCTTGACCATCCAGTGGTCCGCGTCCGGGCGGGTGCCCTCCTGGATCCCCGTCAGCTCTTCGCGCAGCTTCATCGTCAGCACGCCCGGCTGTCCGTCGCCGATGGTGAACTCGCCACCTGCGTGCTTCACGTGGCCGACCGGGGTGATCACCGCCGCGGTGCCGCAGGCGAACGTCTCGGTCAGCTCGCCGGACGCCGCCGCCTTCTCCCACTCCTCGGTGGAGATGCGGCGTTCCTCGATCTTGTACCCGAGCCGCGAAGCCAGCTGCAGCAGCGACTTGCGGGTGACGCCGGGCAGCAGCGACCCCGTCAGCTCCGGGGTCACCAGCCGGGCGTTCTCACCGGAGCCGAAGACGAAGAACAGGTTCATCCCGCCCATCTCCTCGACCCAGCGCCGCTCGACCGCGTCGAGCCACACCACCTGGTCGCAGCCCTTCTCGACGGCCTGCGCCTGCGCGACGAACGACGCCGCGTAGTTGCCGGCGCACTTGGCCGCGCCGGTGCCGCCGGGAGCCGCCCGGACGTACTCGGTGGACAGCCAGACGCTGACCGGCTTCACACCGCCGGAGAAGTAGGACCCGGCCGGCGAAGCGATGACCGTGTACACGTAGTCGGCGGCCGGGCTGTTGACGCCGAGCCCGGTGGACGTCGAGATCATGAACGGCCGGAGGTACAGCGAGTCACCCTGCCGGGTGGGCACCCACCGGCCGTCGACGGCGATGAGCTCCCGCAGCGACTCGAGGAAGACCTCGTCGGGCAGCTGCGGCATGGCGAGCCGCTCGGCCGACTGCCGGAACCGCGCGGCGTTGGCGTCCGGGCGGAACGACGCGATCGAGCCGTCCGGCTGGCGGTAGGCCTTGAGACCTTCGAAGATGGCCTGGCCGTAGTGCAGCACCGACGTCGCCGGGTCGAGGGTGAAGGGGGCGTAGGGGCCGACCTGGGCGTCGTGCCAGCCCTCGGCCTTCGACCACTTGACGGTGACCATGTGGTCGGTGAAGTACAACCCGAAACCGGGCGTCTCGAGTACCTCCGCGACACGGTCCGCGCTCGCAGGACTCGGGTGCGGGAGATGGGCGAACTGTGTCGTGGTCGTCATGGCTAGACGATACCGCTTGCTCGGACGCGCGTTAGTCGGATGTCCATCTGTTCCGGGTTCCCCGCGCTTCCGGCGGGACCGCTCTAGGATGACGCCGTGACCTACCACTCCACTGAGCCGGTTCCCCGGCCCAAGACCACCGGTGCCGACATCAAGACGTTCGTCGCCGCGGTGCTGCTGACCTTCGGCGTCGGCCTGCTCGGCATGGTCGGCTGGGCCGTGCTGGACAGCGGGTTCGGCGGCTTCCTCGGCCTGGTCGGCGGGGTCTTCGGTGTCGTGTGGTGGCGGAAGATCCACGGCAAGGCGTTCCCGAAGGTGCTCCCGACGAAGTCGGTCGTCATCCTCGCGGTCGTCAACGCCGCGCTGGCGCTGGTCCTTCTCCTGGCCGCGGGCTGACTGTGCCGATGGTTCCTGATCCGACCACAGTCACGGCCGAATGACTTCGTAGCAGCGGTTACGTCCCGGGTGAGGGTCGGCCTGCTTTTGGCCGGATCAGGAGCTGCGCCGGCAGCTCCGGCGCCGACCAGCCCTCGTCCGGGCGGAAGTCGGTGTCGGTCCCGTCGAACGGGTAGGCGCCGCGTTCGGCCAGCGCGCCGATCCGCTCGCCCTCGGTGCGCAGCCGGTCGAACTGCTCGAGCGTCAGGCGGCCGACTTCCAGGGCGGCCTCGGCCTCGTCCTCGTCGTCCCAGCGCCAGCTGCCGTCGCGCTCGACGACGACGTCGAGCACGCCGTCGATCCGGTCGACCGCGCCCGGCGTGCGGCCCAGCGGGATTTCCAGGTTGACGTACCAGTTCTTGAACCGGCCTTCGAGGTCGAAGAACCACCAGACCGAAGACCACTCGTCTTCGGGAATCCGGCGCAGCGTCGACACGCCGTGCCAGGAGTCCGGCACCGGCACCCGCGGGATGCGGAACCGCTGGTCCAGCGGGGCGTCCCGCATCAGGCGGCCGTCGGCGAGCCTGCTGCCGACGATCGGCGTGCCCGCCGGGAGCCAGGCGCGCAGGACGCGGCCGTCGTCTTCGAGGACGCGCAGCGGGTGGACCTGGCCGATCGAGCCGTCGGGGCGGTGGAACCGTTCGACCACGGTCTGTCCCGGCCGCCAGCGTCGATCACTCACGGGTCTCACTGTACCTGCGCGCGCGTACGCCCAGTAGCAACTCGAACACGGTCGCCAGCCCCGCGACGACGAGCACGGGCAGCGCCGGCAGCAGGTACGCGGCCGCCGCGGCGACGGCGAGCCCGGCCAGTCCCGGCACCCCGGCCCGGGCCCGGACCTCGGTCCCGGCGGCCAGCGCGGGCACGACGGTGGCGACCACGGCGACGACCGTGAGCAGTGGCTGCAGCGCGTCCGCGTCGGCGGCGGACAGCAGGTCGCGCAGCGAGGTGAGCGACAGCCCGAGCCGCACCGCGCCGAGCTGGTAGAGCGCGGCGAAGGCGGCCAGGACAGCGAGCGCGCCGAGCAGCAGCACCCGGCGGCCCGCGTTCTCCCGCCCGCCCGGGCGCAGGAACGGCAGCACCAGCACGGCGGCGACGAGCACGCCCGCGAAGTCCGGTGGCCGGAGACCGTCCGCCGTCCCCACCGGCGGCACGGCCACGCACACGGCGACCAGCACGAGGCCCGCGGCGAGCAGCAGTCCCACGGCGATCCGTACGACGATCGTCGGGATCTTCAGGCCGGCGAACCCCGCCCCGGCGACGACCACGACGAACGCCGCGGCCGCGAGTTCGCGGTGCGCCGGGACGACGTAGGCACCGAACGCGATCGCGTAGACGGCCACTTCGGACAGTCGCGCCAGGACGACGACGCCCCGGTCGGCCGGGGTTTCCCCGGGTTCCGGCACGCCCGCCGTGACGCCCGCGGCGATCGCCGCGAGCACCAGCCCGGCGAGCAGCCACCAGCCCGCGCCCGCCGCTGCCGCCGCCAGCGCGACCAGCAGCCCACCGCCCAGCCGCACGCGGCCCTCCCTCGCCCTCTGTTCACCCGTGGTCAGGTCGTCATTAGCATGGCTCACGATCCTGACCGGGCCGGTGCCCGGTGCCACCGAGAACGCGCGAGGAGCCAGAAGTGACCGTGCCTAAGCTCGCCCTGTCCGACAACACCGGGGAGGCACTGGCCAAGACGCGCGCCGACGTTGTCGTCATCGGCACCGTGGCCGGCGAGGACGGTCCCCTGCTCGCCCCCGGCGCCGCCGCCGTGGACGCCGCCTTCGACGGCCGGCTCGCCGGCCTGCTGGCCACGCTCGGGGCGAGCGGGAAGGCCGAAGAGGTCGTCAAGCTCCCGACGCTGGGCAAGCTCCCCGCGGGCGTGGTGCTCGCCGTCGGCCTGGGCAAGGCCACCGACGCCGTCACCCCCGAGCAGGTCCGCCGCGCCGCGGGCGCCGCCGGCCGTGCGCTGGCCGGCACCGACCGCGCGTTCGTCACACTGTCCGAGGTCGACCTGCAGGCCGCCGTCGAGGGCACGATCCTCGGCTCCTACGTCTTCACCGCCTACCGCTCGGAGAAGGGCGACGCCCCGCTGGCGAAGGCCGACTTCGCGACCCCGGGAACCGGCACCGCCCGCGAGCACAAGGCAACGCTGAAGGCGGCCGGCGCCATCGCCGAAGCCGTCATGGTCGCGCGCGACCTGATCAACACCCCGCCGAACGACCTCTACCCGGCCTCCTTCGCCGACCGCGCGAAGAAGCTGGCCGAGGACAACGGCCTCGAGTTCGAGGTGCTGGACGAGAAGGCCTTGAAGCGCAAGGGCTTCGGCGGCATCCTCGGCGTCGGCGGCGGCTCGGCCCGCCAGCCGCGCCTGGTGCGCATCGGCTACAAGCCGGCCAAGGCCGTCAAGAAGGTCGCGCTGGTCGGCAAGGGCATCACGTTCGACTCGGGCGGCATCTCGCTCAAGCCCGCCGCGAACATGGACCACATGACCTCGGACATGTCCGGCGCGGCCGGCGTGCTCGCGACCGTGGTCCTGGCGGCGAAGCTGAAGTACCCCCTCGAGGTCGTCGCGCACATCCCGCTGGCGGAGAACCTGCCGTCGGGGACGTCGTACCGCCCGGGTGACGTGCTGACCATGTACGGCGGCAAGACCGTCGAGGTGCTCAACACCGACGCCGAGGGCCGGCTGGTCCTGGTCGACGCCATGGTGCGCGCGGCCGAGGAGAACCCGGACTACCTGATCGAGACCTCGACGCTGACCGGCGCCCAGGTCGTCGCGCTCGGCAACCGCACGGCCGGCGTGATGGGCTCGGAGGACTTCCGCGACCGCGTCGCCGCGATCATGCAGGCGACCGGCGAAAACGGCTGGGCGATGCCGCTGCCGGAGGAACTGCGCGCCGACCTCGACTCGCGGCTGGCCGACCTGGCCAACGTGACCGGCCACCGCTGGGGCGGCATGCTCGCGGCCGGGATCTTCCTGCGCGAGTTCGTCGCCGACGGCCTCGACTGGGTCCACATCGACATCGCCGGCCCGTCCTTCAACACCGCCGGGCCGTGGGGCTACACGGGCAAGGGCGGCACCGGCGTCCCGGTGCGGTCGCTCGCCGCGGTCCTGGCGGACATCGCCGCCAACGGCTGAGACCCGAGCGCCCCAAGGCGGCCTTCGGTGCGTCTGACGCACCGAAGGCCGCCTTGGGTGCGTGAGACGCAACCAAGGCCACATTGGGGCGCTTGAGTCCGGAAGATCCCTTTCGGTGTGATCCGTGACACCGTACGGTGACCGGGTGACGACCGAGCCGGTGGACCGCGCCTCCCCCGCCGAAATCGCCGCCGAGCACGACGAGGAACGGCCCGCACGCACCCTCTCCCGGGTCCCCGACCGCGTCGTCTACTTCGTCGCCCTCGCCGTCGCGGTCCTGGTGCTCAAGCAGGTGTTCTTCCCGTTCGCCAAGGGCAACCAGTTCTACCTGGTGCTCTTCCTCGGCGTGACACTCCCGCTGGTGTTCCTCTGCTACCGCCCGCGGCTGCGCGGCCGCGACGACCCGGGCTGGACCGACTGGGCGCTCGCCGGCACCGCCCTGGCCGTGGGCCTCTACCCCGTGCTCGTCGGCTACGACGACTTCCTGAACCGCCAGGGCATCCTGTCCCCGCTGGACATCGTGGCCGGCGCGCTGCTGCTGGTGCTGATCCTCGAAGCCACCCGCCGCACCACCGGGCTGGTGCTGCCGATCGTCTGCCTGCTCTTCCTCGCCTACGCCTACTACGGCGGATTTCTCCCGCAGAACTGGGGCATCGCCCACGCGGGCATCGACTTCAGCCAGATCGTCAACGCGCTCTTCAACGACGCGAGCGGGTTCTACGGCACTCCCCTGGACGTCGCGGCGAGCTACATCGTGCTGTTCACCCTCTACGGCGCGGTGCTCAACGCCTCCGGGGCCGGGCAGTTCTTCGTGGACATCTCCTTCGCCGCGTTCCGGAAGTCGCGGACGGCACCGGGCCGGACCACCGTGCTGTCGGGGTTCCTGCTCGGCACGGTGTCGGGTTCGGGCACGGCCACGGCGGTCAGCCTCGGCTCGATCACCTGGCCCATCCTCAAGAAAGCCCAGTACCCCAAGGAAAACGCGGGCGGGTTGCTCGCCGCGTCCGGCATCGGGGCCATCCTTTCGCCGCCGACGCTGGGCGCCGCGGCGTTCATCATCGCCGAGTACCTGCAGACGTCGTACCTGAAGGTGCTGATCTGGGCGACCGTCCCGACACTGCTCTACTACCTCGGCATCGTGTTCGCGATGGAGGCCGACGCGCGGCGGTTCCAGGCCGAAGCCGTCGACGTCCCGCACGACGATCCGTGGAAACTGTTGCGGCGCGGCGGTTACCACTTCCTGTCGCTCGCCGTCATCGTCGTGTTCCTGGCCCTGGACATCCCGCCGTTCGCCGCCGTCGTCTACGCGACCGGCGTCGCCGCGCTGTTCGCGCTGATCGCCCGGCGCCACGACCTCAAAGGCTGGGCGAAGGACATGGTCGACGCGCTGTCGGCCGGCGTCCGCGGTGCGCTGCCGGTGATCGCGGTGTGCGCGGCGGCCGGGGTGATCACCTCGACCATCACCAAGACCGGGCTGGGCCTCGAACTCGCCGACGCGCTGGTGGAACTGGCCGGCGCGCTCACCGACAACGGCACGCTGATCCTCGTCCTGACCGTGCTGCTCTCGGCGATCGCCGTCGGCGTGCTGGGTCTCGCGGTGCCGGTCACCGCCAGCTTCATCATCGCCTGGGTCGTCATCGGCCCGGCGCTGGAGACGCTCGGCGTCGCGGACGCCGAGCGCGCGATGTTCATCTTCTACTACGCCGTGCTTTCCGAGGTCACGCCGCCGACCGCGCTCGCCGCGGTGGCTTCGGCGGCGATCACCGGCGGCTCGGTGCTGGGAACCATGTGGCAGTGCTGGAAGTACACGCTCCCGGCGTTCCTGGTGCCGATCGCCTTCGTGCTGACCGACAACGGCGCCGCGCTGCTGCTGGAATCCGACGTCCTCACCGTGCTGTGGGTGACAGCGGTGTCCGCGCTCGCCGTCGCCGCGCTGGCGGTGGTCACCGGCGGCTGGCTCTTCGGGCCGGTCAGCACGGGAGTGCGGCTGCTGTTCGTGCCCGCCGCCCTCTGCCTGCTCTACCTGGAGCCGGTGCCGATCGCGATCGGTGCCGGGTGCGGCGCCGCCGCTCTGCTCACCCACGCCGTGATCACGAGGAGGACAGCATGAAACGCGCAGTCGCCGCAGCCGCGGTGCTCGCTCTGGCCGTCACCGGCTGCGGCGGGAAACAACAGACCGACCAGGCATCCCCCGGCGGCGGCACCCAGTCCTGCGAAGCGGGCGAGGGCCGCATCACCATCGCCACCGGCAACAGCGGTGGCGTGTACTACGTGCTGGGCGGCGGGCTCGCCCAGCAGATCAGCAACAGCACGAAGCTGCGTGCGACGGCCGCGGAAACCGGCGCGTCGGTGCAGAACATCCAGCAGCTGGTGGCCAGCAACTACGACGTCGCGTTCTCGCTGGCCGACACCGCGGCGGACGCGGTCAACGGCAAGGGTTCCTTCGACGGCAAGCCACAGAAGATCCAGGCCCTGTCCCGGATCTACCCGAACTCGACGCAGGTGCTGGTCCGCACGGACGCGGGGATCGACTCCGTCGCCGACCTGAAGGGCAAGCGGATCTCGACCGGCTCCCCGAAGTCGGGCACCGAAGTGATCGCGAACCGCCTCCTGCAGGCGGCCGGGCTCAAGCCCGACGCCGACGTCCAGGCGCAACGGCTGGATCTGGCCAAGACGGCGGACGGCATGAAGGCGGGCACCCTGGACGGGCTCGTCTGGTCCGGCGGGCTGCCGACCGCGCAGATCACCGACATCACCACGGCCCTGAAGGACAAGGTGAAGTTCCTCGACATCACGCCGCTGCTGCCGGCGCTGAAGAAGGTCAACCCGGTCTACGACCAGGCCGTGATCCCGAAGGCGGCCTACGGGCAGCCCGCGGACGTGCCGACGGTCGTGGTGCCGAACCTCCTGCTGGTGCGCGAGGACTTCCCGGCGGGCAACGCGTGCGCGATCACGAAGCTGATCTTCGACAAGCAGGCGGAGCTGGCGAAGGTGCACCCGGCGGCGAAGGAGATCTCGCGGCAGCTGGCGCCGCAGACCGACCCGGTACCGCTGCACCCGGGCGCCAAGCAAGCCCTCGGCTAGGGTCGGTGAGGTGCAGGACTACCTCGAAGCGGCGGTCCGCGACGTCCTGACGGCGCCCGAGGCGCGCGTCGACGACCAGGTGGGTTACGCGGCCTTGCTGCTCGCGATCTCCGGCGCCCTCGACGAAGCCGACCGGCTGGTCACGCAGTGGCTGGCCCGCACCGAACGACCGGTGACCGCGCTGGCTGCCGACCCGGTGCGGGCCAGGGCGTGGGCGATGCTCTTCGAGGCCCGGGGCGCGCGTCCGGACTGGGCGGAGGGGTTGCCGCCGCTCGACCTCGACGCCGAGGAGCGCGCGCACGCGACGTCGCTGCGCCGTCCGGTCTCCGACCTCGAGGGTGTGCTCCCGCCGGGCCTGGTCGCCGAGGTCGTCAAGCACGTCGCGCCGGCACGCCCGGACCGCGTCCGCGCCGCGCTGGCCGAAGGGGACCTGGAGCTTTGGGCTTCGCTCGTCGGACCGCTCCCCGATGTCGCGACGGTGGCGGCGACGCGGGCGGTGGCTCCGGCGCTGGTCGCGGGCGCGGACCCGCTCGGCCTGCACGACTGGGCTCCGGCGTGCGCGGGCGCGCTGGTCGCGGCGCTGCACGAGCGATACCCGCGGGACCTGGGCACCTGGCCGGAGCTGGTCGCGGAGATCCTGCGGCTGCGCGGCGGCGCGACGCCGCCGCCCCCGGCGTCGGAAGCGGCGATCCGCTCGGCGGAGCTGCGGCTGGGCGTCGAGCTGCCGGCCGACCACCGCGAGTTCCTGCGCACCTGCGACGGCCTGCCCGCGGACGTGGTCTTCCCCCGGCTGCTGGGCACGGCCGACCTGCGCGCGGAGGGTGGGGTGGTGGTGCTGTCGGAGCCGGCGGTGCTCCTGCTTTCGGCCGGGCACGTGATCGAGGTCGACCCGGTACTGGGCACGACGGTCCACGCGTCCTTCCGGGCCGCGCTGATCCAGCACGCCACCCTGCTCGCGCAGGCAGGCTAGGTTGGGCCCGGTGACCATCCTCACCGCGGAGAAGATCACCCCCGAGAACGTCGCCGCCGCGTGCCAGCTGGCCGTCGAACCACACCAGAGGACCTTCGTCGCACCCGTCGCCGTCTCGCTCGCCGAGGCGTACACGCAGCCGGAAATCGCCTGGCCACGCCTGATCCTCGCCGACGGCCAGCCGTCGGCGTTCGTGATGGGCGGCTTCAACCCGGACGCGGAGTTCGACTTCTTCCGCTGCGGGATCTGGCGGCTGAACGTCGGCGCGGGCGTCCAGGGCCGCGGCTACGGCCGCTTCGCGGTGGAGACCGTCCTCGAAGAAGCCCGCCGGCGCGGCCAGAAGGCGGCGACGGTCCTGTGGATCCCGGCCGAAGGCGGCCCGGAGGACTTCTACCTCAAGCTCGGCTTCCGCCCGACCGGCCAGACCTTCAACGGCGAGGTCGTCGGCCGGATCGAGCTCTAGACCTGGCCGCGCTTCTTCCGCTCGGTGCGGCCGAAGATAGCCTGCCAGGACAATCCTGGACGCCGGCCTGCCGGTCTGCCGCAGCTGGTCGTGAGTGGTAATTCGGGTTAGAACCCGAATTACCACTCACGACCACCAGCCACGGCAAACGGTGACCTTGTTTCCCAGGTCACGCACACAAGTGTCCCTGTAGTACTAGACCTGGCCGCGCTTCTTCCGCTCGGTGTACTCGCGCATCCGCTTCGGATAACCCACCCGCGCGACCTCGTACACCGGGATCGACCGGCGGTGGCCGAACTGCTGCGCCGCCTCCAGGCTGCCGATCCGCCGCCGGGTCCACTCACCGTCGTGGGCGATCAACACCACAGTGGTCTCCGTGACGTTGGTCTTCGGCTCCACGAAGGCCTCGACACCCCGCCGCGTCGCCACCCATTCCTCGAGGTGACGAGTGTCCTCGGAACTGGCTTTCCGCAGCGTACCGGCACGTTGCCCACCCTTGGCCCGCCTGCGCAGCGAGTCGAAGAGCCCCACCTCGACCACCTCATCTCCCGAGACTTCCACCACTCATTATCCCGGACTCCGCGTGTGGTCGGCGTCGCACACCCGGCTAGCTCGCAGCCTCGTCCGGCGTAGTGACAAGATGGCGGGTGTCGCGCGCGCGGTTATACCGGGCGCGAGCGCGGCGACAGAGCAACACCCCACTGCTTGCCGAGGAGTTAATGAAGTGACCGACACCTCCGCCGACCTCGTGATCCTGGGAGGCGGATCGGGCGGCTACGCCGCGGCGTTCCGCGCGGCCGAGCTTGGCCTTTCCGTCACCCTGATCGAGAAGGACAAGCTGGGCGGGACGTGCCTCCACCGGGGCTGCATCCCGACCAAGGCCCTGCTCCACGCCGCCGAGGTCGCCGACGAAACCCGTGAAGCCGAAGCGGTCGGCGTCAAAGCCGTCTTCGAGGGCATCGACATCGCCGGGGTCAACAAGTACAAGGACGGGATCGTCGCCCGCCTGTACAAGGGCCTGCAGGGCCTGGCCAAGGCGCACAAGGTGAACCTCGTCGAGGGCAGCGGCACGTTCGTCGGCGGCACGACCGTCGAGGTGGACGGCACCCGCCACACCGGCAAGAACGTCATCCTCGCCACCGGCTCGTACTCGCGCACGCTGCCCGGCCTCGAGCTCGGCGGCCGCATCATCGCCAGCGAGCAGGCCCTCTCCCTCGACTACGTCCCCAAGAAGGTCGTGGTCCTCGGCGGCGGCGTCATCGGCGTCGAGTTCGCCAGCGTGTGGGCCTCCTTCGGCGTCGACGTCACCATCGTCGAAGCCCTGCCGCGGCTCGTCCCGAACGAGGACGAGTTCGCGTCCAAGCAGCTCGAACGCGCCTTCCGCCGCCGCAAGATCGCCTTCAAGACCGGCGTGCGGTTCACCGGCGCGAAGCAGGACGACAACGGCGTGAGCGTTTCGCTGGAGTCCGGCGAGACCATCGAGGCCGACCTGCTGCTGGTCGCCGTCGGCCGCGGGCCGAACTCGGCGGGCCACGGCTACGAGGAGGCCGGCGTCAAGATCGAGCGCGGCTTCGTCCTCACCGACGAGCGGCTGCGCACCAACCTCCCGAACGTCTACGCCGTCGGTGACATCGTCCCCGGCCTGCAGCTCGCGCACCGCGGCTTCCAGCAGGGCATCTTCGTCGCCGAGGAGATCGCCGGGCAGAACCCGCGCGTGATCGACGAGAGCGGCATCCCGCGGGTCACCTACTCCCACCCGGAGGTCGCGTCGGTCGGGCTGACCGAGTCGCAGGCCAAGGACAAGTACGGCTCGGACGTCACGACGTTCACCTACGACCTCGGCGGCAACGGCAAGAGCCAGATCCTCAAGACCTCCGGTGGGGTGAAGCTGATCAAGGCGCCGGACGGTCCGGTCGTGGGTGTACACATGGTGGGTGACCGCGTCGGCGAGCTGATCGGCGAAGCGCAGCTGATCTACAGCTGGGAGGCTTTCCCCGAGGATGTCGCTCCGCTCATCCACGCGCACCCGACCCAGACCGAGGCCCTCGGTGAAGCGTTCCTTGCCCTGGCCGGCAAGCCGCTGCACGTGCACAGCTGACGTCCCACCAGCAGAATCCAGACCACGCAGAATCTTGAAAGAGGAGTCAGCGAACGATGGCCTACTCCGTCACACTGCCGGAGCTCGGGGAGAGCGTCACCGAAGGCACCGTCACCCGGTGGCTTAAGCAGGAGGGCGACACCGTCGAGGTCGACGAGCCGTTGCTCGAGATCTCGACCGACAAGGTCGACACCGAGGTGCCCTCCCCGGTGGCGGGCACGGTCGTGAAGATCAGCGCCCAGGAGGACGAAACCGTCGAGGTCGGCGGCGAACTCGCCGTGATCGACGACGGCACCGGCGGCGTGCCGGAGTCCTCCGCCGCCCCGGCGCAGGAAGAGCCGCAGTCCGAGCCGGAACCGGAGCCTTCGCAGCCGGAGCCGCAGGCCCAGGCCGCCGAGGAGAGCGCGCCGAGCAAGCCGGACACCGCGCCGGCCGCCGGTGGCGAAGGCACCGAGGTGAAGCTGCCCGAGCTGGGCGAGAGCGTCACCGAAGGCACCGTCACGCGCTGGCTGAAGGCGGTCGGCGACTCGGTCGAGGTCGACGAGCCGCTGCTCGAGATCTCCACCGACAAGGTCGACACCGAGGTGCCGTCGCCGGTCGCCGGCACAGTGCTGGAGATCCGCGCGGGCGAGGACGAGACCGTCGAGGTCGGCGGCGTCCTGGCCGTGATCGGCGACGCGAATGCGGCGCCGAAGGCCGAGTCCAAGCCGGAGCCCAAGCCCGAGCCGAAGCCGGAACCCAAGCCGGAGCCGGTCCAGGAGGCCAAGCCCGAGCCCAAGCCGGAACCGAAGCCCCAACCGGTGTCACAGCCGCAGGCCGCGCCCGCGGCGAAGGCGGCCGAGGCGGCTCCGGCCGCCGCGGCGAAGGACGGCTCGGCGGACGGCCCGTACGTCACGCCGCTGGTCCGCAAGCTCGCGTCGGAGCACGGCATCGACCTCGCGTCGCTGACCGGCAGCGGCGTCGGCGGCCGGATCCGCAAGCAGGACGTCCTGGCCGCGGCCGAGGAGAAGCAGAAGGCCGCCGCCGCACCGGCTCCGGCTCCGGCCGCTGCCGCTCCGGCCGCCGCTGCCGCCCCGTCGGCGCCCGCCGCGCGTCCCGCGGCCCCGGTGTCGCCGGAGCTCGCCGCGCTGCGCGGCACCGTGCAGAAGGCCAGCCGGATCCGCCAGATCACGGCCACCAAGACCCGCGAGTCGCTGCAGATCGCCGCGCAGCTCACGCAGGTCCAGGAGGTCGACGTCACGAAGATCGCCAAGCTGCGCCAGCGGGCGAAGGCGGGCTTCAAGGAGCGCGAGGGCGTCAACCTGACGTTCCTGCCGTTCTTCGCGAAGGCCACGGTCGAGGCGCTCAAGCAGCACCCGAACGTCAACGCGTCCTACAACGAGGACACGAAGGAGATCACCTACCACGGCGCCGTGCACCTGGGCATCGCGGTGGACACCGAGCGCGGGCTGCTTTCGGTCGTGATCCACGACGCGGGCGAGCTGAGCCTGGCCGGTATCGCGCACCGGATCGCCGACCTGGCGGGCCGCGCGCGGGCGGGTCAGATCAAGCCGGACGAGCTGTCGGGCGGCACCTTCTCGATCACGAACATCGGCAGCGTCGGCGCGCTGTTCGACACGCCGATCATCGTGCAGCCGCAGTCGGGCATCCTCGGCACCGGCGCGGTCGTCAAGCGCCCGGTGGTCGTCGCGGACGCCGACGGCAACGACACGATCGCCGTCCGGTCGATGGCGTACCTGCCGCTGACCTACGACCACCGCCTGGTGGACGGGGCCGACGCGGGCCGCTTCCTGACGACGATCAAGCAGCGCCTGGAAGAGGGCAACTTCGAGAGCGAACTCGGCCTCTGAGTCACCCTGACGAAGGCCGCCACGGGAATCCCGTGGCGGCCTTCGCCGCATCCGGGAGGAGGCGCGATGACCTGGTTCGCGGAGCATCGCGACGACGTTTCGATCGTGGCGGATGACGGCCGGCACCACTTGGCGCACCACGCCGACGTGCCGCGCGTCCTGGCCTCGACGATCAAGGTCGTCCACCTGCTCGCCTACACGACGGCGGTGGCCGGCGGGCTCGATCCGGCGGAACCCGTCCGGGTCGGTGACTGGGACGCCTGGCACCCGTTCGAAGGAGACGGCCCGGTCGGCGCGGGCGCGCACCTGCGAGCCTTGACGTCGCTGGGCATCGACTGCGACGAGCACGGCGTTGCCCGCGACCCGGAGCAGCTCGTCCCGCTCGACACGATCGCCACGGCGATGATCTCCGTCAGCGACAACGCGGCCCCCGACTACCTCCGGGCCCGGCTCGGTGACGACGCCCTGCGGGCCGCCGCGGCGAGCGGCGGCTGGCCCGAGCCGGATATGCGCTGGTTCTGCGGGGAGACCCTGCGTTCGTACTTCCCCGGCGAACCCGACCTGACCGGGCGGTTCACCAGGGATCCGGGGTTCCGGCGGGACGTCCTCGACCGCGTCCGCGGCGAGCCGATCTCCGCCGAGGCGGAGTGGGCGTGGACACAGGGCACGGCCCGGGGTACGGCGTCGCAGCTGTACGCCTTCCACCGCCACCTGGCCACGGCCGGCTCCCCCGCCGTCGCGCTCGCGCGCCGGAAGCTCGGCGGCACCGCGCTGTTCAAGGGCGGTGCCCTGCCGCGCAGCCGCGGGTTCGGGCTGTCGGCGGACGGCGCGACGATCGCGATGTTCTACACCGGCACCGGCTTCCCCGACGTCCCGCTGCACACGTTCGGCCTGGCGATCCTGTCCGACCTCCCGGCTTTCGCGGGGGACCTGGGCGTGCGCCTGCGACCCGGATGGGCCACGATCGAAGCATGCGAGTACTGATCGCCGGAGCGAGCGGCTTGATCGGGTCGGCGCTGGGCGAACGCCTGCGGCGCGAGGGCCACGAGGTCCGTCGCCTGGTGCGGCGGGAAGCGCGGGAAGGCGGCGAATTCCGCTGGGACCCGCCGTCGGGCACCATCGCGAGCGGCGCCTTCGAGGGTGTCGACGCCGTGGTGAACCTGGGCGGCCGGCGGCTGTTCCCCGGCCGGTGGAGCGCGATGCGCAAGCAGCAGCTCATCGACAGCCGGGTCGAGCCGACCGAAGTGCTCGCCGAAGCCGTGGCCGAACACGGCGTCGGCGTGCTCGTCAACGCGTCCGCCGTCGGGTACTACGGGAACGCCGGCGCGTCCACTGTGGACGAGTCCGCGCCCCGTGGCGGGGGCTTCCTCGCCGAGCTGTGCGACGTTTGGGAAGCGGCGACGGCGAGCGCCGGGGACGCCCGGGTCGTGCGGATCCGGACGGGCCTGGTCCTGTCGGCGAAGGGTGGCCTGTACGGGACGCTGCGCCCGCTCTTCGCGCTGTGCCTGGGCGGGCGGCTCGGCAACGGGAGCCAGTACATGCCGTGGATCGCGCTGGAGGACGAAGTCGGCGCGATCGTCCACGTCCTGACGCACGACGATGTGTCGGGGCCGGTGAACCTGACCGGCCCCGAGCCGGTCACCAACGCCGAGTTCACCCGTGCCGTCGGCCGCGCGCTGCACCGGCCCGCGCCGTGGTGGGTGCCCGGGATCGCGCTCAAGGCGGTGCTCGGCCAAGCCGGCGAGGAGATGGCGCTGTTCGGGCAGCGGGCCGTCCCGGCAGTGCTGGAGCGGTCCGGCTACGAGTTCCGGCACCGGACGCTGGACAGCGCGCTCGCCGCGGCATGACCGTCCCGCTCAAGCGCCGGCTCGTCATCGGTTTCGCGCTGGTGGCGGCGTTCGTGGTGCTCGGGCTCGGGGTCGCCCGGCATCCGCTGACCCTCGACGTCCAGGTGGCGAACGCCCTCCACGGCGTCTACACGCAGCCACTCGGGCGGGTGGCGGCGATCGGCAGTGACATCCTCGGCCCGGTGCTCCCGTACGTGCTCGGCATGGCGCTGCTCGCCCTGGCGTTGCGGTACCGGCAGCACACGGGGTTGTGCGTGCGGCTCGCCGTCGTGCTGGTGCTGTGCCGGCTGACCAGCCTGGCGGCCAAGCCGGTCTTCCTGCGGCAGCGTCCGCGCGACTACCCGGACCTGAGCTATCCGAGCGGGCACGTGGTGTCGGTGGCGAGCACGGGGTTCGTCCTGCTCCTGCTGTGCGCGTGGCTGTGGCCGCGGCTGGTCCGGCGGGTGGCGGCGGCCGTCGCGGTGGCGGTGGTGCTGTCGGCGGCCTGCCGCGTCGTGCTCGGCGTGCACTGGGTGACGGACACGATCGGCGCAGTGCTGGCGGTGACCGGTGTCGGGCTGCTCTCAGCCTGCGCCTTGCGGCTGCTTCCCCCGGGTGACGGGCGTAGCCTCGACGGGTGAGTTCTTCCCGCACTTCCTGCCGCGCCAGCACCGAGCCCGTCGACGTCCGAGAACTCGGCACGATCGACTACACCGAAGCCTGGGAACTCCAGCGGGGCTTCTTGACGGCACGCGCGGACGGCACGGCACCGGACACGATGCTCCTGCTGCAGCACCCGTCGGTGTACACGGCGGGCAAGCGCACGGAGGAGGCCGACCGCCCCACCGACGGCACCCCGGTGATCGACGTCGACCGCGGCGGCAAGATCACCTGGCACGGCCCCGGCCAGCTGGTCGGCTACCCGATCGTGAAGCTCGCCGACCCGATCGACGTGGTCCACTACGTGCGGCGCCTGGAGGAGGCGCTGATCCACGTGTGCGACTCCCTCGGCGTGACGAGCGGCCGCGTGGAGGGCCGCAGCGGGGTCTGGATCCCGGCCGACGACCGCGGCATCGAGCGCAAGATCGCGGCGATCGGCATCCGCGTCCAGCGAGGCGTGACGATGCACGGCTTCGAGCTGAACTGCAATGCGGACCTGGCGGCGTTCGATTCGATCGTCCCCTGCGGGATCCGCGACGCCGGCGTGACGTCCCTTTCCTACGAGCTCCGGCGGGACGTGTCGGTCGAGGCGGTCCTGCCGCTGGCTCGCGACGCGGTGTCGGCGGCCCTCGACGGCGAACTCCCGGTCAGCGAGGACCGCTGGCTCCCCCGCCCGGAGGCCCCGAAGGCGCCAGGCGTCACGTTCGCCCTCCAGAACTGAAGTTCGTGAAGGCCACCTTGAGGAAGTTGAACTTCCTCAAGGTGGCCTTCACGAACAACGATTCAGGAACTGTCGGGCCCGTCCCGTAGCGTGGGAAACGGGGGCTGCTCAGTCCAGCTGGGGTGCGACCTCGGCGGCGATCAGGTCGAGCTGGTCCAGGTCCGAGAGGTCCAGCAGCTGCAGGTAGACCCGGGTGATCCCGGTCTTCTCCCGCCACTGCCCGATCCGGTCGACGACCTCGGCAGGCGACCCGGCGAGACCGTTCGCCCGCAGCTCGTCGACGTCCCGCCCGATGACCGACGCCCGCTGGGCGACCTCCGCGTCGGAGCGGCCGACGCCGATGACCAGGGCGACCGACCGCAGGATCTCCTTCGGGTCGCGGCCGATCTCCGCCGCGGCCGCCTCGACGCGGGCGAACTGGGCCGCCGCCGTCTCGGTGTCGGCGAACGGCAGGTTGAACTCGTCGGCGAACCGCGCCGCCAGGGCCGGGGTGCGCTTCTTGCCGCCGCCGCCGATGATCACCGGCGGCGCGGGCGACTGCGCCGGCTTCGGCAGCGCCGGCGACTCGGTCAGCGTGTAGTACTCGCCCTTGAAGGAGTACGTCGAGCCCACCGGCGTCTTCCACAGCCCGGTGACGATCTCGAGCTGCTCGGCGTAGCGGTCGAAGCGCTCCTTCAGCGGCGGCAGCGTCAGGCCGTACGCCTCGTGCTCGGCGTCGTACCAGCCGGCGCCGATGCCGAACTCGACCCGGCCGCCGGACATCCGGTCGACCTGCGCCACGGAGATGGCCAGCGGCCCCGGGTGCCGGAACGTCGCCGCGGTGACGAGCGTGCCGAGCCGGATCCGGCTGGTCTCCCTGGCCAGGCCGGCGAGGGTGATCCACGCGTCGGTCGGGCCGGGCAGGCCGTCGGCCGAGCCCATCCTCAGGTAGTGGTCGCTGCGGAAGAAGGCGTCGTACCCGGCGGCTTCGGTCGCCTTGGCGACGCGCAGCAGGTCGTCGTAGCTGGCCCCCCGCTGGGGCTCGGTGAAGATCCTCAAGTCCACGAAGATCAGCCTATCGAGACATCCGGCTCGGTGCGCCGCAGCCGTACCAGCATGCGGACGATCACGTCCTCGATCTCCGCGCTGACCTTCTTCGGGTCGGGCGAACTGGCGATTTCGGTCGCCGCGCTCGACAGCGCGCCGAACAGCAGCCGCGCGGTGACCTCGACCGGCACCGGCTCGACTTCACCCGCGTCGATCAGCGACTGCAGGCCGGACCGCACGAGCCCGAAGCTGCACCGCTCCTCGGCCTCGCGCCAGCGTTCCCAGCCCATCACGACCGGCGCCTCGTGGATGGCGATCCGCTGGTAGGCGGGGTCGAGGCAGGCGCGGAGGAACGCGTTGAGCGCGCCGAGCGCCCGTTCCCACGGCGTGCCCTCGCCGGTCATGATCTTGTCGAGCCGGTCGTAGACGAGGCTTTCGACCTGGTCGAACGCGGCTTCGAACAGCGCCTGCTTGCCGCTGAAGTGGTGGTACAGCGCGCCCTTGGTCACCCGGGCCCGTTTGGCGATCTCGTCGAGCGAGGTCCCCGCGTACCCCCGCTTGGTGAACAGTTCGACCGCGCTGTCGACCAGCGCGGACCGCGTCGACTCGGAGTAGTCGAGTCGTCTGGACCTCATTGTCGCCACCTTCACAACTTTACGCCCGGAGCAGCTCTCCATACTCATGGTATGTTCAGCGCGTCAGGTCCGTACCGGGAGTATGCCGCAGACCCGCGGTATGACCCGGGCCACGGAAGGGGAGCCACACGATGAGCTGGACAGACTTCTACCGGCGTCAGGAAATCCTCGACGCGACCGTCCGCCTGGCCGCCCGGAACCCGGGCGCGCCACTGCCGCTCGACGAGGTGCCCGGCGCCGAAGAGCACTTCGGCACCGAGGAAAACGTCCTCACCGCCCTGCAGTACCAGTGGACGCGGACGCTCAGCGGCCGCCTGCGCTCCGAAGTCGCCGACCCGGACGACGCCGACGGCCTCGGCGACCACGTCGACGCCGTCACCCGCGCCTGGCGCGCCGCCGTCGACCAGCACGCCGACCTGCGCGCGGTCCTCGACGGCGCGTACGGCCGGCACGCGTCGCTGCGCCGGATGCACGAAGGCGAGCTGCGCATGCTCGCCGTCACGGCCGGCCTGGCCGACCCGCGCGAACCGGCCGACGAGATCGTCAAGGTGGGTCACGCGTTCGAGGCGCTGCTGCGCGCGAACCGCTCGGAGACCACTCGTCGCCGTCCCGTGATCGGACACCTTCGCCGGTTGCTCGCGCCGAGTGCGTAAACGGAGTTAAGTAAGCGCATGACATCGCGCTGGACCGAAGCCGACATCGCCGACCAGAGCGGCCGGACCGTCCTGGTCACCGGAGCGAACTCCGGGCTCGGGCTGCGCACGTCACAGGTGCTCGCGGGCAAGGGGGCCCGCGTGCTCCTCGCCTGCCGCTCCGCCGAACGCGGAGCAAAGGCACTCGAGATCGTGAAAGCGGCCGCCGCGGGCGCCGAACCCGAGCTCATCCCACTGGACCTGAGCGAGCTCGCCTCGGTGCGCGCGGCCGCCGCGTCGGTGCGGGAACGCACCGGCGACGCGCTGGACGTGCTGGTCAACAACGCCGGCGTGATGGCCACCGCCCGCGGCCGCACGGCCGACGGGTTCGAGCTGCAGTTCGGCACCAACCACCTCGGGCACGCGGCGCTGACCTGGCTGCTGCTGCCCGCCCTGCGCGGCGGACGGCACGCCCGGGTCGTCGCGCTGTCGAGCATCGCCGCCACCGGCGCCCGGATCGACGTCGAAGACCCCAACGCCGAGCACCGCCGCTACAACCCGGCGACCGCGTACGGGCAGTCGAAGCTGGCGAACCAGGTGTTCGCCATGGAACTCGACCGCCGGCTGCGCGCGGCCGGCGACGACGTCCTCAGCATCGCCGCCCATCCCGGGTACACCGCAACGGGCCTCGGCAGCGGCATGGCGCGCTCCTACTCCAACGCGGTCGTCCGCGCGGTCATCGCCGGCGGCCACCGGATCGGCGAGGCCCTCTTCGCGCAGAACGTCCGCCAGGGCGCGCTGCCGCAGCTGTACGCGGCCACGGCGGACAGCGTCGAAAGCGGCGACTACATCGTCCCGGGCGGCCTTGGCGGCACGCGCGGCAACCCGGTCAAGGGGCGTCCCCTGGCCGCCGCCCGCAGCGAGTCACTGGGGGCCGCGCTGTGGGACGTCACGGCGAAGCTGACCGGCGTCACCCCCGATCCCGCTTAGCCCGGACGGGCGTACGGTTGACGTGTGAGTGCTGCGCCTGAAGGCCGGAAGCTGCTGCGTCTCGAGGTGCGCAACAGCGAGACGCCGATCGAGAAGAAGCCGCCGTGGATCAAGACGCGGGTGCGGATGGGGCCGGAGTTCACCGAACTCAAGGGTCTGGTTCGCCGCGAGGGTCTGCACACGGTCTGTGAAGAGGCTGGTTGTCCCAACATTTACGAATGCTGGGAAGACCGGGAAGCCACCTTCCTGATCGGCGGGGACCAGTGCACCCGGCGGTGCGATTTCTGTCAGATCGACACCGGTAAGCCCGCCGCCTTGGATACTTCGGAGCCGCGGAAGGTCGCCGAGTCGGTGCAGGCCATGGGCTTGCGGTACTCGACGGTGACCGGTGTCGCGCGGGATGACCTGCCCGACGGTGGCGCCTGGCTATACGCGGAGACCGTGCGTCAGATTCACGCTCTCAACCCGGGCACGGGCGTGGAGCTGCTGATTCCCGACTTCAACGCCGATCCCGACCAGCTGGCGGAGGTTTTCGGTTCGCGGCCGGAGGTTCTTGCGCACAACGTGGAAACCGTTCCGCGGATTTTCAAGCGCATCCGTCCCGGATTCCGCTACGCGCGCTCTTTGGAAGTCATCTCGGCGGCGCGTGAGGCCGGTTTGGTGACGAAGTCCAACCTGATTCTCGGGATGGGCGAAACCCCGGACGAAGTGGCGCCGGCGATGCAGGACCTGGTCGATGCCGGGTGCGAGATTCTGACGATTACGCAGTATCTGCGTCCGTCGCCGCGGCACCACCCGGTGGACCGGTGGGTCAAGCCGGAGGAGTTCGTCGAGCACTCTCGCGCCGCGGAGGCGATGGGCTTCGCCGGGGTGATGGCCGGGCCGCTGGTGCGTTCCTCCTACCGCGCCGGGCGCCTGTACGCCCAGACCAAGGCCCACCGCGGCGAGGTCTTGCCCGAAAACCTGCAGCACCTGGCCACCGAAGGACCCGCAGCTCAGGAAGCCGCGTCGCTCCTGGCGAGGTGACGCACGTCACCCCACCATCCTTAAAGGATCGGTAAAGTGGCGGCATGGCCCTGGTTTCGGACCTCCTCAGCTGGTTGCAAGGACTCCCGGAACCGGGGCTCGTCGCTGCGACCGGCGGCCTGGTGTTCGCCGAGTGCACGATCGGGCTTGGCTTCCTGGCCCCCGGCGAATCCGGGCTGCTCATCGCCGCGACGACGGCGAACACCGTCCCCCGGTTCCTCGTCCTGTGGCTGGTCGTCACCCTCTGCGCGACAGCGGGCGACGCGCTCGGCTACCTCATCGGCCGCCGCTTCGGGCCGCGCCTGCGGGAGACGAAGCTGATCCGCAAGTACGGCCTCGAAGGCTGGGACAAGGCGACCTCGGTTCTCGAACGCCGAGGCGCCTGGGCGGTGTTCTTCGCCCGGTTCCTGCCGGTGATCCGGACACTGACGCCGGCGGCGGCCGGGACGTCCGGGCTGCCGTTCCGCAAGTTCCTGCCGGCCGCCGCGGCGGGCGCGTTCTGCTGGTCCCTGATCCACATCAGCATCGGCGCAGCCCTGGGCGAAGCCGCGAAGCGCATCGAAGGCGCGCTGAACACCGGCGGCCTGATCGTGGTCGGCGTGCTCGCCGCGGTCGCGGTGTTCTTCCTCCTGCGACTGAAGAAGCGCAAGACCCTGGCCGCGCCCGAGCGGGAGCCCGAACGCGTGCCCTGAGTACTACATTCGGCGGTATGAGTCTCGAAGATCTCCCCCGGCCGGTCGGCTTCGTCCTCGGCGGGGGCGGCAGCCTCGGCGCCATGCAGGTCGGCATGCTGCGCGCCCTGACCGAGGCCGGACTCACGCCGGACATCGTGACCGGGACGTCGGTCGGTTCGCTCAACGCCGCCGTGCTGGCCCGCTCCGGCACCGACGCGCTCGCGCGGCTGCACGCCATCTGGGCGCACATGACGCGGGCCGAGGCATTCCCCGGCGGGGTCCTGAGCCGCGTCCGGACGCTGACCCAGAGCAGAACGCACCTGTTCCCCAACACCGGCCTGGCCGGGATCATCGCCGACCACCTCGGCGCTTCGACGCGCTTCGAGGATCTGGTACTGCCGCTCGGCGTCGTCACGACCCAGGTCGACACGGCCGAGCCACTGCTGATCCGCTCCGGGCGCCTGCTCGAGCCGCTGCTGGCGAGCTGCGCGATCCCCGGCATCTTCCCGCCGGTGGAGCACGACGGGCGGCTGCTGTACGACGGCGGGCTCGTCGCGAACGTGCCGATGCGGCAGGCCCTGGCCATGGGCGCGAAGTCGCTGGTGGTGCTCGACTGCGCGTTCCCCGGGAAGCTGCCGAGCGCGCCGCGGACGTTCGCCGAGGTGATGATGTTCACCGCGATGATCAGCATGCGGAACCAGGCCGTACTGGAAGCGCCGCTGGCGGCCGCTTCGGTACCGGTGGTCTACCTGCCGGGACCGGCGCCGGTACGGGTGAACCCGCTGGACTTCGGGCACACCGAAGCACTGGCGGAACAGGCGTACACGGCGGCACGCGAGTACCTCGGCGCGCTTTCCGTGAACGGGCCCGGGCTGTACGGCGCACCAGGCCTCGTCATCACGTGATCCACGTCACGCCGATGCACCGATCCGCCGGCAAGAACGTCATCGCTATCGCGTAGTTTTGATGACGAATGCCCGCCGATCCCAATTCCCAAAAAGAGACAATATGCTCCCCAAGAAGATTTTACTTTCGGTGGCCGGAATCCTCGCCGGAGCACTGCTGCTGTCCGCCTGCTCGTCCGGTGACGACGGCGGTTCCCCCGCCGGCGGGGACCCGGCGTCCGGGTCCGCCGCGCCGTCCGACACGCCGGTCGCGGTGACGTTCGAGCCCGCGAACGGCACAGCGGTGAGCCCGGCGACGCCGATCGTCGTCAAGGCGGCCAACGGGAAACTCCTCGACGTCACGGTGACCAACCCGGCCAAGGGGAAGGCAGTCGCCGGGAAACTGGCGGCCGACGGGTCGAGCTGGACGTCCAGCGAGCCGCTCGGCTACGGCTCGACGTACAAGATCGTCGCGCACGCGCAGGGCGCCAACGGGAAGCCGATCGAGCAGGACAACCAGATCACGACGCTGTCGCCGAAGAAGCAGGCGAACGCCAACCTGATCCCGGCGCCGTCCGCGGTGGCGAGCACGGGCGTCGGCGTCGGCCAGCCGATCGTGTTCAGCTTCGGCAAGATCGCCGTCAAGAACAAGGCCGCGGTCGAGAAGGCGCTGACGGTGGAGTCGACCCCGAAGCAGGACGGCGGGTGGTACTGGATCGACGACTCGAACGTCCACTACCGACCGAAGGCGTACTGGCAGGCCGGCACGACGCTGAAGGTGACGGCGAAGATCTACGGCGTCGACTTCGGCGGCGGGGTGTTCGGCGCGGAGGACCGTACGGAGACGTACAAGGTGCACGATTCCTGGATCGCGAAGGCGGACGGGAACAGCGAGCAGATGCAGATCTTCCACAACGGCGCAATGGTCAAGTCGATGCCGATTTCGATGGGCAAGGACGCCACACCGACCCACCTGGGCGCGCACGTGATTTCGGACAAACAGGCCAATTACACGATGGATTCGTGCACGTACGGCGTCTGCCCGCCGGACCCGAAGGCGTACCGGTCGAACGAGAAGTGGTCGGAGCGCATTTCCAACGACGGCGAGTTCGTCCACGAAAACCCGAACAGCGTCGGCCAGCAGGGCAGCTCGAACGTGTCACACGGGTGCATCAACCTGAACGACGCGAACGCCCAGTGGTTCTTCCAGAACATGGGCCTGGGCGACGTCGTCGAGGTCACCAATTCCGGCGGCCCCCAGCTCCCGGTCTGGGACCTCTACGGCGACTGGTCCAAGTCC
This sequence comes from Amycolatopsis sp. lyj-109, assembly GCF_046548995.1. Classification (NCBI taxonomy): domain Bacteria; kingdom Bacillati; phylum Actinomycetota; class Actinomycetes; order Pseudonocardiales; family Pseudonocardiaceae; genus Amycolatopsis; species Amycolatopsis sp. lyj-109. Next base: position 31,822 of record NZ_JAJPWR010000048.1, read on the forward strand.
TGGCCCGACTGGCAAGCCGGCTCCGCCATCAAGTAACTCACTTCCGCCCTCCCGGGAAAAGGGGGTCAGGAGCTCCGCTCCTGACCCCCTTCTTCATGTCTCCGGCCCACAAGCCACCCCGCCAGACACGCGTGTCGTCCGTCCAATCACGCGTGTCGACTCCCCAATCACGTGTGATGCCTTCCCAGTCACGTGAGTTGCGGGTCTGATCACGTGAGATCCGGGCCGGCCCGGGCCGGCGGCGAGCGCCCAGAGGCATCACACGTGATCCGGGAGGCATCTCGCGTGACTGGACGGACGACACGCGTGATTGAAGGGTCGACACGCGTGAATGGAGGGTCGACACGGGGCCCCGGGAGGGGAAATGGGGAAAGGGCCCCGGGAGACGTTTCCGTCTCGACCGGGGCCCTTCCCTTCATGTTAAGTTCGGCGGTGTCCTACTCTCCCACAACCCTTCGGTTGCAGTACCATCGGCGCTGTCAGGCTTAGCTTCCGG
>NZ_JAJPWR010000049.1:0-31290 GCF_046548995.1 Amycolatopsis sp. lyj-109
GCGGCCGAAGACAGCCTGCCAGGACAATCCTGGACGCCGGCCTGCCGATCTGCCGCAGCTGGTCGTGAGTGGTAATTCGGGTTAGAACCCGAATTACCACTCACGACCAGCCGCGGCAGACCACCTGGTCAGGAGTCGGGCAGGCGGGCGCGGTCGGCGGCCGCCCGGCCCGCACCCCAGCCGTCGTGGCTGCGCACGGTCACCGATTTGTTCACCACTTCGGGGAACAGCTCGGTGAACGTCGCCGCCACCTGCTTCTCGTGCGAAGCCAGTACCGGCAGCAAGTCCGGCTCCTGGGCGATCGTCGATTCGGCCGCCTGCTCGAGCCGCTCGCCGATCCGGGTGGCGTAGGAGACGAGGAACGACTTCCGGAAGTCGCGGGACCGGCGCCCGCGGTCCTCCTGGCCACCGGCGATCATCGCCCGGGTCGCCTGGACGAGCAGCGATGTCGTCAGCAGGGCGACCGAGTCCAGGTCGTCCTCGTCGCCGACGAGGGTGACGAAGTCCCAACGCGGGTCGAAGACCGCCTGGCAGCGGTTGGCCTTCGCGACCACGTGGACCAGGAGCGACTTGGCGTCCGGGTAGGGCGTGTCGAGCCAGAACCGCCGGGACGCCGGGGTGTCCGGCGCCGCGCCCGCCTCGACCAGCACGCGGTCGAGCGCGTGGCGGGTCATCAGCTCCTGCGCCTTGGCCGAAAGCGCCTCGGCCTCTTCCGGGAACGAGCTCGACTCGGCCTTGGCCAGCAGCGCGCGGACCCGGCTCAGCTTCTTTTCGTCGACGTGGTGCCGCACCGGACGCTCGAGCGGGGTCCCTGGCGCGGGTAGGACGACGGTCAGCCTCGGCAGGATCCGCAACAGGCCCAAGGCGTCGATGACCGCCGCCACGGCTTCGGACGGCGTCAGGATGTGCTTCGCCGCCCACTGCGGCAGGTGCGGCTCGGTCTCCGTCCACCAGCGGACGGCGCCCGCCGCGTCGAGCTGCTCCCGCCACTCCGGGTGCACAACGGTGAACTGCCCGGCGTACGCGGCGAGCGTGTCGAGCAGGTACGAGCCGGCGAACTCGTCGAGGTGGCGCTGCGCGGCCTGGTGGAGGTCTTCGGGCAGCCAGCCACGTCGGCACGCCCGGCCGATCAGGTGCTGTCCCGCCCGGTCCGCGGCTTCGGCGAGTTCGGGCGGCAGCGTGAACCCCGGCGCCAGCCGATCGGCGTCCCCAGGGGTCGCCGCGAGCAGCGCGTCACCGAATTCCTCGACCGTCGTCGGCGGCGGGCCGACGCGAACCTGCTTCCGCTTGCCCACCGGCTCAGTCTGCCGGAGTGACTTTTCCGGGCGTCGGGTACGTCACCGCGAGCGTTAACACCACTGGAACATCCGATGCTTAGGGTCCGGCCATGGTGGAGAACAAGAAGCGCTGGTGGACGTCGGTGTTCGTGCAGCTGCTCGTCGCGGTGGTCGCGGGCGTGCTGGTCGGGCACTTCTGGCCGGTGCTCGGCGCCCAGCTCAAGCCGGTCGGGGACGGGTTCATCCGGCTGATCAAGATGATCATCGCGCCGCTGATCTTCTGTGTCGTGGTGACCGGGATCGCGGCCGTCGGCGACATCAAAGCGGTCGGACGAATCGGACTCAAGGCCATCGTCTACTTCGAGGTCGTCACGACGTTCGCGCTGCTGTTCGGCCTGGTCGTGGCGAACGTCTTCCGGCCCGGCGCCGGGCTCGACATCAACCCGGCGACGCTGGACCCGCACGCCGTCACCGCCCAGACCAAGGGCGGGCAGCTGCCGTCGATCGGGGACTTCCTGCTGCACACCATCCCCGACAGCGTGGTGAACGCCTTCGCGCAGAACCAGCTGCTGCAGGTGCTGGTGTTCGCGGTGTTCTTCGGGGTGGCGCTGGCCGCGATCGGGCGGGAGCGGGCGCCGCTGGTGCTCGACTTCTTCGACCAGGTGCAGCAGGTCATCTTCAAGGTGATGGGCTGGATCATGCGGGTCGCGCCGCTGGGCGCGTTCGGCGCGATGGCGTTCATCATCGGCCAGTACGGTCTGTCCACTTTGGGCACCTACGCCAAGCTGATCGCCGCCTGCTACGGCGCGGCCGTGCTCTTCACGCTCGTCCTCGCCGCGATTTCCCGGTTCTACGCCGGGGTCTCGGTCTGGAAGTTCCTCCGCTACGCGCGTGAAGAGTTCCTGCTCGCGCTGGGCACGGCCTCGACGGAGTCGGTGCTGCCGCGGATCATGGTCAAGCTCACCGACGCGGGCTGTTCGCGCGGGGCGACCGGGCTGGTGGTCCCGACCGGGTATTCGTTCAACCTCGACGGCGCGACCATCTACCTGTCGATCTGCACGGTGTTCCTGGCCCAGGCGTTCGGCGTCGAAATGACCCTCGGCCAGCAGCTGCTGGCGGTGCTGATCCTGATGCTGACGTCGAAGGGGATGGCGGGCGTCCCGGGCTCGAGCTTCCTGGCCCTGTCGGCCACGGCCGCGGCGATCGGCGCGTTCCCGGTGGCGGGCGTGGCCCTGCTGCTGGGCGCGGACCGGCTGATGGACTCGATGCGCGTGTTCGTCAACCTGCTCGGCAACTGCGTGGCGACGTTCGTGGTGGCGAAGTCGGAAGGCCAGTTGGACCGGGACAAGCTGCGGGAGACCCTGGACGGAGCGACGCCGGTCGCGGCTTAACGCAGCCGCGGGAGCGCGTCCCGGGCGAAGTGGCTCAACGTCCGCAGGTCGTCGGCGAACCGCTCCCGGTGGTCCTCGGGCAGCGGCCCGAAGAAGAACTGCTCGATGTTTTCCACGTGCACGCGGGTGGCCCGCACGGTCGTCTCCTCGCCGAGTTCGGTCAGCCGGACGAGCTGCACCCGCCGGTCGCTCGGGGAAGCCGTGCGGGTCACCAGCCCGATCGCCACCATCCGGTCGACCAGCCGGGTCGCCCCACCGGTGGTGAGCACCTGTTCCTGGGCGATCGAGCGCATGGTCAGCCCGTCTTCACCGGTCCGGCCCACGATCAGCAGGACTTCGTACACCAGGTGCGTGATCCCGCATTCGCGTTCCAGCGCCCGCCCGAGCAGGTACCCGAGCCGGTGCGCCGCGCCCTGCAGCTGCCCGAAGGCCAGCACGCGGGCGTCGTCCGCCGCCTGCCGGGCCGAACCGATTTCGGGGTCCACGCCCTCATCCTCCCCCCTCCTCCCCGGCGCGCAACGCGAGGTACACGTCGAGCTGATCGGTGAACTCCGTCAGATCCACGCCCAGCAATTCGCCGGCCCGCCCGATCCGGTAGCGCAGCGTGTTGACGTGGACGTGCAACGCCTTCGCCGCCCGGGTGGGCGAGCCCGAGCACTCCAGGAACACCCGGACCGTGTGCACGAGATCCGTGTGCTGCTCGGCGTCGTAGGCCAGCAGCGGCCCGAGCACCCGGCGGCGCAAGGCCGCGCGCACCCCGTCCGGCGCGCCGGCCAGCAGCAGCTCGTGCGCCTCCACTTCACCGGCCCGGACCACCGCCACCCGGCCCGTCTTCCGCGCCGCCACCTCCACGGCGTAGCGCGAACTCGCCACGGCCTCGTCCCGCGGGCCCGGATCGCTGACCCCGCAGAGGATCCGCGAGGCCCGGAGCAGTGGTTCCACAATGGACAGCCCGCCGGGCGAGGGTGCTGCCGCGGCCGCCGCGTACGACGTTTCCCCCGAGGTTTCGAGCAGCAGCGCAGCCGGCAGCAACTCGCTCAGCACGTCCCGGCTCTCATCGCTGCCTTCGGTCCGCAACGCGACAACGCAGACCTCCTCGGGCAACGCCACGGCAGGCCGGGCGGCACGCGCCCGCGTGACCCCGACGAGCCCCGCGACCTCCTCGGCCAGCTCGGCCTGCGCGGTGCTCACCTGCCCGCCGACGGCGATCAGCCACGGCACCGCGTGCCGCCCCTCGACCGGGACCAGGGTCAGCGGCCCGGGCTCGCGGGCCGCGTACCGGCGGACGACGTCCTCGGGCGGCATCGGCAGCGGGGCCGTGCCCGCGACGATTCGACCCAGTCCCGAGAGCACCCAGCAGGGCAGCCCGAGCTCCGCCGAAGCGCGCTCCACCAGTGTCTCGACCGGTGCCTCCGCGGCCGCCTGCAAACGTTTGCGCGCGCTGTCGGACGCGGCCGCCAGCGCCAGCACGACCTGCTCGGTGATCACCGAAAACGACAGGTCGGCGGGCACTTCGAGGAGCGGGATCCGGTGCCGGACGCAGGCGTCGACGACGTCGTCCGGGATGCCGCCCGAGTCGGCGCCGGAGGCGGCCAGCGCCGCCGCGCCCGAACGGGCCAGCGCGGCCACGAACGGCTCGGCGTCGCCCGGCGCGTGCCACCAGAGCAGGCCGGAAAGCACCAGCTCACCGGCCGAGAGGTACCGTCCGGGGTCGGACAGCTCCGTGACGTAGATGCGCGTCACCGGCCGGTCGAGCAGGTCGGTCCCGGCCCGCGGGCGCAGCCGCAGGCCGGCGAGGCCCAGCAGAGTTTTCACCGTCGTCATGAGGCTTGTAGGAAAGCACAAACGCCCCCGCGTCCGCTCCTGTGCGTTTCATGCGTGCTGCCGTTGCCGCCCGGCCGTGATCCGTCGTCTACTGGTCTACCGCGCTCACGAAGGAGCAACCAGTGGAGTTCCTGCGTCCCACGACGCTCGCCGAGGCGCTGGCCCTCAAGGCCGAGCGGCCGGACGCCGTGCCGATCGCCGGCGGCACCGACGTCATGGTCGAGCTGAACTTCGACCACCGGCGCCCGGAGGCCCTGCTCGACCTCACCCGGGTGGGCGAGCTGACCGAGTGGTCCACTGTGGACCACTCGGGCGGCACGGTCCGGCTCGGCGCCGGCGTCCCGTACTCCCGGGTCATCACCGAGCTGGGTGAATCCGTCCCCGCGCTGGCCATGGCGTCGCGCACGGTCGGGTCCCCGCAGATCCGCAACCGCGGCACGGTCGGCGGCAACCTCGGCGCCGCGTCCCCCGCCGGGGACACCCACCCGGTGCTGCTCGCGCTGGACGCACGGGTCGAGGTGGCCTCCGTGCGGGGGACCCGCCTCCTCCGGGCGGAGGAGTTCTACGTCGGCGTGAAACGCCACGCACTGGAGCCGGACGAGCTGATCACCGCCGTCCACCTGCCCGCGCACGCCGGGCCGCAGCAGTTCGCCAAGGTCGGCACGCGCAACGCGATGGTCATCGCCGTCTGCTCCTTCGCGCTGTCGCTGCGCGAAGGCGTGGTGGGCGCCGCGATCGGCTCGGCCGCGCCGACGCCGCGCCGCGCCCGGGACGCGGAGGACTTCCTGGCCGCCGAGCTGCCGTGGACGTCACCCGAGCCGCTGCCGGACTCCCTGAAACGCCGTTTCGGCGACCTGGTCGGCGCGGCCGCCGCGCCGATCGACGACGTCCGCGGCAGCGCCGCGTACCGGAAGCACGCGCTGGGGGTCCTCGCGAGGCGTACGTTGACCTGGGCCTGGGACGAACACCGGACGGGGGAGCGCGCATGCGCCTGAATGTGACGGTCAACGGTGAAGAACGGCAGGCGGACGACGTCTGGGAAGGCGAAAGCCTGCTCTACGTGCTGCGCGAACGGCTCGGGCTGCCGGGTTCGAAGAACGCCTGTGAGCAGGGCGAATGTGGATCCTGCACGGTCTACCTCGACGACGTCCCGGTGTGCGCCTGCCTGGTCGCGGCCGGGCAGGCCGAGGGCCGCGGGGTGCGCACGGTCGAGGGGCTGGCCGACGGCGACACCCTCGACCCGGTCCAGCAGTCCTTTGTGGACGCGGGCGCGGTGCAGTGCGGGTTCTGCACCCCCGGCCTGGTCGTCGCCGCGCACGACCTGCTGAATCGTGTCCCCGATCCGAGTGACGAGGAGATCCGCGAAGCCCTGGCCGGCAACCTCTGCCGCTGCACCGGCTACGAGAAGATCCTCGACGCGGTGCGCGCGGTGGCCAAGGGGACTCTGGGAAAGGACACAGTCGCGTGAGGACGCTCATCGCGAACGCGGCCATCGCCACCATCACCGGCGAGGAGTACGCGAGCGGGCACGTCGTCGTCGAGAACGACCGGATCGCCGCCGTCGGCGACGGCGTGTACACCGGCGAGTTCGACGAACGCATCGACGCTTCCGGCTGCCTGGTCACGCCCGGCCTGATCAACACCCACCACCACCTCTACCAGTGGGCGACCCGCGGACTGGCGGCCGACCACACGCTCTTCGAGTGGCTGGTCGCGCTCTACCCGGTCTGGAGCCGCCTCGACGACGAGATCACGCACGTCGCGGGCACCGCCGGGATGGCGCGGCTGGCGCTGACCGGCTGCACCACCGTCGCCGACCACCACTACGTCTTCCCGCACGACGGCGGCGACCAGGTCGCGGCGCTGGCCGCGGCCCGGCAGCGCATCGGCGTCCGGCTGCACGTCGTGCGCGGGTCGATGGACCGCGGCGAGTCCGACGGCGGCCTGCCGCCGGACAACCTGGTCGAGTCGACCGAGGACGCCCTAACCGGCACGGAAGCGGCGATCGACCGCTTCCACGACGACTCCGCGGGTGCCCACCTGCAGATCGCGGCGGGCCCGTGCTCCCCGTTCTCGGTCACCGAGCGGCTGATGTCCGGCGCGGCCGAGCTGGCCCGGCGCAAGGGCGTCCGCCTGCACACCCACCTCGCCGAGACCGTCGACGAGGAGCAGCAGTGCCTCGCCGAAGCCGGCTGCACGCCCGCCGAGTACGCCGACAAGCTCGGCTGGCTCGCCGACGACGTCTGGCTCGCGCACACCATCCACCTCGCGCCCGAGGCGATCCGCCGGTTCGGCGCGACCGGCACCGGGTCGGCGCACTGCCCGACGTCCAACGGCCGCATCGGCGCCGGCATCGCGCCCGTCCGCGACCTCCTGGACGCCGGGGTCCCGGTCGGGCTGGGTGCCGACGGCGCCGCGTCCAACGAATCCGGCGGCCTCGGCGAAGAACTCCACCAGTCGCTGCTGCAGGCCCGCCAGCGAGGCGGGCCCCGCGGCCTGACCACGCGCGAAGCGCTGTGGATGGGCACGATGGGCGGTGCCCGCTGCCTCGGCCGCGCCGACGACCTCGGGTCACTCGAACCCGGGAAGCTCGCCGACCTGGCCGTCTGGGACCTGACCGGGCTGAACTACGTCGGCATCACCGACCCGGTCGCGGCGCTGGTGCTCGGCACCACGCCACCGCTGCGCCGGCTGTTCGTCGGCGGCAAGGCCGTCGTCGAGGACGGCACCCTGCGCGAAGCCGACGAGTCCGCCATCGCCCGCGAGCTGGCCGCCGCGAGCCTTCGGTTGCGGGAGGGCAGATGACCAGCACCACCTCCGTCACGACGACGACCACGACCGCGAACGGCGTCGGCACGTCGCCGCGGCGGCCCGACGGCACGGTGAAGGTCCGCGGCGAGTTCGCCTACTCCTCGGACCTGTGGCACGAGGACATGGTGTGGGGCGTGACACTGCGCAGCCCGCACCCGTACGCCCGGATCACCGGCATCGACATCGCGGAAGCCCTGGCCGTGCCCGGGGTCCACGCGGTGCTGACGCACGAGGACGTCCCCGGCCTCAACCGCTACGGCCTCGAGCACACCGACCAGCCGGTGCTCGCGTCCGACATCGTGCGCTACCAGGGCGAGCCGGTGGCGCTGGTCGCCGCCGACCACCCGGAGACCGCGCGCCGCGCGATGAAACGGATCGTCGTCACGTACGAAGAGCTGGAGCCGGTGACGGACTCCGAAGCGGCCGTCGCGGGCGAAGGGCCTTCACTGCACGAAGGCGGCAACGTCGTCCGGCACGTGAAGATCCGACGCGGTCCCCAGGATCCCGGCGCCGACGTCGTCGTCTCCGGTGTCTACGAGGTCGGTATGCAGGACCAGGCCTTCCTCGGCCCGGAGTCCGGGCTCGCGGTGCCGGACACCGAAGGCGGCGTCGACCTGTACGTCGCCACGCAGTGGCTGCACGTCGACCAGCAGCAGATCGTCGCCGCGCTGGGACTGCCGATCGAGAAGGTGCGGCTGACCCTCGGCGGCGTCGGCGGGGCGTTCGGCGGCCGCGAGGACCTGTCGATGCAGGTGCACGCGTGCCTGCTCGCGCTGCACACCGGCAAGCCGGTGAAGATGGTCTACAACCGCGAAGAGTCCTTCTACGGGCACGTCCACCGCCACCCGGCGAAGATGTACTACGAGCACGGCGCCACCCGCGACGGCCGGCTCGTGTACGTGAAGACACGCCTGTACCTCGACGGCGGCGCGTACGCGTCCTCGACCGGCGCGGTGGTGGCGAACGCGGCCACGCTCGGCGTCGGACCGTATGCAGTCGACAGTATTTCGGTCGACTGCTGGGGTGTGTATACAAACAACCCGCCGTGTGGCGCGATGCGGGGATTCGGTGCGGTGCAGGCGGCCTTCGGTTACGAGTCGCAGATGGACAAGCTGGCGGTCGCCTGTGGACTGGATCCTGTCGACATCCGCGTCCGCAACGCGATGAGCGAGGGCGACCTGATGCCGACCGGCCAGGTCGTCGACGCCGAAGCGCCGGTCGCCGAGCTGCTGGCCCGCGTGCGCGAGATGCCGATGCCGCCGGAACGGCCGTTCGACCTGCGGCACATGCCGGGCGGGGTGTCGAACACGACGCACGGCGAAGGCGTCGTCCGCGGCATCGGCTACGCCGTCGGGATCAAGAACGTCTGCTTCTCCGAAGGCTTCGACGACTACTCGACGGCCCGGGTGCGCCTGCAGCTGGTCGGCGGCGAGCCGGCCGCGACCGTGCACACCGCGGCCTGCGAGGTCGGCCAGGGCCTGGTGACGATCATGCAGCAGATCGTCCGCACCGAACTCGGCGTCGAGCAGGTGACGATCCTGCCGATGGACACCTCGATCGGCAACGGCGGCTCGACGTCGGCGTCGCGCCAGACCTACGTCACCGGCGGGGCGGTGCAGGCCGCCTGCGTGGCGGTGCGGGCGCGGCTGCTGTCCCGGTTCGACCAGCGGGTGCGCGTCGTCGGCGGCAAGCTCGTCGCGGCCGACGGTCAGGTGGTCGCCGACCTCGTGGACGTCCTCGGCGACGACGTCCACGACGAGACCGTGGAATGGCGGCACCGGCCGACGTACCCGGTGGACCCGGAGACCGGCCAGGGCAACGCGCACGTGCAGTACGCGTTCGCCGCGCACCGGGCGGTCGTCGACGTCGACACCGAGCTGGGCCTGGTCAAGGTGGTCGCGCTGGACTGCGCCCAGGACGTCGGCAAGGCGCTGAACCCCCAGGCCGTGCTCGGCCAGATCCAGGGCGGCTCGGCGCAGGGGCTCGGGCTTGCGGTGATGGAGGAGATCCAGACCTCCGGCGGGAAGATCCGGAACCCCTCCTTCACCGACTACCTGATCCCGACGGTGCTGGACATGCCGCCGATGATCATCGACGTCCTCGAACGCCCGGACCCGCACGCGCCGTACGGCCTGCGCGGCGTGGGGGAGCCGCCGACGATCTCGTCGACGCCGGCGATCGTGGCCGCGATCCGGGCCGCGACCGGGCTCGCGCTCACCCGCGTCCCGGTGCGGCCGGAGCACCTCACGGGGACTTGAGCAGCCAGTTCTGGTTGGCGTCGTCGTTGCAGTTCCACAGTTCGAGCTGCGTGCCGTTGACGTTGCCGGCGGGCTTGTCGCCGCCGGTGACGTCGACGCACAGCCCGGCCTGGCTGATCGAGCCGTCGGCTTCGAGCTTGAACTTCTGGTTCGCGCCGCCGTGACAGGTCCAGGCGACGAGCTTCGTCCCGGCGGTCGTGCCGCCCTTCTCGGCGTCCAGGCAGAGCCCGTCGGCTTCGAGTGTGCCGGCACTGGTGAAGGTCCAGGCCTGGTCGGTGCCGCCGTCGCAGTCCCGGATGTCGGCGATGGTGCCTTCGATGTCGATGCAGCGCGCCGACGACGCGCCCTGGATCGGCTGGGTGGTGCCGATGCTGGTGCCGGACCCCGGTTCGACGCGGTGGATCACGGTGCTGTGCGACGGGACGTTCGCGCTGATCGTGCCGTCACTCGTGGTCAGCTCCTTCGACCACAGGTTGGTCAGCCGGTAGCTCGCCGCGGCGGGCAGCCCGGCCGCGGCGGCCGTCGTCGAGATGGTCTTCGTGGTGCTGTTTTCGTTGAACAGCACGACGGCGACGGCACCGTCCTGGAGGCGTTTCGCGAGGACGTCCAGGCCGTTCCCGGTGGCGATCCGCGTGGCCTGCTTGCCGAGCGGGTCCTGGTCGACGGCGATGACGTCCGGGTTCGAGTACGTCGAGAAGGTGGCGACGCTGGCGGAGCGCAGGTCCGCGCCGGCGATCAGCGGCGCGGCCATCGCCGCCCAGAGCGTGAAGTGCGCGCGGTCCTCCTGGAAGTCCATGCCGTCGCCGACCTCGAGCATGTCCGGGTCGTTCCAGGCCCCCGGCTTCGCGGCGGAGGCGAGGCCGACGTTCTGGCGGTAGATCGCGTCGATGCTGCCCCAGTTGTTGGTGATGTCCCCGGTGGTGCGCCACAGGTTGCCGACGTCCGCGGCCCAGCTCGCGGGGTCGAAGTAGCCCCATTCGCAGATGCTGTAGGTGATCGGGCGGCCGGTGGCGAGCAGCGCGTCCCGCATCGCCGAGTAGCGCCGGACGTAGTCCTGCTGGGTGGTGCTGTCGTTGTGGCAGTTGTCGTACTTGAGGTAGTCGACGCCCCAGCTCGCGAAGAGGTTCGCGTCGGCCTGTTCGTGCCCGAGGCTGCCGGGGTAACCCTGGCAGGTCATCGTGCCGGCGTCTTCGTAGATCCCGAACTTCATCCCGCGGGCGTGGATGTAGTCGCCGAGCGCCTTGAGGCCGCTGGGGAACTTCGCGGGATCCGCGACGAGGTTGCCGCTCGCGTCGCGGGACCAGGTCATCCAGCAGTCGTCGAGGTTGACGGAGGTGTAGCCGCGGTCGCGCAACCCGGAGCTGACCATCAGGTCGGTGGTCTGCTCGACGAGGGTTTCGTTGATGGTGCACTCGAAGGTGTTCCAGGTGTTCCAGCCCATCGGCGGGGTGCGGGCGAGGCCGTTCTCGAGGGCTTCGGCCGGACTGGTGAGCATCGCGGAAATGGCTGCTGCGGCTGCGGTGGCGGCAAGGACTCGGCGCATGGCGGCTCCAACCGAACGACGGTGTGAGGCAGGAGGACTAGACCACTACGCTGTTGCTTGCTGAGTGGTCAAGCGCCATGTTGGTGACTTGCGTTCAATTCCCGACTAAAGTTGTGCACTTTCGAGCCGTCGGGCGACGTCGACGGTCGCGGCCCCGGCGACGGCCATGGCTTCGGTGTCCCGCAGCGCGCGGCAGAGGACGAAGGCGCCTTCGAGGTTGTTGACGGCGGTGATGGTGAGCGTCCGGGCGGCTTCCCGGCTGAGCCCGAACTTCGCGAACTTCTCGGTCCCGGCGTCGATCCAGGCGGTGAAGACGTCGGCGGTGGCCTGCCGCAGCGGCTCGTTGGTGGAGGCGACCTCGAGGGCGACGGTCGCGATCGGGCAGCCTTCGACGTAATCGGTCGCTTCGAGGGTCGCGATCCCGGCGGCGAAGAAGGCCTCGATCCCGCTGACGAGGTCTTCGGCCGGGCCGATGAAGAGGTCGAAGAGGGCGATGTAGGCGAGCCCGGAGGTGCGGATGACCTCTTCGCCGAGCTGCTCTTTCCCGCCGGGGAAGAAGTGGTAGAGGGACCCGAAGGGCGCGTTGGCCTCGGCGACGATCTGCTTCAGGCCGGTGCCGGCGTAGCCGTTGCGCCGGAAGAGCTCGGCGCCGGCGGCCATGATGCGTTCCTTGGTCCCTGCCACCCCTCGATGATAGAGCGTTCTATCAACGTTGCTTTCACGTGAAAGCTACGCCCGTCGCTTTCACGTGAAAGCGGCGTTCAGTGGAGGTCCCAGGCCGGGCCCGGGTCTTCGGCGTCGTCGCGCAGGATCGTGCCCTCGATCAGCCCGTACGGCCGGTCCGCCGCGTAGAACACCTCGTTGTCGTTCTTCAACCCGAACGGGCTCAGGTCCACCAGGAAGTGGTGCTTGTTCGGCAGCGACAGCCGCACCTCGGCGACCTCTTCACGGGCCTTCAGCACCGCTTCGCCCATCGCATACAGCGTCTGCTGCAGCGAAAGGCTGTGCTTCGTCGCGAACGTCTCCAGCATCACCCGCCGGATCTCGCGGTGGCTCGACGCCCAGTCGATGTCCTCGCCCTGGCAGCGCCACTTGGCCGTGACGGCGGTGGCCAGGATCCGGTCGGTGGTCTCGGAGAGGGTCGTGTATTCGTCGCGGGGGAAGCCGTGGAACTCCGAGCCCGTCGACTTCAGCAGCGTCAGGCCGTCGATACCGGACACGACCCACGCGCGGTCGCCCTGGACCGTCACCGCCGTCGTGCGGCGCTCGTCGCCGGAACGGCTGAACGCGTGGTCGTGCGGCTCGCCGCCGACCGGGATCCGGTCCCAGCCGTGCTCGTCGATCTTGACGCGCGCGCCGGTGATGTTCTCCTGCGTGCCGGTGAAGTGCCGGGCCAGGCGCAGGCCGAAGTCCTCGATCTCGCCGACCGGTGCTTCCTTCGCGAAGGCGTACACGGTGTTCTTCTGCGTGTCCGTCGCCAGCACTCCGGCGTTGTCGCCGGTCAGGTGCGTCGCGGCCAGCTCGCCGCGCAGCGACGTCGACACCGTCAGGTCCTTGAGGTGGTGCACCGGGCCGTCGCGGCGCACCGTGACCAGACGGACCTCCGCCTTGCCGTACTGGTTGGGGCCCAGGGTGATGGCCACGGTCAGCTCCCTCGGTAGGTCGAATAGGCGAACGGGCTGAGCAGGAGCGGCACGTGGTGGTGCGCGCTCGCGTCGGCGATCCGGAAGGTCAGCGCGACCTCCGGGAAGAAGGCGTCCGGACCCAGGTAGGCGCCGGTGTCGAAGATCAGGCGGTAGCCGCCGGGCGCCAGGGTTTCCGGGCCGAGGTCGCGGATGCGGCCGTCGTCGTCGGTACGGCCTTCGGCGATCGGCTTGCCCTCGGCGGTCTCGAAGCGGACGGTGATCCCCGGTGCCGGACGGCCGGTCGCCGTGTCGAGGACGTGGGTGGTCACGAGGCTCACGCGGTCACCGCTTTCGCGAGTCGGAGTTCGGCGATCTTCAGCAGCTCACGGCCGGCGACGGCGAGTTCGGTCGCCGGGTCGTTGTTCAGTCGTTCGCGGAGGATCTTCAGCAGTTCGCCGCCGCTGCGGCCGCTCGCGCAGACCAGGTAGACGTGCCCGAACTTGGCTTCGTATTCGGCATTCGCCGCCGCGAACGCCCCGGCATTGTCCACACCGGACTGTTCCGACCGGGCCCAGCCGCTCGCCGGTTTCTCGCCGATCCGCGGGTGCGCGGCCATGGCCTGGCGGATCTCGTCGCTGCTCAACGGCAGGTCGGCGGCGGCTTTCAACCCGTCGACGTCGGCGTACGGGCGCCCGGCCAGCACGGTGTCGACCCACCGGGGCACGGCGAGGCATTCCGTCAGCAGCGGGCGGACGTCGGCGGTGTTGAAGTCGGTGAGCAGCACGGGCTGACCGTACGTCGGCGCCGGAGTTCCGTCAACATTTTGTTGAAAGCGCTGGTCAGTCCGCTTCCCGGTTGAGGTAGTTGTAGACGGTGAACCGCGTGACGCCCAGCGCGTCCGCCACCGACGAGACGGATTTCCGCAGCCCGAAGGCGCCGCGTTCGCGCAGCAGCCGCACCGCGCGCTGCTTGCCCGCGCGGTCGAGTTCCCCCAGCTTGGCGCCCAGTTCCCGCTCGACGTCGGCGATCAGCCGGGCCAGCGCGTCGTTCAGCTCGACGACGGGGGCGCTCCCCGGGTCGTCGGCCCGGCGCAGCTGCAGCGTGACCCGCGTCGCGCCGCCCTCCAGCGCTGCTTTCGCGATCGCCGGGAGAGCTTCGAGCAGTTCCTTCGCCTCGCCGCGGGCGAGCGTGCCGAGCGGGCCGAAATCGGTGTCCAGCCCGGCTTCCGCGGCGGCGTCGCGGGCGGCGACGGCGTGTTCGGGCGGCGAACCCTCGCCGTGGAACGGTTCGCTGGTGAACTCCGCTTCAAGCCGCACAGGGATGACCGTAACGCGCCGCGTCCGTCGTTGACGAGCGGCGCGGGCCGTGGTTACTGTCGTTGAGCGAAACCGTCTTTCCGTTCTGTGAAATCGGCGGTGGTCATCCTCCCGGCGAAGGGCTTTCGGATGGATCTTGTGGTGCGCGCCGCACGGGCCGTGACGCCCGCGGGCGAAGTCCCGGCGACCGTCGGCATCGACGGCGGCCGGATCGTCGCGGTCGAACCCGGCGGCGCGGCGCTGGCCGGCGACCGCGTCCTCGACCTCGGCGACGACGTCGTGCTGCTGCCGGGGCTGGTCGACACGCACGTCCACGTCAACGACCCCGGCCGCGCCGAGTGGGAGGGCTTCGAGACGGCGACCCGCGCGGCCGCGGCGGGCGGGGTGACCACGATCGTGGACATGCCGCTGAACAGCCTGCCGCCGACCGTCGACGTCGCGGCGCTGGAGGTCAAGCGGAAGGCGGCGACCGGCCGGGTGCACGTCGACGTCGGCTTCTGGGGCGGCGCGATCCCCGGCAATGTCGGAGACCTGCGAGGTCTGCACGACGCCGGGGTGTTCGGCTTCAAGTGCTTCCTGCTGCACTCCGGCGTCGACGAGTTCCCGCCGCTCGATCCGGCCGGGCTCGACGAAGCGTTGCGGGAGCTGAGTTCCTTCGACGCGCTGATGATCGTCCACGCCGAGGACGCCCACGAGATCGGCGAAGCGCCCCAGCCGCACGGCGGTCGCTATGTCGACTTTCTGCACTCGCGCCCGCGGCAGGCGGAGAACCTCGCGATCACCCACGTCATCGAGGCGGCCCGGCGCAACTCGGCGCGGGCGCACATCCTGCATCTGTCCTCTTCGGACGCGCTGCCGCTGATCGCCGCGGCGCGCCGCGACGGCGTGGCCCTGTCGGCGGAGACCTGCCCGCACTACCTCAGCTTCGTCGCCGAGGAGATCCGCGACGGCGCGACGCAGTTCAAGTGCTGCCCGCCGATCCGGGAGGCGGCCAACCGCGAGCTGCTCTGGCAGGGCCTCGCCGACGGCGTCATCGACACGATCGTCAGCGACCACTCGCCGTGCACACCGGAGCTGAAACGCTTCGACAGCGGCGACTTCGGCCAGGCGTGGGGCGGGATTTCCAGTCTCCAGCTGGGGCTGCCGGCGATCTGGACGCAGGCGCGGCAGCGCGGTTTCGCGCTCACCGACGTCGCTGCATGGATGGCCGAGCGCCCGGCCGCGCAGGCCGGGATGCGCCGCAAGGGGCACCTGGCGGTCGGGTACGACGCCGACTTCTGCGTGTTCGCGCCGGACGAAGCCTTCGTGGTCGACGTCGCGAAACTGAAGCACCGCAACCCGGTCAGCGCCTACGACCGGCGGCCGCTCGCCGGCGTCGTGCGCTCGACCTGGCTGCGGGGCACCGAAATCACCGGCGACGAGCCGCGCGGCGCGCTGCTGACCCGGGGCAACTGCTGAAATGGAGGCTCTGGTGACCGACCGTCCGGAGTGGACAGAACTGCCCGACCTCGCGTCCCGCCGCTTCGGCGGCACGGTGATGTGGGCGACCGACGAGCTGTTCGCCGAGAAGGAGAACCTGGTCAACCCGTGGGTACCGGCGCACCGCGCGGAGACGTTCGGTCCGAAGGGCCAGGTCTACGACGGCTGGGAGACCCGCCGTCACCGCGAACCGGGCGACGACCAGGCCATCGTCCGGCTCGGCCTGGCCGGCACGATCACCGGCGTCATCGTCGACACGGCGTTCTTCAAGGGCAACTACCCCCCGCACGTTTCGGTTGAGGCGGCGTCGCTCCCGGGCTACCCGTCGGCGGCGTCGGTGGCTTCGGCGGAGTGGGACGTCGTGGTCGACCACGCCCCGGCCGCGGGCCACACGGAGAACTTCTACGCGGTCAACGGTTCGCGGCGCTACACGCACGTGCGGCTGACCCAGCACCCGGATGGGGGAGTGGCGCGCCTGCGCGTGCACGGCGCGCCGATCCCGGACCCGGCGCTGCTCGACCTGGACGCGCTGGACCTGGCGGCGCTGGAGAACGGCGCGATCGTCACGGGCTGCAGCAACCGGTTCTATTCGTCGCCGAACAACATCCTCTCGCCGGGGCTGGCGGCCCATCAGGCGGAGGGCTGGGAGACGGCCCGCCGCCGCGACGCCGGCAACGACTGGGTGACGCTCCGGCTGGCCGGCGCCGGGATCGTCCGGTTCGCGGAGCTGGACACGAGCAACCTGAAGGGCAACGCGCCGGGCTGGGCGTCGGTGAGCGGCCGCGAGACGTACGGCGAGTGGGTGGAGTTGCTGCCGAAGACGCGGTTGCAGCCGGACACCCGGCATCGGTTCGCGCTACCGGACGGCCCCGAGGTGACGGAGGCGAGGCTGGACATCTACCCGGACGGCGGCCTGGCGAGGTTGCGGCTGTTCGGGCGGCTCACGGAAGCGGGCCGGACGAACCTGAAGGCCCGGTTCGCGAAGACCCGCTAGTTCGCGCCGGGCCGGTTGAGGTAGGCCGAGGCGAGCGACAGCACGCAGGCGCAGCCGACGATCGCGCTCACCCACCACTCCAAGCCCACGACGATGCTCCAGACGAAGCCCCCCGCCGCGAGGACGGCGACGAGGACGTTCCGGAACTGCAGCGGAGTCGGCTTGGCCATGCCGCCAGCCTCTCACGGCGCTGAGCCGGCCCGTCGTGGGCTCCCCGGCCGCGGCGCAGCAACGTCTTGAATGACTCATTCATGACCTCCCACGCCATGAATGAGTCATTCAAGACGTGCGGCGAGCCTGCCCGGCGTCACACCGAGGCGTTGTCCCCGCTCAGCCGCGAAGCCCCCTCCGGCCCGTGCAGCGCCGGAACCGCCGTCACCGTCAGCGGCCCGACCCGCGCCGAATCCCACGGCCCAGGCCTTGCGCTGTCCCGCCGAGCCGCTCGGCCCCACTGGGCGTGGTCAGCGTCAACGGCACCGTCGCGAGGTATGCGCGGCCCCGGTCGTCGAGGTTGTCGGGGTGCTGGTCGTGCGACAACAGGACGGCGTCGACCACCCCGGCCGTCGTCTTCCCCTACGGTGCCGACTGCCGCCGCGAGCTGAGCACGCCGGTGTTGAACCCGGCCAGGTGCAGCCCGCCCGCGAAGCGCGCGTGCTCGATCTTCACGCACCGGTTCATCACGACGTCCAGCCCGGCCTCCCGGGCCCGGCCGGCCACCGGCTCGTGCCACAACCCGAGTTGCAGCCACAGCGTCCGCGCGCCGGCGTCGATGACCTCCTCGGCGACCTGCGGCAGGTCGTCGTGCCTGCGGAACACGCTGACCAGGTCGGGTGTGCCCGGGACGTCCTTCAGCGACGCGTAGACCGGCTTCCCGAAGAGCGTGTCCAGGCGCGGGTTGACGAACTCGACCTCGTAGCGCGTCGACGAGAGCAGGTAGGTCGCGACGAAGTAGCTGGGCCGCGCCGGGTTGGCGGACGCGCCGACCAGCGTCACCGACTTCGTCCGCTGCAGGATCGCGCGGCGCTCGACCGCGCTGACGTCATGCGTCATCCGGCCACCGCCTTGCCCAGCGCCTGGTCGAGGTCCCAGAGGATGTCGTCGACGTCCTCCAGGCCGACCGACAGCCGGATCAGGTCGGGCCCGACACCCGCGGCGGCGAGCTGCTCCTCCGACAGCTGCGCGTGCGTGGTCGACGCCGGGTGGATGACGAGCGTCCGCGCGTCCCCGACGTTCGCCAGGTGCGACAGCAGCTCCACCGATTCGACGAACTTCTCGCCGGCCGCGCGGCCGCCGTCGATGCCGAAGGAGAACACCGCACCGGGTCCGGCCGGCAGGTAGCGCCGGGCCAGTTCGTGGTGCGGGTGCGACGGCAGCCCGGCGTAGGACACCCAGGCCACGCGCGGGTCGGTTTCGAGGTACTCGGCGACCGTCCTGGCGTTGGCGACGTGCGCGTCCATCCGCTGCGGCAGCGTCTCGACCCCTTGCAGCAGCAGGAAAGCCGAGTGCGGCGAGAGTGCCGCGCCGATGTCCCGCAGCTGCTCGGCGCGCAGCCGGGTGCAGAACGCGTACTCGCCGAAGTTCTCCCAGTACTTCAGGCCGCCGTAGCTGTCGACGGCCTCGGTCATCCGCGGGAACTTCCCGTTGCCCCAGTCGAACTTCCCGGACTCGACGATGATCCCGCCGAGCGTCGTCCCGTGCCCGCCGAGGAACTTCGTCGCGGAGTGCAGCACGATGTCGGCGCCGTGCTCGATCGGGCGGCACAGGTACGGCGTCGCCAGCGTGGCGTCGACGACCAGCGGGATGCCGTGGGCGTGCGCGAGGTCCGCCAATGCGGCGAGATCGGCGATGCCACCGCCGGGGTTGCCGATGACCTCGGTGTAGAGCAGCCGCGTCCGGTCGGTGATGGCGGCGGCGTAGTCGTCGATGCCGCCGCTGACGAAGGTCGTCTCGACGCCGAAGCGCCGGAGTGTGCCGGTCAGCTGGGTGACGGTGCCGCCGTAGAGCCCGCTCGCGGACACGATGTGGTCGCCGGCCTCGGTGAGCGCGCTGAAGGTGAGGAACTCCGCGGCCTGCCCGCTCGCGGTGGCGACCCCGCCGATGGCCCCTTCGAGGCTGGCGATCCGCTCTTCGAAGGCGGCCACGGTCGGATTCCCGATCCGGCTGTAGATGTTGCCGTACTTCTGCAGCGCGAAGAGGTTCGCGGCATCGGCGGCGTCTTCGAAGACGAAGCTCGTGGTTTGGTAAATCGGCACGGCCCGCGCGCCGGTGGCGGGATCGGGCGTACCGCCCGCGTGCAGGGCACGGGTGCGGAAGCCCCAGCTGCGTTCACTCATCGTGGTTCACCGTACGGCCGGGTCGGAGGCGTCGCCATCCGTTCCAGCGGGTGGTCTCAGCCGATCCGCCAGATCTCGGTGTCCACCCCGCCGTAGACCTGCAGGAATGCTTCCGGCACCGGCCGCGCCGCTTGCCCGCGGTAGGCCGGTTCGATCCGGCCCAGGAGCTCCGCCTCGATCTTCCACTCGTTGCGCAGGTCCTGCATGGTCCGGCTGAGGTCGGCCTCGCTCAGGTTCGGCGATCCGGTGGTGCGGGCACAGGCCTCGTCGATGAGATCGATGGCGCTCCTCGGCAGGCGGTGCTGCCGGTCGTACCGCGAGGCCAGCCCCACGGCCGTGGCGAGCACTTCGTCCTCGATCGTGAGGTGGTGGTGGTCGACCAGCCGGTCGCGCATGACCCGCAGCACCGCCACCGCCGCGTCCGGAGACATTTCCACCACCTGGACGGGCTGGAACAGTTGCGCCAGGACGGGGCTTTCCGCGTTCACCCGGCGATAGCTTTCGGGTGTCGCGGTGCACCCGACGATGACGTCACCGTGCAGGACAGCCGCGCTCAGGATCTCGGAGTGGTTGCCGTGCAGCAGATCCGAGATGTCGTCGAGCACCAGGATGACGTCGTCGCGGGTCCGGACTTCGGCCAGCGCTTTGCGCAGATCGCCGTCGTCGCGGCCATCGTGCGAGAGGGCGTGCACCTCCTTGCCCTTGAGCCGCGCCGGCACTTCACCGGTGACGATCCGCTGGGCGAGACCGTCGAAGATCGCCGTCTTGCCGACCCCGTGCTCGCCGACGAGCACCGGGTTGTGCCGCGTCCGGCGGCAGAGGACCTGGACGAGCCGGTCGATCTCCTTGGTCCGGCCGACGATCGGATCCAGTGCGTCGTCGTGGGCGAGGCCGGTGAGACTGCGCCCCAGCTGTCCCGGCGGCGACGGCCGGTTCGGCGCCTGTTTCGCCGGTTCGGCTGCCCGAGTCGTTTCCGGATCGGAGGCGAAGTTCAGGACGGTTTGCCGAAGGTCCTGGAGTGGGATGCCGAGGTTGGTCAGTACCTGAATGGCGACCCCGTCGCCTTTGCGGATCAGACCCAGCAAGAGGTGTTCGGTTCCGATGTGCTTGTCTTTGATCCGCAAGGCCTCTCGTAGAGCGAGCTCCAGAACCTTTTTGGCTCGAGGCGTGAACGGAAGGTGCCCCTCGGTGGGCACGGCGCCCAGGCCGACGACCTCTTGTACCTCCCCGCGGATCACCTCAGCAGTGAGACCGTGGTGTCGCAGTGCGCGACTGGCGACTCCTCCAGCTTCTTCGGCCATCGAGATGAGGAGGTGCTCAGTCCCGATTTGGTTGTGGTTCAAGCTCCAGGCCGCCTGCTGGGCCAGAACGATGATGTTTCGCGCGTGATCGGTGAACCGTTCAAACATGCTCGGCGACCTCCGGCGAGAGCAGTGTCAGGTCGCGCCGCACCCAGCCGGTCTGCGGCGCGTCTTCGCCCAGATGGATCTTCTGCATCGTGAGCAGTTCCCTCAGGAGCGCGGCACTCTCCTCGACCCGGCCCGTCAGGGCGAGGTTGATCGCGAGGACGTGCTGAGCTCGCCAGCAAGCCGGGTCCAGGTGACCCAGGACGCGGCGCATATCCGGCAGCAGCGCGCGAAGCAGGGAGATCGCTTCGTCTCGCAACCCGGACTCGCCGAGGTTCACCGCGAGGAGATGCCGCGACCGCAGCGTGCCGGCGTGCTCGTTGCCGAGTTCGGCGGACTGCCGGGCGAGCAGGGTGCGCAGCCGGTCGATCGCCTCCGCCGGGTCGCCGCCCTCGCCGATCGCGTGAGCGACGAGTTGCTCGGTCCGCCAGACCTTCCCGTGCCGATCGCCGAGGAGCGCCTGCTGGCGAGCGAGGATCTTCTCCAGGTCCGGTAGCTGCGCCGGCCAGCTCACGGCCCGGCCCTGCCGGACGATCTCGGCGATCCGCGCGTCGAGATCCTCTTCGCTCTCGGCCGAGATGGCGTGGTTGCGCGCGATCCGGAACCGGCCCGAATTCTGGCTCCCGCGCTTCTGCGGCCGGGGCAACCCGGCCGCCGTCATCATGGCCGACAGGTGCTGGTAGACGTCGTCGACCGTCAGGTATTCGCCCGCTTCCGGGATCCCCGTCTTCAGTACCCGCAGCAGCCGGCCGGTGAACGCGGTGTGCGGCTCGCCGTCGAGCACGAGGGCGACCTGGTCGCGCTGGGCGGACGTCATCAGGTAGGTGCCGTCGATGTCGAGCTGGCCGACGACCGCCCCGACCGGATCGGCGAGCGTTTCTCCCATCGCCCGGCCCGAGTAGCAGGAGTCCAGGATGACGACCTTCGTGCGCGCCGGGCTGTCCAGGATCCGGTCTCGCAGCGCGGCGTAGGACAGGGACCCGAACGTGGGGTCTTCGAGGTCGCTTTCGGGCAGGCCGAGGTACAGCTCGTGCCGGCGGCCGATGATGCCGTGGCCGACGAAGTAGACGACCAGGAGACCCGTCGCGCCCGCCATCGCGTCCCGGATCCGCCGGCCCAGCTGGGCGATGTCCGGTTCGTCGAGCAGAACCGTGCAGTGCTCGGACTGGACGAGCCCGTGGTCCGGGTCGGTGAAGACGTCCCGCATGTCGTTCAGGCACTGTTCGACCACGGGAATGGGAGGGAGGCGCTCGTCGGTGTACTGGGACGTGCCGATGAGGACGACGCGCGATTCCTCCCGGACCGCGAGCGTCATGCCGATTCGCCCTCCCGGAACAAGCGGTCGAGAATCGTTTCGATGTCGTCCGAGCCGACTCGGTCAGCATCGATCGTGGTCTCCTCGCCGCTTTCGCCACGGCGCACCCGGAGGACGACGTGCTTGCCACGGGGCCGCTGAACCCACGCCTTCACCGCGGAGGCGAGCACGGTCAGGGCCCCGCCGCTGCCGACCGAAATGACAACCGCGTCCGCGATCGTCCCCAGTTCGCCCGGCTTCGGGGCCGCGTAGCGTTTCCGCACCGCCGGTCCCAGCTCGGGATCGCCGCGCAGCCAGTCGAGCAAAGACTCCTGGAGCGCTGGGTCGTTCACGGAAACGGCGATGTCCATGCGAATGCTCGCCCACCCTCTCGGCCGGTGCAACGTGCCGGGGATGTCGTGGAGACATTCCGTCTTGTTACGCGCGGTGCCCGCTGCCCATCGCGGCTACGCTCCACCCCGTGACGGTGCGCTGGAGCGTGACGATCGACTGCGCGGACCCCCGCGCACTGGCCAGGTTCTGGGCGGTGGCCCTCGGCTACATCGAACGCCCGCCCCCGGCGGGGTTCGTGAGCTGGGAAGCGTGGTTCACCCAGCACGGCGTGCCCGAGGGCGAATGGGGCGACGGCGCGTACCTGGCCGATCCCGAGGGCGTCCTGCCGAGCCTGAGCTTCCTCAAGGTCCCCGAAGGGAAGGTCGCGAAGAACCGCGTCCACCTGGACGTCCAGGCCGGTGGCGGGCGCGAGGTGCCGTGGGAGACGCGCTGGGAGCGGGTCGTGGAGGCGATCGCCCGGCTGACCGCCGCGGGCGCGATCGTCCTGCGCGAGGACAAGCTGGACGGCCGCCCCGACCACTTCGTGCTGGCCGATCCCGAGGGCAACGAGTTCTGCGTGCTCTGACCGTCAGCCGCTCGTCCACGGCAGCACGCGGCCGAACCGGACCAGCTCGCCGTAGGTCGCCGGGTCCACGTCGGCGAACACCAGGTCCAGGACCGCCCGCGCCGCCTCGTCCGGTGGCTGGGCCTGGCTGAAGTCGCTGAACCACGGCCGGGAGGCCCGCGTGTCCACCAGGCCCGGGCAGACCGCCGCCACCAGGGTGCCGTTGGCCAGGTCGGCGTCCCGGCGTTCGGCCGCCACCGCACGCACCGCCGCGACCTGGGCGACCTTCGACGGCACGTTGATCCAGTCCGGCCAGCCCTGTTCGGCGGCCGTGCCGTCGTGGATCGCCGTGCGCCAGTCCTCGACCGCCTTCTCCACTTCGTCCAGCGAGACGCCGTCGAAGCGCGGCCGCAGCGGCTCGGGCAGGTGGCCCAGGGTGCCCAGCGAGCTGGCGACGACGAGCAGCCGCCCGCCCGGCCGCAGGACCGGCCCGAACGACCGCAGCACCGCGTGGGTGCCGCCGTTGGCGACGTCGAGGAACACGTCGGCCTGCTCGGCCTGCGGGCGGCCGGGGGACAGCGGGCCGATGGCGTTCGAAAGCACGATGTCGGCCGGCTCGGCGAAGCGGGCGACCGCGGCAACGTCGGAGACGTCGAGGACGCGGCCCTCGACCCGGCTGCGCGTGGCCGGATCGGCGGCGACGGTGGCGGCCGCCGAGGCCACCCGCCCGGCGTCGCGGCCGGTGAGCAGGACGAGGTCTTCGGGAGCCAGCCGGGCGGCGAGGCCGCGGACGAGGGCGAAGCCGAGGCCCTGGTTGGCCCCGGTCACCACGGCGATGCGTGTCATACCTGCACGCTAGGTCCGTCCGAGGCATGCGAAAAGCGAGAATCGAGCAACCCTGGTATGCGTGAACGTCATGGACTTCGGTGACGTCTCCCTGGTGGCCCTGCGCGTGTTCCGCGAGGTCGCCGAACGCGGCACCCTGACCGCGGCCGCGGCGGCGCTCGGCTACACCCAGTCCGCGGTGTCGCGGCAGATCGCGTCCCTCGAACGGGTGGCCCGGACACCCGTGCTGGAGCGGCGTCCCGGCGGCGTCCGCCTCACGGCCGCCGGGAACATCGTGCTGCGCCGGGCGATCGCGGTGCTCGACGAGATCGACGCCGCCGGGCGCGAGCTGGCCGGGCTGCCCGCCGACGCCGGGACAGTCCGCCTGGGCTGGTTCCCCAGCGCGGGCGCGGTCCTGGTGCCCCGCGCCGTCGCCGAACTGCGGCGCACGCACCCCGCCGTCACCGTCGTCACCCGGGAGGGCACGACCCCGGTCCTCGTCCGGGCGCTGCGCGCGGGCACCGTCGATCTGGCCGTGCTCGGCTCGGTCCCGCCGTTCCGCCCGCCGGACGCCGAGACGCCGGCGCTGCGCCTGGAGACGCTCGCCGAGCGCAGCCTCCGCCTCGCCGTGCCCGCGGGCCACCCACTGGCCGGTGCCGGCCCGGTCGACGTCGCGGACCTGCGCGGGCAGCGCTGGATCGCCGGCCCGCCGTCGGGGGAGGAGACGCTGATGGGTGTCTGGCCGGGGCTCGACGAGCGGCCCGAGATCGCCCACACCGCCCGCGACTGGCTGGCGAAGCTGAACTTGGTCGCCGCCGGGTGCGGGCTGACGACGTTGCCCGCTTCGCTGGCCGAGGCCGTGCCGCCGGGAGTACGGGTGCTGGACGTGCGCGGTGGCCCGTCGGAGCGGCGGCGAGTGGTGCTGGCGCGCCTCCCGGGGCCGATGCCGGAGCCCGCGGCCCTGCTGGCCGACGTCCTGCGCGCCGCTGCCGGATGACCCAGATCACGGCCATTCCGGTCACATCGGTCCCCGCCGCGGGGTCTACTGCTACGAACGGCGGAAGGAACGGGACACGGTGGACACGCTGACCGAGCGGTTCGAGCAGGAGCGGCCGCGGTTGCGCGCGGTCGCCTACCGGATGCTGGGTTCGGCGGCCGAAGCCGACGACGCCGTCCAGGAGGCGTGGCTGCGGTTCCACCGCACCGATGCCGGCGAGATCGACAACCTCCCCGCCTGGCTGACGACCGTGGTCGCCCGGGTCTGCCTGTCCCTGCTGCGCACGCGCCGCAACCACCGCGAGGAGCCCCTCGACGGGCAGCCCGAGCCGGACGACGACCGCCGCGACCCGGGGCAGGAGGCCGAGCTGGCCGACACCGTCGGGCGGGCGCTGCTGGTGGTGCTGGACGCGCTGGGCCCGGCCGAGCGCGTCGCGTTCGTGCTGCACGACATGTTCGCGGTGCCGTTCGACGAGATCGCGCCGGTGATCGGCAAGACCCCGGCCGCCGCCCGGCAGCTCGCCAGCCGCGCCCGCCGCCGGGTGAAGGGCGGGGCCGCCGCGGACGCGGACCTGCCCCGGCGGCGCAGGGTCGTCGAAGCCTTCCTGGCCGCATCGCGCGGCGGCGACTTCGAAGCACTCCTGGCCCTGCTCGACCCGGACGTGGTGCTGCACGCGGACCGGTTCGCCGGTCCGAGCCCGGCGCCGATCGTGCTGCGCGGCGTCGAGAGTGTGCGCCGCGGCGCGATCCTGGCGTCGGAGCGGGCCCGCGCCAGCGAACTCGCCCTGGTCGACGGCGCTCCCGGCCTGCTCATGGTGCGCGACGGGCGGCTGGCGGTCGTCCTGGCGTTCCGCGTCGACGGCGACCGCATCTCGGGCATCGACGTCATCGCCGATCCGGAGCGGCTCGCGGCGCTGGAGCTGGCGGTTCTTTAGCGTGCGCGCGCCGGGAAAAGCGCCCCAAGGCGGCCTTGGTTGCGTCTGACGCACCGAAGGCCGCCTTGGGTGCGTCAGACGCACCGAAGGCCACATTGGGGCGCTCGTGACGAACGGCAAGGGACCTGCGACGCACCACATCAGCCCAGGGCGGCGCGAAGGCGGGCTTCGCGCTTTTCGGGCGTCTGACGCGGGCAGCTCACGCACTTGGGGTTGCCGACTTCGTAGATCAGGCAGCACGAAGCCCGGCGTACGGCGGGGGTGCGTCCGACGCGCACGAAGCGCGGCTTCGGCAGGCCCAGGTCGATCGCGTCGACCAGCGGCCCGGCGAGGGTCATCGCGCGCTCCGGATCGGGCGTCCACAGCAGCCGGTTCCCGATGGAGTCGGTGGCGATCGCCCCGAGCGCGCGCTCCCGCGCCCCGCTGACCTCGGCGATGGTCGTGATCGCGGTGCCGAGAGCGGTGGTGAGGGCGGCGCCCAGCTCCGGGAGGCCGCCGTCGAGGGGACGGGTGGACCGGGCGCCGAGGAACCGCCCGTCGGCGACGAGGTCGAGCTCCACGGCGTCCAGCGACGGATCGACCGGCGTCCCGGCCAGCAGGCCGTCCACCGCCGGTCCGACCAGCACCGACGACAGCGAGTACCACCAGATCGTCCCGAGCACCTCGGGCCGCGCGCAGCCGTACAGCTTCGCGGCGCCGCCGATGCGGGCCCGCACCCACTCCGCGTCCGCGAGCCGGGTCGCGGACGCGGTCCAGTCGGGCTTCACCCCTTCACCCTTCCAGACTCAGCGCCGCCGGTACGCCGACACCGTGAAGGACACCGTGACGAGCCGGGACTCGCTCAGCGCGTCGAGACGCTCCCGGCGGCCGTCACGGTCCAGGTGGAACGCGGCGGGACCCATCTCGACCGCCTGGCGCACCTGCCGCGGCGTGAACTCGACCTCGCGCCGGACCTCGGTGCGGTCCGTGCGCGTGAAGTACTCGCCGAGGGTGGCGTCCAGGCGCTCGTCCTTGCGCTCGTCGACGGCCAGCACCAGGTCGCCCAGCTCGCGGAGGTGGTCCGGGGCCGGCGCGGCGACGACCAGCAGGCCGCCGGGTCGCAGCACGCGGTGGAACTCCGGCCCGTTGCGTGGCGCGAAGACGTTCAGCACGACCGACGCCACGCCGTCGCCCACCGGCCACGGCTCCCACAGGTTCCACACCGCCGCGCCCAGCCGCGGGTGGGCGCGGGCCGCCCGCCGCAGCGCGACCGCCGAGACGTCCAGCGCGAGGCCGAACGCCTCCGACGTCGCCAGCACCCGCGCGAGGTAGTACCCGGTGCCCGCGCCCGCGTCGATCACGAGTCCGCCGGCCTCCGCGCAGACGCGGGCCAGTTCGTCGGCAAGGGGCTCGTAGGCGCCCGATTCCAGGAAGTCCGCGCGCGCCGCGACCATCGGCGCGGTGTCCGCCGTCCCGGCCGGGATTCGCGCGTGCAACAAGTTCACGTAACCCTGGCGTGCTAGATCGAAAGAGTGGCGGTTTCCGCAACGCAGCGTGCGTCCCGCTGCGCCGATCGGGTTGCCGCACACCGAACACCGCAGTGCTGCGACGACCGGGGGTGGCAGTGGGTCATTCCCGTTGTCGGCCGGTGTCATGGGGATATTCGACCACGACGTTTCGCAACCGGACACCGGAGGAGGGGTCCTGGGAAACCTGGCCGTAACAACCGGGCGCGCACAGTTCACGCGGGTGAAACCTCGCGAGCCGCCCCGTGAAACACCGCGCGCCAAAACTGCCATCGCACCAACCCAGGGCACGGGAGGACGATGTGCTGAACGCAGGAGACACCGCATGGGTATTGGCCAGCGCCGCGCTGGTCATGCTCATGACCCCAGGACTGGCGTTCTTCTATGGCGGCATGGTCCGCGCGAAGAGCGTCCTGAACATGCTGATGATGAACTTCATCGCGCTGGCCGTCGTGGGGGTGCTGTGGGCCCTGTACGGCTTCTCGATGTCCTTCGGAGACGACGCCTTCGGAGGGTTCCTCGGTAACTTCCACTTCGCCGGCCTCGAGAACACCTTCGGGAAACTCGCCGGCTTCGCGGTTGCCGCCACCGACACGACGCCGGCGGTCGCCTGGCCCGGCTCGGACGGCCTGCCCGTCCTCGCGTTCGTGATGTTCCAGCTGATGTTCGCGATCATCACGCCCGCGCTGATCTCCGGCGCCATCGCCGACCGCGCGAAGTTCTGGGGCTGGACGCTGTTCGTCGTCGTCTGGGTGACGGTCGTGTACTTCCCGGTCGCGCACTGGGTGTTCTCGTTCAACGGCTTCATCGGCGAGAACGCCGTCGGCGGCTGGATCGCCAACAACCTCAAGGCGCTCGACTTCGCCGGTGGTACCGCGGTCCACATCAACGCCGGTGCCGCGGGCCTGGCGCTGGCGATCGTGCTCGGCAAGCGCAAGGGCTGGCCGAAGGACACCGGCCGGCCGCACAACGTTCCGTTCGTGCTGCTCGGTGCTTCGCTGCTGTGGTTCGGCTGGTACGGCTTCAACGCCGGTTCGGCGCTGGCCGCCAACGACCTCGCCGCCGTCGCGTTCACCAACACCACCGTTGCCACCGCGGCGGCCGTCCTCGGCTGGCTGCTGATCGAGCAGATCAAGTTCGGCAAGCCGACCACCCTCGGTGCGGCATCCGGCGCGGTCGCCGGTCTGGTCGCCATCACCCCGGCGTGTGGTTTCGTGAGCCCGCTCGGGGCCATCGCGATCGGCCTCATCGCCGGTGCTCTCTGCGCGCTGGCCATCTCGCTCAAGTTCAAGTTCGGCTTCGACGACTCGCTCGACGTCGTGGGCGTCCACCTGGTCGGCGGCATCGTCGGCACGCTGCTGATCGGCTTCTTCGGCACCACCAGCGTCAACGCGCTCGGTGCGGACGGCCTGTTCTACGGCGGCGGGTTCACCCAGCTGGGTCGTCAGGCGGCGGCCGCCGGTGCGGTGCTCGCGTACTCCTTCGTGCTGTCCTTCATCATCGGCTTCGTGATCAAGAAGGCCGGCGGCTTCCGCGTCAGCGCCGAAGACGAGATCAGCGGCATCGACGAAGCCCAGCACGCGGAGAGCGCGTACGACTTCACCGGGTCGAGCGGCGGCATCGGCCAGCCGACGACCTTCCCGGTCAAGTCCGCCACCGGCAACGCGAAACTCGAGGAGAGCAAGGCATGAAGCTCATCACGGCGATTGTGAAGCCGTTCACGCTCGACGACGTCCGCTCCGCGCTGGAGCAGCTGGGCGTGCTGGGCATGACGGTCAGCGAGGTCCAGGGATACGGCCGGCAGAAGGGCCACACCGAGGTCTACCGCGGTGCGGAGTACTCGGTGGACTTCGTGGCCAAGTTGAAGGTCGAGGTCGTCACCGACGACACCAACGTGGAGAAGGTCCTCGAGGCCATCACCACGGCCGCGCACACCGGCAAGATCGGTGACGGCAAGGTGTGGGTGACGTCCGTGGAGACCGTCATCCGGGTACGGACCGGCGAGCGCGGCACGGACGCTCTATAAGGCGTCTGGGATGGCCGACGGGGGCGAACTGGTCAAGGCCACCGAGCGTTTGCTCGAGGGCAGGCACGGGAGGCTGGGGGCGTCCGCACTGCGGGCGGCCCTGGTCGACCTCTACGAGTTCTGGCTGGGCAGGGGAGCTTCGGCGGCCGGCGTCGACACCGCGGAACCGGGTGTCGCGCTGGTCGCCGTGGGCGGGCTCGGCCGCCGGGAGCTGGTGCCGTTCTCCGATCTCGACCTGCTGCTGGTGCACAACGGCAACAGCGGCGTCGGCGAGATCGCGGACGCGCTCTGGTATCCCTTGTGGGACGCGAAAGTCGGGCTCGACCACTCGGTCCGCACGCCCGGTGAGGCGCTGAAGGTCGCTTCGGAGGACCTTCGCGTGGCCATGGGCCTGCTCGACGCCCGGCACCTCGCCGGGGACGCCGAGCTGAGCGGCCGGGTGGTTTCCGCGGCGCGCGACCAATGGCGCCGTACGGCGCGCAAGCAGCTCCCGGACATGACGGCGTCGGTCCGGCAGCGCTGGGCCCGCAGCGGCGAAATCGCGCAGTCCGCCGAACCGGATCTCAAGCACGGCCGGGGCGGGCTGCGGGACTTCGCCGTCCTGGAGGCCCTCGCCGCGGCGCAGCTCACCGCGCGTCCGGGCGAGGAACTCCTGGAGGCGAAGGGGCTCCTGCTCGACGTCCGCACCGAGCTGCGGCGCGAGATCCGGCGCGAACGGGACGTCCTGTCCGCACCGGAGGCCGAACTGGTCGCCGCGGAGCTGGGTTTCGGCGACCGGTTCACGTTGGCCCGCAAGCTTTCCGGAGCGGGCCGCACGATCGCCTACGCACTGGACGTCGCCCTGCGATCCACTGTGGAGCCCCCGAAGACGCGCTTCGGACGGCGTCCGGCCCGCACCCCGCTGGCCGAAAACGTGGTGCTGCACGGCAACGAGGTGGCGCTGGCCCGCGACGCCGTCCCGGCGAAGGACCCGGCTCTGTTGTTGCGGGTCGCGGCGGCGTCGGCGCGCACGGGCAAGCCGATCGCGCTCGGCACGCTCAAGGCACTGGCCGAGTCGGCGCCGGAGCTGCGCACGCCGTGGCCGGCCGAGGCGCTGAACGCGCTGGTCGAGCTGCTGGGCGCGGGCGAGGGCCTGGTCGACGCGGTCGAGTCCCTGGACCGGACGGGCCTGTGGTCCCGGCTGTTCCCGGAGTGGGGCGCGGTCCGCGACCTGCCGCCGCGTTCGCCGGTGCACCAGTGGACGGTCGACCGGCACCTGGTGCGCACCTGCGTCGAGGCGGCCAAGCTGACGACCACGGTGTCGCGTCCGGACCTGCTGCTGATCGGCGCGCTGCTGCACGACATCGGCAAGGGCCGCGACGCGGATCATTCGGTGCTGGGCGCCAAGATCTCGGCCCAGGTCGCCACCCGGCTCGGGCTTTCCGCAGCCGACGCGGCCACGGTGTCGGCGATGGTCCGCCACCACCTCCTGCTGCCGCACACGGCGACCCGGCGCGACATCAGCGAGCCGGCCACGGTGGCCCGGGTGGTGAAGACCCTGGACAACGACCTCGTCCTGGTCGAGCTCCTGCACGCACTGACCCAGGCCGACTCGCTGGCCACCGGCCCCGGGGTCTGGACGGACTGGAAGGCGCGGCTGCTGGCGGAGCTGGCCGCCGGCTGCGAAGAAGTACTGCACGGCAAGGGTTTCACCGCCCCTTCGCCGATGGACGACGAACAACGCGAACTCGTCGCTTCGGCGGTGGCGTCGGGCACGGGCGAGATCCGGATCAGCTCGCACGGAAAGGTGGTCACGGTCCTGCTGGCGGTCCCGGCCCGGGCCGAGCTGCTGGCCCCGGCGGCGGGCGTCCTGGCACTGAACTCCCTGGAGGTCCACTCGGCGATCCTGCGCGGCCACGACGGCGGCCGGGCCGGGGTGTTCACGGCGTCCCCGAAGTTCGGTTCCCTGCCGGACGCGACCCTGCTGCGCGAGCAGTTCGCCCGCGCGGTGGCGGGCACGTTGCCCCTGACCCAGCGCTTGGCGGCGAAGGAACGCGACTACGGGCTGCCGGCGCCGGTCGCCCCGAAGGTGCTCTGGTTCGACGACGAGACGAC
This sequence comes from Amycolatopsis sp. lyj-109, assembly GCF_046548995.1. Lineage (NCBI taxonomy): Bacteria > Bacillati > Actinomycetota > Actinomycetes > Pseudonocardiales > Pseudonocardiaceae > Amycolatopsis > Amycolatopsis sp. lyj-109. The sequence continues at coordinate 30,831 of NZ_JAJPWR010000049.1, forward strand.
GGGTCCGGACACGGTGGTCCTGGAACTGCGCGCGACCGACCGGATCGGGTTGCTGTTCCGGGTGGCGGGAGCGCTGCGCCGGTGTGACGCGGAGGTCCGCTGGGCCAAGGCGTCGACGCTGGGTGGTGCGGTGGTGGACTCGTTCGCGGTGACGCCGCGGAGCGGGCGCATCGAGCCCGGGTGGCGCCGCGAGGTGGAGCAGGCCGTCCTGGCCGCGGCGTCCTAGTGTTGCCTGTCGCAGATTTCGTGGACGCTCACCAATCCAAGCGCCCCAAGGCGGCCTTCGGTGCGTCACACGCACCGAAGGCCGCCTTGGGTGCGTGAGACGCAACCAAGGCCGCTTGGGTTCATGGGGTGGTTGCAACACCGATGGTTGGAGGGTGTTGTGGCTGGTCGGGTAGGTCGGGTGCCGTTGTTGCGGGATGTGCGGGTGCGGTTTTGGGAGCAGGTGCGGGCGGGG
>NZ_JAJPWR010000050.1:0-31160 GCF_046548995.1 Amycolatopsis sp. lyj-109
CCGGCTCAACGACCGTCCCCGCAAGACTCTGAACTGGCTTACCCCGCAGGAAAAGATCAACATGCTACTGTCCGATGTAGAGCATGTTGCAACAACCACATGAATCCACCCCGCCTTGGGTGCGTCTGACGCACCGAAGGCCGCCTTGGGGCGCTTCAGGCCCCGGTCACCAGCACGATCGGCGAGTCACCGCACCGCCGCAACCCCGGCCCCGGTTCCGCGCCCGCCGACCACCACGCCGGGACGTCGGCCTCGCGCACCAGCGATCCCGTCGGCTGCCGGACGCTGTTCGACACGATCACCCGCCCCTGCGCGTTCAGCAATGCCGCCCCGCGGCCCAGCGAACGCAGCCGCGGCCGCACCGCCCGCTCGAACTCGCGCACGTAGACGTCCGCGCCCACCACGCCCGCGAAGGCGCCGGAACGGACCACCGGGATCGTGAACGTCAGCGTGTACTCGTCGGTGCACAGGTAGTCGACGTACGGGCCGTTGATGTGCCGCCGCCCGGTGTCGCGGGGGACCGTGAACCAGGACTGGCGGGTGTAGTCCAGGAAGTTCTCGCTCGCCGGGTCCAGGCTGATGAACAGCTGGGCCGGGGGAGATCCGGCGGTCCACCACTCGAAGCCGAACTCCGAATCGGCCAGCACCCGCGGGGCGCTGACGAAGCCCGCACCGATGATCAGCCCGCCCAGCGCCTCGGTGACCTGCGGGCGGATCCGGTGCAGTGCGGCCGCGGTGGGCGTGTCCGCCAGTACCGACTCAGCGGCCGCCAGTACGGGCTTGAGCCGCTCGAAAACCCCTTCCACCAACGCGGAAACCTGCTCGACGACCTCGTCGCCGGCCAACGTGCGGGTGTCGTTCACGGTGCTCACCTCGATGCGCGGAGTAGCGGCAGTGACTGATCCGGCCAAAAGCAGGCCGACCCCCTCGCGCGGAACGTAACCGTTGCTGCGAAGCCGTTCGGCCGTGACTGTGGCCGGATCAGTCACCATCGGCACAGTAGGGCGTGAGCAGGTCGAGGTGCACGTCCGCGAGCCGGTCGAGGGCGCCGAGGAGGTGCTCCTCGGTGAGCTTGCGGGCCAGTTCGCCGTCGGCGGTGGAAATCGCCGTGGTGATCGCCGCGTGGTCCTCGCACGAGGGTGCCGCGGACCCGAGCGGCAGCCACAGCAGCCCGCCCAGCTCGCTCTGCAGGTGGACCTCTTCGTGGGTCAGCCGCGGTGACTGCGCGGCCGCCGCGACCTCCAGGTGGAACTGCCGCTCGGCCCGGGTGAAGTCGATGCCGTGCGCCGTGCGGAGGTCGTCGGTCGCCAGCCGCAGCCGGGCGACGTCTTCGGGGGAGCTGCGCTCGGCGGCGAGCTTGGCGGCGGCCCCGGCGATCGCGAGGTAGTGGTCACCGACGTCGCGCAGGTCCGACAGGGACACCTCGCGCAACCGCGAGCGCCACTCGTCCGGGGGAGGGTTGGCCGGCGCGCGGACGAAACTGCCGCCGCTGCGACCCCGCCGCGTCTCGACCAGCCCCTGCTGCCGCAGGGCCACGAGCGCTTCCCGGACCGTCACGGTCGAGACGCCGAACTGCGCGGCCAGGTCGGCCTCGCTGGGCAGCTGTTCCCGGTCGGCGAGCAGGCCGAGGGTGATGGCGTCGACCAGCCGCGCCGCCACCGCCTCCGCCCGCCCGACCTGGCCGAGCGGCGCGAACATGGCGGATCGCGCGCTGTGCGACATGCCCTTGCGCATCGCGTGCCTCCCACCGGACTACCCGTTCGCACCAATCTTGCCCCATGCCCTTGTCCTATTACATATGGAGTCATATGTTTTAGCCCCGTCGGCACCAAAGGGAGTCATCGTGCAGGAACTCAAGCACTACGTCGGCGGCGCGTACGTCGACTCCAAGTCGGGCCGGACGGCCGAAATCGTCGACCCCGTCACCGGGCGCCCCTACTGCACCGCCCCGATCGCCGGGCCCGAGGACGTCGACAACGCGCTGCAGGTCGCCGCGACCGCGTTCGAGACCTGGCGCGCGACGACCCCCGCCCAGCGCCAGCTCGCCCTGCTCAAGCTCGCCGATGCCCTCGAGGCCCGTGCGGAGGAAGTCGTGCGCACCGAGTCGGCGAACACCGGGAAGCCGATCGCGCTCACGATGGCCGAAGAGATCCCGATGGTCCTCGACCAGGTCCGGTTCTTCGCCGGGGCCGCGCGCGTGCTCGAAGGCCGCGCCGCCGGGGAGTACCTGGAAGGCCACACGTCCTTCGTCCGCAGGGAGCCGGTCGGCGTCTGCGCGCAGGTCACCCCGTGGAACTACCCGCTGCTGATGGCCATCTGGAAGATCGCGCCCGCGCTCGCCGCCGGCAACACGGTCGTCCTCAAGCCCTCCGACACCACCCCGGCGTCGACGCTGCTGCTCGCCGAGATCGCCGGCGAGTTCCTCCCGCCCGGCGTGTTCAACGTGCTCTGCGGCGACCGCGACACCGGCCGCGCGCTGGTCGAGCACGACATCCCGGCGATGGTGTCGATCACCGGCTCGGTCCGGGCGGGCATCGAGGTCGCACGATCCGCGGCCACCGACGTCAAGCGCGTGCACCTGGAGCTCGGCGGCAAGGCGCCGGTCATCGTCTTCGGTGACGCCGACCTCGAAGCGGCCGCCGAAGCCATCGCCGTCGCGGGGTACTTCAACGCGGGCCAGGACTGCACCGCCGCCACCCGTGTGCTGGTCGCCGACGACGTGCACGACACCTTCGTCGCCGCCCTCACCCGGCAGGCCGAGCAGACCAAGACCGGCAAGCCGGACGACGAAGACGTCGCCTACGGCCCGCTCAACAACGCCGCCCAGCTCGAAAAGGTGGCCGGGTTCATCGACCGGCTGCCGGACCATGCGACCGTCCACTGTGGAGGCCACCGGGTCGGCGACGAAGGGTACTTCTACGAAGCCACCGTCGTCTCCGGGCTCTGGCAGGACGACGAGGCGATCCAGCACGAGATCTTCGGCCCGGTCATCACCGTCCAGCGGTTCTCCGACGAGACCGAGGCTTTGCAGGCCGCGAACGCGGTGCAGTACGGACTCGCGTCGTCGGTCTGGACCCGCGACCACCAGCGCGCCATGCGCGCCGCCGCGAAGCTCGACTTCGGCTGCGTCTGGATCAACACGCACATCCCCCTGGTCGCCGAGATGCCGCACGGCGGGTTCAAGAAGTCCGGCTACGGCAAGGACCTCTCCCTCTACGGCCTCGAGGACTACACACGGGTCAAGCACGTCATGAGCGCTCTGTGAGGTAGGCGATGCCCAACCAAGCACCGTCGGCGGCGCCGGAGGAGACCACCCCGGCCGAAAGCCCGCGCCCGGCGATCCGGCTTTCCGGGTTGCGCAAGCACTTCGGCGACGTCCATGCGGTCGACGGCGTCGACCTCGACATCCTGCCGGGCGAGTTCTTCTCGATGCTCGGCCCGTCCGGCTCCGGCAAGACGACGGTGCTGCGGATGATCGCCGGGTTCGAGGTGCCCACCGAAGGCACGATCGAACTCGACGGCCACGACGTCAGCCGGCTCGCGCCGTTCGAGCGGGACGTCAACACGGTGTTCCAGGACTACGCGCTGTTCCCCCACATGAGCGTGCAGCAGAACGTCGAGTACGGCCTGCGCGTCAAACGCGTCCCGAAGCAGCAACGCCGGGAGCGCGCGCTCGAAGCGCTGAAGATCGTGCGGCTGGACGACTACGGCTCGCGCAAGCCCGCGCAGCTGTCCGGCGGCCAGCGCCAGCGGGTCGCCCTGGCCCGCGCGCTGGTGAACCGGCCCAAGGTGCTGCTGCTCGACGAACCCCTGGGCGCGCTCGACCTCAAGCTGCGGCAGGCGATGCAGCTGGAGCTCAAGCAGATCCAGCGGGACGTCGGCATCACGTTCGTCTTCGTCACCCACGACCAGGACGAAGCGCTCACCATGAGCGACCGCATCGCGGTGTTCAACGACGGGAAGATCGAGCAGGTCGGGTCGCCCGAAGAGGTCTACGAGCGGCCCGCGAGCGCGTTCGTCGCCGGGTTCGTCGGGACGTCGAACCTGCTGGGCGGCCGCGGCGCCGAGAGCGTCATCGGCCGGCCGGGGCTGTTCAGCATCCGGCCGGAGAAGATCCGCATCGACGGCGACCTGTCCGAACCCGCCGCGGCCGGGCACACGAGCGCCACCGGCACGGTCACCGACGTCGTCTACGCCGGAGCCACCGTGCGGTACGCCGTCGCGCTCGACGCCGGCGGCCGGCTCTCGGTCGTCCGGCAGAACACCGACGACGCGGTTTTCGCCGACGGGCGCGTCCGGCTCAGCTGGCGGAACGAGCACAGCTTCGAGGTCCAGTAGTTCCCAGAGAGGTCGCCATGAAGAACAGGAAGACGCGGCTCGCCGGGGTTCTCGGCGCCGGCCTGCTGTTGGCTGCATGTGGCACGTCCGGTTCGAACTCCGCCACGCCGCCTGGTGCGCAGGGGTTCACGCCGCCGAAACTGGAGGCGCTGAAGGCGCTCGGGCAGCCGGAAGGTCAGCTGAACGTGCTGGCCTGGCCGGGGTACGCCGAGAACGGCTCCAACGACCCGAAGGTCGACTGGGTGACGCCGTTCGAGCAGCAGACCGGCTGCAAGGTGAACGTCAAGCCGTTCGGGACCTCCGACGAGGCCGTCACGCTGATGAAGACCGGCCAGTACGACGTCGTCTCCGCCTCCGGTGACGCGTCGCTGCGGCTCGTCGCCTCCGGTGACGCGGAGCCGGTGAACACCGCGCTGGTCCCGAACTACGCCGACGTCCAGCCGTTCCTCAAGGACAAGTCGTGGAACAGCGTCGGCGGCGTCTCCTACGGCATCCCGCACGGCTGGGGCGCGAACCTGCTGACCTGGCGCACCGACAAGGTGACGCCCGCGCCGACGTCCTGGTCGGTCATGTTCGACGCGAACTCGCCCTACAAGGGCAAGGTGATCGCCTACGACTCGCCGATCTACCTCGCCGACGCGGCCCTGTACCTGATGGCGCACCAGCCGGACCTCGGCATCAAGAACCCGTACGCCCTCGACGACAAGCAGTTCACCGCGGCGGTGAACCTGCTCAAGCAGCAACGTCCGCTGGTGAGCGAGTACTGGTCGGACTACCTCAAGGAATCGCAGGCGCTGAAGAACGGCGACGCCGTCGTCGGCACCGCCTGGCAGGTCACCGTCAACCTGACCAAGGGCGAGGGCGCGCCGCTCGAGTCCGCCGTGCCGAGCGAAGGCGCGACCGGGTGGTCGGACACCTGGATGGTCGCGGCGAAGTCGGCGCACAAGACGTGCGCGTACAAGTGGCTCGACTACATCATCAGCCCGAAGGTCAACGCCCAGGTCGCCGAGTACTTCGGCGAAGCGCCGGCGAACACCAAGGCGTGCGCGGAGATGACGGACAAGTCGCTCTGCGACACCTACCACGCCGGCGACGCGGCGTACGCGGCGAAGATCGCGTACTGGACCACGCCGATCCCGCAGTGCCTCGACGGCCGCACGGACGTCAAGTGCAAGGACTACGGCGAGTGGACGAAAGCCTGGACCGAGATCAAGGGCTGAGATGACCGCCTTCTTCTACCGGAGGCCCAAGCTGCGCCTGGGCTTCCTGCTCTCGCCGCCGCTGCTCTGGCTCGGCCTGGCCTACCTGGGCGCGCTCGCCGCCCTGTTCGTCACGGCGTTCTGGCACACCGACGCGTTCACCGGACAGGTCGTCATCGAGTGGTCGATGGACAACTTCAAGACGCTGTTCACCGACGCGGTGTACCGCACGATCACCTTCCGCACGGTCGGGATCGCGGCGCTGGTGACGGTGATCGATGCCGTCATCGCGTTCCCGATGGCCTACGCGATGGCCAAGCTCGCGTCGCCGCGGGCGCAGCGGATCCTGGTGATCGCGGTGATGACGCCGCTGTGGGCGAGCTACCTCGTGAAGGCGTATGCGTGGCGGTCGATGCTCTCCGGTAACGGCGCCCTGAGCTCGATTTCGCCCGGTTACGGCGTCACGGCGACGATCATCACGCTGTCGTACCTGTGGCTGCCGTACATGATCCTGCCGATCTACGCGGGCCTCGACCGGCTGCCGGACTCCCTGGTGGACGCCTCCGGTGACCTGGGGGCCCGCTCACTGAGGACCTTCCGCTCGGTGATCCTGCCGCTGACGTTCCCGGCGATCGTGGCGGGCTCGATCTTCACGTTCTCGCTGTCCCTGGGCGACTACATCGCGGTGAAGATCATCGGCGGCACGTCCCAGATGCTCGGCAACGTCGTCTACGACAACATCGGCGCGGCCAACAACCTGCCCTTCGCGGCGACGGTGGCGACCGTGCCGGTCGTGATCATGCTCGCGTACCTGGCCGCGGTGCGCCGCACCGGCGCCCTGGACAACCTCTAGTACTCCAGGGACACTTGTGTGCGTGACCTGGGGAAAGTCACCGTTTGCCGTGGCTGGTGGTCGTGAGTGGTAATTCGGGTTCTAACCCGAATTACCACTCACGACCAGCTGCGGCAGATCGGCAGGCCGGCGTCCAGGGTTGTCCTGGCCGGTGTCTTCGGCCGCACCGAACAAAGATCTCGCCCTGCAGTACTAGGAGTCCCTTGTGCGTACCTCCCGGGTGGTGTTGTGGACGGCGCTGGGGCTCGGCCTGGCGGTGATCTACTTCCCGTTGCTGGTGGTGCTGCTCAACTCGTTCAACGCGGACACGACGTTCGGCTGGCCGCCGCCCGACTTCACCCTCGAATGGTGGAGCCGCGCGGCGTCGAACGAAGGGGCGTTGAACGCGCTGTGGACGAGCGTGCGGGCGGGCCTGGCCGCGACGGCGATCGCGCTGGTGCTCGGCACGATGGCGGCGTTCGCCCTGCAGCGCTACCGGTTCTTCGGCCGCAACCCGGTGTCGCTGCTGCTCATCCTGCCGATCGCGCTGCCGGGGATCGTCACGGGCATCGCGCTGAACAACGCGTTCCGGACGATCCTGGGCATCGACCTCGGCCTGCTGACGGCGATCATCGCGCACGCGACGTTCTGCATCGTGGTGGTGTTCAACAACGTCGTCGCGCGGCTGCGGCGGATGGGCGGCAACCTGGAAGAGGCGTCGATGGACCTCGGCGCGACCGGCCTCACGACGTTCCGGCTGGTGACGTTCCCGATGCTGCGCTCGGCGCTGCTGGCGGGCGGGCTGCTGGCGTTCGCGCTGTCGTTCGACGAGATCATCGTGACGACGTTCACCCTCGGCACCGGCATGGAGACGCTGCCGATCTGGATCTACAACAACCTGTTCCGGCCCAACCAGGCTCCGATCGTGAACGTGGTGGCGGCGGTCCTGATCGTGGCGTCGACAGTCCCGGTGTACCTGGCGCAGCGCCTCTCGGGCGACACGGCGTCCGGCGGCCGCTTGTGACTGAATGGGGCACTTTCACGTGAAAGTGCCCCATTCAGTGCCGGAATGAGTCCGTCGCCGCGCGCAGGGCCGCCAGGACGCCCGGATCCGTCACCGCGTGCCCGGCTCCCTCGAGCAGCTTCAGCTCCGAACCGGGCCACGCCCGGTGCAGCTCGTACGCGGTGACCGGCGGGCACACCGTGTCGTAGCGGCCCTGGACGATCACGCCGGGGATGCCCGCGAGCTTGCCCGCGTCCCGGATCAGCTGCCCGTCGTCGAGCCAGGCGCCCCGGGAGAAGTAGTGGACGGCGAGCCGGGCGAACGTCAGCGCGAACGCCGGGTCGGCGTACTGGCGGACGAACGACTCCTGCGGCAGCACCGAAACCGTCGCGCCTTCCCAGGTGCTCCACGCGATCGCCGCGCGGTGGCGGACGTCCTCGGCCGGGTCGTCGAGCAGTGCGGCGTACCCGGCCAGCGGGTCCTTCCGCGATCCCTCCGGAAGGGGCGCGAGGAAGGCCTCCCATTCGCGGGGGAACAGGTGGGCCGCGCCACCGCGGTAGATCCAGTCCAGCTCGCTCTGCCGCACGGTGAACACGCCCCGCAGGATGATCTCGCTGACGCGCGAAGGGTGCGTCTCGGCGTAGGCGAGCGCGAGCGTCGCGCCCCACGAGCCGCCGAACAGCTGCCAGCGTTCGATGCCGAGGCGTTCGCGCAGCAGTTCCATGTCGGAGACCAGGTGCCACAGGGTGTTGGCGGTGAGGTCGCCGGCGTCCGGCGTCGAGTGCCCCGAGCCGCGCTGGTCGAACAGGACGATCCGGTAGGCGGCGGGGTCGAAGTGCCGCCGGGCCATCGGGGCGATCCCGCTGCCGGGGCCGCCGTGCAGCACCACGACCGGCTTCCCGGCCGGGTTGCCCGCCTCCTGGCACCGGATCCGGTGCCCGTCACCGATTTCGAGGAATCCTTCGGCCCGCGCGGGGATCGGCGGGTACAGCTCGTCCATGTCCGTCACTGTGCCGCAGTGTCCCGGCCGCCGCCCCGGCCCCCCCGCCGCCGGGGGCCGGGACGACGACCAAGAAGGTGGGGACCCGCCCCCGCCGCCGGGCTGAGCGGGTCCCCGGTCCGAGGGCGTCAGCCGCCGTGGGGAGCCGTCAGAGGTGAACAGCCGTCGGTGTGGTCACGACGGCCGGCGATCCGCACACGCATTCCCGTCCTCCTCGTCGAGGTTCGATGCTTCGTCGTGGCGGCGACGGGCTAAACGCTAAGCCACGAGTCGAACGTCAGTCAAGAACATGACTCATGTTCATGGATGTGAACACCAGCTGTGGGGACGCTGAGTACGCGCGTCCCCCTTGCCTGCGCCTAACGAAAGGACCGGTACTTTCCGGTGTCGGGATTGGTGAAAAAGGGGTACGGAATGTCCGCGGTGACCTATTTCGAGGCGATTGTCGTCGGGGCATTGCAAGGGGTGTCGGAATTGTTTCCGGTGTCCAGCCTCGGCCACAGCATCCTGCTGCCGGCCTGGCTCGGCGGCTCGTGGCAGCGGGACCTGAGCATCGGGAAGGATTCGCCGTACCTCGCGGTGCTGGTGGCGATGCACGTCGCCACCGCGATCGCGCTGGTCCTGTTCTTCCGCAAGGACTGGGTGCGGATCATCGCCGGGCTGTGGACGTCGATCCGTCACCGCGAAGTCCGCACGCCCGACCAGCGGCTCGCGTGGCTGCTGGTGCTCGCCACCATCCCGGTCGGCCTGGCCGGCCTGCTGCTGGAAAGCCTGCTGCGCGACTTCCTCGGCAAACCGGTGCCGGCGGCGATCTTCCTCACCCTCAACGGCGGCGTCCTCTACGCCGCCGAGAAGTTCTCCCGGAAGAAGCCCGCGGAAGACGCGGACACTGTGGACTTTTCGGCCGAGGACACGCTGGTCATGCGGGCGGTCTCGGTGGATGAGGCGACCGACGTCCGGCTGGCGAAGCTGCGGGTCGGCGAGGCGGTCCTGATCGGCGCCGCGCAAATCTTCGCGCTGCTGCCCGGCATCAGCCGCTCGGGCATCACGATGGTCGCCGGCCTGCGCCGCGGGCTGGGGCACGAGGACGCGGCGCGGTTCGCGTTCCTGCTCGCCACGCCGGTCATCCTCGCCGCGGGCGTGCTCAAGATGCCGACGCTGTTCGCCCCGGAAAACCAGGCTTCACTCGGCCCCGCGCTCGTCGGCAGCGTCATCGCCGGGGTCGCTTCGTACATTTCTGTCCGATTCCTCACCGGATACTTCGAAACGCGCACGCTGACCCCGTTCGCCATTTACTGCGTGGTCGCCGGAATCGGCAGCCTGATCTTCTTCGCGGTCTGAGGTGCCCCTCATCTTCAACGCTCCGGCGGTCCTGGGCGTACTCGGCTCGGGCACGCTCTACGTCCGCGCGGCCCGCCGTCGCGGCTGGCCGCCGGGCCGCACGGTGGCGTTCCTCGCCGGGCTCGCGACGATCGTGGTGATCACCTGCTCGCCGCTCGCGGTCTACGACACGACGTTCTTCTGGGTCCGCGCGGTCCAGACGGTCACGCTGCTGATGATCACGCCGCTGCTGCTCGCCCTGGGCGCACCCATCCGGCTGCTCCTGGACACGTTCCCGCGCGCGACCTGGCTGCGGCGGCACGGCCGCGGCCCGCTCGCTCGCGCCCTGACGTTCCCGCCCGTCGTCACGATCGTCCTGGTCGCGCCGGTCCTGGTGCTCTACCTGACGCCGCTCTACGACCTCACCCTGCGCTCGCCGCTCGTCGACGGCCTGGCCCGGCTGACCCTGGTGCTGGCCGGCTTCACCTACTTCTGGACGCGCCTGGGCCTCGATCCGACGCCACGCGAGGACCCGCACCTGGTGTCGGTGTGGATCGCGTTCGCCGAGGTCGTCTTCGACGGCGCGCTCGGCCTGGTGCTGTGGCTCGGACCGCTGCTCGCCCCGGCGCACTACGCGGCCGCGCACCCCGGCTGGGGGCCGGATCCGCGCACCGACCAGATCATCGGCGCGGGCGTGCTGTGGATCGGCGGCGACGTCGCGGGCCTGCCGTTCGTCGTCGCGTTGTTCGTGCGATGGGCCCGCGACGACGAACGGCGGGCGAAGCAGGTCGACGCCCAGCTGGACGCAGCCCCGGCGGCCGACGCCCTCTGGTGGGAATCCGACCCGGCCCTGGCCGAACGGTTCCGCCGCCGATGATCCCGCCCTCGACCCCCATGGGGCACTTTCACGTGAAAGTGCCCCATGGGGGAGCGGGCACTTTCACGTGAAAGTGCCCGGCCTAGTCGTGGAACGCGTGTTCTGGGGCCGGGAATTCGCCCCGGCGGACGTCCTCGGCGAACGCCGTGGCCGCGTCCTGCAGCACCGTCGCGACGTCGGCGTAGCGCTTGACGAACCGCGGTGCCTTGCCGCGCCGCAGCCCGGCCATGTCCTGCCAGACGAGCACCTGCGCGTCGCAGTCCGGGCCGGCGCCGATGCCGACCGTCGGGATCTTCAGCTCCGCCGTGACGCGCTTGGCCGCCTCGGCGGGCACCATCTCCATCACGACCGCGAACGCCCCGGCCTCCTGCAGCGCCAGCGCGTCGGCGAGCAGCACGTCCGCCGCTTCGCCGCGCCCCTGCACCCGGTAGCCGCCGAGGTTGTGTTCACTCTGCGGGGTGAAGCCGATGTGGCCCATCACCGGCACCCCGGCCGACGTCAGCGCCTCGACGTGCGCGGCGAACCGCCGCCCGCCTTCGAGCTTCACGGCGTGCGCGCGGCCCTCCTTCATGAACCGCACCGACGTCTCCAGCGCCTGCTGCGGCGAGAGCTGGTAGGAGCCGAACGGCAGGTCGGCGACCACGAGGGCCCGTTTGACCGACCGGGTGACCGCCCGGACCAGGGGCAGCAGCTCGTCGACGGTCACCGGCAGCGAGGTGTCGTAGCCGAAGACGTTGTTGGCCGCGGAGTCGCCGACGAGCAGCACGGGGATCCCGGCTTCGTCGAACAGCGCGGCGGTGTACATGTCGTACGCGGTGAGCATGGGCCACGGTTCCCCGCGTTCCTTGAGCTCGCGCAGGTGGTGGACGCGGACCTTCCGGCCCGGTGCGGGTGCCGCGGGAGCGGCGGATCCGGTGCCGTAGGGGGCGGGTTCTTCGGCGCTGGCAGACATCGTCGTCGACCGTCCTTCCCTCGAGGCCTCGGTGAGGTCCCCGGGTCGTGGAGCAGAGGCGTCTCAAAGCGTGACACGACCCCCGGACCGGTCCCCACCTCGTGCGACCAGCTTCACACCCCCGGGGACGACGGACCGTCAGCCTTCAGGTTGATGTCCGGGGACAACCAATGCGGGTTCACTTACGTCAAGAAGGTGGCATGACCCCCGATCGGCCGCGAAAGGCGACGAAACCACCCATGGGAAACCTCGCGAGCACGCGCCGTCGCCTCCCCGCGTGGAAGGCGAAGGCAGGCGGCATCGTCGCGACCGTGGTCCAGCTGGCCGCGGTGTTCTCGGTGATCCTGCTCTTCACCGGCGGCGCGCACGGCCACCTGCTCAACGGCATCGACATGGCCTTCTCCGGCCTGAGCGTGCCCACCAGCGAGAGCCTGGTCATGGTGCTGCTGCTGGTGGTCCTCGGCGGTGCTCTGCGCCGCCGCAAGAAGGCCGCGCTGTACACGCTGGTGCTGTTCCAGGTCGGTGGGCTGCTGCTCACCCTGGTCCTGCAGGCGACGCTGCTGTGGTCACCCGAACTGCTGACGCTGGGCCCCAAGCAGGTGCGGCACATCCCGGCGCAGCTGTGGGTGCTGACCATCGCCGACGTCGTCTCGATCGGGCTGATCGTCCTCCTGCTCGCGCTGCGCCCGGCCTTCCCGGCCCGGCTCGCGCCGAGCGCCTGGCGTGACGGCCTGAGCATGCTCTTCGGCGGCTTCGCCGTGGTCATCCTGGTCGGCTGGGGCCTGGCCGAGGCGTTCCCCGGCCACCTCGGCGACACGTGGGAGCGGTTCGCCTGGGTCGTCAACCACGCCACCGGCGAGAACCTCCAGCTGCGCCGGATCGGCGTCGGCGAGGGGCCCGCCTGGCTGGACTTCTTCCTCGACCTCAGCGCGACCGCGGTCGCCACGGCGGCGCTGTACCTGCTGTTCCGCGGGGTGCGCAGCCGGGCCCTGCGGACGGACTCCGACGAGCTCCGCCTGCGTCGGCTGCTCGCCGAACACGGCGAGGACGACTCCCTCGGCTACTTCGCCACCCGCCGCGACAAGAGCGTCGTCTTCGCGCCGAACGGCCGCGCCGCGGTCACCTACCGCGTCCTCGGCGGTACCAGCGTCGCCAGCGCCGACCCGGTCGGCGACCCGGAGGCCTGGCCCGACGCGGTCCGCGCGTGGCTCGACGAGACGCGCACCTACGGCTGGACCCCGGGCGTGCTCGGGGCGAGCGAACGCGGCGCGAAGGCGTACACCGGCGCGGGCCTGCGGGCCCTCGAGATCGGCGACGAAGCCGTGCTCGACGTCCGCGAGTTCAGCCTGGCCGGGCCGGAGCGGCGCTCGGTGCGCCAGGCCGTCAAGCGCATCGAGCGCGCCGGCTACACCTCGCGCGTCCGCCGCCACGGCGAGATCCCCGAAGCCGAGATGACCGAGCTGCTCGCGCGGGCCCAGGCCTGGCGCGGCGCCGAGACCGAACGCGGCTTCTCGATGGCGCTGGGCCGGCTCGGTGACCCCAGCGACGGCCGCAGCGTGATGGTCGAGGCCTATGACGCCCGAGGCGAGCTGCGCGGGCTGCTGTCCTTCGTCCCGTGGGGCCGCCGCGGGCTTTCGCTGGACCTCATGCGCCGCGACCGCGACGCCGAGAACGGCCTCAACGAGTACATGATCGCCGAGGTCGTCGCGGCCGCGCAGCACCTCGGCGCGCAGCGGATCTCGCTCAACTTCGCGATGTTCCGCGCGGTGTTCTCCGAGGGCGAGCGGATCGGCGCCGGCCCGGTGCTACGGGCCTGGCGCGGGGTACTGAGCGTCTTCTCGCGGTTCTTCCAGCTGGAGTCGCTGTACCGGTCCAACGCCAAGTACGGGCCGGACTGGGAGCCTCGGTTCCTCTGCTACTCCTCGGCCCGGCGGCTGCCGCGGGTCGGTATCGTCGCGGGCGCGCTCGAAGGGTTCGTCCCGACCGGCCGGGCGCGGTTGCTGCGGCTGGAGACGGTCGGCGAGGACTTCGTCGCGCGGGTCAGGGAGATCGAGGATTCGGCGGCGACGCCGGCCCCGAAGGCCGTGCGGCGGCCCGAGCAGGTCCGCGTCCGCATCGCCAAGCTCGACAAGCTGCGCGAGGCCGGCATCGACCCGTACCCGGTCGGGTTCCGCCGCGACGACCACATCGGGGACGTCGTGCAGAAGTTCGGCGACCTGGCCCCGGACAGCGCCACCGGGCACCGGGTCCGGATCGCCGGGCGCGTGCTGAACCTGCGCATCCTCGGCGGCCTGTGCTTCGCCCGCGTCAAGGACTTCAGCGGTGAGATCCAGCTGATGCTGGAGGCCGGCGAGCTGGACCTCACCCGCTGGCGGACCGGTGTCGACCTCGGCGACCACGTCGGCGTCAGCGGCCAGGTCGTGACGTCGAAGCGGGGCGAGCTCTCGGTGCTCGTCGACGAGTGGACGGTCACCGCGAAGTGCCTGCACCCGCTGCCCGACAAGCGCAAGGGCCTCACCGACCCGGAGACGCGGGTCCGGCAGCGCTACCTCGATCTGGCGGTCAACCCGGACTCGACGACCATGCTGCGGTTGCGGTCCACTGTGGTCCGCGCGGTGCGCGACCGGCTGCACCACGCCGACTACCTCGAGGTCGAGACGCCGATGCTGCAGACGGTGCACGGCGGCGCGAACGCCCGGCCGTTCGTCACCCACATCAACGCCTACGACATGCGGATGTACCTGCGGATCGCGCCCGAGCTGTACCTCAAGCGGCTGTGCGTGGCGGGCGTCGAGCGCGTCTTCGAGCTCAACCGCAACTTCCGCAACGAAGGCGTCGACGCGACGCACAACCCCGAGTTCACGATGCTCGAGGCGTACCAGGCGTACGCGGACTACGACACGATGAGGACGCTGACGCGCGAACTCGTCCAGCACGCGGCCGAAGCCGCGTACGGCGCCCAGGTCGTGCGGCGGCCCGATGCCGGCGGGAAGGTCGTCGAGTACGACATCTCCGGTGACTGGCCGGTCGTGCCGGTCCACGAAGCCGTTTCGGCGGTGTTCGGCGAGGAGATCGACTCCGGGACGCCGGTGGCCGAGCTGCGCCGCCTGTGCGTGGCCGCCGGGGTGCCGGTGGGGGAGGACCCGAGCCACGGCGACCTGGTGCTCAAGGCGTTCGAGCACCTTGTCGAGGGCGCGACCGTGCTGCCGACCTTCTACACCGACTACCCGACCGACGTCTCGCCGCTGACCCGCCAGCACCGGGTGGACCCCCGGCTGGCCGAGCGCTGGGACCTGATCGCGTTCGGCTCCGAGGTCGGCACGGCCTACACCGAGCTGACCGACCCGATCGAGCAGCGGCGGCGGCTCGAAGGGCAGTCGCTGCGCGCGGCCAGCGGCGACGTCGAGGCGATGGAGCTGGACGAGGACTTCCTGCTCGCTCTGGAGCACGGCATGCCGCCGACCGGCGGGCTCGGCCTGGGCGTCGACCGGCTGCTGATGATGCTGACCGGTGCGTCGATCCGCCAGACGGTCCTGTTCCCCTTCGTCCGACCGCAGGCATAACGACTCGGTGGACCTGGTCACGGCGACGGGCCGTGGCGCGCCCCGTCGCTTACGCTCTGCCTCGTGCGCACGGCTCGGATCGCCTCGGCCCTCCTGATGGGGGTGGCCGTCCTCGCGTATTCGGGCTGGCTGCTGGAGTTCTTCCTGCCCACCGGGGTCTCCCCGGTTCGGGACCCGGTCGAGGCCCTGCTGCTGACCGGGCCGCCGGTGTTCCGGGTCCTGCTCGCCGTGTCGGGCGTCGCGTTCCTGCTCGCCGGGCCCCCGCTGCACCGGCTCGGGCCGGTCCAGTGGTCGGCGCGGCTCAGTTCGATCTCGGTGAGCGCGTTCGGCGTGCTCGTGCTGCTGCAGGCCGCCTACCCCGAGCGCAGCGCCGTGCTGTCGTCGCTGCTCAGCGTCGTCCTGGTGGTCGGGGTGATCAGCCTGATCCTGTGGTGGCCGCCGGGCTGGCGCACGCTCGCGGTCGTGGGCCTGGTGCTGGTGCTGGCGACCTGGCTGGCCGTCGTGCTCGCCCGGCAGCTGGACGCCTACGAGGGCGTCGCCACGCGGGCCCAGTGGGTGGTCCGCGCGGCCCTCTACGGCATCGGCGGGACGTACGCCTTCGTCAAGCCGGCTCCGCGGCACGCGCACCGATAGCGGGATTCGCCCGAAATTGTCGGTGCCGGGTGGCACGATCGCCGCAAGTGAATCCGAGCGGAAGGATCGACATGGCGGGAAACGTGCGCCCGGTGGCCGACGAGCGTGACGGGCTCCTGAGCTTCCTGGAGCAGCAGCGGTACGTGCTCAGGTTGACGGCCTACGGGCTGACCGACGAACAGGCGAGACTCGTCCCGACGAAGAGCACGCTGTCGGTGGGCGGGCTGATCAAGCACGTCGCGAGCACCGAGGACGGCTGGATGGACACGGTGCTGCAGGTGCCGCAGAAGCCCTTCGGCGAGGCGATGGCGGAGTACGAAGACGCGCACCGCCTGCGCCCGGACGAGACGCTGGAGAGCGCGCTGGCCCGGTACGACGCGGCGGCGGCCCGCACCGCGGAGGTCATCGCGGGCATCGACGACCTCGGCCAGGCGGTCCCGGTGCCGAAGGGCGTCCCGTGGTTCCCGAAGGACGTCGAGGCGTGGTCGGTCCGCTGGGTCCTGCTGCACCTGATCCAGGAGACGGCCCGCCACGCGGGCCACGCGGACATCATCCGCGAGCACATCGACGGCGGCACGGCGTACCCCCTGATGGCAGCGGCCGAGAACTGGCCGGAGTCCCCCTGGATCAAGCCCTGGACCCCCGAGTCCCAACCCACCTGACCGGCTTCGGCTCGCGTCCCACCCGCGAGCCGACCCGTGTCGTCCCTCCAGCCACGCGTGTCGTCCCTTCCTGCACGCGTGATGCCCCTCCAGTCACGCGTGATGCCCCTCCAGTCACGCGTGATGCCTCCCCAGTCACGCGTGATGCCCCTCCGATCACACCGCGCGGGCCTCAGAACAACGTCGGCTCGTCCGCCAGCGCGCCCTCGATCACCAGCATCCGGCGTTTCGTCCCGACGCCGCCCCGCGCCGAGAACCCGCCGTCCTTCCCGCCCGCCGCCAGCACCCGGTGGCACGGCACGATGATCGGGAACGGGTTGTGCCCCATCGCCTGCCCGACGGCCTGCGCCGACCCCGGCTGCCCGAGCCGGTGGGCGATGTCGCCGTAGGTCAGCGTCCTGCCCGGCGGGATCGTCCGCGCGACCTCGTACGCGCGCCGGTTGAACTCCGGCACCCCCGCCATGTCCAGCGCCACCGAAGCCAGGTCCTGATGCACCCCGCCCAGCAACGCCACGATCCCGTCCACCGCCTCCCGCACCGGCGCCGGCGGCGGTCCTTCGACGGCGTCCGGGAACCGCCGGACCAGCCAGGCGCGGGTCCGCTCCACACTGCCCTCGGGCAGCGACGTCCCGATCACGACGTCGTCGCGCCAGGCGAGCCCGCACGCGCCGATCGCCGTGTCGAACACCGTGAACCCCGTCGTCATGCCGTCCAGCCTACGACTGAAGAGGGGTACCGCCCCGCCGCGAATGATCGCTAAGTTCGGTTTGGGCGATTTTCGAGGAGGACGCGTGCGGCGAATCATCCTGGCCACAGCGCTCATGCTGGGCCTGATCGCGACTCCAGCGGCCGCCGACCCGCTGGTCATGCCGCACGTCGTCGTCACGCACCACACCTGGTGGGCCGAGCTCGTCATCAAGAAAGCCGGCGGCACGGTCGTCGCGAGCTACCCGCAGATCGGCGTCGTCGTCGCGTACACGGCGAAGGACGACTTCGCCGCGAAGGTCCGGAAGACGCCGGGCATCGACGCCGTCGGCGCGACGCGCACCGCGAAGATCCCGAAGGAGTTCTTCGCGCCCCGCAAGGACCTCCGCTACACCGGCCCGAACTCGCCGAACTCCGGCCTGGTCCCGCCGGAGGGCACCGCCTGGGACGTCCCGGCGCTGCACCTGCCCGAAGCGCACCAGGTCACCGAAGGCAGCAAACGCACGGTCGTCGGCGTCCTCGACGTCGGCGTCGACGACACTCACCCGGAGCTGACAACAGCGTTCGACAAGAAGAACTCGGTCTCCTGCCTGTCCGGCTGGCCCGACCGCGGCCCCGGCGCCTGGCGGCCGACGCTCGACGGCCACGGCACGCACGTCGCGGGCACGATCGCCGCGGCCCGCAACGGAACCGGCGTCGTCGGCGTCGCGCCCGGCGTACGCATCGCCGCGGTGAAACTCGCCGAACTCGACGACAAGGAGACGGCCGAGAGCATGGTCTGCGGGTTCGTCTGGGCCGCCGAGCACGGGTTCGCCGTGACGAACAACAGCTACCGCTCGATCCCGTGGCGCTACAACTGCGAAGACCAGCCGGACCAGGCCGCGGCGAAGCTCGCGGTCGGCCGGGCGGTTGCCTACGCGCAACGCCGGAACGTCCTCGTCGTCGCCTCGGCCGGCAACGCCGGGATCAACCTGGACACCCGCTCGGTGGACAAGGAGAGCCCGGCCGACAGCACGCCGGTGGAGCGCCGCATCGACCCGAGCTGCACCCGGCTGCCGCACGAACTGCCCGGCGTCGTCGGCACCGGCGCGCTCGACGAAAAGCTCGTCAAAGCGACTTTCTCCAACTACTCGGCGTCCCGGATCAGTGTCGCCGCGCCCGGCGCGCGCGTCTGGTCGACCTGGCCGAACGGCGAATACCGGTCCGCGAACGGGACGTCGATGGCCGCCCCGCACGCGAGCGGCGTCGCCGCGCTGATCGCGAGCGAGCACCCGCACTGGAGCGCCGAGCGGATCAAGCGCGCCCTCTTCGCCACGGCGACGCCGCTCCCGTGTCCCGATGCCGTCTGCCGGCCGACACAAAACGGGACGACCTACTACGGCCACGGGATGGTCGATGCGGCGAGCGCCGTCGGCGCGGGATGATGGCGCTCGTGCTCGATCACCTCGTCTACGCCGGCCCTGACCTCGCCGACGCCGTCGCCCGGGTCGCCGCCCTCACCGGAGTCACGCCCGCGCCCGGCGGCCGCCACGTCGGCGTCGGCACGGCCAATCACCTCGCCGACCTCGGCGCGGGGATGTACCTGGAGGTCGTCGGCCCCGACCCGGACCAGCCGGAACCCGGAGCTCCTCGGCCGTTCGGCATCGACGACCTGACCGAGCCCGCGCTGGTCGCCTGGGCGGTCCGCACGACCGACCTCGACGCGACGGTCGCGAAAGCCCGCGCCCACGGCTTCGACCCGGGCGACCCGATGGAGATGTCCCGCGAAACCGGCGACGGCGAAACGCTGAGCTGGCGCCTGACCCCGCCGAGCGTCCCGGGCACCCTGCACCCGTTCCTCATCGACTGGGGCAGCACCTCGCACCCGACGACGCGGGACCTGCCGTCCCTGCCGCTGCTGATGGTCACCGGCACCCATCCGGACCCGGATTCGGTGCTCGCGGTGACCGACGCCCTCGGCCTGGAACTGCTGGTCCGCCGCGCGGGCAAAGCCGGCCTGACGGCGGCCCTCCGGACCCCGGAAGGCCGCCAGGTCGCGCTGAGCTAAAAAGTTCGTGAAGGCCACCTTGAGGAACTTCAAGTTCCTCAAGGTGGCCTTCACGAACCAGCGGCTAGGCCTTGCCCTCGCGCCACAGGTTGGTCATCGGCAGCCGCCGGTCGCGGCCGAAGGCCTTGAACGTGATCTTCGTACCCGGCGGGTACTGCCGCCGCTTGTACTCGGCCTTGTCGACCATCCGCACCACGCGGTCGATGGTCTCCGGGTCGAAGCCCGCGGACACCAGGTCGGCGTACCCGCGGTCGCCCTCGACGTAGTCGTCGAGGATGTCGTCGAGCAGCGCGTAGTCCGGCAGCGAATCGGTGTCCACCTGGCCCGGTCGCAGCTCGGCCGACGGCGGCTTGGTGATGGAGTTCTCCGGGATCGGCGGTGTTTCGCCGTTCTTCACGGCCTCGGCGTTGCGCCACCGCGCCAGCTGCCACACGTGCGTCTTGAAGACGTCCTTGATCGGGGCGAACGCACCGACCGCGTCGCCGTAGATCGTCGAGTACCCGACGGCCAGCTCGGTCTTGTTGCCGGTGGCCAGCACCAGGTGACCGTCCAGATTGGACAGTGCCATCAGGAGCATGCCCCGGGTGCGCGCCTGGATGTTCTCTTCGGCCAAGCCGGTCAGGGACAGCTGGTCGACGTACACCCGGACCATGTCCTCGACCGGCTCGACCCGGTAGTGCGCGCCGATCCGCCGCGCCAGGTCGGCGGCGTCGTCCTTCGAGTGGCCGGACGAGTACTTCGACGGCATCGAGACGCCGTGGACGTTGTGGCCGCCCAGGGCGTCCGCGGCCAGCGACGCGCAGACCGCCGAGTCGATGCCGCCGGAGAACCCGAAGATCACCGACGAGAACCCGTTCTTGTGCACGTAGTCCCGCAGCCCGACGACGAGCGCGTGCCACACCTCGGCCTCTTCGGACAGCGGCTCGCTGATCACCGGCTCGGCGGAAGCCGAGTACGCCGGCAGCGGCTCCGCGCTCAGCACCCGGCGCCGGACGTGCAGGCCTTCGAGCTCGCCGTCGGCGGCGTGCCCGCCCGCGGCGAGGTCCATGTCCAGCACGAGCAGGTGCTCGACGAACTGCGGCGCGCGGGCCAGCAGCGTGCCGTCCGCGCCGACGACGAGCGAGTCGCCGTCGAAGACGAGGTCGTCCTGCCCGCCGATCTGGTTGGTGTAGACCAGGGGTGCCCCGGCTTCGGCGGCGCGCCGGGCGATCAGCGGCAGCCGCTGCTCGTCCTTCGACCGCTCGTACGGCGACGCGTTCGGCGCCACGACGAGGTCGACGCCGGCGCGGCCCAGCGCCGAGATCGGCCCGCCGTCCTGCCAGAGGTCCTCGCAGATGACCATGCCGATGTCGAGCCCGTGGAACCGGACGACGTCGAGCGTCGTGCCCGGCTTGTACCAGCGGTGCTCGTCGAAGACGCCGTAGTTGGGCAGGTGGTGCTTGAACTGCCGGGCGACGACCTCGCCGCGGTACAGCGCCGCGGCGGCGTCACGCGGGCCGGCTTCGTCGAGGTCGAGGTAGCCGATGTAGGTGAGCACCTCGCCGCAGCCGGCCTCGTCCAGGCGGCGCGCCAGCGACTCGACGCCCTGCCGCGAGGCGGCGGCGAAGGTCTTGCGGAACGAGAGGTCCTCGATGGGGTAGCCGGTCAGGGACATCTCGGGGAAGACGACGACGTGCGCGCCGGCTTCGGCGGCCCGCCGGGTCCACTCGACGTGCAGATCGGCGTTGCCGTCGAGGTCGCCGACGGTGGGGTTGACCTGGGCGAGCGCGATGCGCAGTTGCGGCATGCCGCCATTCTGGCTCACCGTCACCCGCCCAGCCGAGCGAATGTGGGCGAAATGCCACGCTAGGTCGACGCGACCGCGTCCCGGTGCTTGAGCTTCGCCATCCGCCCGTCCCGGTGGTGCCAGACGATGCCTTCGAACTCCGGGTGCGCGAGCAGCCACGCCATCAGCCCGTCGAAGTCGCGCGGGACGCCGGCGAACTCCTGGGCGCTCGCGTGCGGGACCAGCCGGTGTGCGCCGAGCTTCTCCGGATCGCCGTTGACCTTCGGCCCGCACAGTTCGTAGGTCCCGGGCGCCGCGCCGAGGAGCCCCTCCTGCGCCTCTTCGAAGAACTTCGCGAACGCCGACTGCGCGACCGGCTCCCAGCCGACGGTCTTCCCGGTTTCGGGGTCGGTCTGCACGGCCTCGAACCCGGCCGGGGCGGCCTTGCCCGCCTTCACCTCGCGCCGCGCCCACCAGGTCCCGGACTCGTCGAGCCGGACGCAGGTGCCGTCGTACTTGCGGGTGGGCACGCCTTCGCCGTCGAGCACCCATCGGCACTCGGGGTGCACTTCGCGGGTGACGCGTCGAAGGTCTTCGGGGTCGCGCCGGAACAGCGTCGGGATCTTGCGCATGCCCTGATTCTCCCGGCCCGGGCAACCGGGAAAACCCCCGCCCGGACGAACCGGGCGGGGGCTTCCCAAGAAAACACTACTTCCGCTTGATCATGCTCCGGACCTTCTTGATGGTCTGCTCGAAGTCCGAATCGAACGGGTTGTCGTGCACGAGGTACGTCCACGTCGTGTTCGCCCGCCGGACCCCGGCGTCCCCGAGGTCGATGCCGTCGTCGGTCAGCTCGGCCTCTTCGAGGGTCTTGGCCGCCCGCGAGTCGGCCTCGCCGATGATCTTGTGGAACTCCGGGATCGCCGCGCGGTGGAACTCGTCCAGCGGCGTCTCCCGGGCCAGCGCGCGCAGGTGGATGCTCTCGCGGACGTCGGTCAGGTACGCCAGGTGGTCCGACCACAGCTGGTCGATGTGGAACAGCAGCACCTCGCGGCACATCTGCTCCAGCTTCTCCTGGCCTTCTTCGCCGTCGCCGAGCTTCTCCTTCAGCTCGCCGAACTTCTCCGGGTGCGCCTTCTCGAGCTGCTCCGCCGCGTACGCGGTGCGAAGCACCTTGTCCCGGTGCACCAGCAGGTCCCGCCGCTGCCGCTCGATCAGCCGCGTGTAGCGCCAGGTGTTGCGGTGGATCTCCAGGTCGACGCCCTCGGCGACGCGCTGTGCGTGGTTGAGCTGCCGCAACGCCGCGTTGTCGGTGATCTCGCCGGTCTCTTCGTCGTCGGTGATGCCCTCGGGCACGTCCGGCGCGTTCGACAGCACGAGCTCGTCGTTCAGGCTCGCGAAGAAGATCGCGCTGCCCGGGTCGCCCTGCCGGCCGGAGCGGCCGCGCAGCTGGCCGTCGAGCCGGCTCGACGGGTACCGCGCGGTGCCGATGACGTGCAGCCCGCCCAGCTCGACGACCTCGTCGCGCGACGCCCCGTCGGTGCCGCCCAGCCGGATGTCGGTACCGCGGCCCGCCATCTGCGTGGACACGGTGACCGCGCCCTTCTTGCCGGCCTCGGCGATGATCGCGGCCTCTTGGGCGTCGTTGCGCGCGTTGAGCACGACGCACTCGAGGTCGACCTTCGCCAGCTTCTCGGCCAGCTCTTCGGACTCGGCGACGTCCTGGGTGCCGACGAGGATCGGCCGCCCGGTTTCGTGCACCGTGCGGATTTCCTCCTCGATCGCCCGCAGCTTCTGCGACGGCGACGCGAAGACCCGGTCTTCGAGGTCTTCGCGGATGTTCGGGGTGTTCGGCGGGATGACCGCGACCTCGAGCTCGTAGAACTCCCGCAGCTGTTCGGCGACGGCGACCGCGGTACCGGTCATGCCGGCGACCTCCGGGTACCGCGCGAGCAGCGCCTGGACGGTGATCGAGTCGAGGATCTCGCCGCGGTCGGTCGCGGTGACCTGCTCCTTCGCCTCGACGGCGGCCTGGAGGCCGTCCGGCCAGCGCTGCAGCTCGGCGACCCGGCCGCGGGCGGCGTTGATGAGCTGCACCTTGCCGTCGCGGACCAGGTAGTCGACGTCGCGGGTGAGCAGCGCGTGCGCGTGCAGCGCCACGTTCACCGCGGGCAGCCGGTCCGAAGCCGTTTCGCCGTAGAGGTCGTCGACCTCCAGGCCGAGCGACTTCGCGACGACGGACGCGCCGGCGTCGGTCAGCCAGGCGTTGCGGCCCTCGCTGTCGGTCTCGTAGTGCAGGCCGAGGCGCAGCCGCCGGACGACCTTCGCGACCTCCTCGTCGGCGTCGGTGTGGTCGATCGAGCCGGCCATCACCAGCGGGACGCGGGCCTCGTCGACCAGCACCGAGTCCGCCTCGTCGACGATCGCGACCTCGGGGGCGGGCTGGACGAGGTCGGCCACCGAAGTCACCAGCCGGTCGCGCAGCACGTCGAAGCCGATCTCGGCGACGGCGCCGTACGTGACGTCCTTGGCGTAGGCCTCGCGACGCTCCTCGCGCGAGTGCGACGGCTCGACCCAGCCGACCGACACGCCGAGCAGGCCGTACACCGGGCCCATCCACTCCGCGTCGCGCCGGGCCAGGTAGTCGTTGACGGTGACGACGTGAACGCGCTTTCCGCGGATGGCGTACCCGGCCGCGGCCAGCGCACCCGCGAGGGTCTTGCCCTCACCGGTCTCCATCTGCACGACGTGCTTGGTGAGCAGGCCCATCGTGCCCAGCACCTGCACGTCGAACGCGCGCTCGCCCAGTGCCCGCCGCGCGGCCTCGCGGCCCAGCGCGCACACCTCGACGAGCTGGTTGTCGCCGAACGCGGTGTCCTTCAGCGTCTCGCGAAGCTTCTTCGCCCGCTCGGTCAGCTCCTCGTCGGAGAGCTTTTCGAGCTCGGGTTCGAGCTTCTCGACCGCGGGCAGCAGTGCTTCGTAGCGGGTCAGCTCGACGCTGCCCGGCCGCTGGATGATCCGGCGGAGCTTCTTGCCCACCCGGCTGATCAGTGCTGCCACCCCTGGTCTCCCGTTCTCTCTCGCTCGACCGGCCTCCACCACCCAACGCGACGGTGGTGCGTTCGAGTTCCGCGGCCGGATGGGACGATCCAACCGTGTTCCCACATCCCAGCGCCAGGTCCCGTAGTCGCCGGATCACCGCGATCGCGACATCCGTGCTGTTCGCGGCCTCGCTGACCGCGTGCACGTCCTCCGGCAAGACCGAGCCACCCGCGCCGACGACCGAGTCGCACCCGCCGTCCGGGCCGGTGCCCGCCGGGCTGGAGCGCTTCTACGGCCAGAGCCTGAGCTGGGCCGACTGCGCACCTTACGCGACGTCGGAAGACTCGCGGTCGGCGTTCCAGGCGAAAGACGTCCAGTGCGCGCGGCTGACCGTGCCGCTGGACTACACGAAGCCGGCGGGGGACACGGTCACCTTGGGCCTGCTCCGGCGCAAGGCGACGGACACCGGGTCGCGGATCGGGTCGCTCGTGGTCAACCCGGGCGGGCCGGGCGCGTCGGGCATGGTCGCCGCCGCCGGGCTGGCCAAGCCGGTGGCCGGCACCGCGCTGGGCAAACGCTTCGACCTGGTCGGTTTCGACCCGCGGGGGATCGGGGCCAGCCGGCCGGCCATCCACTGCCTGACCGATCAGGAACGGGACGCCGACCGCGCCGACGACAGCGAGACCGACGGCTCGCCGGCGGGCGTGCTGAAGCAGGAATCGCAGGAAAAGGACTTCGCCGCCAAGTGCGCCCAGCGCACCGGCGACGGCACCGGGATGCTGGCCAACGTCGGCACCCGCGACGTCGTGAAGGACCTGGACGTCCTCCGCTCGGTCCTCGGCGACGAAAAGCTCACCTATTTGGGCTACTCCTACGGCACCCGGATCGGCTCGGCGTACGCCGAGGCGTTCCCGAAGAACGTCCGCGCGATGGTCCTCGACGGCGCGGTCGACCCCGAGCAGGACGCGGTCGAGTCCCTCGTCGCGCAGGGCCAGGGCTTCGGGACGGCGTTCACGCAGTTCGCGAAGTCGTGCACGGCCCAGCAGGACTGCGCGCTCGGCCAGGACGCCGGCGGCGCGGTCAAGGCGTTCCAGGACCTCGTCCGGCCGCTGATCGACTTCCCGGTGCCGGTCGGCGACGGCCGCAAGCTCTCCTACGAGGACGCCACCACCGGCGTCGTCCAGGCGCTCTACCAGGAAAGCCTCTGGGACACCCTGAACACGGGCCTCAACGAGCTGAAGCAGCAGCGCGGCGCGACGCTGGAGAAGCTCGCCGACATCTACAACGAGCGCGACTCCGACGGCAGGTACGGCACCACCCAGGACGCCTTCACGGCGATCCGCTGCGTCGACGACCCGCGTGTCACGGACCCGGCCGTCATCCTCAAGGCGCAGGAGGAGTACGTGAAGGCGGCCCCGTTCCTCGACGACGGCCGCCCGGCTTCGGCGGCCCGCGACGCCTGCGCGTTCTGGCCGGTGCCGAACACCTCCGAGCCGCACGTGCCGAACGTCGAAGGCCTGGCGAAGACGTTGGTCATCTCGACGACCAACGACCCGGCGACGCCGTACCAGGCCGGCGTCAACCTCGCGAAGGGCCTGAAGGGCGCGCTGCTCACCTTCGAGGGCACCCAGCACACGGTGTTCCTGCAAGGCGTGAAGTGCGTGGACGCGGCGGGCACGGACTACCTGGTCGACGGCACGGTGCCGCCGGACGGGAAGCGGTGCTCGGGGTAGTGGTTACGGCTGCTGCTCGGTGAGCGACAGTTCGATCATCACCGGACTCAGGTGGTCGCCGGCCGGCGGGATCTGCACCCACAGCCGCACGAAGCGCCGTGGCCCGCCGTCGTCGGCGACCCAGACCTTGACGGTGAGATCGGCGGTGACCTGCGGCAGGACACCGTGCGCGACGGTGGCCGGCACCTGGCCGCCGACCCGCAGCGCGGGCGCGCCGTCGACGTTCTCGCGGCCCTCGGTCTTCGCGTCGGTCACGCCGTCGAGCAGCCGCTTCAGCCCGCCTTGGGGGCCGAGGAAGGTGCTGACCCGGTACCGCGACTCCTGACCGTCGTGCACGTCGAACGGGAACTTGGTGTGCCCCTCACCGTCCTGGACGTCGGCCGTGCCGGTCGCGGTGCCGCCGTCGGCGAGGGTCGCGTCGCCCTCGATCTGGCGCAACGGGAAGCCCGGCAGCACGCCGTTGACGCCGGCCGCGAAGTGCACGCTCCGCACCGAAGCGAACGACGTCGCGGCCTCGCGGACCAGGTCGGCGCCCGCCGGGAACGGCCCGCGCGTGTCGGGCGACCCGGTGCAGCCGGCCGTCAGGAGGAGCGCGAGCAGCAGGGCGAGGCGGAGCATGGCGTGAGCCTACTGTTGGCCTGAATCTTGCGGAGGATGTCCTTCCGGCCACTTCCGCCGTCACGCGCGCGCGGTGAAACTGCCTGAGTGACCGTTGAGACCCGTCCCGCCCCGAAGCTCCACCGCGCCTGGCTGATCGCCGGCGCCGCCTTCGTCGCGCTGCTCGCCTCCGCCGGCTTCCGCGCCGCCCCCGGCGTCCTGATCGACCCGTTGCACCAAGAGTTCGGCTGGTCCCGCACCACGATCAGCTCGGCCGTCTCGGTGAACCTCGTGCTCTTCGGCCTCTTCGCGCCCTTCGCGGCCGCGTTGATGGAGCGCTTCGGCATCCGGCGCGTCTCGGCGACGGCGTTGACGGTCATCGCCCTCGGCGCGGGCGGCACGGTCTTCATGACCGCGAGCTGGCAGCTCGTGCTGTGCTGGGGCGTGCTGGTCGGGCTGGGCACCGGCTCGATGGCCATGGGGTTCGCCGCGATGGTCGCGACGCGGTGGTTCGTCCGCAGCCGCGGCGTCGTCACCGGCGTCCTGACCGCCGCGGGCGCCACCGGCCAGCTGATCTTCCTGCCGCTCATCGCGAACCTGGCGGTCGGCTCGGGGTGGCGCACGGCGTCCCTGGTGATCGCGATCGCCGCGCTCGCCGTCGTCCCGGTGGTCCTGCTGGTGATCCGCGACCACCCCGCCGACGTCGGCACCACGGCCTACGGTGCGCCTGCCGACGCCGAGATCGCGCGCCCGGCAGCGAAGACGGGCTCGGTCCGCCGCGCCCTCTCCGTGCTGGGCCAGGCCGCCCGCACCCGGACGTTCTGGCTGCTCGCGGCCGGCTTCGCGATCTGCGGCGCGACGACCAACGGCCTGGTCGGCACCCACTTCGTCCCGGCCGCGCACGACCACGGCATGCCGCAGACGACCGCGGCGAGCCTGCTGGCCCTGGTCGGTGTGTTCGACGTCATCGGCACGATCTTCTCCGGCTGGCTCACCGACCGCATCGACCCGCGGATCCTGCTCGGCGTCTACTACGCCCTGCGCGGGGTCTCGCTGGCCCTGCTCCCGCAGCTGTTCACCGAGTCGGTGCAGCCGAGCATGTGGGCGTTCATCCTGTTCTACGGCCTCGACTGGGTGGCCACGGTCCCGCCGACCGTCGCGCTCTGCATCCGCGCGTTCGGCGACGCCGGCCCGATCGTGTTCGGCTGGGTCTTCGCCTCCCACCAGCTCGGGGCCGCGTTCGCCGCGTCGGCCGCCGGCCTGGTCCGCGACCAGCTCGGGAACTACACCCTGGCCTGGTATTCCGCGGCTGTGCTGGCCGTCATCGCGTCGGTTGCGTCGCTCGCCATCACCCGGGCGAAGAAGCCCGTGGCGGTACTCGCAACGTGACTTCGGCGGCCACGGCGCGTCGCGAAACACGCCGTTAACACGCTGTGGTTAGGGTGCGGCCATGGATCGCCAGCAGGAATTCGTGCTCCGCACGCTCGAGGAGCGCGACATCCGTTTCGTTCGTCTCTGGTTCACCGATGTGCTGGGGTTCCTCAAGTCCGTCGCGGTCGCGCCGGCGGAACTCGAAGGCGCGTTCAACGACGGGATCGGCTTCGACGGCTCGGCCATCGAGGGCTTCGCCCGCGTCTACGAATCGGACATGGTCGCCAAACCCGACCCGTCCACGTTCCAGGTCCTGCCGTGGGAGACCCCGGACGGCGGCCCCTACTCGGCCCGCATGTTCTGCGACATCGCGATGCCCGACGGCTCGCCGTCGTGGGCGGACCCGCGGCACGTGCTGCGCCGCCAGCTGTCGAAGGCCGCCGAAGCGGGCTTCACCTGCTACGTCCACCCCGAGATCGAGTTCTTCCTGCTCTCGACCATGCCCGACGACGGCAGCGAGCCGGAGCCCGCGGACAACGGCGGCTACTTCGACCAGGCCAGCCACGCCACGGCGACGCACTTCCGCCGGCACGCCATCGAGACCCTGGAAGCGATGGGCATCTCGGTCGAGTTCAGCCACCACGAAGGTGCCCCCGGCCAGCAGGAGATCGACCTCCGCTACGCCGATGCGCTGACGATGGCCGACAACGTGATGACGTTCCGCTACGTCGTCAAGGAGGTCGCGCTGACCCAGGGCGTGCGCGCGACGTTCATGCCGAAGCCGTTCACCGACCAGCCCGGCTCGGGGATGCACACGCACGTCAGCCTGTTCGAAGGCGACCGCAACGCGTTCTACGACGCCGAAGACCCGCATGAGCTGTCGGAGACCGGCAAGGCCTTCGTCGCCGGGGTGCTGCACCACGCGAAGGAAATCTCGGCGGTCACCAACCAGTGGGTGAACTCCTACAAGCGCCTGATCAGCGGCAGTGAGGCCCCGACGACCGTCTCGTGGGGCCGGGCCAACCGCTCCGCGCTCGTCCGCGTCCCGATGTATTCACCCGGAAAGGCGTCATCCCGCCGGGTGGAGATCCGTACCCTGGACTCGGCGTGCAACCCGTACCTGGCGTACTCGGTCATCCTGGCCGCCGGGCTGAAGGGGATCGAGAAGGGCTACGAGCTGCCGCCACCCGCCGAGGACAACATCTGGCAGCTGAGCGACTCCGAGCGGCGCGCCGCCGGGTACTCGCAACTGCCGCAGAACCTGGGGGAGGCGCTGGCCGAGATGGAGAAGTCGGAGCTCCTGCCGGAAGCGCTCGGCGAGCACGTCTACGACTTCTTCCTCCGGAACAAGCGCGTGGAGTGGGACAACTACCGCAGCGCGGTCACCCCGTACGAACTCCGGACGCTCCTCCCGGTGCTCTGACGGTGCGGCGGCCGGTGCTCCTCGCGATCCTGGCCGCCGCACTCGTGCTCGTCCCCGCCGCGCCCGTCGCCGCGTCGCCCGCCCCGCACTTCGACCTCGACTCGGCCGACATCCCGGCGCTGCAGGCGCGGATGGCGTCGGGCCGGCTCACCGCCTCCGGCCTGACCCGGCTCTACCTCGACCGGATCCACCGGGTCGACGGCAAGGTCGACGCGGTCCTGGCGCTCAACCCTTCGGCGCTCTCGCAGGCCTCGGCCAGTGACGCCCGGCGTCGCGCGCACCGCCTGCGCGGGCCGCTCGACGGCATCCCGGTGCTGGTCAAGGACAACGTCGACACCCGCGACCAGTGGACGACGGCCGGGTCGCGGGCGCTGCGCAGCTACCCGGCGAACGACGCGACGCTGATCACCCGGCTGCGCGCGGCCGGCGCGGTGATCCTCGGCAAGGCGAACCTCTCCGAATGGGCGAACTTCCGCGCCGCGAAGCCGACGTCCGGCTGGTCGGGCGTGGGTGGGCAGACGAACAACCCGTACGTGCTGGACCGCAACCCGTGCGGGTCGTCCGCGGGATCCGCGGCCGGTGTGGCGGCGTCGCTGGCCCAGGTGGCGATCGGTTCGGAGACGGATGGCTCGATCGTGTGCCCCGCCGGGATGACCGCTACGGTCGGTCACAAACCGAGCCTCGGCCTGGTCAGCCGCACCGGGGTCGTGCCGATTTCCGCCGAGCAGGACACCGCGGGCCCGATCGCCCGCAACGTCGTCGACGTGGCGCTGACGCTGTCGGTCCTGCAGGGCCGGGACCCGTCGGACCCGGCCACGCTCACCTACCCGCGCACCCAGCCGACGGACTACGCGAAGTTGCTTCGCCCGGGTGCCCTGCGCGGCGCCCGGATCGGCCTGTGGCGGCTGCCGGTCCTGGGGCCCGCGACCGACGCGATCCTGACGTCGGCACGAAATTCCCTGGTCAAGGCCGGTGCGACGGTCGTCGAAGTGACGTTGCCGTACCAGGACAGGCTGCTCGAGCTGGAGTTCCCGGCGCTGCTCACGGAGTTCCACCGCGACCTTGACGCCTACCTGGCGACCCGTCCGAGTGGGCCACGGAACCTGGCCGAGCTGATCGCGTACAACCGCGCGGACCCGCTGGAGCGGACGTGTTTCGCCGGGCAGGAGCTGTTCGAGCAGGCACTGGCCGCGCCGCCGCCGTCGGACCCTGGCTACCTCGCCGGCCGGGCGGAACTGTCGGACCTCGCCCGCCGGTCCCTCGACGAGACGCTGGCCGCGCACGGCCTGGCCGCGATCGCGTCGCCGACCAACCCGCCGGCGTGGAAGACGGACTGCGCGGTGGGCGACAACGACGTGATTCCGTCCTCGACCCCCGCCGCGGTGGCCGGCTACCCGGACGTGACGGTGCCGGCCGGGTTCGCCGGACCGCTCCCGGTGGGAGTCTCGTTCATGGGGGCGAGGTGGTCCGACGCCCGGATGCTGGCGTTCGCGGCCGACTTCGAGCGGGTCTCGCCGGTGCGCGTCCCGCCCCGGTACCTGGCGACGCTGCCGTCGTAGCCCTCTGTGCACGCTCTGACCTGCGACAATGTCGTTAAGTGACCCCCCTGTTTTGGGGCAGTTCCGCGGCATGTAATCTTCTCTTCGTCGCCAGGAACACCGGGTCACACCGGGGCCGCAAGCCCCGGAGACCAGGCCGGGACGAGCGGGTTGACACCGCGGATCGGACCGGGTAAAGTTCAGCGTCGGCCCACGAGCGGCCGCCGACCCCCTACGACTAAACCTCGTAGGATTAGGCATGCTCGACCAAAAGCTTGTGAATATCGCTTGGAACAACTGCCGAGGATTTAGCCGCGGATAACGCGGATGGATTCAGAGTGTGTTGCTTGAGAACTCAACAGTGTGCTAGTGAACTAAGCCAGTAGAGCTTATGTATTGAAACCTCGTATGAGGTTCCTTTGAGAGCATTTATTTGCCTCGATTAAACTGTTCATTGTTGGAGAGTTTGATCCTGGCTCAGGACGAACGCTGGCGGCGTGCTTAACACATGCAAGTCGAACGCTGAACCACTTTCGGGTGGGGATGAGTGGCGAACGGGT
>NZ_JAJPWR010000051.1:0-29720 GCF_046548995.1 Amycolatopsis sp. lyj-109
ACGCGCACGAGGCAGCCGAGCTCGTCGGCGGCGGCTACGGCGCAGGCACCAACTGACTTACCGGCTTCCAACCACCCCTGAAGGAGAAACCATGGCCAACACCGTCAAGGTGACCGACGCGACGTTCGTCGACGAGGTTCTGACCAGCGAGAAGCCGGTCCTCGTCGACTTCTGGGCCACCTGGTGCGGCCCGTGCAAGATGGTCGCCCCGGTGCTCGAGGAGATCGCGGCCGAGAACGGCGAGAAGCTGACCATCGCCAAGATCGACATCGACGAGAACCCGAACACGCCGCGTGACTACCAGGTGATGTCCATCCCGACGCTGATCCTGTTCCAGGGCGGCAAGCCGGTGAAGCAGATCGTGGGCGCGAAGCCGAAGGCCGCGCTGCTGTCGGACCTCGCCGACGTCCTCTGAACCGAGCAAGCCCGGCGAACCCGGGGCCTGCGGGAATCCTCCTGCGGGTCCCGGGTTCGTCGTCGTTCGGGGGAATCTGCCCAATGTGGATGAATCGAGCGTGACGGCAGCCACCGTGGGTACTCCACTAACGGGTCCTTGACGTACCTACCGGGCCTACGCTGTCACCCAGAGTTGGCAAGGCACAATAGAGGACCTGGGCTCGTCCCAGCGAAGGTTTTCGAAGTCCTGCCACGCACCGAGCCCCCGAATCGGTGCCTTAGGAAAGAGCGAGGAGTGCATGCGGGTACTCCGCCGCGGTGACGCCGGTCCGGACGTCGCCGAGATCAGGTCCATCCTGGCCGGGATGGACCTGCTCCCGCCGGTCACCGGTACCGACGACGACTACGACACGTTCGACGTCGCCGTCGAGCACGCCGTCCGTGCCTTCCAGCAGCGTCGTGGGCTGATGACCGACGGCATCGTGGGTCCGGCGACGTTCCAGGCGCTCAAGGGCGCCAGCTACCACCTGGGCAGCCGCCCGCTGTCGTACATGATCGCCTCTCCCGTCCACGGCGACGACGTCTTCACGCTGCAGGAGCGGCTCACCGAGCTCGGTTTCGACGCCGGCCGCCCCGACGGCTACTTCGGCCCGGCGACCGAGCGCGCGCTCAAGACGTTCCAGCGCGACATGCGCCTGACGCCGGACGGCATGTGCGGCCCGGCGACCATCCGCGAGCTGCACCGCCTGTCCTCGCCGCGGGCCCGGGGCGGGCGCCCCGTGTTCCTGCGCGAGCAGGAGCAGGTGCGCCAGGCCGGTCCCCGTCTGCGCGGCAAGCGCATCGTGATCGACCCGGGCCACGGCGGCGACGACCTCGGCGTGGTCGCGGGCGGCCTGCGTGAGGCCGACATCGCGTGGGACCTGGCCCGCCGGCTGGAAGGCCGGATGAAGGCCACCGGCATGGAGGCGCTGATCTCCCGCGGCCCGAACCACAGCCCCACCGAGCTGGAGCGCGCCAGGTTCGCCAACGACGCGGGCGCCGACCTGTTCCTCTCGCTGCACAGCGACAAGAACGCGTCGCCGCGCGCGCAGGGTGTCGCGAGCTTCCACTTCGGCAACGGCAACGGCACCACGTCCACCGTGGGCGAGCTGCTGGCCGGCTTCATCCAGCGCGAGGTCGCGGCCCGCACGGGCCTGCAGGACAACCGCACGCACTACAAGTCGTGGGACATCTTCACCCGCACCCGCTGCCCGGCGGTCCGGATCGAGATCGGCTACCTGACGAACCCGGACGACGCCCGCAAGCTCGGCGACCCGGGGTTCCGCGACATCGTCGCGGAGGGCATCCTGATCGCCGTCAAGCGCCTGTATCTGCTCGGCGAGGGCGACCAGCCGACGGGAACGTTCACGTTCGCGGACGTCCTGGCGCACGAGCTCGCCAAGGCTGAGTAGGGCCGACCACAACCCCTAGCGGGTCCCCTTCACCTGCCCCACCACCCCTGGGGACGCACGCCGTGCGTCCCCAGGTTTTCGGGCAGTTCTCCACAGCTTGTCCACCGCTCCTATCAGCGCTCTGTGGATAACTCGGCACTTCTTCCACAGTTGTGCACACCGGTGTTCCGGGCATGCCGAAGCACAGGCGCAAGCGTTTGCGGGTGGGGAATCAGGCGCGGCCGAGGCTCGGCTCGGCGGTGGTGATCGTCACCTGGCCGAGCAGCCGCTCCAGGGCCGCCTCGACGTCTTCCTTCCAGGTGATCGCCGAACGCAGCTCGAGGCGCAGCCGGGGCCACTTCTGGTGCGGGCGGACCGTCTTGAAGCCCACGCTCTGCAGGAAGGCCGCCGGCAGCACGCAGCTGTGGCCGCCGTCCGGATCCGCCTCGTCGGGGCGAGCGTCGCCGAACGCCTCGATGGCGCGGACGCCGCGCTTGGTCAGGTCCTTGGCGACCGCCTGGACGAGCATCCGGCCGAGACCGCCGCCGCGGAACTCCGGCAGCACCTGGAACGCGGTCAGCAGGACGGCGTCCGCGCTCGGCGGCGACGTCGGGAAGGCCAGTGCGCGGGGGACGGCGTTCGGCGGGGCGTACAGCACGAATCCGACCGGCAGCGTGTCGCTGTAGACGATGCGGCCGCAGGAACCCCATTCGAGCAGCACGCTCGAAACCCAGGCTTCCTTCTCGACCTCGGTCGCGCCGAACTCCTCGGCCTGGTGCTTCAAGTGCGGGGCAAGCTCCCAGTACACGCACCGGCGACAGCTCTTCGGCAGGTGCTCCAGGTTGTCCAGTGTGACGCCCACGACGCGACGCGACACCCGCGACCTCCCTGAACTGCACGCGCTCCCGACCGGCTGCCCGTTCGTCAAGCCGCGCGAGATCCACGGCACGAACACGGAGCCATGGTCGAGGATAGGCCGATGTGACGAGCACCGAAAGGTCAGGGGGTCCTGATGGGTGCCCGGTTACACTCGATGGGATCTACAGCTCCCGCGGGAGTGACCGTGTCCACCGAGCCCCGGGTGAACGTCGATGACCGAGAACCGCCCCAGCAAGCCGCACAGCGGCCGCCAGAACCTCGACCCGCACCTGGAGCGGTACGCCGCCCGCACCGCGGGGATGACCGCCTCCGAGATCCGGGCGCTGTTCGCGGTGGCCAGCCGGCCCGAGGTGGTTTCGCTGGCCGGCGGCATGCCGAACTTGGCGGCGCTCCCGCTCGACACGCTGTCGGCGCAGGTGGCCGAGATCATCGCCGAAGACGGCTTGGTGGCGCTGCAGTACGGCTCGGCGCACGGCGTCCCGGTGCTGCGTGAGCAGATCTGCGAAATCATGGCCCTGGAGGGCATCAAGGCGCACCCGGACGACGTCGTGGTGACCGTCGGCTCGCAGATGGGCCTGGACATGGTCACGCGGCTGTTCTGCGACCCGGGTGACGTCGTGATCGCCGAAGGCCCGTCGTACGTCGGCGCGCTGGGCTCGTTCGCCGCTTACCAGGCGCAGGTCGTGCACGTCGAGATGGACGACCGCGGCTTGGTGCCTTCGTTGCTCCGGGAAGCGCTCGACCGGACGGAGAAGGCCGGCCGCCGGGTGAAGTTCCTCTACACGATCCCGAACTTCCACAACCCCGCCGGCGTCACGCTGGCCGTCGAGCGCCGCGCGGAGATCCTGGAGATCTGCCGCGAGCACGGCGTCCTGGTCGTCGAAGACAACCCGTACGGGTTGCTCGGCTTCGACGGGCAGACGTACCCGGCGCTGCGGTCGACCGATCCCGACAACGTCGTGTACCTCGGCTCGTTCTCCAAGACGTTCGCCTCCGGCCTGCGCGTCGGCTGGGTGCTGGCGCCGCACGCGGTGCGCGAGAAGCTCGTGCTCGCCGCGGAGTCGGCGACGCTGTGCCCGCCGACGTTCAACCAGATGATCGTGTCGCGCTACCTGGCCACGCACGACTGGAAGGGCCAGATCAAGAAGTTCCGCGAGAACTACCGCGAGCGGCGTGACGCGATCCTGTCCGCGCTCGACCAGTACCTGCCCCCGGGCTGCTCGTGGACCAAGCCGGACGGCGGCTTCTACGTCTGGGTGACCGTGCCGGAAGGCGTCGACACCAAGGCGATGCTGCCGCGCGCGGTGACCGCCCGGGTGGCGTACGCGTCCGGCACCGGCTTCTACGCCGACGGGTTCGGCAGCCGCCAGATGCGGCTGTCGTACTGCTACCCGACGCCGGAGCGCATCCGTGAGGGCGTGCGACGGCTGGCGGCGGTGCTGGAGTCCGAAATGGACCTCGCCCGCACCTTCGGTAACGTGGGCCCGCGCCGGATCCAGGGACCGCAGAACCCGTCCCCGGACACGCTCTGATTTCTGTTTAGGCTAAGGAGTTTCCACGGTGGTCGACCGTACCGTTGCCGTGCTCGCCGGCGGGCTTTCGCACGAACGCGACGTCTCGCTGAGGTCCGGGCGACGGCTGTCCGCGGCGTTGAAGTCCGAGAGCTTCGGGATCGAGGAATGGGACACCGACGGCGGACTGCTGGAGCGGCTGCGCACGCAGCACCCGGACGCGGTGGTCGTCGCGCTGCACGGCGGCGAGGGCGAGAACGGCTCGGTGCAGACGGTGCTGGAGATGCTGGGCGTGCCGTTCGTCGGCACCGGCTCCCAGGGCTGCCGCCGCGCGTGGGACAAGCCGACCGCGAAGGCGCTCATCGAGAACGCCGGCTTCACCACC
Source organism: Amycolatopsis sp. lyj-109 (assembly GCF_046548995.1). NCBI lineage: Bacteria > Bacillati > Actinomycetota > Actinomycetes > Pseudonocardiales > Pseudonocardiaceae > Amycolatopsis > Amycolatopsis sp. lyj-109. Next base: position 4,602 of record NZ_JAJPWR010000051.1, read on the forward strand.
CCGGGCTGGGTCGTGCTGCCGCACAGCACGTTCCGCGAGCTTGGCGCCCAGGCGGTGCTCGACGCGATGGTGGAGACGCTCGGCCTGCCGCTGATCCTCAAGCCGGACCAGGGCGGCTCCGCGCTCGGCACACAGGTGGTGCGCGAGGCGGCGGAACTGCCGGCGGCGATGGTGGGCTGCTTCGCCTACGGGGACACCGTCCTCGCCGAGCGGTTCGTGGACGGCGTCGAGGTGGCCGTGACGGTCATCGAGGGCGAGGACGGCCCCGAGGCCCTGCCCGCGGTCGAGATCGTCCCGGAGAGCGGCGTGTACGACTACACGGCCCGCTACACGGCCGGCCTGACCGACTTCTTCACCCCGGCCCGGCTCGACGACGCCGCGGCCAAGGCGGTGGCCGAGCTGGCCGTCGCCGCGCACCGCGTACTCGGGCTGCGCGACATCTCCCGGACCGACGCGGTCGTGATGGCGGACGGCACGGTCCACTTCCTGGAAGTGAACCCGTCGCCCGGCCTCACCGAGACGTCGACGGTTCCGATGGCGATCGAGGCGGCGGGCAAGTCGCTCGGCACGGTGTTCGCCGAACTGATCGCGCGGGCGATTTCTCGCTGACTCCGGACACGCGAAAGGCCACTACGGATCTCCGTGGTGGCCTTTTTCGTGTGATCACCAAGCGTGTCCGTCGCGGCTGCAATGAGCAATCATCACCGTGACGAAACACCCTGGGGTGATCCCTAATCGGTTTTCGGTGTCTGATTCATCCCATTCGCATCGATGATCGCGACGATTCGTTCGAGGTCGTCGACCGAGCCGAACTCGAGCGTGATCCGGCCCTTCCGGCGGCCGAGGTCGACCTTCACGCGGGTGTCGAAGCGGTCCGAAAGCCGGTTCGCGAGTTCCTGCAACCCCGGCGCCTGGATCGGCTTGCGCGGCGCGGGCTTCGGCTTGGCCGGCTTCTCGCTCTTCTTGAGCGTGACGGCTTCCTCGGTCGCTCGGACCGACATGCCCTCCGCGATGATGCGCGCGGCGAGCTCCTCCTGGCTCTCGGCGTCCTCCAGCGACAGCAACGCGCGCGCGTGCCCGGCGGATAGGACGCCCGCGGCCACCCGGCGCTGTACCGGCAGGGGGAGTTTGAGGAGCCGGATCGTGTTGGTGATGACCGGGCGGCTGCGGCCGATCCGGCTCGCCAGCTCCTCGTGGGTGACCGCGAACTCGTCGAGCAGTTGCTGGTACGCCGCCGCCTCTTCGAGCGGGTTCAGCTGGACGCGGTGGATGTTCTCCAGGAGCGCGTCGCGCAGCATCGACTCGTCGGCGGTCTGCCGGACGATGGCCGGGATCGCCTCGAGCTCCGCCTGCTGGGAAGCGCGCAGCCGCCGCTCGCCCATGACGAGCTCGTACTCGTCGTTCCCGAGCTCCCGGACGACGATGGGCTGCATGAGCCCGAACGCGCGGATCGAGTGCTCGAGTTCGGAGAGCGCCTCTTCGTCGAAGACCTGGCGCGGCTGCTTCGGGTTCGGCTTGATCGAGCCGACGGGGATCTCGCGGTAGACCGCGCCGGCGACCTCGCCACTGTGCTGCTTCGCCTGACCGTTGGCCGCGAACCAGCCCTTGTCCTCGGCCGCCTTCTTGTCCGCCGCCGTCTGGTCGCCGGGTGCGGGCAGGGGACCACCGCCGGTGGGTCCGGTCGGGATCAGGGCGGCGAGGCCGCGCCCCAGCCCTCCTCGACGCTCGGTCATGTCGAACTACCCTTCTCCATCTGTGCGCCGCGCTCGGCGATCTCCTTGGCCGCGTCGACGTAGCTCAGCGCGCCGCGCGAACCGGGATCGTAGGCGAGCACGGTCTGGCCGTACCCGGGCGCCTCGGACACCTTCACGCTGCGGGGGATGACCGTCTTCAGCACGGTGTCGCCGAAGTGGTTCCGCACCTCGTTCGTCACCTGGTCGGCCAGCTTGGTCCGGCCGTCGTACATGGTGAGCAGGATCGTCGAGACGCGGAGTTCGCGGTTGAGGTGCTGCTGCACGAGCTCGATGTTGCTCAGCAGCTGCCCGAGACCTTCCAACGCGTAGTACTCGCACTGGATGGGGATCAGCACCTCCTGCGCGGCGACCATCGCGTTGACCGTCAGCAGACCCAGCGACGGCGGGCAGTCGATGAGGACGTAGTCGACGCCGATCTCGTCGAGGATCTCCGAGGAGATGGCCTCCTTGAGCCGGGACTCGCGGGACGCCATCGAGACGAGCTCGATCTCGGCGCCGGCGAGGTCGATCGTCGCGGGGACGCAGAAGAGGTTGGGGGACTGCTCGGTCGGCTGGGCCGCCTCCGCGAGCGTCACCTCGCCGATGAGCACCTCGTAGATGGAGGGCGTTCCGGACCGGTGGTCGACGTCGAGCGCGGTGCTCGCGTTGCCCTGCGGGTCGAGGTCGACGACGAGCGTCTTGAGCCCGTGGACCGCGAGGGCGGCCGCGAGGTTGACCGTGCTGGTGGTCTTGCCGACGCCGCCCTTCTGGTTGGCGACGGTCATCACGCGACGACGACCAGGGCGGGGGAGCGTCCTTTCCGGGTGCAGCAGACGAGCGGCGCGGGCGGCTTCTTCGGCGATCGGCGTCCAGCCCACGTCGTGGCTGGTCTCCGTGGAGTCGGACGGCGGGGGATTCACCGGTCTCGACACCTCCTCCATCTAGACGTCTGGTCGGTGGTCGAGTCGCTTCGTTTCACGTGGAACATCGCGGCCCGTTAGCGCTTCTTGCTCCGCGCCTTCGGCTTGGTGGCCGACGGCAGGCGACGGATCTTCACGACCGTGCTGGGGACCTCGAGGACCGCCGCACCACACTCGACGATGAGGGGATCGGCCCCGCCGGCCTTGCGGATGGCGGCACCGTCCCGCTCGATCTCGTCCGCCGCGCTGGCGCCCTTGAGGGCGACCAGGAAGCCATCGGGACGGACCAGCGGCAGGCACCAGTCCGCGAGACGAGCAAGCGGGGCGACCGCGCGAGCGGTGACGATGTCGGCGCCACCGACCTGCTCACGCACAGGCTGCTCCTCCGCGCGTCCACGGACGATGGTGATCGGGAGTTCCAGCTTCTCGGCCACCTCGGCCAGCCAGGCCACCCGGCGGGCCATCGGTTCGAGCAAGACGATATCGAGGTCCGGTCGCGCGATCGCCAGCGGTACACCCGGAAGCCCCGCGCCGGACCCGACGTCGACAACGCGGGCGCCCGGAGCCATCTGCTCGCCGATCACCGCCGAGTTGAGCACGTGCCGTTCCCACAGCCGCTCGACTTCCCGCGGACCGATCAGCCCTCGCTCGACCCCATGCCGCTCCAGGAGTTCGACGTACCCGGCCGCTTGGTCGACGTGCTCACCGAACACTCGCTCCGCCGCGGCCCGCACCGCGCCCGCGGCCTCGTCCAAGCTCACTCCGTCTACTCCTCGTCCGCCGGTTTCACGTGAAACCGCGCTCGTTCGATTGTCCCCGATGAGCCGGAGAAAACGAGCCGACAGTCCGCAGATGTGGACAACTCCACTCAGCCGGCCGCCGAGGCGGCCGTTCCACGTGAAACATCACGCGTGTAATTCGCCCGGCCGCGGCACCGCGTTGCCCATCCGGATCGCACTGAAGCCCAGCGAGCTCGCCGCGGCAGCATCGACGAACGCCCACAGGTTCGGCAGCACGCGTAGCTCGATTCCCGCCGACGCGTGAAGCGCGAGCAGATCGCCGACCGGCTCCGGCGGAGCAAGGGGGAGCACCGGCTGCGTCGACACCATCGCGTGCGCGTGCTCACCGAACGCCCGGAACGAGCTCGCCGCGAACCGGTACGCGTACAGCCGGACCGATTGCATCGCCGGGAGCCAGCTGTACTCGATCGCGTGGACCCGGTGCGAACCGAGCCGCACGCGGTCCGCCGCTGACGTCTCCGACGTCACCCACGCCAGCACCCGGGGGCACCGCCGGGGGAACCAGTAATCCGGCGCCCGCGCCGCGTCGACCGCCCAGACGTACGCCTCCGGTTGTTGCGCCGTCGCGGCGACGTGCGGCTCGAAGCGGGCGATCGTTGGATCCTCCGAGAAGTGGAGGACCTCACCGGGCACCGGACGCATGGGTACAAAGAAGCGGCCCCACCTGACCGAGTCAAGTGGGGCCGCTCTCGCAGAACCGGGTCTCAGGACTCCGGGAAGATCACCACGCGCCGCTTCGGGTCTTCGCCTTCGCTCTCGCTCATGACGCCCTCGACCGTCGCCACCGCGTCGTGGACGACCTTGCGCTCGAACGGGCTCATCGGCTGCAGCCGCACGCGCTCGCCGCTCTTCAGCGCCGACTCCGCCGTCGAGCGGCCGAGCTCCTTGAGCTCCTCGCGGCGGTCCGCCCGCCAGCCCGCGATGTCCAGCATCAGGCGGCTGCGGGAGCCCGTCTCCTGCTGGACCGCCAGGCGGGTCAGCTCCTGCAGCGCCTCGAGCACCGTGCCGCGCGGGCCGACGAGCTTCTCGAGGTCCTCGCCGCCGTCGATGCTCACGATCGCGCGGCCGGCTTCCACGTCGAGGTCGATGTCACCGTCGTAGTCGAGCAGGTCCAGCAGGCGCTCGAGGTAGTCGCCGGCGATGTCGCCCTCTTGCACGAGGACGTCGTCGCCACCCCCGGCCTTCTGCTCGCCCGCTTCTCCGTCAGCCGGGGTCACGTCATCCTGATCGGCGTCGATCGTGTCGATCGTCTCCGACATCATTCGTCTCCTCTCCGAACCGGTCGCGCCTCAGCGGCGCTTCCGGCCCGACTTCCTGGTCGAGTCTTTGAGCAGGCCCGGCACTCCGGTGCCGTTCTCCTGCGAGCCGTTCTGGCCGTTCGTGTCGGCCGGGGGCTGGTCCGCCGCCGTGGCGGCCTCCGCGGCCTTGGCCGCGGCCGCCTCCGCCGGCGTGGTCTGCGCGAAGCCGTGGGCCGAGCCGGCCTTCGTGACCTTCTTCTGGGAGCCGGTCTGCGCGGGCTGGTTCTTCTTCTGCTGGACCGGCTTCTGACCGACCTTCGGCGCGGTCGGCTTCTGGCCCGGCTTCGGCCCGAGCGTCGCGCGCTTCTCGGCGGCCTCCGCCTTGCGGGCCGCCTCTTCCTTGTCGATCTTCGTGTAGACGAGGCGCTGCTGCATCAGGGTCCAGCCGTTGTTCGCCAGCCAGTAGAAGAGGAGGCCGAGCGGGAACAGGGCACCGAAGACGAGGACACCGAGCGGGAAGATGTACATCGTCAGCTTGTTCATGATCGCGGTCTGCGGGGTGGCCGACGCGGCGTTCTGGCGGGCCACCGAGTGCCGGGCGGTGAGGTGCGTGGCGATCGACGCGACGATCATCAGGGGCAGCGCGACCGGGAGGACACCCCACTGGAAGCCCACGTTCGCGGCGCCACCGCTGACGACGCCGACACCGTTGTAGACGGCTTCGCCGAGGTTGACGCCGAAGAGCTTCGCGTTGACGTAGGACTGGACGTCGTGCTGGGTGAAGAAGTAGTTCTCGGTCTTCGGGCCACCGCCGGGCGGCGGCATGGTGAACGCACGCAGGACGTGGTTCAGGCCGATGAACACCGGAATCTGAAGCAGCATCGGCAGGCAGCTGCCCAGCGGGTTGACGCCGTGCTCCTTCTGGAGCTTCTGCATCTCCGCGGCTTGGCGCTGCCGGTCGCTCGCGTACTTCTTCTGGATCTTCTTCATCTCCGGCGCGAAGTCCTGCATCTTCTTCATCGACCGGACCTGGTTCACGAACGGCTTGAACATGATGCCGCGCACGGTGAACGTCAGGAAGATGATGCCGAGGATCCACGCGACGGCCGAGGCTTCCCCGAAGACCAGCCCGAAGACCTTGTGCCAACACCAGAGGATGAAGGAAACGGGGTAGTAGATGAAATCGAGCACTGCTGCTACTCCTCGATCGGTGTATCAGGTCGTCGGTGGCGCCACGAAAACGTCTCGGGCACGGGGTCGCGGCCGGGCGGCGTCCAGGGGCCGCAGCGCAGCAGCCGGCGCAGCGCGAGGTAGGAGCCGCGGCCGGCACCGTGCCGGGTGAGGGCTTCGACTGCGTACGCGCTGCAGCTCGGGTAGAACCGGCAAGCCGGTGGGAGGAAGGGCGAAATCGCCTTGCGGTAGAGCTTGATGGGGAGCAACAGGACCCAGGCGACCGGGCCGGGCCGCGGGGGCTCGGCAGCATCGTCATCGAGGTGGTCGTGCTCGTGGTCGTGCTCGGGGGTGGCTCGCATGCCGGTCACACCGCTGATCCGTGGTCGGGGGCCGCGTCCGCGGGACGCGTCGGGCTGGGGACATCCCCGGCCGGACGGCGCGACGACAGAAGCCCCAGCCGACGCAGCGCAGCATCGAGATCGGACCCGAGCTCGGCGCTGGAAGCGGTCGACGACGGCGGCAATGCCCGTACGACCAACGCAGTGCCGGCGGGCAGTGTTCCGAGCCTGGCCGAAACGAGATGCCGCAACCGCCGGCTGACGCGATGGCGGACCACCGAGTTGCCGACGGCCTTGCTCACCACAAAACCCGCCCTGGCCGCCGACGGCACAGTCTTGGACTGCACAGCATCGGCGGCCGCGGACGGGTCCGTGGTCAGGGCGTGGACGACGAGGCGGCGCCTGCCTGCCTTGGACCCGCGACGGAGAACCACGCGGAAATCCTCACTCCGCCGCAGGCGTGCGGCAGCCGGCAGCACAGCGCGCCTCGGCCGGCGATCAGGCGGACAGCGCGCCGCGGCCCTTGCGACGGCGGGCCGCCAGGATGGCCCGGCCGGCGCGGGTCCGCATGCGCAGCCGGAACCCGTGGGTCTTCGCGCGGCGGCGGTTGTTCGGCTGGAAGGTGCGCTTACCCTTGCTCACTGCTTCTCCTGTGTCTCGCGGTTGTCGTGTCCCCACCCGGCCCGGGAAGAATCTCTTCCCCCACCTGGCGTGTCGTGCGGGCGCACGGCAGTCTCTGGTGTCTCCTACCAACGTGTGGCCTCGTCACGACGAGCGACGACAACGTGGGCACGCGAAACGCACCCGTCGCATACGGGAGACCTTACGAGGGTACGCACCCCCACCGGGCGCCCGGTAAGCACCCCCTCGGCCACGGTACGCGACCGGGCGGCGACCTCCGGGAGCCCGACGCCGAGGCACCGAATGGCCACGCGCGGTGCACCGTGAAATGCTTGCCGCCCAGGATGCCTTGTGGCCGCGAGCGGGGCTTGTTAGCGTGCCTCTCTCGGGTCACCGGTCGAGGTGCACGAGTATCCGGGTGGTGGAGTGCCCACCGGCGTACGACGAGCCCGTAGCCGGCGTCGCCGCGGCTCGCCGTACATTAGTGCACAGCTGTGGACAACTATGTGGATATTCGCTGTGCCGGTGCGCGGGCAGGCCTCCTGTGATCGCCGGGTGGAGTGACCAGGCGTTCCGTGAGCGGATCCGCCGTCCACGCCGACGAGGGGAGGGGAGCCAGACAGGTGTCGGATCACCAGCACAATCTGGGTGTCATCTGGGAACAGGTGGTACGCGAACTGTCCGACGGGACCCTGTCCCCCCAGCAGCGCGCCTGGATGCGCGTGACCCGTCCCATCGGCCTGCTCGACGGCACCGCCCTCCTGGCCGCGCCCAGTGACTTCGCGAAGGAAGCGATCGAACGCGGGCTGCGCGGCGCGATCACCGACGCGCTCTCCCGGCGGCTCGGCCGCGTCATCTCGCTCGCGGTGAAGGTCGACAACACCGAGGCGATCGCCCCGGCCCCCGCACCGCGCTACGCACCGTCACCCGGTCGGGTGGAAAACGGCGCGAGCCTCGAAGCCGCACCGCCGCTGGCCCCCCACGGCGCACCGATGATGCCACCGCCGCGTCCCGCCGAACCGGCGCCGTCGATGCCGATGCCGGCGCGCCAGGCCGTCACGCCGAAGCCGGACGACGGCGACGACACCGACGAAGAAGTCGACGAAGAGGGCGAGGCGCTCGCCGCGGTCCACGAGATCTGGCCGACGTTCTCGGGCCAGCCGATCGCCGGCCAGCCGTACACCGCGCCGGCGCAGCCGCAGACGTCGAAGACGAAGCTGAACGAGAAGTACACCTTCGACACGTTCGTCATCGGCGCGTCCAACCGCTTCGCGCACGCGGCCGCGGTCGCCGTCGCCGAAGCGCCCGCCCGTGCGTACAACCCCCTCTTCATCTGGGGCGAGTCCGGGCTCGGCAAAACGCACCTGCTGCACGCGGTCGGCCACTACGCGCAACGGCTCTTCCCCGGCATGCGCGTCCGGTACGTCTCGACCGAAGAGTTCACGAACGACTTCATCAACTCTCTGCGCGACGACCGCAAGGTCGCCTTCCAGCGGCGCTACCGCGACATCGACATCCTGCTCGTCGACGACATCCAGTTCCTGGAGGGCAAGGAAGGGACGCAGGAAGAGTTCTTCCACACCTTCAACACCCTCCACAACGCGAACAAGCAGATCGTCGTCAGCTCCGACCGCCCGCCCAAGCGCCTCGAAACGCTGGAGGACCGGCTGCGGACGCGGTTCGAGTGGGGCCTGATCACCGACATCCAGCCGCCCGAGCTCGAGACGCGCATCGCGATCCTCCGCAAGAAGGCGGCGCAGGATCGGCTCGCTGTGCCGGGTGACGTCCTGGAGTTCATCGCCTCGCGGGTCGAGGCGAACATCCGGGAACTGGAAGGCGCGCTGATCCGGGTCACCGCGTTCGCGTCGCTGAACCAGCAGCCGGTCGACAGCGCGCTCGCCGAGATCGTGCTGCGCGACCTCATCCCCGATTCCCACGCCCCGGAGATCACCGCGCCGACCATCATGGGCGTCATCTCCGAATTCTTCGACGTGACGCTGGACGACCTCTGCGGTCCCGGCAAGACGAAGGCGCTCGCCACGTCCCGGCAGATCGCGATGTACCTCTGCCGCGAGCTGACCGACATGTCGCTGCCGAAGATCGGGCAGACGTTCGGCGGCCGCGACCACACGACGGTCATGCACGCGGACAAGAAGATCCGCAAGGAGATGGCCGAGCGCCGGCGGATCTACGACCAGGTGCAGGAGCTGACGTCGCGCATCAAGCAGCGCGCCCGCCAGTAGCACATCCCTTATCTCCCAACGACTTCGGGGCGTCCGCACACAGTGGACGCCCCGAAGTCGTCTTTGGAGTACCCGAAGCGCGCGTACACGGCGAAGCAGCGAAGCCGTGTACGCGCGCTTCGCAAACTCGCGAAAATTGTTTGTACACAAGGGGTTTTCCCCACCGTGTGGGCAGTTTGCCCACAGTGCCAACGGGTCTCTCACCAGCGACGATGCTGATTCCGTCCACATCACGCCCACAGGCGATCCACAGTCCATCCACACCTTTGTCCACGCTGATTCCACAGGTTGCCCACATTCTGTGCACAGCACCGGCCGATCACCCGGTAGGGCGACTCGGACCGCTCTCGCCACCCCCAGCCCCTGGGTACAGATCGCCTCACACCTGGGGACAACCGTGGGGACAACTGGGCCGAACTGTGGACGAATCGGGGGATGGCCGAAACCATCCACGGACGGCCCGAGTTGCCCACAGACTTGCCACCATGGTTCTCCACATGCCCGCGAGCCGTCCTACCTGCGCGAACGAGCTCAATCCACACAATCCACAACGCCTATTACTGCTACTGCTCTTAGATCTTCTAAGAGAGAGAACAAAACAAAAATAAGCGGAGGACGAAGTTGGGGACAGCTGCGAGATCGAGTCGTCATGTCGACAAAGTCAAGGGGAGGCCGAGGTGACGTCGGCGCCCGCGACGGCCTAACGTGGATGCCTGCACCTGGTCCGCGCTCCGGCCGCTCTCGCGGAGGGCGGACCGGCCGGAGGGGGCAGCCGGTCACTGCCCCGCGAGAACGAGGCCTGGCCCGAGCCCGCACGGGGCTCGATCGTCGAAAGGATGCGCGCATGAAGATCCGCGTCGAGCGTGACGGGCTCGCCGACGCCGTCGCGTGGGTGGCCAGAAGCCTCCCCTCCCGGCCTCCGGTGCCGGTGCTGGGCGGTGTCCTCCTCGACGCCGGTTCGGACGGCGAAACCGACGCGCTGACGGTCTCCGGCTTCGACTACGAGGTCTCCGCCACGGTCGGGGTCCCCGCGACGATCGCCGACGGCGGCCGCCTCCTCGTGTCCGGGCGCCTGCTCGCCGACATCACCAAGTCGCTGCCCGCGCAGCCGGTCGAGATCTCCGTCGACGGCGCGCGCGCCACCATCACGTGCGGCACCGCGCGGTTCTCCCTGCCGACCATGCCGGTCGAGGACTACCCGCAGCTGCCGTCCCAGCCCGCCTTCGCGGGCGAGCTCGCCGGTGACGCGTTCGGCCAGGCCGTCACCCAGGTCGTCGTCGCCGCGGGCAAGGACGACACGCTGCCGATGCTCACCGGCATGCGGCTCGAGATCTCCGGCAGCGCGCTGACCCTGGTCGCGACCGACCGGTTCCGGCTCGCCATGCGCGAGTTCACCTGGCAGCCGGCCGAGGGCCTGGCCGACGCCGCGGTGCTCGTCCCGGCGCGGACCCTCGCCGAGGCGGCCAAGACGCTCGGCGCGAGCGGCGCCACGATCCGCCTCGCGCTCGCCAGCGGCGAAGGCCTGCTCGGCCTGTCGGGCTCCGGGCGCTACACGACGACCCGCCTGCTCGACGCGGAATTCCCGCCGTACCGGCAGCTGCTGCCCGCGTCGCACACGTCGCGCGCGGTCATCGGCGTGTCCACGCTCACGGAGGCCATCAAGCGCGTTTCGCTGGTGGCGGAGCGGGGGACTCAGGTACGACTGGAATTCGGGGACAACACACTGCGGTTGTCCGCGGGTGGCGACGACGAGGGAAGCGCCGAAGAGGAACTTCAGGTCGAGTACGAAGGCGAGCCGGTGACGATCGCGTTCAACCCGGGTTACCTCGTCGACGGCCTCGGCGCGCTCCACAGCGACCGGGCGGAGCTGACGTTCACCACGCCGAACCGCCCCGCGCTGATCAAGCCCGCCGATCCCGAGGGCAACGTCGTCCCCGGCTACCTCTACCTCCTGATGCCGGTCCGTCTTCCGGGCTGACCCGCACTTTCTCGTTAGCACGTAAGGGGATCTCATGGTTCAGCTCGGTCTGATCGGCCTGGGCAAGATGGGCTTCAACATGCGTGAGCGGCTGCGCGCGGCCGGTCACGAGGTGGTCGGCTACGACCGCAACCCGGACGTCTCCGACACGACGTCGCTCGAAGACCTGGTGTCCAAACTGGAGGGTCCGCGGATCGTCTGGATCATGGTCCCGGCCGGCGAGCCGACCCGGCAGACCGTCACCGAGCTGGGCAACCTGCTCGCCGAGGGCGACATGGTCATCGACGGCGGCAACTCGAAGTACACCGACGACAAGCTGAACGCCGACCTGCTCGCCGCGAAGAACATCGGCTACGTCGACTGCGGTGTGTCCGGTGGCGTGTGGGGCAAGGAAAACGGTTACGGCCTGATGGTCGGTGGCACGGCCGCCGACGTCGAGCGGGCGATGCCGGTCTTCGACGCGCTGCGCCCGGACGGTCCGCGCGAAGAGGGCTTCTCGCACGCGGGCGACGTCGGCGCGGGTCACTACGCGAAGATGATCCACAACGGCATCGAGTACGGCATGATGCAGGCCTTCGCCGAAGGCTTCGAGCTGCTCGAAGCCGCGAAGGTCGTCAAGGACGTGCCCGCGGTGATCAAGGGCTGGCAGCGCGGCACGGTCGTCCGGTCCTGGCTGCTCGACCTGCTCGTGCGCGCGCTCGACGAGGATCCGGAGCTGGACGACCTCGAGGGCTACGTCGAGGATTCCGGCGAAGGTCGTTGGACGCTGGAAGAGGCGATCAACAACGCGGTGCCGGCGCCGGTCATCTCGGCCGCCCTGTTCGCGCGGTTCGCTTCGCGGCAGGAACACTCGGCCGCGATGCGTGCGGTCGCCGCGCTGCGCAACCAGTTCGGCGGGCACGCCGTGAAGAAGGCCGGCGGATAAGGAGTTACTGGTGTATCTGCGGCACCTGCAGGTCACCGACTTCCGCTCCTGGCCTCAGGCCGATCTCGCCCTCGAACCGGGGCCGACCGTGCTGGTCGGCCAGAACGGTCGCGGCAAGACCAACCTGCTGGAAGCGATCGGGTACGTCGCGACGCTGGGTTCGCACCGCGTCGCGACGGACGCGCCGCTGATCCGGCACGGCTGCGAGCGCGCGCTGGTGCGGGTCGCGGTGGTCAACGACGACCGCGAGCTGACCGTCGAGCTCGAGATCACCGCCGGCCGGGCGAACCGCGCCCGGGTCAACCGCGGCGCGGTCGGCCGTCCGCGGGACGTGCTCGGGATCCTGCGCACGGTGCTGTTCTCCCCGGAGGACCTCGCGCTCGTGCGGGGTGACCCTGGCGAGCGACGCCGGTTCCTCGACGAGCTCCTGGTGCTGCGCGCGCCGCGGTACGCCGGGGTCCGGGCGGACTACGAGAAGGTGCTGAAGCAGCGGAACGCCCTGCTCAAGACGGCCGGGAAACGACGTACGGGTCGCGAAGACCCGTACGCGCTGTCGACGCTCGAAGTCTGGGACGACCACCTGGCGGTGGCCGGCGCGGAACTGCTGGCCGCGCGCCTGAACCTCGTCGCCGACCTCGCGCCGCACGCGGCTTCGGCGTACCTGGGGGTCGCGCCCGACTCGCGTCCGGCGACGATCACCTACCGGTCGTCGCTGGGTGCCGGCCTGCCGGAGACCTACGGCGTACCGGACGGCGAACGGGCGCAACCCGAGGTGCTGAAGGACGTCTTACTCAAGGCGCTGGGTGAAGTCCGCAAGGCGGAGCTCGAGCGCGGCATCAGCCTGATCGGCCCGCACCGGGACGAGCTGGAGCTGATCCTGGGCGAGGCGCCGGCCAAGGGCTACGCGAGTCACGGCGAGTCGTGGTCGTTCGCGCTCGCCCTCCGGCTCGGCAGCTACGAGCTGCTGCGGGCGGAGGCGGGCGAGCCGGTGCTGCTGCTCGACGACGTGTTCGCCGAGCTGGACCGCAAGCGCCGGGCCCGGCTGGCCGAAGTGGCCGCGAGTGCCGAACAGGTGCTGGTGACCGCCGCGGTGGATGAAGACGTGCCCGGGGAGCTCGCCGGGCACCGGTTCGTGGTGGCGGATGGTGAGATCACGCGTGGCTGAGCAGAGCGATCGAGCACCCCGTGTGACGGGCGGCACAAAGCGCACCCGATCTGGGGACAAACCTGTGGACAGTGTGGATAACACGGTGAATGAGTTATCGCTGCCCGTGACTCTGCGGCCAGATGGGTGGCAGAAAGCGCCCCAAACCGACTCCAAGCTTCCGGCTGGTACCGAGCGTGATGGCGACGTTGGGCCGAACGAGACGCCCCCGACCGGGCGCGACCTCGCCCACGCCGCGCTCGAAGCGGCCAAGGCGAAGGCCAAGGAGCGAGGCACCTCACCCGGCCGTCGCCGTCCCGCGACCGGCGGCGGGCAAAACCCCCGGCGTCGCCGCTGGTCGGGGCCGGGTGCGGACGCGCGCGACCCGCAGCCACTCGGTCAGCTCGTCTCCCGGCTCATGCGGGACCGCGGCTGGAACGAGAACGTCACCAGTGCCCGCGTCTTCGCGCAGTGGTCGCGGCTGGTCGGCGAAGACGTCGCCGAGCACGCGCAGCCGATCGCCTTGAAGGACGGCGAGCTCACCGTCCGCGCCAGCTCGACGGCGTGGGCCACCCAGCTCCGGTTGCTGCAGGGAAAGCTGCTGGCCAAGATCGCGGCGGGGGTCGGCAACGGCGTCGTCAAGCGGATGCGGATCCAGGGTCCGACCGCCCCGAGCTGGCGGAAGGGACCCCGCCACGTGCCGGGCCGCGGCCCTCGTGACACGTACGGCTGACCCGGGTTGCGCGATGCTCGGTTGAATGCGCCGAGAACGCATTCAGACCTCCCGAGATACGTCAAGACTCGGCTCGAACCGATTTCGTTCGTCTGTGACGCGTTCAGGGGTGTCCTTGCCGCATGTCAGCGGACGCGGCCAAGTACACTGGAGGAGAGCGAGTATCCGCTCGGGCGAGACGAGGAGAAACAACGCCGGTGACCGAGAACAAGAGCGAGTACAACGCGTCGTCGATCACGGTGCTCGAAGGCCTCGAAGCGGTCCGCAAGCGCCCCGGCATGTACATCGGCTCCACCGGTGAACGCGGGCTGCACCACCTCGTCCAGGAGGTCGTCGACAACTCCGTCGACGAAGCGATGGCCGGGCACGCCACCAAGGTCGAGGTTACCCTCCTCGCCGACGGCGGGGTGCGCGTCGTCGACGACGGCCGCGGCATCCCGGTCGACATGCACCCCAAGGAGAAGAAGCCGACCATCGAGGTCGTGCTCACCGTGCTGCACGCGGGTGGCAAGTTCGACAGCGACTCCTACGCGGTGTCCGGCGGCCTGCACGGCGTCGGCGTGTCCGTGGTGAACGCGCTGTCGACGAAGCTGCTCGCCGAGGTCAAGTACGGCGGCCGGAGCTGGCGCCAGCTGTACACCGACCAGATCCCGGGGCCCCTCGAAGACCTCGGCCCGGCGACCGAGACCGGGACGACGATCACGTTCTGGGCCGACAACGGCATCTTCGAGACCACGACCTACAACTTCGAGACCATCTCGCGCCGGCTCCAGGAGATGGCGTTCCTCAACAAGGGACTGACGCTGTCCCTGCGCGACGAGCGCGTCGCCGACGAGGAGACCGAGGCGGACGCCGAGGGCAAGGTCGCCCGGGTCAAGGAGAAGACCTACTGCTACCCGGGCGGGCTCGAGGACTTCGTCAAGCACATCAACGGCAGCAAGGACCCGATCCACTCCAGCGTGATCTCCTTCGAGGCCAAAGGCACCGGCCTCGAGGTCGAGGTCGCCATGCAGTGGAACAACGGATTCACGCCGTCGGTCTACACGTTCGCCAACACGATCAACACCCACGAGGGCGGCACCCACGAAGAGGGCTTCCGCGCCGCGCTGACCCGCGTGGTCAACACCTACGCGCGCGACAAGAAGCTGCTCAAGGAGAAGGACACCAACCTGACCGGCGACGACGTGCGCGAGGGCCTCGCCGCGATCGTCTCGATCAAGCTGTCCGAGCCGCAGTTCGAGGGCCAGACGAAGACCAAGCTGGGCAACAGCGAGGCCAAGACGTTCGTGCAGCAGACGTCGAACGAGTGGCTGGCGGACTGGTTCGAGCGCAACCCCACCGAGGCGAAGACGATCATCAACAAGTCGATCTCCTCGGCGCAGGCCCGGATGGCCGCGCGCAAGGCGCGTGACCTGGTCCGCCGCAAGGGCGCGCTGGAGATCGGCGGCCTGCCCGGCAAGCTCAAGGACTGCCGCTCGACCAACCCGGCGGAGTGCGAGCTCTACATCGTCGAGGGCGACTCGGCCGGCGGCTCGGCCAAGGAAGGCCGCGACTCGATGTACCAGGCGATCCTGCCGATCCGCGGCAAGATCATCAACGTCGAGAAGGCGCGCATCGACCGCGTCCTCAAGAACACCGAGGTCCAGTCGCTGATCACCGCGCTGGGCACCGGCATCCACGACGAGTTCGACCTCGAGAAGCTGCGCTACCACAAGATCGTGCTGATGGCCGACGCCGACGTCGACGGCCAGCACATCACCACGCTGCTGCTCACCCTGCTGTTCCGGTTCATGACGCCGTTGATCGAGCACGGCCACGTCTTCCTGTCGCGGCCGCCGCTATACAAGATCAAGTGGCCGCGGACCGAGCCGGAGTACGCCTACTCCGACCGTGAGCGCGACGCCGTCATCCAGGCGGGCGTCGAGGCCGGCAAGCGGCTCCCGAAGGACGACGCGATCCAGCGCTACAAGGGTCTCGGTGAGATGAACGCCGAAGAGCTGTGGGAGACCACGATGGACCCGGCCAACCGGCTGCTGGGCCAGGTCACCCTCGACGACGCCGCCCAGGCCGACGAGCTGTTCTCGGTCCTGATGGGCGAGGACGTCGAGGCCCGCCGCTCGTTCATCACGCGCAACGCCAAGGACGTGCGCTTCTTGGACGTGTAGGCGTCCCCCGTTCTTCGTCCCGCCAGGCCCCCGCACTCGAGAAGGACCTCATGACGGAAACTCTGCCGCCGGCTCCGGACCACGACCGGATCGAACCGGTCGACATCCAGCAGGAGATGCAGCGCTCCTACATCGACTACGCGATGAGCGTCATCGTGTCGCGCGCGCTCCCGGACGTCCGGGACGGGCTCAAGCCGGTGCACCGGCGGGTCCTGTACTCGATGTTCGACTCCGGCTTCCGGCCGGACCGCGGGTACAACAAGTGCTCGCGCGTCGTCGGCGACGTCATGGGCAACTACCACCCGCACGGCGACTCGGCGATCTACGACGCGCTGGTCCGGCTCGCCCAGCCGTGGTCGCTGCGCTACCCGCTGATCGACGGCCAGGGCAACTTCGGCTCGTCGGGCAACGACCCCGCGGCCGCGATGCGGTACACCGAGTCCCGGCTCGCGCCGCTGGCCATGCAGATGCTGGCCGACATCGAAGAAGACACCGTCGACTTCTCCGACAACTACGACGGCCGCACACAGGAGCCGGACGTCCTGCCGTCACGGTTCCCGAACCTGCTGGTCAACGGCGGTTCCGGGATCGCGGTCGGGATGGCGACCAACATCCCGCCGCACAACCTGGGCGAGGTTTCCGAGGGCGTCGTCTGGGCGCTGGAGAACCCCGAGGCGACCGACGACGAGCTGCTGGCCGCCCTGCTGGTCCGGGTCAAGGGCCCGGACTTCCCGACCAAGGCGATGATCCTCGGCACGTCCGGCATCGAGGACGCCTACCGCACCGGCCGCGGCTCGATCCGGATGCGCGCGGTCGTCGAGGTCGAAGAGGACGCGAAGGGCCGCACGATCCTGGTCGTGTCCGAGCTGCCGTACCAGGTCAACCCGGACAACCTGGTCGAGAACATCGCGAACCTGGTCCGCGACGGCAAGCTCACCGGCATCGCCGACATCGCCGACGAGTCCAACAGCCGCTCGGGCATGCGGATCGTCGTCACGATCAAGCGCGACGCGGTCGCGAAGGTCGTGCTGAACAACCTCTACAAGCACACCCAGCTGCAGCAGAACTTCGGCGTCAACATGCTGGCCCTGGTCGACGGCGTGCCGCGCACGCTGCGGCTCGACCAGATCATCCGGCACTACGTGAAGCACCAGGTCGAGGTCATCGTCCGGCGGACCAAGTTCCGCCTGAGGAAGGCCGAAGAGCGGGCCCACATCCTGCGCGGGTACGTCAAGGCGCTCGACATGCTCGACGAGGTCATCGCCCTCATCCGGCGGTCGCCCTCGGCGGACGAGGCCCGGCCGGCCCTGATGGAGCTGCTGGACGTCGACGAGATCCAGGCCACCGCGATCCTCGACATGCAGCTGCGGCGCCTCGCCGCACTGGAGCGGCAGCGGATCATCGACCAGCTGGCCGAGATCGAGCTGGAGATCGCCGACCTCAAGGACATCCTCGAGAAGCCCGAGCGGCAGCGCGCGATCATCCGCGACGAGCTGATGGCGATCGTCGAGAAGTACGGCGACGACCGGCGCACGAAGATCATCGGCTTCAGCGGCGACGTCACCGACGAAGAGCTCATCGCGGTCGAGGACGTCGTCGTCACCATCACCCGCACGGGGTACGCCAAGCGGACGAAAACGGACCTGTACCGCTCGCAGAAGCGCGGCGGCAAGGGCGTGCAGGGCGCGACGCTGAAGCAGGACGACATCGTCCAGCACTTCTTCGTCTGCTCGACGCACGACTGGATCCTGTTCTTCACGAACAAGGGCCGCGTCTACCGGACCAAGACCTACGACCTGCCCGAGGCCAACCGCAACGCGCGCGGCCAGCACGTGGCGAACCTGATGGCGTTCCAGCCGGACGAGCAGATCGCCCAGGTCATCCAGATCAAGAACTACGAGGTCGCGCCGTACCTGGTGCTCGCCACCCAGCGCGGCCTGGTGAAGAAGACCAAGCTCACCGACTTCGACTCCAACCGCTCCGGCGGCCTCATCGCCATCAACCTGCGCGAGGGCGACGAACTGGTCGGCGCGGTGCTGGCGGCGGCCGAGGACGACCTGCTGCTGGTGTCGGCCGAGGGCCAGTCGATCCGCTTCCACGCGACCGACGAGGCGCTGCGGCCGATGGGCCGCCCGACGTCCGGCGTGATGGGGATGCGCTTCAACGACGGCGACGAACTGCTCGGCATCAGCGTCGTCAAGGAGGGCAAGTTCCTGCTGGTCGCGACGGACGGCGGGTACTCCAAGCGCACGCCGATCGAGGACTACCCGGTCCAGGGCCGCGGCGGCAAGGGCGTGCTCACCATTCAGCACGACCGCAAACGTGGCAGGCTGGTGGGAGCACTCATCGTCGACGCCGAGGACGAGCTCTACGCGATCACCTCGAGCGGCGGCGTGATCCGCACGCCGGCGGGCGACGTCCGCAAGGCAGGACGGCAGACGAAGGGGGTCCGGCTGATGAATCTCGGCGAAGGAACCACTCTTCTTGCGGTCGCACGCAACGCGGACGAGCCCTCGGACGTCGCCAATGGTGACACTCCCGAAGCGCCCGAATCGGTTGACGAGACGACGGCGCCGTCGGAGCAGTAAGTTCACAACTACGGACAGCGCCCCACGGCACGGGTAAGGACTGACTCTTCGTGACACCGACCGAGAATCCCGAGGCATCGGGTTCGAACGGAACGCCGGCGAGCCCGCCCTGGCAGCGGGTCGACAAGGAAGGCGACGCCGAAGCGACGGTCAAGCTGGCCACCGAGGAGGCGCAGCCCACCGTCGCCGTCGAACGCCCGGTTGTGACGGGCAGCGCGGCCCCGCGCCTGTTCGGCGGAGCCCCCGAAACCCCGCCTTCGGGCGGCGAGGTCCCCCCGGCCTCGACGCAGCGAGCTCGCCCGAGCGCGCTGCGTCGCCCGGGCCGGGGCCCCCGCCGCGCATCGCTGCAGGTCAAGCGCTTCGACCCGTGGTCGGTCCTGAAGCTGTCGCTGGTACTGGGCGTCGCGATGTTCTTCGTCTGGCTGGTGGCGGTCGGAGTCCTGTACACGGTCCTCGACGGCATGGGCGTCTGGGACAAGCTGAACGGAACATATTCGTCCCTGGTCGGCGGCGAGGGAGCCAACGCCTCGGCCGAGCCCCTGATCAGCGCGGGCCGAGTGTTCGGCATCGCGGCCATCCTGGGCGCGATCAACATCGTGCTGGTCTCGGCGCTGGCCACGGTGAGCGCGTTCATCTACAACGTCTCGGCAGACCTCGCGGGCGGCCTCGAGGTCACCCTGTCCGAACGGGAGTGACCCGGTTACAGGGCCCCTTCGGGGGTCCTGTAAAGTTCTTCTCGTTCAAGGGCCTATAGCTCAGGTGGTTAGAGCGCTTCGCTGATAACGAAGAGGTCCCAGGTTCAAGTCCTGGTAGGCCCACGCAGATCAAGCCCGGTTCGCATCTCGCGGACCGGGCTTTTGCGTGCCCTGGCTGGGCTGGCCTGTCGTGCTGTTCGCACGAGCAAATAGCTCGGTGTCGTTTCGGCAGGTCCGGCCTTAGCTTCGGGTAATGGCGAACGAACTGACCATTCCCCTCCTGCCTTGTCCGTCCATCGACGAGATCGCGTCGTTCTACGAGATGCTCGGCTTCGAGATCACCTATCGGCAGACGCGGCCGAACCCGCACGTCGCGGTGCGACGGGAAGACATCAACCTGCACTTCTTCGGGATGGACGACTACGACCCGGCGCAGTCGTACAGCACCTGCCTGGTCATCGTGGCGGACACCAGCGAGCTGTTCGAGGCCTTCGCGGCGGGGATGCGTTCCGTGCACGGAAAACTGCTCACCTCCGGTATCCCGCGCATGACCCGGCCGCGGCTGCGCAACGACCGGTACACCGGGTTCACCGTCGTCGATCCGGGCGGCAACTGGATCCGGATCAACAGTGCCGCCAAGGAACCCGAGGCGCAGACCAAGCTCGCCAAAGCCTTGGAGAACGCCGCGAGGCAGGCGGACGCGCGCGGCGACGAACGTCAGGGGCTGAAGATCCTGGAAGGCGCGTTGAAGCGGGCGACCGGCGAGGAACCGGAGTTTCAGGCGGTGCGGGAGTACCGCGACGAGCTCATCGAACGGATCAAGGGGTCCGAGCCGCGTCCGGCGAGCAGCCGGCGGTCCAGCTCCTGAGGCCACGTCGGCAAGTCCGCACGTTGCCCTCGTGACGAAGAGGTTCCAGGTTCAAGTCCGGTTCGCGAAGAGCGAACCGGACTTCTGCATGCCAGGGGCATCTCGTTCGATCCGCAGCGGCCGGTTCGGCGGCTGAAGTCCCGTACACTCGAGTTGCCGAAACAACCTCATAGTGCTGCGCGATTCGCGCTCCCGTGACTCCCAGTGGGGGAACGGGGGCCGGGCGGGATCTGAGGGGATCCCGTCCGGCCCCTGTGCAAACACCGGAACTCCGAGAAAAAGGAGAGTCACGGTGACGGCGGTCGAAGTTGTGCAGTTCAGTGGTGTTGTTGGAGCAACGGCGGCGGCAGCGGTGGTCGTACTGCGGTACGTGACACAGTTGATCGTGGTCATCTGGTCGTTACGGGCGGATGAGGCCGGCCGCAGGCACGCGGTCGCACTACTTCGACTGCTTCGTGGCGACAAGGACCCACGTCGTCGGCCACCATGACGGTGGCCCGGCTCTTGTGAGCCGGGCCACCGTCTACTTCGTTTCGGTACAGGTCAGCCCTGCCGGGAAGAGAAGGCCGGCAGGGCTGAGCGGTCACGGTCGGCGCGCCGCGCGGTCGCCTCTCGGCGAGTGGCGCATCGCGGCTCCAGCCGTACGGAACTCCGCGAAGGCGATGAGGTGAGGCCCGGGGGACACGGTGGGCACACCGACCACTCTCTACAACAGGCTGGCCGACGCGGGTATTTCCCGAGCCGTGTGACGTGCGTTACCAGTGGTTCCACGTGGAACCACGAGTGCCCGACACCCGCGCCGCGGCCGTGCAGTAACATCACGGGGTAAGGGAAGCAAGCTGAGAAGGGGGCTTCGGTGAAGAAGCTGCTGGCACTCGCCGTCATCGCGGGCGGCGTCCTGTTCGTCGTCAAGCGCAACAAGGCGGCCAAGGCCGAGGCCGAACTCTGGCGTGCGGCGACCGCTCCGGTGCCCTCCACCAACGGCACCACTCCGGCCAAGCCGGCGGGCGCTTCCCACAACTGATTCTCGTCGCGGGCGGGTGAACCGCCCGCGTCCGGGGCTGTAGCTCAATTGGTAGAGCACCGCCTTTGCAAGGCGGGGGTCAGGGGTTCGATTCCCCTCAGCTCCACAACCCCAGGGACATGACAAAGCCCAGGTCAGGCGGTGTCTCCGCTGACCTGGCCTTCGTCGTTTCAGGCGGCCGTACCTCCCGCCGTGCCCCCTGCGTGCCCCTTGCCTCGGCCGCGCCCTGGCCGACGGGTGCGTTTGCCCTATCGAATGTCCGATCAGCCGATGACCGGGATGTTCGGCGCCAGGGTCGGCCGGTTCCGTGACGCCCGCACGGTCGCGACTTCAGGACGATCGCGCCCTGTCGAGGTTTGCGCGAATGGTCCTGGTTGTGGGGTGGTCGAGTCCTAGCGCCCGCTCGCTGTCGGCGAGGGTGGCTTCGTACAGGGGGATCGCCCGTTTGAGGTCACCTGCCGTCTGGTAGGCGCTGGCCAGGTTGTTCCGCGAGGTCAGCGTGTCGGGGTGGTCGGTGCCCAGCACTCGCTCGTAGTCGGCGAGGGTGGCTTCGTACAGCGGGATCGCCCGCTTGAGGTCACCCGCCTCCTGATGGGCGTAGGCCAGGTTGTTCCGCGAGCTCAGGGTGTGGGGGTGGTCGGGTCCCAGTACCCGCTTCCGATCGGCGAGAGTGGCCTCGTACAGCAGGATCGCCTGTTTGAGGTCATTTGCAGCCTGGTAGGCGCTGGCCAGGTTGTTCCGCGAGGTCAGCGTGTCGGGGTGGTCGGTGCCCAGCACTCGCTCGTTGTCGGCGAGGGTGGCCTCGTACAGCAGGATCGCCTGTTTGAGGTCATTTGCAGCCTGGTAGGCGCTGGCCAGGTTGTTCCGCGAGGTCAGCGTGTCGGGGTGGTCGGGTCCCAGTACCCGCTTCCGATCGGCGAGGATGGCCTCGTGCAGCGGGATCGCCCGCTTGAGGTCACCCGCCTTCTGGTAGGCGTAGGCCAGGTTGCTTCGCGAGGTCAGCGTGTCGGGGTGGTCGGTGCCCAGCACTCGCTCGTTGTCGGCGAGGGTGGCCTCGTACAGCAGGATCGCCCGTTTGAGGTCACCTGCCGTCTGGTAGGCGCTGGCCAGGTTGTTCCGCGAGGTCAGCGTGTCGGGGTGGTCGGTGCCCAGCACTCGCTCGTAGTCGGCGAGGGTGGCTTCGTACAGCGGGATCGCCCGCTTGAGGTCACCCGCCTCCTGATGGGCGTAGGCCAGGTTGTTCCGCGAGGCCAGGGTGTCGGGGTGGTCGGGTCCCAGTACCCGCTTCCGATCGGCGAGAGTGGTCTCGTATAGGGGGATCGCCCGCCCCAGATCGCCCGCCACGCGGTAGGCGTAGGCCAGGTTGTTCCGCGAGATCAGGGTGGCGGGGTGGTCGGTGCCCAGCACTCGCTCGTTGTCGGCGAGGGTGGCTTCGTACAGCGGGATCGCCCGCTTGAGGTCACCCGCCTCCTGGTAGGCGCCGGCCAGGTTGTTCCGCGAGCTCAGGGTGTCGGGGTGGTCGGGTCCCAGTACCCGCTTCCGATCGGCGAGAGTGGTCTCGTGCAGCGGGATCGCCCGCTTGAGGTCACCCGCCTTCTGGTAGGCGCTGGCCAGGTTGTTCCGCGAGCTCAGCGTGTCGGGGTGGTCGGTGCCCAGCACTCGCTCGTTGTCGGCGAGGGTGGCTTCGTGCAGCGGGATCGCCCGCTTGAGGTCACCCGCCTTCTGATGGGCGTAGGCCAGGTTGTTCCGCGAGCTCAGGGTGTCGGGGTGGTCGGGTCCCAGTACCCGCTTCCGATCGGCGAGAGTGGTCTCGTATAGGGGGATCGCCCGCTTGAGGTCACCCGCCTCCTGATGGGCGTAGGCCAGGTTGTTCCGCGAGCTCAGGGTGACGGGGTGGTCGGTGCCGTGGAGGCGCTGGAAGCTGTCGCAAGCGCGGGTTAAGTAGTTAATGGCGGCACCCACGTCGCCCTGCCCGTCGAGGTAGAGGCCCAGCTCGTTGAGCAGGCGGCTGGTCTGCGTGGTGTCGGTATCGGGCGTGGTGTGTTCCAGCAGAGCCCGCGCATGAGGCAGGACCATCCGGTAGGCAGGCCAGTCCGCGGGAGTGTGCGGGTTTTGGTCAAAGAGGGCCGTTGAGAGGAAGGTCGCGGTGTTGTCGCAGGCAGTGGCGATGTCGGCGGGCTGACGGTGTGGGTCGGCCGGGTCGGGGGTGCGGGTGACCGCCTGAACCAGACGGTGCACAGCCACGGTGTCTCCGGTCAGGGTAACCATGCTGTAGGCAGCCAGGCGGCCCAGCGCCTCGGACAGCTCCGGTTCACCCACCGCACCGGCCAGTAGGTCCCGGGGGATGCCGTCCGGAGCGAACCAGGCAAGCTGCCGCAGTACCCGTCCCGCGGCCGGGGTATCGGCCAGACGGTCGAGGGTGACGTGCCAGACCCTGGCCATCGTCCGCTGCGCGTCACCACCCTCCGCCGTCGCGGTGAACATCTGCGCCGGAAACCGCGCCAGCAAGTCGAGATAGCCGGCAGGAGTGGTACGGGTCTGGGCCAGGTACGCGGCCGCCTGCTCGACCGCCAGCGGCAGCCATCCCAGCTCGCGACACAACCGGTCTGCGCTGGCCAGATCCGCCTCCGGCCACTCCGACCGCACGATCCGGGTCAGTAGCTGCACCGCCTCGTCGGCCGTGAGCACATCCACCGCAACCGTCTCCACGGTCCGCCATCCCGAGCGCTGACGACTGGTAATCACTACCGTGCCGGTCCGCACCCGGCTCAACAGGGCCGCCACGTCCTGTGGGCTGGTCACGTTGTCTAGCACCAGCAACCAGTCCTCATGGGTCGCCAGCCACCGCACACCCAGCTCTACCCGCTGCTCCGACGGTAGCTTCGCCGTCTCCGGTGCCAGCGCGGCAGCCAACTCCCCCAATCCAGTCTCGATCGCCGTCGGTGAATCCGCCGTTACCCACCACACCAGGGAAAACCGGTCGGTGTGCATTTCAGCGAACCGGGCGGCTAGGGTGCTTTTGCCGACGCCGCCCAAGCCGTGTACCGCCACTACCACCGCACGAGCACCCGACCCGGTCACCACCGACTCCAGCCGCGCCAGTTCCTGTGTTCTGCCCACGAACACGCTCGGCTCCGCCGGGACACGTCCCACCCCTGGTACGGCCGGGAGCGACTCCATCACCGGGCCGCCCGGGGCGTTGACCACCAGGTCACCCTGCACAATTCCCACCGCAGGACCAGCGGCGCTACTGACGCCGCCCTCGACCGATGCTGGCCGGGCCGACGATGTCCCCGGCGCGGGTTGGCCTACTCCCGCGCCGGCGGTGGAGGGTCCGGTGGCGCACCACCCACCTGCCCAAAGTTCACGCCCACCGTCGGCCCCGAACCCGAACCGCCCGACACACCACCAGTGATGTTCACGCCCTGGTTCGAAGCAGATTGCGATGCCACCGGCTCGGCGGCAGCAGATGCATCGGCAGCGGTGGCACGCCCCTGCCGCACCGCGACCACCAACGCCACCACCCCGACCAGCAGACCGCCAATGCCGGCGAGCCAGCTCAAGGCCTCCACTATCGGCCGAGCGTTACTGCCTTTATCACCCAGCCAGGCGAGCAGCCCGAACCGCAACACCGCCCACACCGCCACGCCGCCCGCCGCCACACCGCCAGCAGCAGCCAACCACCAACCCCGCCTACGACCGGCCACACGACCCCCTACGTCCCGCCCACACAGCACAGCAAACCTGTACGAACTAGTCGTAGATCAGTCGCTGAGCGCTACACCAACGCAAGAATTCCAGGCCGCGGGTCTGCCCAGGGTCTGGTTGACACCTCACGTGTGAGGCTGCCGCCTCGCCTGGAAGGATGTCACCGTGCCCAAGCCCTACCCCCGAGAGTTCCGTGACGACGTCGTGGCCGTGGCCCGCCGCGGC
>NZ_JAJPWR010000052.1:0-25067 GCF_046548995.1 Amycolatopsis sp. lyj-109
GCCGCGGCGGGCCACGGCCACGACGTCGTCACGGAACTCTCGGGGGTAGGGCTTGGGCACGGTGACATCCTTCCAGGCGAGGCGGCAGCCTCACACGTGAGGTGTCAACCAGACCCTGGGCAGACCCATGCGTCGTTGAGCACGGCTGACCGCTACGACTACGACGGGCGGCGGAACGGGCTCCAGGTGCCGGTCTCGACCACCGTCTGCAGGGCCGGCCGCTACCGCGACCTCGGCAAAGCCGGCATGGCCGACCAGCCCAGCCGCCCGCGCACCAGTCCAGCCCAGACACCGACGCGGACCGAACGACGAATCGTCAAGGGCGGGGTACTGCGGCGCTGAGATGCGAGTATCTGCCCGCGTCGCTTGTGCGATGACACTGACAAGTGTGTAACAAGACCGCCGAAACAATCGACTCTGGGGCTATGAGTCCTGCGGCCCGCACTACAGCGATCGTCATCGTCGCCGCCGTTCTAGTATTACTCGCGATCCTCATGCGACGACTGTCGAATCACCCAGACCGATGGACGATCACCAGCGGTGTAATTGGTTTGATCGGAATGATCGCCGCCATCGTCAGCGCGACAAACGATTGGAACTCGTCACCATCGGCAGCGCCAACGGTATCACCTACCGCCTCAAGCCCCACCGCGTCTTCACAGCAAACTCCGACGACGCAGCCTCGAGTCGAGCCGAGCATGCAGTACCCCGGTCAGACTTCCCTGCCGCCAGATTCACCGCTTCGGGAAACTGGACTGCCACACATGGAGGACGCCTGCGAAAGGGCCGGATATCCGGCTGACGCATGGATTCCGGGTCAGACCAAACCGCACAGCTTCGCAGGTCGTGTTCTTCACGCCACTGGCCAGGCCTACAAATGGACTTGCGGGTCGAACAAAGGACCACAATTGACACGGGAAGAGATCACCGTTGCATGTCAGGTCTGGGCACCCGACACTCAAGCCTACTCATGGGACCCGGATTTCGCGTACTCCTGGACGTGCATTTAGGACGTGACCTGCACTGCCTGCCGGGCACAGAATCTCATTGAGCCAATGCTAACGCCCGGTGGATGAATGACGCAGGATTATTGCAATTCCGCCGGCCCTGGCTCCACTCTGCCGCCCGCGTCGGCTTTTACAGCCGTTGTCACTGCGCTAGAATCGGCTCGGTGTAAATATCGGGCGCGTAGCTCTTCGCCTTCCGCACGAAGAACGCGCAGCGAGTACCGAAAACCACATCCAACCGGGGCATCAGTCATATGCCGCTTTCATCGACGACATCGGCATGATTCCGCCCGAGACCCGAGATAAACCTGACTTCTGGTGAACCCGACGTACCCCAACCACTGAAGTCGCGCACGATGTCGCTGACCGAGCCGATAGTAGCCGGCGTCCATGCCTCGGCGCTGGTTGCGAACAGTAGCCGGTCGGCGCGCAGCCACGCCGCCACACGACACTTTTTCTCCACCTCCAATCTGGCCTTTCGGCCGGTCAGGTCGCTACCGCTCTTGCACTCGGCCACGGTAAGGACATCGTCGGCATACGCCACCAGATCCACTTCGACCTGTGGTTTGCCTCCGTCGAGAAACGTGACCTCCTCGACGTCGCCGAACGACGAGCGCCGGTCCTTCCGCGTCGCCCGCAGGTATGCCGACAGCAGGGCAGACACTTCACCGTGCTCGGCCAGAACATGCCGGCCCACCGGATGCAGGTCGTAGAACCACGTCGGCTCGTTCACGGGGAGCTTCCACGCGGACCGGTCAAGGTCGTTCAACGCGTCACAGCGGGCGCACCGCCAGCGCTGGCCGAGCCGATCGATAGTCTGAAACTGCTTCTGCTGGCACGTCGAGCACAGAAGCACCATCCCGCGGCGCAGCATCCCGGAACTTAGAGCGGCATCCACCCGGTCACGCACGTCGGCCTCATCGAGGCCGGCGACGCGCGTGCACATTCCGGCGAAGGTCAACACACCCTCCCTTGACGACAGTGACACGCCGTCCCCGTCCGGGTACGCCACCTTGCTTGTCGAACTGGTCACCAACATGCCGCGGAGCGCCGACAACAGAACTCCACCGAACACATCGACGTACTGCTCGCGCCCTCCGAGCATGCCCACTAGCAGTCCCGTGCGCAGACCAGCTTCACTCGGCCTCGCTACAAGATCGCGTTCCGCCGCCTTGGCTCTGATCCATGCGACGAGGCTCAACTCGCGGAGTGCGACTCGGGCAAGGGTGTTTTCCGGCCTGGTCCCGCGCGTGACGAAGTCATTCCGCCGTGACTGGTAGGTCATGCCGTGGCGGCTGCTTCTTGCCCATGTGGACATAAAAGCCGGGCGGCTACCGAACAGCTCGATGCTGTCCAAACCACGTCGACGCACAGCACGGCTGTCCTCCCAGTGCACGTCGACGTGCCACTGAAGATCCTCCTGAGCCACCAAATCGGCACTCACGAGCACCGGAGCAGGAAGCGGTGCAGCCATTCGACGAGTACCGTCCTCCGCGACGGATATCGGCACGGTCACCTGGCTGTCCCACTGGTCTTCCACGGCCAGACTCACGGTCGGCTGCTGTCGCCACGGCAACTTTGGACTGAAGATCACATCGAGCTTCGGATCCTGCTGCCCAGGGATCTTGATCTGATTCGCCGCAACGACACGGTCGCGCGTGACCTCGAGTCCCTTTTCCGATCGCGAGATCGACGTGATCGCCAGGCGGTTGGAGTTTCGAGCGAGATCACGTGCGATCCGTGCAATACGGTGTCCGAGACGCCACCGTACAGTGCCCTCACCATCAAGCAACGACGACGGCAGCCAGAATCCGGTGCCGAAGGTCAGCTGCCAGAGGCGGGCCAGCGCAAAGTCCTCGGCGCTGTCGCCGACGACCAAGAGTCCGGTGCGGTGGATGTCAAAGCCGGTATGAACGTCGACGAGATGCGTCTTGGATCGGGCGTGGGCCGTCGGCGTCATCTTGGTGTCCATGCCAACTGCTACACCGGGATGCCACATCAACTCGTCGGGCGCTGAGCAACTCGGGTCGTCGAGCAGCCAACCGGCCAGCTGCTCCCGAAGGTCATCGTCGAGCACAGGTTCTTTAGCATTGTGCTCTGGTGGTGCGGCGACACCAGCGTGATTTGCTACGGCAGCACCGAGCACACCTCCCCAATGCGCGGGACAGGCAAGGACGGATGCATGCCATGTCTCCGACATATCCACGACGTTCGGGAAATGGCCGGTCGGCTCGTCGCCCAGGTACTCGATGCTCTCGTGCCAGGCACCTCCACGGCGAGAGGCGTAGGGAGAGCACACGGCAGCGATCTGTTCCCGTGCGGCGTGGTCGGCGGCACTCGGCACAGCCTCGTCCACCACCATGCTGAGCATCCGCTCTCGCTCGTCTCCTGAGAGAGGTTCGCCGTCATCTCCGGCGATCGTGAACCAGCCCGGACGGAGATTTTCCAAGTCGTCCACAGTTGGGCTGTAAGTCACGACAAAATCTGGGTCATATGCCTCGCATGCGCGCAGCAGTACGGGGTCGACCTGACCACCACGGTGCGGTACGACTGCGAAGCCAGCACCGCCCCAGGCCCGGTCCGCGCGATACAGAGCGCGACGCACCCAGTAGCTCCAATGCTGGCCGCCGTCGACGATGATAACGACTCGCGGAGGGCGCAGGGTCGTACTTACCGAGGTGTACGACAAGATTTCGGTCGATGCCACTGGCCGATTGAACCATGCGATACGTGGTTCGAGCCGCTGCCCCATCGGTGCGTCATATTTCCCAAGTTGAGCTAATCCGATCGAGGCACTTCATGGGTCGCAACACACTCTCGTCCTCGCCAGATCGACCACATCAACTGCCAAGCGCTGGCCCGTCGGCTGCGCAGGTGCCTGCGATGGGGCGCGCAACGCCAACGACCGACGCCTTGGCGTGATCATCGCAAAGGCGGTGTCGAACGCACCCTCGACCAGCTTGGGCTCCAAGCCGGGAGACCACCGCATCAACTCGTTACCGGATTACCTGCCCGCAAGCTGGCGCTGGCGTTCGAGAGCGCCGTACGGAACCATCACCGGGTGCACGCCGCACTGTCGCCCACATCGTGCGGCCTCAACCGTCCTGCTGGTGAATACTGTGCGGCGAGATGCATCCTCGCCGAGATGCACCACCGAAGCGTGCAGCTGCGGAAAAGAGCCCTCAGTGCCATAGTGGCAGGGTGACGGGAGGACCACCCATGCAGCACGAACCGACGACGCCCTGGCCACCTCTTCCGGTTCCACACCAGCTCCCCGCCCGTTCCCGAGGTTTTTCCGGGCGAGAAGAGCAACTCCTCTCGTTGGACAAGCAATGGGGCCACTCAGGCCCTGAGTTACCGGTAGTGGTGGTCACCGGCATGCCGGGAGTCGGCAAGACTTCACTGGCAATCGAGTGGGCGTGGCGGGGGATCGGCAAGTTCCCCGACGGGGTGTTGTACGTCGATCTTCGGGGTTACTCGCCCGGCCAGCCGTTGCCGCCGAGCACTGCTCTGCGTGGATTCCTCGATGCTTTGGGCGCTGTCCCGAACCAGGTCCCAGAGAATCCCGACGCCCAATCACGCCTGTACCGGACTCTGATCGCTGATAAACGAATGCTGATTATCTTGGACGACGCAAGGGACGCTCGTCAGGTCATTCCACTGCTGCCGGGAACCGCGTCGTGTACCGTCATCGTGACCAGTCGCCAGTCACTCACCGAGCTGACCGCCGTCCACGGCGCACGCCGGCTGAAACTGGACATCCTCGGGGAAGCGGAATCGCGAATTCTGCTGGCTCAGCTTGTCGGAGCGGACCGCGCCGCCTCTGAACCCCAGGCGATTGACGAACTGGTCCGCACCTGTGCCGGACTCCCGCTGGCATTGAGAATTCTCGGTGGACGAGTACGGGAACGCCGTCGCCTGCCGTTGGCCGGCATCGCCGCCGAATTGCGCACCGCCGTACTCGAACCCAACGAAGACGACCCGACAATCAGCCTGCTGTCGGTGCTGTCCTGGTCTTACCAAGCCCTTCCGGCCGATGTCGCGCGCTCCTTTCGCCTGCTCGGCCTGGCGCCCGGGCCGGACTTCGGGCTGAACGCCGCTGCCACCTTGAACGAGCGGAGCATCGACCAGACCCGGCACGCTCTGGCCGTCCTGGACCAGACCAACCTCGTCGAACACCGGACACCCGATCGGTACGCGCTTCATGATCTGGTACGCACCTACGCCCTTGAACTAACCCTTTCGGTTGACGGCGAGGCCGTTCGGTCGGACGCTCGCGACAGGGTGATCGATTTCTACCTGCACACCGCCAAAGACGCGAACCAGCAGCTGTCGCAGCGCAAGGGCCGTCTCGAGCTCGGTCAGTTCGCACCTGGCACCATTCCCCTGACCTTGGCGGACGCGATCGAGGCCTTGGCGTGGTTCGATACCGAGCACATCTGCTTGCTTGCGATTCAACGGCTGGCCTCGACCTTGGGCCGGTACAGCGCTGTGTGGCAGCTGGCCATCGCCATGGACACCTACCTGCGGCGTAAGGGCAGCTTGGACGATCGGCTCACGAGCTGGCGGACAGCACTCGCCGCGGCCGAGCACCTCGGCAAGGCGGGTCCGCTGGCCCTAGCGCTTCGCCAACTCGGTGATGCCTGTTCCCGCTCCGGGCAACACGCCGAAGCTCTCGATCTCGCGCAGCGAGGCCTCGAACTGTCCGAGCCTGCCGGGGCCGCCGAACAAGCCGAAGTCCATCGGACGCTGGCGATGATCTTGGAGCGCCAAGGGGACAGCGGACGAGCTCTCGACCACGCTCTTCAGGCTCTCGACCGCGTTCGCACGCTCGGTGACGGCTTCGCCGAAGCGGAGGTCCTCAACTCCGTCGCCCGTTACGCCGCCCGGCTCGGTCATTTCGGCCAAGCTCGCGATCACTGCAGAGCGGCGCAGGAGTTGCACCGCTACCACCCCGACCGCGCCGAAGAGGCTGACACGCTGGACACCCTGGGTTACCTCGCCCACCATTCAGGCGAGTATCCCCAAGCCCTGACGCTCTATGGTGACGCTCTGCAACTACGCCGCGACTTGGGTGACCTCTACCAAGTCGCTGACACACTCCGCAACCTCGGCGAAATCCACGCAGGCGTCGGCGATTACCAAACTGCCCATTTGCGCTGGACCGAGGCCCGCGAGCTGTTCACCGAACAGGGCCGGACGGAAGAGGCCGAGGACACGCGACACCAGGTGGAAGCTCTGTATCATGCTGCACCGGGCGACGCGGAAGAGATCACGATCCACACGTCCGGTGACGACGGTCAACCGGTGCGAGACGCCTTGGTCGAACTTCTGGAGGTCGCCGGATTCGACATCATTTCGCTGGACGTACCCCAGCACGGGTCCTGGTTCCAGCGCCTGTTCGTCACCAAGAAGGACTCCCAAGGCGGAGAAGAGCTGGGCCGGCTGGTGGCGGCTGCGGTGGCCAACCAGCTGGACGGCACAGTGAACGGCGCGGTAGTCCAAGCTCGCAATATCTCTCTCAACCACAGCACCGCAGGTGTCGGGCACAACGAACAAGAAGCCAACGCGATCGCCCGGTTGCTCGAAGCGTGCCAAGCCCAGGACGAGGTCGCCGTCTGCACCAGCTCCTTCGTGCTCGTCAAGGTCGACGGCCGAATCACCTGCTGGGTGCCCACCGCTGAGACTATGCGCATCTTGCGCGCCAATCCGCAGCTGCTGCACTCTCCAAAGGAACTCTTCGACACACTCTCCCGGCTTCCGGAGAGCACTGCCGGTGATCAATTGCCCGGTGATCGGCCGAGCACGACCGCGCACGGCGACCTCCCAGCTTGAGGACCGCCCGCCATCGCGCCACAACCGGCAGAAAGCAGGCGGCAACCACGTCACGTCGATTCGACCGGCGCCGCGCGGATACGTGGCCTGACGCTGTTCCTCCAGCATGCGGCAGCTGGCGCAGTGACTACGGCACCTTGCACTATGAACGCATCGACCCGCCGTGCGACGTCGTCGCCGGCGTGCCGGAGTACTGCATCGAGTTCGGCCTGCTCTACGGCGCCTTCGACTTCGTCATCCGGCCCGACGGCGCATGGGTATTCCTCGAATGCAACGCCACCGGCCAATACGGCTGGATCGAAGACGCGATCAACGCACCCATCACCGACACCATCGCCGACCTCCTCGCCAAAGGAGCCACATGACAGCCGCCGGCTGGCCGGAACTGGCCCACAGCCTGGCCGACCAACTCGCCGCCGACGGCGTCCTGCACTCCCCAGCCTGGCGGACCGCACTCGAGCAAACCCCGCGGCACGTGTTCGTCCCGGCGTTCCACACCCAACGCGCCGACGGCACCTGGGCGACCACCACCGACGGCGACGACCGGTGACTCGAACAGGTCTACCGCAACCAACCCCTCGTGACCGCGCTCGCCACCACCACGACCGGCCACCAGGTCACCATCTCCTCCTCGACCAAGCCCGGCCTGATGATCCGCATGCTCGAGGCCCTCGACATCCACGACGGACACCACGTCCTCGAGATCGGCACCGGAACCGGCTACAACGCCGCCCTGCTCTGCCACCGCCTCGGCGACCAGCACGTGTACTCCGTCGACATCGGCGCCGACCTCGTCACCGCCGCCCGCCAACGCCTCGCCAGCCTCGGCCACGCCCCCATCCTCGCCGTCACCGACGGCCTCCCCCGACACGCCCCCTACGACCGGATCATCGCCACCTGCTCGATCCCGGAAATCCCCTGGGCCTGGGCCGAACAACTGCGCCCCGGCGGCCTCCTGCTGACCGACCTCAAACGCACCATCCACGCCGGCAACCTCGTCCTGCTCACACGGCACGACGATCGCCTGGAAGGCTGGTTCCTCCCCCGCTGGGCCGGCTTCATGGCCATCCGCCACACCGACACCGCACCCGAAACCCACCAAACCCCGATCGAGCTCGACACCGGAACGCCGACCACGACACGGCTCGACCCGCTGCCATGGACCTGCCCCGTGCCGTGGTTCCTCGCCCACGCCGACCTCCCCGCGGGAATCGGCTTCGGCTACCGCGGCGCGGGCCCGGAATGGGCCGTCTTCACCGCACCCGACGGCTCGTGGTGCACCGTCCGAACACAACCCGACAACCACGGACAGCGAGACGTCCTCCAGAGCGGGCCGACCACAATCTGGGACCGCATCGAAATCGCCACCCACACCTGGACCCGGCTCGGCCGGCCAGACTGGGAGCGACTCGGCCTCACCGTGTACGCCGACCGGCCGCACCGCGTCTGGCTCGACCAGCCCGACACCCACATCCATTGGGACATGCACAGCTGAGGACCGCGATCACCCGAAGCCCGACTGCATCCAGCAGCGAACACCCATCGAACGCAAGGCACACCGGATGACCTTCACCAGCAAACCGCCCCGGCGGGTCGGCGCCCGCGTCCTGCTCCTCAACAACGCCGACGAAGTCCTGCTCATCCACGCCCGCGACCCCGACAACCCCAGCCACCACTGGTGGGAACTCCCCGGGGGCGGCCAGGACCCCGGCGAGAAGCTCGAAGACACCGCCCGCCGCGAAATCGCCGAAGAAACCGGACTCGTCATCGACGAAATCGGCCGCAAGCTCTGGACCCGCGAAAGCCACTTCACCTACCGCGGCCGACAACACCACCGCCTCGACCACGTCTACCTCGCCCGCACCAACCACGACGCACCACAAGTCGCCCTCCAGCACACCGCCAACGAACGCGCCGGCCTCATCGAACGACGCTGGTGGTCGAGCGCTGAACTCTCGGAGTGCGCAGACAAGCTCCTCCCGACTGAGCTGCCCGACCTTCTGCAGATGCTTCTCGACAACCGCTTCCCGACAGCTCCTGCAGCGCTCACCGCTTGAAATACGGCTAGCTGGCGCGACAAGCCTGGCGCGCCAAGAGAGCTCTGGCGCCGGCCCGACACACCTGCCGGCGCGGCGGCTGAACGCCGGGTCGCAGCGTTCGCAGGGCAGCCATGGCCTGCTACCTCGCCGTCACCGAGGTGCGGAGGCGGTCGAACCAGGTGGCGATCGAGCGCTTGTACCCCTCCGGCATCCTCAGCCCTCGCACTTCGTGCTCGGCGAACTCGGCGACTCGATTGTGCTCGTGACTGAGGACGGGCGCCGCGGCCGAGGTGGAGGTGCAGCCGTAGGTCACGATGAACACATCCTTGTTCGCCACCGCGATGTGGTAGACCCAGGCGTCGAGGAGCTCCGCGACGTCCACCGACAGCCCGGTCTCCTCGGTGACCTCCCGTGCCACGGTCTCCTCCGGGGTCTCGCCGGGCTCGATCCGGCCGCCCGGCAGCTCCCACTCGTCGCGCTCGTTGTGCACCAGCAGCACCCGGTCGTCCCGGACCAGCACGGCCTTGATCGACACCGGGTATCCGGACTCCGCCACCAGCACCAGCTCCCTGCCGACCGACAACAGCGCGTCACCGACCGTAGCAGCGCAACGGCGTCATCGGTGAACCCCCGAGGTTGACGATCTGTCAGTGGACGGCGCCCGCGGGCGCCCGGTCTGCTGAACAAGCTGGAATCTTCGACAACATCTTCGAACCCGGCCCCGGTCACCTGGTCGGAGTGCGGCTGCGGCACGACGAGCTGGCGGTTCCGTCGCAGCTTCTTCACGCGGAGATCTTCGTGCGTGTTTATGCTGCTTTTGCAGCGGAACGAGATTGCATCCAGGCTGTCAAGCCGACCAAACCACCAGACCAGCCTACTTCGCCGAGAAGGTCCAGGCGCTTGTGCGCGAAACTTGAACGGCCTGTTTCGCGACATCAACCAAGGAAGCAAGCTGACGCCGGGAGGTCGCGTGGAGTTTCGGATGCTCGGCCCACTGGAGGCGTGGCACGACGGCGCGCCGGTGCAGCTGGGTGACCAGCAGCAGCGGTTCGTCCTGGTCGTGCTGCTCCTGCACGCCAACAAGCCCGTGACACCCGCCCGGCTCGCCGAGATCGTCTGGGCCGACCGCGAAGTCAAGCTCACGCTCGTGCGCAGCTACATCAAGCGACTGCGGGACGTCGTCGAAGGCGCCGATGACGTCACCATCGAAACCACCCCGACCGGCTACCTGCTGCGGATCAGCGAAGACCAGCTGGACACCGCGCGGTTCAACCGGCTGCGCGCCGAAGCCGCGGAGGTACGCGCCGACGACCCGCGCCGGGCGATCGCGCTGCTGCGCGAGGCCGTCGGCCTGTGGCGAGGGAAGTTCCTCGAGGACATCGACATCGACCGCGTCGGCGGCGCCGAGGTGATCTCGCCGAACGAAAGCTACCCTGACGTCGTCGGCGACCTGGCCGAACTCGAGCTCGAGTCCGGTGACCACCGCTCGGCGCGCGACCGGCTGCGGCCAATCGTCCAGGCCGACCCGGCCAGCCAGCGGCACGCCGAACTGCTGATGCGCGCGCTGCTCGCCGGTGGCGACCGGGCGGCGACCCTGCGCGTCTTTCACGGCACTCGCGACGCCTTGTCCGAGCAGGGCATGGAACCGAATCCATCACTTCTAGCTCTCGCCGCAAAGCCCCCGGGCGTCCTCCGGATCTCTGCTGCCAGCAGCGCGATCATCGGCGGCGGAGACGTGGTCGCGCCGTCGGGGGTTGCTGAAGGAACGGGCACCGTCGAAGCTGCATCGGATCCTCCTCCACCGGCAAGAATGGCCCCTCCAGCACCGGAAACCAGAGTTGACTGGGCAACTGACGCACCCTCTGATGAAGACCAGCTCAATCGCGACTCACTGGCCGAAGTCCTCGCCGTCCAACTGCGCCAAGTCCACAGCGACACTCCGACCACGTCTTTCATAGTTCACCTGGATGGGGCCTGGGGTACTGGCAAGAGCACTTTGCTGAACTTTCTGGAGCGCCGTCTAGGCGACGAGTTCACTATCGTTCGATTCGATGCTTGGCGGCAATCACGTCTCGGACCACCGTGGTGGGTTTTGCTCAGCGCCTCGCGTGAGGCGGTTGCTCGAGAACGTAACCTCTTCGCCCGAGGCGCACTCCGAGTGGCAGAATCCGTCGTCCGGGCCCGACGCGCCGGCGCAGCTGTCACGCTTTCGGTGTTCCTGTTTGCGCTCGTAGTGGCTGGATTCGCCTTGTTCGTACTACCACATGTCGCCGACGGCGACGCCGTCGCAACACTTGCGAAGGCAGTGACTGCCATCGTTGCCACATTGGCCGCACTGTGGACTGGAGCCTGTGTCGTCGGCCGAACGCTGCTGTGGGACTCCGTTCGCGGCGCCCGCCTGTTCGAGCAGTCTGCTCCCAATCCCATGGACCAGGTTGCCCATCACTTCGAATGGCTATTAGGCAAGGCCCACAAGCCCGTACTCTTCTTCATCGATGACCTTGACCGCTGCCCTGGCGCGTATGTCGTTGACCTGCTCGATACCGTCCAGACCCTTATCCGCGATACACCGAACCTAACGTCGACGCTGAAACGGTCAGCGACCTACTTCATTGTCGCAGCAGACGGCGCCTGGCTGCGGAAGAGCTACGAAGATACTTTTCCATCATACCATAATTCCGTTTCCTCACCCGGCCATTCCCTTGGCCATTTATTCCTAGACAAACTGTTTCAGCTCACCGTGCCGGTACCAGAGCCCAGCTCTCGAGCTCGTGCGAAATTTCTTAAATGCCTCCTCAACGTCGAGGATTCCAGCCAGGACGATAGAATAAAGCAAGAGATCGCCGACGGCCAAAGAGCCCTCGCCGAGGTCGATAACGAAGCCACGATTCTCGATATTGTTGACTCCGCCAGCCCGCTCGCTCGCGACGAGCTCGCCGCAAAAGCAGCTCTCGCCCTCGTGGCGTCGGCCACCCGTGCGCACACCGAGCACGCCCTGAGCAAGTTCCTCCCACTCCTGCACTCGAACCCGCGCAACATCAAAAAGTTCTTGAACACCTACAGCGTCCTGCGCTCTGTGCGAACCCTTGAGCAGAACACCGTACCCTCCGACGTCTTGGCACTTTGGACGATCGTCCGTGTTCGATGGCCGTCCGTCGCAGAACACCTCGAAGCTAACCCTGACGCGATCCGTGGTCTCGTCGAGCCACTGTGGGCTTCCGAGTGTCTTCCGCCCGACCTAAGTGACCTGGCCAATAACGTCGACCTCCGCGCAGTGGTTCTACATCCCGTAGGCGGCCCTCTGACCGCCAACCTCATCCGGCAATGCGCCGGTATTGATTACTGATAGTTCCACCAAAAGATGAGATTTTCGACTTATCCTCATGCTGACCAATGGAGGTCGAGCCCAACACGTCGACCTGCATGCCATGACGACCGCATCAACCGGTTGGCGTGCCAGCATGACGATAGCCACCGAGCCCCACCGGGGCTTGGCAAGAATGAGACTATTTCGGAACAGAAATCGTCAACGACAAAGGGTTTCACACTGCCGCCCAGCAGCAGCAACGGAATCCGCAGCGATAGGCCTCATCAGTCGGTAGTGAATCACGAAGCGCCACTAGTTCAACCCGACTTTGTTGACCATCCGAAGGTACTGGACAGAAGCGGGTCAACCCATCCATGCGTGCGATGTGCATATTGCACTCAGCATCACTGTGGCTTACCGTGACTAGGTCGCTACGGGGAGGGACACATGGGGTTTCAGACAGTCCCGGAAGCGCTCCGCACAGCTCGAAGACACGCGGCCGACGCTGTCGGCGAGTTGCGAGGTGTCGACTGTGGGGAGCCTGTTCGCAGACTGACCGCGGCCATGCCGGGAGGCGCGACCGCCGAAGCCGCTCCATCCATGGGCGAGTCGTGGACTACGGCGTTCAAGTCCTGGTGCATCGACGCCGACACTCAGGCCGAGAGCCTGGCCGCCGCAGCCGAGCGCTACCAGGCCACGGACAAGGCCGGCAGCGACGACCTGACCAGCGCTGGTTCTCTCCGGGGTCCGCGCTGATGGTTTCGCTGTCGGATGTGAAGCGGTGGAACACCGCCCAGCTCGACGAGATCTACAACGCAATCCGCCGTCAGCTCGACGTGCTGGTCCATTCCGGCGACGACTACGGCAAAACGGTTCCCGTGGAGGGCTGGTCCGGGCCGGCCGCCGACACGGCGGCGTCTGCGCACCGGGCGCTGATGGCCCGTATCGACAAGCTCGCCGCCGGGGCGAGCATCGTCGGCAAAGCGATCGCCCAGGCCTCCGACGCCATCACCGGCGTGCAACGTGCCGTGACCAATGCCGAGGAGTACGCCCGCAAGTACGGCTACCGCATCTCCGACACCGGCACGGTCACCGACACCTTCCCCGACGGCCAACCACCACCGGAGTTCGACCCCGGCGACCGCGCCCGAGCACATCAACAGGTCGTCGACGACATCACCCAAGCACTCCGCACCGCCGACGACATCGACCAGGACCTCGCCTCCGTCCTCCAACGCGCCGAAGACGGCGAGTTCGGCACCGGCGACGAACCGACCGTGGCCGCCGCAGCAGCAGCCGGAGCGGTCGACCCCGGGCTCACCCTGCCGGAGCCGCCGGCCAAAGCCACGCCGTCCCAGACCGCAGCCTGGTGGGCCAGCCTCTCTCCCGCCGGCCAGGCGATCCTCCTCCACGACCGCCCGGCCGCGCTCGGCGCCATGGACGGCCTGCCGGCGGAGGTCCGGGACAAAGCCAACCGGGCGATCTTCAACCAGCAGTACGCCGACCTGAAGCACCAACGCGAAGACCTGCGCAACCGCATGAACAGCCTGGACCAGGCCGACCCGACCCAGCAGAACGAGTACTTCGACCTCGAACGCGACGCCGACGCCATGGACAACAAGCTCAAGGGACTCGACGCGATCGACGAACGGCTCAACCAGCCACTACCCGGTCAACCACCCGCCTTCCTGCTCGGCATCGACACCGCCAACGCCGGGCACGCCATCATCGCCATCGGCAACCCCGACCACGCCCAGAACGTCGCCACCTACGTCCCCGGCACCTCCGCAGGACTCGACGGCTTCGCCACCGACATCCAACGCGCCGACCTGATGAACCAGACGGCCGGCATCCTCAACCCGGTCCCGACCTCGGTCATCACCTGGGCCGGCTACGACGCCCCGCAAAGCATCATCCCCGACGCCGCCAGCACCAGCTTCGCCGACCACGCCGAACCCGGACTACGCCGCTTCCAAGACGGCCTCGGCGCCAGCCACGACCCCACCCCGATCAACTCCACCGTCATCGGCCACAGCTACGGCACCACCGTCGTCGGCCAAACCGCCCGCGACCTCGGCCTTCCCGTGGACAACCTCGTCATGGTCGCCAGCCCCGGCATCGGTGTCCAGCACGCTACCGACCTGCACCTCGACGGCGTCCCACCCGACCAGATGGGCAACCACTTCTACGCCACCAAGTCGGCCGTCGATCAGGTGCCAGCGTGGACCAACCTGCACAGCCCGGCCTTCGACCGCATAGACCCGCTCGGCCCCGACCCCGCTACCAGCTGGTTCGGCGGGCACCAGTTCGACTCCGACCCGGCCACAGGCCATACCGAGTATTGGGATCCCAACTCGAAGTCCCTGCAAGGAATGGCCAAGGTCATAGCAGGTGCATCCACGCCGTGACCGCCGCGACGCGAGGACGCAAGGGAATCCCGAAAACGCTTCGGTGGATCCCGGCCCTCGCAGTCCTGCTGGCCACCACCGCCGGATGCGGAGACAACCAACCCATGAACCCCACCATCACGCTCACCCAAGCCCAAACAGCCGCCACCGACCAGATCCGCGAAGCCACCACCGGCGCATTCCCACCTGGCTTCACCCTGGAAGAACTAACACCTCAGCCCCTGAACTGCATCGACTCCGCCGGCAAACCCACCGGACAGGTCCTGATCGGAGTCACCTTCTGGATCAACGGGCTCCCCACCACCCAGAACAACAACGCCTATTACGACGCCCTCAAGACCTGGTGGGCCAGCCACGGCTGGACACTCAGCACCGATAGCCGACCAGCCGACATGTTCATCAACGCCACCCGCGACGGCTACCTCATGAGCCTGCGCGCCAACATCAACCAACGCCTCGCCATCGGCAACAGCACCCCCTGCGTCTGGCGCAACGGCACCCCAAGCACCTCACCCTGACTACCGCTACGACCGGACCTCCGGACAGGATCAGTTCACCAGCCCAGCTGTGGCCAGCGGCCGGTCCGCCCAGGAGCCGGCCGATGTAGAGGAAGTTCTGACGAGGGTACTCAGCCGGGCGACGAAAGCGGCTGGCGAAGATTCCATGGCGGACAATCGGCAACTCGATGCAGGCTGTGTCCGGGCCACCCGCTGGCGGCCGGCCCCGGCGGCGGGCCCAGTTTCAGAACCAGACAAGCCCGCGCAGGGCCTACCTCTCGTGCCGGATTTTTGCGACGGTGGTCATCCTGCGTTCTTGCGGAGCCGAGGAGAGGGCGGGCGATGGCGGTAGAGCGGGGGCCGGGGCCGGGGCCGGGGCCGGGGCCACGACATCACCTGATCGTGGTCGCGGATGTCGAAGGGTTCGGGGATCCGCGCCGGACGGATCCGCATCTGCAGGCAGTGCGAGACGGACTCGACGCGGTTATGCGGGCAGCGTTCGCAGCGGCCGGGGTGCTGTGGGAGGACTGCTACCGCGAAATGCGCGGAGACGCCATCGTCGCGCTTGTCTCGGCGGAGACGGACAAAGCCCGGTTCGTGGAAGCAGTGCTGCCAATGCTGGTGACGCGGCTACGGGTGCACAACGACACCCACCCCGATGCGCAGCGCCTCCGGCTGCGGGTCGCGCTTCACGCCGGCGAGGTCGGCTACGACACCCACGGCATCTCCTCCGCCGCACTGATCCGGACGTTCCGGCTGTGTGACGCCCCGCCCCTGAAGGCGGCGCTGGCCGGGTCGCCCGGGGTGCTGGCGGTGATCGCCTCGGACGAGCTGTTCGACGACGTCATCCGGCACACCCCCGCCGCCGCGCCCGCCACCTGGCGCCCCGTCGCAGTCACGGTGAAGGAAGCTGACACCACCGGCTGGATCACCCTGCCCGACCACCCCTACCCACCCAACCGTACGCTGCCAGGACGTAGCCGGCGAGGCGCCGGACATCCCCGCTTCGGCCCGCGGTTGGGCGGCGTAGTGCCTCGGCAGTTGCCTGCGGCGCTGCGGGACTTCACCGGTCGCGCCGAGCACCTGGCCGCACTCGACGCGCTGATCCCTCCCGAACCCAGCCACAACGGACTTAATGGGCAGACAGCTAGGTCGGTGGTGATCACCGCCGTCGACGGCGCCGGCGGTATCGGAAAAACGACCCTCGCCCTGCACTGGGCCCATCGCGTTCAGGACCGATTTCCCGACGGCACTCTGCACATCAACCTGCGCGGCTACGGCCCCGGTACCCCCGCCACCGCCAGTGAGGCCCTCAGCGGGTTCCTGCGCGCACTCGGTGTCCCCCCGCGTGCGATCCCCGCAGGCCTGGACGAACAGGCAGCGCTGCTGCGGTCTCTGCTGACAGGCAAACGGCTGCTGATGGTACTGGACAACGCTTACAGCGCCGAGCAAATTCGGCCGCTGCTACCCGGCACACCCGGTTGCATGGTGCTGGTGACCAGCCGCGACAGCCTCACCGGCCTGGTCGTCACCGACGCCGCCCGCCGCCTGACCCTCGACCTGCTCTCCCCACCCGAAGCCCTCGACCTTGTTACCGCCATCCTCGGCGCCGACTGTGTCGCCGCCGAACCGGACGCGGTCGGCGAGCTGATTCGCCTGTGTGCCAAGCTGCCGCTGGCGCTGCGGATCGCGGCCAGCCGCGCCGCCGCCCTCCCACACCAGGCCGTCGCCGAACTCGTCGCCGAACTCGCCGACGACCGCATCCGCCTGGAGGTCCTCAGCGAGACCGGGGACGAACGGGCCGCCGTCCGTACCGTGTTTAACTCGTCCTACCAGCGACTCCCGCCCCGGCAAGCACGCCTGTTCCGGCGCCTCGGCCTGCATTTCGGACCCGACCTATCCCTCCCTGCCGCCGCCGCACTCGCCGAGCTATCCCCTGCCGACACCCGCCCGCTGCTGTCCGCACTCACCGCCGCGCATTTGATCGAGCATGTCGGTGGTGGCCAGTACCGGTTCCATGACCTGCTACGTACCTACGCCGCCGACCAAGCCCAGCGCCACGACGCCCCCGACGACCGCCACCGCGCCCTCGAATCTCTGCTCACCTGGTACAGACACACCGTCCGGTCTGCCGATCTCCACCTCTACCCCACGGCCTCGCAGTTGCCGACGGTCGTGGCCAAACCCGACTATCCGCATCCTCTCGTTGGTCCAAATGAAGCCTGGACCTGGCTCACCACAGAACGCACCAACATCCTTGCTGCACTCCAGTACGCCGCCGACCACCAACTCGACCACCATGTCGTTCCCCTTGCCGACGCCTGCAACTTCCTCCTTTCAGCGAGCAGCCCCCGAGAGTGGATCGACACTCTCAGTCTGGGGATCACCGCCACCCGCCGAACCGGCAACCACACTCTGGAAGCACGCCTCCTGATCAGCCGCGGGGAGGCAGGCACTCTGTTGGGCAGGTGGGAACAGGTCCAGGCCGACCTCGACCGCGCGGCAACCCTGGCCCAGCAACTCGACGACGCCCGCGTCCAGCCCAACGTCTTCAACGCTCGTGGCCTGCTGTTCCTCCGGCAGGGTCGGTTCGAGGAGGCGCTGCGGTGGTTCGACCTGGTACTGCCGTTGAGCCAAGGAATCGACACCCGTGGATGGGAGGCCGGGGTGGAAGGCAGCCTCAGCGAGGCCTACACCGGGCTCAGGCGATACCAGCTCGCACTCGACCACGGCGAACGCAGCCTGCGTCTGTACCGGCAGTGCGGAAGCGTCACTGGCGAAGCATGGGCATTGACGCGGCTGGCGCGCGCCAGGCACGGCTTGCACGACCTTGAGGGGGCGATCGCGCTGTGCCGAGACGCGATCGCCATCGGCCGCCGCACTCCTCGCAACCGCGACCTCACCCTCGGGGGTCCGCTGGATGTCCTCGCCACCAGCCTGCACCAGCTCGGCCGCACCAGCGAAGCCACCCTCTGCTGGCAGGAAGCCGCCACCATCTACGACACCGGCTACCCCCACAAAGCCGCCGAAGTCCGCCAGCGCCTCAAAGACGCCCATCCACACTCCGCTGATTTCACGGAATTTATGGACGGCTGATGTCGAGGATGTACGGCACGATCCGAAAGCC
Organism: Amycolatopsis sp. lyj-109; assembly: GCF_046548995.1. NCBI lineage: Bacteria > Bacillati > Actinomycetota > Actinomycetes > Pseudonocardiales > Pseudonocardiaceae > Amycolatopsis > Amycolatopsis sp. lyj-109. The sequence goes on from NZ_JAJPWR010000052.1 coordinate 18,221, forward strand.
GGCCTCGGACGCCTGGCCGGCCTGCTCGTCGAGTTCACGTGCCAAGGTGGCAACGTCTGCTGCTTGGGCCCTCGACCAGCCATCGGGACGTTGGGTCGGCGTGATCCAGTAGACGAGGTAGATGCCGTGGCGGCGGTTCTTAGGGACGAGGTACCGGTCGATCAGCTGGTTCTTCATGGCAGTCATGAGTTCCCGGTTGTCGACGCGCTTCGCTTCGACGAAGACTCGGGCCTTATCGCCGTCCATCGTCTTGGTGGTCGCGGTAAGGTCGATGCGGGTGCCGATGCCGGGGTTGTCGCGCCTGACCTGTACTTCGCGGTCGATGATCAACTCGTCGAGGTGCTCGAGCCTGCGTTCGAGCCAGTCGGACACGTCGTCCTCGGTCTGCGGTCGGCCGTCGTTCCAGATTTCCCGCCAAGCACTCGCCAGGTAGTGCTGGAGCTCGTCGAGCTGCTGTAGCAGAACGTGCTGGAGGTCGGCGTCATCGCGCACGAGTCGGGCATCACCGCGACGGAGCAGGTTCAGCAATGTGCGGGGCGGGGTCGTTCCCAGTGAGAGGTCGGCCTGGCGGGCCCGGGCGATCCGCTGGTGGTAGGCCAGTGCCTGCTGATCTGTGTCCGGGCGGCCGTGACTTAGCGCCGCGAGTTCTTCGCTGTGACCGTTCAGCGCCATCCGCTCGAGGATGTGTCGCCGCAGATCGCGAGCGCGGTGCCGCGGGGTGTACGAGAATCCGGACTCGATGGGCGGGTCCTCGGCATAGGGGTGGCTGTCGAGCAGCAGGCGGGCCGCGACCATGAGACGCGCTGGGTCGAGCAGGGCGACGTCGAGGTTCTGGACTGCCTCGGCCAGTTCGTCCGGCGGCGGAGGGGCGGCCGCGAGGGCGTCGATCACCGAGTCCGGGTCGAGTTTCGCCAGGTGGGTTCGAGCGTGCGGAGCGAGCGGCGAGTTGATTTTGATGAGCCGGCGACAGGTGTCCAAGGCGGTTTCCGGGGTACCGTCCTCGACCAGCAGGGTGAGCAGCTCTGCGTCAAGGCCGGTCTCGGTGTGTGCGGCGAGGAGACGCTCGACGATCGACGGTGCGAGCTCCTTCGCGAGATGAATGTAGACGGCATGCGGTGTGAGCGAACCACCTTCGGCGGTGAGAACGGCCAGGTGCTCGAGCGCAGCGTCGATCAGTTGCTTCCGTACCTGGGCGGAGACGGCGTCGAGCAGACGGCGGCGCGGCCCGATGGATTCGTTCCGGTCGAACACGGGGGTGGCGACGATCGACGGCATCCAGCGTGCCCACACCTCGTCGGGCAGACCGTCGAGCAGTTCCGAGAAGTGCTCGGCCAGCGTCACCAGGAGGTACACGCCTGACCAGTCGGGGAGCACCTGTCCGGAAGTCCACGTTTTCGCCGTCCGCCAAGTGGCGGCTGAGGGGTGGTGAGTGTGCAGATAGACGAGACCCGCAGCGAGAACGAGGCGTCGCTCGTCGCTGTTGAGTTCGGCCCAACCAGGCCGCCTGGTGAGGTCGGAGGCGGTGCCCTCGACGATGTCGTCGTAGTTTCCGGTGCCGCCGGCCAGGAGCCATGGGATGCGCCACCACGATCCTGGCTCCGCGGCGAGGTTCGCCAACGTGGTACGAAGATCTTCTCGCACGCGCTCCCGTCGAGCAGCCAGCTCACGCTGGTGCTTGTAGTCTTCAGCGGCCATGTGACGCTGCGGCTGCACTGACTCGTCGTCGATCTGGACTTCAGTACGAAGGAACGCCGTGGCCTGGTGGCCAGGGTGGTCCGGTGCAAGTTCGAGAACGCGATCCGCGAGAGCCGCGGACGGGCTGTGAAGCAGCTGAGGCAGGCAGTTGGCCAACGCGGCTTTCGCTTGCGGCGCAACGGAAGGCAGCGTATCGAGGAGCCATTCGGCGTCTTCACCGGTGAGTAGCCCTAGAGTCAGGACCGCGTACCAGGTGTCCTCCCCCACGGCCGCGGCGTCGACGGCGAGCGCCCGCCGCTGCTCGGGCGCACCTTCACTGCAGGGACGCCGCTGGTTTCGGGCCGACGGTCGGTGCCACCGGCCGGAGCGAACCAACGCCACGAGCAACCGGGCCAACTGACCTCGGACGACGTCGTCACCGACCTGCTGCCATGCCCGGTCGATCACGCCGACGCGGAGGTCGTCGAATTGGTCATCATCACGAACATCGGTTCGCCACGTGTGTTCCGCTAGCCAGGTGACAAAGGCGGCGACGTCGTGGTCGGGAACGCGGCTGGACAGCTCCCGCAAGGTTTGACGGTAGCCGCCGTACAAGATCGACCGGTGCGGCCTCAGTGCACGGGTGAGGTCGGCGGTGCTCAGCAGCCGGGGATAGAGGGCGTCGATCACCGCGGCGCGGACTTCGTTGTCCGCATCGGGATCGCTGTCGTCCGGCACGATGAGCAGTTCGCGCAGGGAGAGCAGCATGTGCTCGTCGCCTAGCTCGGCGACGGCGGCCACTGCCGCGCGGCGTGCATAGCCGACCCATTCCGTCTTCAGCGCGGCGCGTGCCAACGCGGGCGCGACCGCGCGGCAGTTGCCCGCGGCGGCCAGCCGGGCGATCCACCAGAGCTGCACCGCGTTCGCCGGGCCGCGCGCGAGATACTCGGCCAGCTGTTCGGTCAGCCCGGCGTGCAGCAGGCCGGCCCGGTCGAGCCGCCAATCAGGCTCGGCGTCATCCCGGGCCGCGGCTTCCAGCAGGCCCTTCACCAGCGCTGCGCGGGCTTCGTCGGACGGCAGCTCGACGACCGCGGCGGTCGAGGCGAACATCGCCGCGTTATCGGTGAACAACCGAGCGACCAAGTCCGGAGCCAGCGCGGCCAGCCAGGACGCGACGCCGATCCGCGCGTTCGGCAGCACGCCATTGGCGTGCACCCCGAGCAGAACCGGGATCTGACCGGCCCGGATCCCTCGCTCGACGAGGTACGCAGCGGCCAGGTACTCAAGGTGACGCTGGTGCTTGAATACCACGGACCCCGCCGGGCCGGGGTCGAACAGTGCCGTATCGAGCACCGCACGGTAGTCGGCAGGTTCGATCGTCCGCGCGAGCTGGTCGGGCTCCGCGTCGGATGGGAGTTCCCCGACCGGGAGCGTCGCCCGGTTGCCCACGGGGCCGACAGTGAGCGCCTGGTTCCCGGCGAACATCGTGAAGGCGCCGAGCCGTTGGGCCAGCCGCATCGACCGGTCCATCGGCAGCCGCGGCGGCCGACGCTCGTCGGTTTCGCGCAGCAAATACGCGATCTCGAACTTCATCGCGTCCGCCGCGCTGCGCGGCAGCTCACCCTGCTCGGACCAGTATCTCGCCACGGCGACGAGCTGGCCGACACAGCCCGAGAGGCGACCCAGCCTTGCTCCGACCAAGTCCTTCATGAACGCTGCGGCATCGAATTCCGACGCATCGACCTCGCGCTCGACCGCCTCCGTCGCGGCGTCGCGGTCCAGCGGGGCCAGCTTCCAGACGCTGAACGCCGGCAAATCCCGAAACAGGGCTAGGCCGAGGACCGCGTCCCATACGGCCGCACGGCAAGCGAGCCGCCATCGCGTCCTTCGGCGGGCGGGCGCGGTCAGGTACCGCTGCAGCCACGGCAGCAGACGCGGCTCGACGGAGGCTGACTGGTCGAGGCTGTCGAGGTAGACCGCGGACTCATCCAAGCACGCGTCGTCCAGCTCCCGCTCGAGCCGATCGATCGTGAGCGCGGCGGTATCGATCAGCCGCGCGCCCCGCTCGGCCTTGGCCAGATCGGTAAACGTGACAGACTTACCCGCTCCACCGGCGGCAAGCAGCGCGAAACTCGGCGTTTCCGCAAGCAGCTCGGTCACCGAGACCGGCGACACCGCGTCACCGGAGCGCCACCCGGGCTCCGACGGCGGCAGGAGAAAGCCGTCATCGTCGAGCAACACAGCCTTCTCCACCGGCACCGCGAACCGGCGCAACCCATCAAGGACCACTTGATCTCACTTTCCGAACAAGGATCATCACTATAGGTAGACCGGCTCGCGGCTGACGACGAGGTCGCGGCGGCCCCCACATCTGGCGCTATCGAGCCGCAGCACAGCCCCGGCGGAGGCGCACAGTCGCGGGCGCCGGTCCCCCGGGTGCCGTCGCCGCCGCATCGGTGCGCCACCGAAACAACCGGGAGTCCGCCAGATTACTTAGTCGGGCACGGCGCGAGCTTCACTCGATTGGGCGTTCTCGATTCGGCGATGTGAGGGTTACGTTCGGTAGTCATGATCGGCGAGGAGGAGGGCCGATGACCCAGATGTCGATGTTCGGGCAACCGAACGAATTGCCGGAGAAGCCGGCTGGCGACCAGGCCGTCACTTTGAAGGTCCTGATCACCGTCAAGGCGGCGCCAAATCCGTCAGAGAAGTACGGGGAAACCGTCTGCGTCGCCGGGCTGAGCCTCGATCCCATCCGTCCAGGATGGATACGCCTGTACCCGATCAACTTCCGCGAACTCGGAGGCGACGAAAGCTTCAAGAAGTACGACATTCTGTCGGTCAAGGCTGTTCCGGCGCGGCAAGACAGCCGGCGGGAAAGCTGGCGCCCGCAGATGCACACGCTGAAGGTCACGGGGCACCTCAACCCCTGGACACCTCGCCGCCGGTGGCTGGACCCGGCGATCAGCACCGACACGACGATGTGCAGCCTGCACCGCGGGGCGACCATGGCCAGCCAGTCCCTCGCCTTGATCCGACCACGGCGGATCTCCGATCTGCGGATAACCCGTCATGCCGGGTGGACCAAAGAGCAGCAAGCCAAGATCAACGACTACGTCAGCCAATTCAGCCTCTTCGACAACGAAGACCGCACCCCGCTGCGCGCGCCGCGATTCGCCGGTACCTACCACTACCAGTGCGCTGAACCGGACTGCGGAGGCCACAAACAGGGCTTCATCGACTGGGAGTTTGTCGCCTTCCAACTCCTGCGCCTACGCGGCATGGACGACGACACCGCTGCCGAGCACCTGCACCGACGCTTCCTGGACGAAATCTGCGGGCCCAGCCATGACGTCGCCTTCTACGTCGGCAACGTCGCCGCGCACCCCCGCACATTCAGCGTCCTCGGCGTCTACTACCCACCCCGCGCGAAGTCAACTCCGCGGTAGCCGACCGGCGATCTCTTCCAGCACCACGTCTCGATGGCATCGCCGCTGGTCAGCCTCGAAGCACAGAACGGCGAGAGACTCCTTCACCGCGAGCTGGGCCAGGTCGTCGAGGCTTCGCTGAGCCTCGTCGGTGTCGAGCGTCGCGACGTACCGCGCCTTGGCTTCGGCCAGCTCCGGTTCCGAACCGGCGAATCCAGCGCGGTTGGTCTTCGGGTTGCCGAGTTCCCGGCGGTGATCGTATTGAATTCCGGCCTCTAACAGGGCCTCCCGCAAAGCGGTCTTGCTGAACCCGCGCTTGCGCGAGATCGGCGTCAGCCGTACGTCCACCAGCCTGGTGATACCCCGGTGGACCAGCGCCGCGATAAAGTCCCGGATCTCTTGCCCTTCGTACCCGACACCGATCGCGCCGTCACGAACACCCGCTGCATCCACCCTCCTCATGCCGACACCCTTTCATGGCTGCCGTACGACCGTCCCTTCACCCTCTCCTCGTCTTCACGCGAAGTCCCATCGGCAACACTCGGAGCCGGCCAGCCATGGGGCGAGTTCATCATGAACCACGGCCCCGTCACTCCATCAACCACCACACACACCACGAACCAGCTGGTCAGCACCCCATGACAGCGTTTCCAGCGTCCACAAGCTCGCGCGTTGGCGGAGCGGCTGACGGCCGTTCCGCCCCAGGCGTACGCGGATGCCAAGGCGGCCTTGGCGGCGGCCTACCGATCGACGAGGCGCACGCGAGGGAGCTGCGCAGGCACGACTGGGGCCGGACCGCCGATCACCAGTGCGCAGTGAAGGCGTTCCTGACTAAGGACAAGCCGGAGTTCGACGGGTGGTGACGATCGCCGGTGTGGCCTCACACGGTCGGGCCACACCGGTCGCGCCGCTAGAGCAGGCCGTTGAGGCGGTTGAACAGGGCCTGAAACCGCATGCGGGTCGGCTCGTCGATCTCGTCGAGCAGCTTCCCGGGCGAGCGCATCAGGTGATTCGCCGGCTGGAAGTGGTCGAACCGGCCGCCGTGGAGCGCCTCGACCTGCTTGACGATCCGGCCACCGCCGTTAAGCCGCGACTTCGCGAACCTGCCCACCTTCGACGCGTTCAGCAGCTTGAGGTACCAGGCGACGTCGAAGAGGTCCTCGATGTCGGCCTCGGCGGTGCTGGTGATCTCGGTCAGATACACCAGACGCCGGTCCTCGAGCAGGCCACGGCTGGCCAGCTGTGCGATCCGCTGGTTTCCACCGGCGGCGACGTCCATCAGGACCGCCACCTTGAGCTCGCTGCCGCCCATCAGCGACACGAACGCAGGAACCTTGTCCAACCCACCGGCCGGCGTGATCGTCCAACGCGGGTCAAGCGGCGTGCCGCCCGCCCGCCGGATCACGTCGCTCATCACCGTCAGGTACACCACGTCGGCCGGGCCCTCGACCAGCAGCTGGTTCGGGCCGATGATCAGCGTCTGGGTCATATCGATGCCGAGTGCGCCGAGCAACGGGAAGACGGTCTCGGGGCGGGCCTTCCAGATGTCCTGGCTGACCTTCGTGCCTTCGTTGTCCACGTCCTCGACGGTCCGACACTGCTCCAGCTTGTTCGGCTGGAGGGTCTGCCCAGGGTCTGGTTGACACCTCACGTGTGAGGCTGCCGCCTCGCCTGGAAGGATGTCACCGTGCCCAAGCCCTACCCCCGAGAGTTCCGTGACGACGTCGTGGCCGTGGCCCGCCGCG
>NZ_JAJPWR010000053.1:0-18515 GCF_046548995.1 Amycolatopsis sp. lyj-109
GACACGCGCGACGTCACCAACTCGCTGGCCGAATTACCACTCACGACCGCCAGCCACGGCACACGGTGACCTTGTTTCCCCAGGTCACGCACACAAGTGTCCCTGTAGTACTAGCGCCCGGACCAAAGGTCTTCCTGCCGCCGGGGCCGGTCGACGGCGCCTGACCGGCACGCCCGCCGTCACGCGAGTTCCGGCTTGGATCACGCCGGTTACGGCCGGGATCCGCTCGGCTTGGGTGTTGCCTTGACGTCGGCGTCAACGTCTAGCTTCTCGGGGGTGAAGTTCGGAATCAGTTACAGCACGCCCTTTTTCGGAACAGACCCGGAGACGATCGCGGGGTTCGCCCGGGACGCGGAGGAGTGCGGGTTCGAGTCGTTGTACCTGCCGGAACACATCGCGCTGTACCCGGGCGCGAAGATCGGGCCGATGGCGCTGCCGCCGTCGCTGCCGTACGCGGATCCGCTGGAGTGCCTCAGCTTCGTCGCCGCCGTCACGAGCCGCATCCTGCTGGGAACCGGCGTCCTGCTGCTGCCCTACCACCACCCGGTGGTGCTGGCCAAGCGGCTGGCGACGGTCGACGTGCTGTCCGGCGGTCGCATGCGGCTGCTCACGGTCGGGGTCGGCGCGCTGCCCGGCGAGGCCCGGGCGGCGGGCGTCGACTTCGCCACCCGCGGCCGGCGGGCGGACGAGGCCATCGACGTCCTGCGGCTGCTGTGGGCAGGTGGCGAAGAGGGAGTCTCCTTCGCGGGCGAGTTCTTTTCCTTCGAGGGGGTCTGCAGCTTCCCGAAACCGGTGGGAGTCCGCGAGCTGCCGATCCACGTCGGCGGATCGAGCGCGGCCGCGGCCCGCCGGGCGGGGCGGCGCGGTGACGGGTTCTTCCCCGGCGGCATGCTCACGGCGGACGAGCGCCGCCGCCAGTTCGAGCTCGCCGGGGCCACCGCGAGCGATCCGGAAAGCCTGCAGTACACGCGCTGGGGGACGTTCGACATGTCCACAGAGGACGTCGAGGAGCTGGCCCGGCAAGGGGTGACCCGCATCGTCGTGACGCCCGGCACGGTGGAACCCGGCCGCCGGCGGGACGAGATGGCGGCCTTCGCCGGGCGGTTCGGCCTCAGCTGACGTCGTCCACCAGGGACTCGATGCCCGCCGGCAGGCTCGCCCGGCGGGCCGGGTCGGCGACGAACCCGGCGATCGCCGACCTCAGCGCGCGCACCGCCCGGGTCGGTTCCAGGTCCGCGCGGTGGGCCAGCTGCACCACGCGGGTCATGCCCGCGCCGGGGGTGAACCGGGTCATCAGGAACCGGTCGCCGGCCACCGTGCTCGGGACCACCGCGGCGCCCACACCGGCGCGCACCAGTTCCAGCACCGCGTCCATCTCGCCGCCTTCGATGGCGAACGACGGTTCGAAGCCGGCGGCGCGGCAGGCGTTGACGGTGGCTTCCCGGACGTCGTAGCCGCGGCGGAACATCACCAGCGGGACGTCGGCGAGGTCGTGGATGCCGAGGCGGGTGCCCGTGTGGGCGACCGGGGCGTCCGGGGCGGTGATCACCACCAGTTCCTCGAGCAGCAACGGCGTCGCCGTCAGGCCGGCGTCGGCTGTCGTCCGGGCGCCCGCCAGCAACGCCAGGTCCAGCGCGCCTTCGGCCAGCCGCTGCCGCAGGTCGCCCGACCCGCTTTCGTGCAGCTCCAGCTGGATGCCGGGGTACCGGCGGCGGAACGCCGCGAGCATCGCGGGCAGCAGGCCGGTGCACAGGCTCGGCGGCGCGCCCAGCCGGACGCGGCCGCGGTCGAGCTCGGCCAGTTCCCGGATGGCCAGCCGGGCGGTTTCGGTGTCGGCGAGGATCCGCCGGGCGATCGGCAGCAGGGTCTCGCCGGCCTCGGTGAGGGAGACGTTGCCGCGGATCCGGTGGAACAGCGGGGCGCCCAGGTCGTGTTCGAGCGCACGGATCTGCTGGGACAGCGACGGCTGGGCCACGCGCATCTGCTCGGCGGCGCGGGTGAAGTGCCGGTGCTCGGCGACGGCGACGAAGTAGGCGAGCTGGTGGAACTGCATGAACCCACGATAGCTGTTGCCTATGGAGGACAGAGCCATGATGTCTTTGACCTCTGACTGATGCGCTCCTAACGTCGAGTGGGTGGTGACTGACCTGGCCCCCGCGACAAGGCGACCCTCGGCCGTCCGGCGCTTCTGGGCATCGACGATCGGCAAGAAAGCCGTCATGGCGGTGAGCGGCCTGCTGCTGCTCGCCTTCGTGTTCGCGCACATGGTCGGCAACCTCAAGACGTTCCTGGGCGCCGACGAGCTCAACCACTACGCCGGCTGGCTGCGCACGATCGGCGAACCGGTGCTGCGCCGCGAATGGTTCCTCTGGCTCCAGCGCGCGGTCCTGCTCGCCGCGCTGGTCCTGCACGTCACCGCGGCGGTGCAGCTGGCCCGGCGCGACCGCCGCGCCCGGCCGGTCCGGTACGTCCACCGGCAGCCGGCGCGGGCCACCTTCGCGGTGCGGACGATGCGCTGGGGCGGCGCGACGCTCGCGGTGTTCGTCGTCTGGCACCTGCTCGACTTCACCGTCGGCACGGTGAACAGGGACTTCGTCCCCGGCGACCCGTACCACAACCTCGTCGCGGACTTCCAGGTCTGGTGGGTCAACCTGATCTACCTCCTCGCCTTGGCGATGCTGGGGCTGCACATCCACCACGGCTTCGCGAGTGCGGCACGCACGCTGGGCGTCACCCGCCCGCGGCGGGAGCGGGCGATCCGGATCTTCGGCAGCACGACGGCGGTCGTGGTCGCGGGCGGCTACGCCCTCGTCCCGGTCGCGATCATGACGGGACTGGTGCACTGATGTCCGGCTACCGCGTCGGCGACCCGATCGCCGACACCAAGGCCCCCGCCGTTCCCCTCGAAAACCGCTGGGACGAGCGGAAGTTCGCCGCGAAGCTGGTGAACCCGGCGAACCGGCGACGGCACCGGGTGATCGTCGTGGGCACCGGGCTGGCCGGCGGTTCGGCCGGCGCGACGCTGGCCGAGCAGGGCTACCACGTCGTCCAGTTCTGCTTCCAGGACTCGCCGCGACGCGCACACTCCGTCGCCGCCCAGGGTGGCATCAACGCGGCGAAGAACTACCGCAACGACGGCGATTCGGTGTATCGGCTCTTCCACGACACGGTGAAGGCCGGCGACTTCCGGTCCCGCGAGTCCAATGTGTACCGGCTGGCCCAGGTGTCGGCGCAGATCATCGACCAGGCCGTGGCCCAGGGCGTCCCGTTCGCCCGCGAGTACGGCGGCCTGCTGGACACCCGGTCCTTCGGCGGCGTGCAGGTGCAGCGCACGTTCTACGCGCGTGGCCAGACGGGCCAGCAGCTGCTGATCGGCGCGTACCAGGCCTTGTCCCGGCAGATCGACGCCGGGAACGTCGAGCTGCACGCGCGCACCGAGATGCTCGACCTGGTCGTCGTCGATGGCCGGGCCCGCGGCATCGTCGCGCGCGACCTGGTCACCGGCGAGATCACCACGCACCTCGCGGACGCCGTCGTGCTCGCGACCGGCGGGTACGGCAACGTCTTTTACCTGTCGACCAACGCGAAGGGCTCCAACGCCACCGCGATCTGGCGGGCGCACAAGCGCGGCGCCTACTTCGCCAACCCGTGCTTCACCCAGATCCACCCCACGTGCATCCCGCGGTCGGGCGAGCACCAGTCGAAGCTGACGCTGATGAGCGAGTCGCTGCGCAACGACGGCCGCATCTGGGTGCCGAAGCGCAAGGGCGACCCGCGGCCGCCGAGCGAGATCCCCGAGGACGAACGCGACTACTACCTCGAACGCCGGTACCCGAGCTTCGGCAACCTCGTGCCGCGCGACATCGCGTCGCGGGCGGCGAAGAACGTGTGCGACGCCGGGTTCGGCGTCGGCCCCGGCGGCCTCGGCGTATACCTCGACTTCGCCGACGCGATCGCGCGGCTCGGCCGGCCGGCGATCGAAGCCCGCTACGGCAACCTCTTCGACATGTACCAGCGCATCACCGCGGAAGACCCGTACGCGGTGCCGATGCGGATCTACCCGGCCATCCACTACACGATGGGCGGGCTCTGGGTGGACTACGACCTGCAGAGCACGATCCCCGGGCTGTTCGTGATCGGCGAGGCGAACTTCTCCGACCACGGCGCCAACCGGCTCGGCGCGTCGGCGCTCATGCAGGGCCTCGCCGACGGCTACTTCGTGCTGCCCGCGACGGTGAACGACTACCTCGGCGGCACGCGGCTCGACGACGTCCCCGCGTCCGCGATCCTCGACGTGGAGGCCGGGGTGCGCGACCGGATCTCCCGCCTCCTGGCGATCCGGGGCACGCGGTCGGTCGACTCGTTCCACCGCGAGCTCGGCCTGCTGATGTGGGACCACTGCGGGATGTCCCGCACCCGCGAAGGCCTGCGCAAGGCCCTCGAGCGGGTGCCTGAACTGCGGGCGGAGTTCTGGCGCGACGTCCGGATCCCGGGCGGCGGCGCGGAGTTCAACCAGGAGCTGGAGAAGGCGAACCGCGTCGCGGACTTCCTGGAGCTCGCCGAGCTCATGCTCGTCGACGCGCTCGCCCGCGAGGAATCGTGCGGCGGGCACTTCCGCGAGGAGCACCAGACGTCGTCGGGGGAGGCGTTGCGGGACGACGAGAACTTCGCGTACGTCGCCGCGTGGGAGTACGGCGCCGAGCCGGTGCTGCACCGCGAGGAACTGGTCTTCGAGCACGTCCACCCGACCCAGCGGAGCTACACATGAAACTCACCGTCCGCGTCTGGCGGCAGGCCGGACCGGCCGCCGAAGGCCGGCTGGTCGCCTACCCGGTCGACGGCGTCAGCCCGGACATGTCGTTCCTCGAACTGCTGGACGTGCTGAACCAGCGGCTGATCGAAGCCGGCGACGAGCCGGTGGCGTTCGACCACGACTGCCGCGAGGGCATCTGCGGCTCGTGCGGCGTGGTGATCAACGGCCGGGCGCACGGTCCCGAGCGCACCACCTCGTGCCAGCGGCACCTGCGCTCCTTCGCCGACGGCGACGTCATCGACGTGGAACCATGGCGCGCCAAGGGCTTCCCGATCATCAAGGACCTGGTCGTCGACCGCTCGGCGCTCGACCGGATCGTCCAGGCCGGCGGGTACGTCAGCGCCCCGACGGGCAGCGCACCGGACGCACACGCGACCCCGGTCCCCAAACCGGACGCGGACCTGGCCTTCGACAACGCGACGTGCATCGGCTGCGGTGCCTGCGTGGCGGCGTGCCCGAACGGGTCGGCCACGTTGTTCACGGCGGCGAAGGTGACCCACCTGAGCCTGCTGCCGCAGGGCGGCCCGGAGCGTGCGAGCCGGGTGCTCGACATGGTGGACGCGATGGACGCGGAGGGCTTCGGCGGCTGCACGAACACGGGGGAGTGCGTGGCGTCGTGCCCGAAGGGGATCCCGTTCGCGAGCATCGCGACGCTCAACCGCGAGTACCTCGCGGCGACCCGCTCCGGCCGCCGCTGAGGGTCAGAACCCCGGCAGCAGGGCACCGAACCGGCGGCGGCCGCGTGGGGTGATCCGCAGCTCGCGGTCTTCCGTGCCGCGGCGGACCAGGCCGTCGGCCAGGAACGCCGTCAGGACCTCGTGGCCGAGGACGCCGCCGAGGTGGGGGACGCGGTGCGTCCGGTCCAGGCAGGCGGTGGCCGGCCGCCGCCGGCCGGGATCGACCTCCGCCGGGGTGACGCCCAGGTCCCGGAACGCCGACAGGTCGTCGCCGAGAGCCACATCGGGGGCGGAACCGTCCGGCGGCCGCAACGCCCCACGGGAGACGAGCAGGGCGAACACCGCGATGCCGAGGCGTCCGGCCGCGTGGTCGTAACACGTGTGCGCGAGGTCCGCGGCCGACTCGGCGCGGTCCGGCGGGGTGATGCCGTCCCTGCCCGCGTAGCGCGCGAGCGCGGTGAGCACGCCCAGGAGGTCCTCGCGGCCGACGCGGTACACGGCGTGCCGTCCGGTGTGCTCGACCGTCACCAGCCCGGCGGCCCGCAGCCGGGCCAGGTGGTTGCCCAGCCGGGGCGCGGTCACCCCGAGCGCGTCGGCCAGTTGCACCATCGTGTGCGGGCCTTCCGCCGCCAGCACCTGGAGGGCCGTGAGCCGCACCGGATCGGCCAGTTCACGGGTCAGGTCGACGATCGCGCCCTGGACGGCGTTGCCCGCATCGACCAGTCCGCCCATAACTCTCCCTTCGACGCGCGCGAGCCTAGCACGTTTCATGAGTACGTGAATGATGATTGCGGGTGGCCCGAACGGGGCATACCCTTCACGTTCTCGTGAAGGGTGGTTGCATGACCGGACTGCGGAGTCTCCTCTGGGGTCGCGGGGTTTCCGCGCTCGGCGACGGCCTCTGGTTCACGATCTGGGCGCTGTACCTCACCCGGATCGCCGGGCTCCCGCCGGTCACGGTGGGCGCCGGACTGGCCGTCGCGAGCGCCGTGGGCATGGCCGCCGCCGTGCCGCTGGGCGCCTTCGCGGACCGGGTGGGTGCGCGGCCGGTGCTGGTCGTGCTCACGCTGGTGCGGGCCGCGGCGATGGCCGGCTACCTCGCGGTCGGCGGCACCTGGTCGTTCCTGGCCGTGACCGTGCCCTTCACCGCCTTGGCCACCGGCGGGACCGCGGTGCGGACGGCGCTCATCACGGCACTGGTCACCGAACCCGCCGAGCGGGTGCGCGTGCTGGCGCAGCAGCGGGTGGCCCAGCACGTCGGGTACGCCGCCGGTGCCGGGCTCGGCGCCCTGGTGCTGACCGCCGACGCCCGGTGGGCCTACACGCTGGCCATCGCCGGCAACGCCGTCAGCTTCCTGGTCCTCGCCGGCGCGACCCTCCTGGTTCCCGCGCCGCACCCGGCGAACCGGACTCCGGAAAAGGCGACCCGGGTGGTGCTGAAGGACCGGCCGTACCTGTGCCTCACCGCGGCCACGGCCGTGCTTTCGCTGTGCTGGGCCATGTTGTCGGCCGGATTGCCGCTGTGGCTGTCCGGCCGGACCCACCTGCCGCTCGGGCTGGGCGGTGTCGTGGTCGTGCTCAGCTCGGTGGGGATCGCGGTGTTCCAGGTGCCGTTCGCGCGGTTCGCGCGCACGGCGGGTCAGGCCGCGAGAACGGCGGTGGTGTCCGGGGTGGTGCTCGCGGCCAGCTGTGTGCTGCTCGCGACGACGTCCGGCGGCTCGGGAGCGGCCGCCGTCGCGGTGGTGGGGCTGGCCGCGGTGCTGCACGTCGTCGGGGAACTGGGGTACGTGGCCGCCAACTGGGGCCTCTCGGTGCGGCTGATGCGCGAAGACGCCAAGGGCGCCTACCAAGGCGCGACCGAAGCGGCCACGGCCACCGTGCAGATGGTGGGGCCCGGCGTGTTCACCCTCGCCGTCGGCGGTCTCGGCGGCCCCGGCTGGCTGGTGATCGCGGCGGTGTTCCTCGCGGCCGTCGCACCGGTGCCGGCGTTGACCCGCTGGGCGGTCCGGACGCGCCGGCCTGCCGAACCCGCGGCGGCCGGCTGAGCGACGCACGTCACGCTCGCGGTCCGGAACACCAGCGAGGGCAAGACGTTGTACAGAGTGTCGGTACGGCGGTGCCCCCGGGCCTCACCCCTTGCCTTCACGGAATACCAGTTCGGCTGGAGCCGTGTTGAGCCTTCCGCCGCGAGGCGGCCCTCCGTACCGGCCTCGAACTCCCGTCTCCGCTCGCAGGTCGACCCCCCTCGGACCTCCGCTGAGCGGAGGCGGGCCTCACGTTCGCAGCCGGACCGGCCGGCGTCACCGCTGCACGGCCGCCATCAGCGGGTGCCAGCGCGTCGCGTCGAAGATCAGGGTGATGGCCTCGATCTTCCCGTCGCGCAGCCGGAAGTGCTCGGCGGTGTGCTGGACACCGACCGGGGTGGCGGTGTGCACGTCGTAGACGAGCGTGGCCTCCGTGTCGCCGTAGAGCTCGCTGATCATCTCCACGCCGGTGACGATCCCGACGAACCCCGCCAGCCCGTCGAGGTGGCCGCGGGCGTCGGCGGAGGCGATCAGCGGACTGCGGAAGGTGAACGTGCCGGCCAGCTGCGCGGCCGCCGCCGTCACGTCGCCGCCGAAGCGGGCACGGTGGTAGGCCTGGACGGTTTCTCTGGTCTGTGCGGTCATCGGTCCTCCAGGTAGCGGGCGAGGTGGTGCTGGTTCTCGGCCAGCCGCAGGCACAGGTGCCGCAGCTGGGTCGTCTCGGCGGCGGTGAACCCCCGGAACAGCGCGGCCATGGCCAGCTGCGACGGCCGGCGGAACTCGTCCAGCCAGGACCGGCCCTCCGCGGTGATCCGGACCTGCACCGCCCGCCGGTCGCCCGGGTCGGGGACGCGCTCGGCGAGCCCGGCGCGTTCCAGGGTGTCGACCAGGCCGGTCACGTTCCGGGAGCTCACGCCGGCGGAGGCAGCGAGGTCCTTGATGTTCGCCCCGCCGGTGGCGAGCCGGATCAGGATGTCGAGGGCGCCGGGGCTGAGGCCGCGGCTGTCGGTGCCCCGCGACCGCAGCCCCTCGAGGCTGCGCGCGGCGGTGCGGACGGCGGCCGCGGCTTCGAGCGCGCCGGTGTCTTCACCGAGGGTGAAGCCGGCCAGCGCGCTGCGGACCTCGGGGGAGTAGAGCCGGTCGTCCGCGTCCCGGGCGAAGTTGGATACGTCATTCATAGTGAAGCACTACATTAGTACGTACTTCCGTATTTCTGTCAACATCTCTGTCAGCATCTCTGTCCCGGGCCTGTCCGCTCGCAGGCGTTAACCAGGGTTTCGCCCGGCGTTAGCCTCGGTCCCGGGACAGGTTCGCTCTTCGCCGCCCATACTGACCCGGCTCGCCACCACGACACCCCCGGAGTCCCCATGACGGACGTCAACCGACGACGGTTTCTGCAGCTGGCCGGCGGTACCGCCGCCCTTTCCGCGCTGTCCACCAGCATCGCCCGCGCGGCGGAAATCCCCGCGTTCCACCGCACCGGGACGCTGCGGGACGTCGAGCACGTCGTGGTGCTGATGCAGGAAAACCGGTCGTTCGACCACTACTTCGGCACGCTGCGCGGGGTCCGTGGCTTCGGCGACCCGCGGCCGGTGACGCTGGCCAACGGGAAGTCCGTCTGGGCGCAGTCGGACGGCAAGCGCGACATCCTGCCGTTCCGTCCCGAAGCGGACAACCTGGGCCTGCAGTTCATCCAGGACCTCCCGCACGGCTGGAACGACACGCACGCGGCGTGGAACGCGGGCCGCTACGACAAGTGGGTGCCCGCGAAGGGCTCGACCACGATGGCGTACCTGACCCGCGAGGACATCCCGTTCCACTACGCCCTCGCCGACTCGTTCACCATCTGCGACGCCTACCACTGCTCGTTCATGGGCTCGACCGACCCGAACCGCTACTACATGTGGACCGGCTACACGGGCAACGACGGCAAGGGCGGCGGACCGGTCCTCGGCAACGACGAAAAGGGTTATTCCTGGACGACCTACCCCGAGCGCCTCGAAAAGGCGGGCGTGTCGTGGAAGATCTACCAGGACGTCGGCGACGGCCTCGACGCCGCCGGCGGCTGGGGCTGGATCGAAGACGCCTACCGCGGCAACTACGGCGACAACTCGCTGCTGTACTTCGACTCCTACCGCAACGCCAAGCCCGGCGACGCCCTGTACGAAAAGGCCCGCACGGGCACGAACGCCAAGGCGGGCGAGGGCTACTTCGACCGGCTGCGCGCGGACGTCAAGGCCGGAACGCTGCCGCAGGTCTCGTGGATCACCGCGCCGGAGGCGTTCTGCGAGCACCCGAACTGGCCGGTGAACTACGGCGCCTGGTACATCGCGCAGGTCCTCGACGCGCTCACCGCGAACCCGGAGGTGTGGAGCAAGACCGCGCTGTTCATCACCTACGACGAGAACGACGGCTTCTTCGACCACGTCGTCCCGCCGTACGCGACGGCCGGACAGTCCACTGTGGATACGACGGGGGAGATCTTCGCCGGTTCGGCGGCGAACCCGGCCGGCCCGTACGGGCTCGGCCAGCGCGTGCCGATGTTGGTGGTGTCGCCGTGGAGCAAGGGCGGCTACGTGTGCTCGGAGACGTTCGACCACACGTCGATCATCCGGTTCGTCGAACGGCGGTTCGGCGTGCACGAGCCGAACATCTCGCCCTGGCGCCGGTCGGTGTGCGGTGACCTGACCTCGGCGTTCGACTTCGCCCGGACCGACGCGCGGGTGCCCGCCCTGCCGGACACCGCGGGCTACGAGCCACCGGACCGCGTGCGGCACCCGGACTACGTGCCCGCCGTCCCGGCCCACGCCGTGCTGCCGAAGCAGGAGCCCGGGCTGCGGCCGGCGCGGGCGCTGCCGTACGACCTGGCCGCCGACGCCAAGGTGGGGGCGGCGCTGAACCTGACGTTCGGCAACCAGGGCCGGGCGGGCGCGACCTTCTCCGTCACCTCGCCCGGGGGCGACCCGCGGACCTACACCACGGGCGCCGGCTGCTCCCTGTCCGCCGTGCTGCCCGTCTCCGGGGGTTACGACTACACCGCGCACGGGCCGAACGGCTTCGTCCGGACGTTCCGCGGCGGCGCACTGGCCGGGCCCGAGGTGAGTGCCCGCCCGGAGGGACGCAGCGGCAACCTGGCGCTGGTCCTGACCAACAGCGGCCCGGTCCCGGTGCGGCTCACGCTGACCGACGCCTACGGCCGGCGCTCTACGTCGCGGCTCCTGCGGCCGGGCGCGCGGGTGGTCGAGGTGGTGGACACGCGGCGCAGCGGCAACTGGTACGACGTCTCGGTCGTTTCGGACCGCGATCCGCGCTTCCTGCGCCGGCTGGCGGGGCACGTCGAGACCGGGCGGCCGAGCACGAGCGACCCGAACACGCTCACGAACTGAGGTCCTGAGCTCGATCGGGGGCCTTTGTCACCCGGCCGGGCGGGTCGGCTCACCCGGCCGTGGCCGCGTCCGTTGCGGGGCCTGGTTCCGGGTGGGAGCGTCGGGGAACCGACTGTTTTCCCACCACGGAACCAGGAGAGCGGATGACCACCACCGAAATGCCGGCTGTGCACGAGTGCACGGTCAGCGGCTGTTCCTACAACCACGACGGCTGCCACGCCTTCGCCATCACCGTCGGCGGCGGCAACGGTTCGGCGGACTGCGGAACGTTCGTCCCGCTCAACACGAAGGGCGGCTTGGACCGGGTAGTGGCCCAGGTCGGCGCGTGTTCCCGGACGGACTGCAGCCACAACTCGTCGTTGGAGTGCACGGCGGACAGCATCCGCGTCGGCCCCGGCTCCGGCGGCCACGCGGCGAACTGCCTGACGTACACGAGGTAGCGGCCCGACCCTCTGCCGCGGCTGGTCGTGAGTGGTAAGTCGGGTTAGAACCCTAATTACCACTCACGACGGGAGGCGTGGGCGTGCCGAGGCCGCGCCGAACTCCAGGGCTGTGCGGCCGTCGGACAGCACGTACGCGTCCGCTCCCGGCGGCAGCGGGTCGAAGAAGCTGCCGGGCACCGCTCCCGCCCGGTCGGCGAGCCCCGCCGCCGCGAACCGCTCCGCCGCCGCGGCCGCCGAGGGTGCCAGGTCCAGCACCTCGCCGCGCACCGCCGGGTGCGTGCGCAGGATCTCCGCGAGCACGAGGCCGTCCCCGCCGCCGACGTCGACGATGCGAGGGAAGCGGCTTCAGTCGAAGCGCTCGGCGATCTGCGGTGCCTGCACCCGGAACCGCCAGTTCATCTGGGCGTCGAACGAGCGCCGCAGCCGCGGTTCCGCGTCGATGTCGGTCCAGAAGTCGCGGCCGTACCGGTGGTCGTAGGCGGGGGCGCCGGTGGTGATCGTGCCCAGGAGGTCGGCGAAGGCGAGTTCGGCGCGGCCGCCGGCGGAGCGGATGTCGAGCAGCCGGTGGGTGTCGTCGTCACGCAGCTGCGCGCCCAGCTCCGTGGGCCGGTAGCGGCCGGACTCCGCGTCGAACGCGAAGACGCCGGCCGTGACGAGGTGGTCGAGCAGGCACGCCAGCGCCGACGGCGCAGTGCCCGTCGCCGAAGCCAACTCGGCGGCCGTCCCTTCCGGGTGTTTCGCGAGACCGAGCGTCGCCGCTACCCGGATGGCCATGGGCGTGGCCACATCGGCCAGCGCGAGGATCGACTGCGTCACCGGTCAAAACTAGCGGAGGCGTGGCATCATGACGCCTGGCCCGATCGGCAAACCGAACGAAGGGCGCCGCTGATGGACGCTTTACCGAACGACGGCGACCCGTCGATCCGCGACATGCTGGCGGTCAACCTCCGCGCCGCGCGGGCGGCACGCGGCCTGTCGCTGTCCGAGCTGTCCCGGCGGTCGGGCATCGGCAAGGCGACGCTGTCCCAGCTCGAGGGCGGCACCGGCAACCCGACCATCGAGACCGTGTTCAGCCTGTCCCGGGTTCTGGAAGTGGCGATCTCCGACCTGCTCGACCACCGGCCGCGCGGGGGACTGACCGTCGTGCGGGCCGCCGAGGTCGAGGTACTCCGCGGCGAGGGCGTGGACCTGCGGCCGCTGCGCCGGATCGAAGCCGACAACAGCGTTTTCGAGGTCTACGACCAGGTTGTCCGCGGGGACGCGCCGCAGCGCTCGCAGGGGCACGTCGGGGTCGAGCACACCGTCGTGCAGGCCGGCCGGCTGCGGGTCGAGGTCGCCGGCCGGACCGTCGACCTCGGGCCCGGCGACTACGTCGCGTTCGACGCCCGCGAGCCGCACACCTACACCGCGCCGGACGGGCCCGTGCAGTCGGTCCTCCTGCTGCAGTACCGCACCGGCGAACGGCTCGACGGCCGTCCGCATCCCGTCCTGGCTGATTGACACCCGTCCCGCTGGCATCCTATCGTTCGCTATACCGAACGCTGGAGGGTCGATGAACCGAACGCGGGTGGTGGTGATCGGCGCCGGGATCGTCGGCGCGGCGTGCGCGCGGGAACTCGCCATGGCCGGTTTCGACGTCCTGGTCCTCGAGCGCGGCCGGCCCGCGGGCGGCACCACGTCGCACGGCGAAGGCAATCTCCTGGTTTCCGACAAGGGACCGGGCGCCGAACTCGCGCTCGCGCAACTGTCGGCCCGGTTGTGGCCGCAGGTGCTGGCCGAAATCGCCGACGCCGACCCGCGCGCGGCGGCCGCGACGGAGTTCGACCCGAAGGGCGGGATCGTCGTGGCCACCACCGAGGCCGGGGCCGCCGCGCTCCTCGCGTTCGCCGAGGCCCAGGCCGCGGCCGGGGTCCGCATCGAGCGGCTCGACGCGGCGGACGTCGCGGCCGCCGAGCCCGCGCTGACCCGGGAGCTGACCGCCGCCGTCCGCTACCCCGAGGACGCCCAGGTGCAGCCGGCCGCCGCCGCGCTCGCCCTGCTGGGTTCGGCGCTGCGCCACGGCGCCCGGCTGCGCACCGGGGCCGAGGTCACCGGCGCCCGGACGTGGGGCGGCCGGATCACCGGGGTGCACGTGGCAGGCGAACTGATCGAGGCGGACGTCGTGGTGAACGCGGCGGGGCCGTGGGCGGGGGAACTGTCGGCCCGGCTGGAAGCACCGATCGCGGTCCGCCCCCGGCGCGGCGAAGTCCTGGTGACCACGCCGATGCCCGGCGTGGTGCGGCACAAGGTCTACGACGCGGACTACGTCGGCGCGGTCGGCACGGGCAGCGGCGAACTGCAGACGTCGGCGGTGGTCGAGTCGACCTGGGGCGGCACGGTCCTGATCGGCTCGTCCCGGCGCCGGGTCGGTTTCGACGACACGATCCGGCCGGACGTGCTGGGCGCGATCGCGGCCAAGGCGGTCCGGCTCTTCCCCGCCCTGGCCGACGCCGCGGTGATGCGCGCGTACGGCGGGTTCCGGCCGTACGTCGACGACCACCTTCCGGTGCTGGGCGAGGACTTCCGGCTCGGAAACCTGTGGCACGCCACCGGACACGAAGGGGCGGGGATCGGCTTGAGCGTCGGAACGGCCCGGCTGCTGCGCGAACTGCTGACCGGGGCACCACCGTCGATGCCGGTGGAGGAGTTCCGGGTGGCCCGGCCGGCGGTGCCGGCGTGAGCGCGCGGCCGATCGCGATCACCGTCGACGGCGAACCCGTGGCCGGGCTCGCCGGGCAGACCGTCGCCGGGGTCCTCCTCGCCGCCGGCCGGCTGTCCTGGCGCACCACGCGGTCCGGCGCGCCGCGGGGTGTCTTCTGCGGGATCGGCGCCTGCTTCGACTGCGTGCTCACCGTCAACGGCGTCCCCGACGTCCGTGCCTGCCGCCGCCGCGCCGCCGACGGCGACGAGATCCGGACCCAGTCGCGGGAGGAGGGCGCGTGACGCACGTCGTCATCGTCGGTGCCGGGCCGGCCGGGCTCGCGGCGGCCGAACACGCGCTCGCCGCCGGGGCCGACGTCACCGTCCTGGACCAGGCGGACGCGCCGGGCGGGCAGTACCACCGGGGCGCCTCGCACCGGTTCGCCGCGCTCCTGGACCGGTGCAGGTGGTGGCCGGAAAGCACGGTGTGGGCCCTGGAAGGCAAGCGGGTCCACGTCCTGCGCGGCCCGGTCGACGGGACGAACCGGCGGCGCTGCACCCTCGAACCCGATGCGCTGGTCCTGGCCACCGGCGCGCACGACCGCGTGCTGCCGTTCCCCGGCTGGCAGATGCCCGGCGTCTTCACCGCGGGCGCCGCGCAGGCACTGGCCAAGGGGGAGCGGGTCGCCGCCGGGCGGCGGGTGCTCGTCGCCGGGGCCGGGCCGTTCCTGCTGCCGGTCGCGGCGTCTCTGGTGGCCGTCGGCGCCGAGCTCCTCGCCGTCCTGGAGGCGAACCCGGCCCGCACTGTCCTCAGTGGATGGTCCTGGCGCGCGGCCGGGCACGTCGGCAAGATGAACGAACTGGTTCGTTACGCCGGCACGCTGGCCCGGCACCGCGTGCCGTACCGGATGGGCCGGGCGGTGATCGAAGCCCGCGGCGAAGACCGGGTCCGCGAAGCCGTCACCGCGCGCGTCCGCGCGGACTGGTCGGTCGTCCCCGGCACCGAACGCACCTACGAGGTCGACGCCCTCTGCGTCGGACACGGCTTCGTGCCGCAACCCGAGCTGGCCGTCGCGGCCGGCTGCATCCTCGACGGCGGGTTCGTCCGGGTCGGCGACGACCAGCGCACCAGCGTCACCGGGGTGTTCGCCGCGGGGGAGCTCACCGGCATCGGCGGTTCGGGCGCCGCCGCGGCGGAAGGCGCGGTCGCCGGGTGGGCCGCCGCCGGGAGGACGCCGGGCCGTGCCCTGCTCAGGCGGCGTGATCACGCCCGCGCGTTCGCCCGCCGCCTGGCCGCCGCCCACCCGATCGGCGCGGCGTGGCCGGACTGGCTGCGCGAGGACACCGTCGTCTGCCGCTGCGAGGAAACCACCTGCGGCGACCTGAAGACCGCCGCCGCGAATCCGGTCGCACCCGGCCAGCACGCGCTCAAGCTCGGCACCCGCGCCGGCCTCGGCCCGTGCCAGGGCCGGATGTGCGGCCCCGCCGTCGCCGAACTGTGCGGGGGCGTCGAGCGGCACCACCGTCCGATCGCCCAGCCGATCCGCCTGGGCGAGCTCGCCGATCCGAAGGAGTTTCCATGACCACCCGCGACCTCGGGGGCGTGGTCGTCGCGGCCGCGTTGCCCTACCGGGCCGACGACGCCGCGCCGGCCGGGCTGGCCGTCGACTACGACGCCTACGCCGAACACTGCCGGTGGCTCGTCGAAAACGGCTGCCGCGGGGTCGGCCCGAACGGCTCCCTCGGCGAGTACTCCTCGCTCACCGACGACGAACGCCGCCGGGTCGCCCGCACCGCGATCGAAGCCGTCGGGACCGACGGGATCGTCGTCGTCGGTGTCCACGGCCCCGGTGCGCACCAGGCCCGGTACTGGGCCGAGGCGGCGGCCGAAGACGGCGCGGACGGCGTGCTGTGCCTGCCGCCGACGCTCTACCGCGCCAACCGCGGCGAGGTGCTCGCCCACTTCGAGGCGGTGGCCTCGGCCGGGCTGCCGGTGATGGTCTACAACAACCCGTTCGACACCAAGGTCGACCTCACGCCGGACCTGCTGGCCGAGATCGCGCAGATCGACAACGTCGTGGCCGTCAAGGAGTTCTCCGGCGACGTCCGCCGGGTGCTGGAGATCCGCGAGCGGGCACCGGAGCTGGCCGTGATCGGCGGCGCCGACGACGTCGTCCTGGAAAGCCTGCTGATGGGGGCCACCGGCTGGTTCGCCGGGTTCCCCAACGTGTTCCCGGCCGAGTCGGCGCGCCTGTTCGAACTCGCCACGGCCGGCAAGCTCGAGGAGGCCAGGGCGCTCTACGAACCGCTGGTGGCCGCGTTCCGCTGGGATTCGCGCACCGAGTTCGTCCAGGCGATCAAGCTCGGCATGGACCTGGTGGGCCGTCGCGGCGGGCCGTGCCGTCCGCCGCGGGGCCCGCTGTCGGAGGTCCACCGCGAGCAGGTCCGCGCGGACATGGGCCGCGCGCTCGCGGCGCTGGGGGTGGCGTAGATGCGCTCTTCGCGCGCGATCACGGCGGTCGACTCGCACACCGAGGGCATGCCGACCCGGGTGGTGACCGGTGGCGTCGCCCCGATCCCGGGCGCCACGATGGCCGAGCGCCGCCGCTACTTCATGGCGCACCTGGACCACCTGCGGCAGTTCCTGATGAACGAACCGCGCGGCCACTCCGCGATGAGCGGCGCGATCCTGCAGCCGCCCTGCCGCGAGGACGCGGACTGGGGAGTGGTGTACATCGAGGTGTCGGGCTGCCTGCCGATGTGCGGCCACGGCACGATCGGCGTGGCGACGGTGCTGGTGGAGACGGGCATGGTCGAGGTGACCGAGCCGACGACGGTGGTCCGCCTGGACACCCCGGCCGGGCTGGTGCACGTCGAGGTCACCGTCCACGACGGGCGGGCCACCCGGGTCAAGCTGCGCAACGTCGCTTCGTTCCTCGCCGAGCGCGACGCCGTGGTTTCCGTGCCCGGCCTGGGATCGGTCCGCTACGACCTGGCCTACGGCGGCAACTTCTACGCCATCCTGGAGCTGTCCCAGCTGGACATCGCGTTCGACCGGGCGCAGAAGGACCGGATCCTGGACGCCGGCCTGGCGATCATGGCCGCGATCGACGAGCAGCGGCCGCCGAAGCACCCGGAAGACCCGTTGATCGGCGGCTGCAAGCACGTCCAGTTCCTCGCGCCGGGTTCGGACGCGCGGGCGTCGCGGAACGCGATGGCGATCCACCCGGGCTGGTTCGACCGGTCACCATGCGGCACGGGAACGTCCGCCCGGATGGCGCAGCTGCACGCGCGCGGCGAGCTGCCGCTGCACACGCCGTTCGAGAACTCGTCGTTCATCGGCACGACGTTCACGGGCGAGCTGGTGGCCGAGACCACGGTGGGCGGCGTGCCGGCGGTGGTGCCGGAGTTCTCCGGCCGGGCCTGGATCACCGGCACCGCGACGTACCTGCTCGACCCGGACGACCCGTTCCCGACGGGGTTCGTGCTTTAGGCGGGCTGCCAGAGTTCGACCCGGTGGCCCTCGGGGTCGGTGACCCAGCCGAAACGGCCGACCCCGGCCATCTCCTGGACGTCGTCGGCCACGTCGGCGCCGCGGGCACGGAGCTGGGCGAGCATGGCGTCCAGATCGCGGACCCGGAAGTTGAGCATGGTCTGCTGCGTTTCGGAGCCGAAGTAGTCGGTCGCGGCCTCGAACGGCGCGAAGACGGTCGGGCCGGGTTGCTGCGTCCAGAGGCCGTTTTCGTCGGTGTCGAGGCCGAGGCAGTCGCGGTACCAGGCAGCCAGGGCCGCGGGGTCCGCCGCGCGGATGAAGTACCCGCCGATTCCGAGCACACGTTCCATGCGGCGATCCTGCCAGCCGGGCCGCCGGCGAGGGTGGGTGACACGCGGGCCGCTCGGGGCGTCCACTGACCCGGAAAGTTCGTGAAGGCCACCTTGAGGAACTTGTACTTCCTGAAGGTGGCCTTCACGAACTTCGGGTTCAGGGGTGCCACCGTGGCCATTCCTGTCACGGCGAAGCGGCTTCGGGTGGGCGAGTGCCGCGGGTGCGCGGTGCGACCCGGGCCGCCGCCGTGCCCAGGCCGGTCGGCCCGAACGCCGAGGCGGGCAACGCGGGCGGGCGGCCGGGTGCGTCGGGTTCGCGGGGCGGTGTAACCGGTTCGGGCATCATCCCTCCCGGCCGATTTCGGCGTTTTCGAGGACGGCGAGGGCGTCGGGGACGAGGACGGCGGCGGAGTAGTAGGCGGAGACGAGGTAGGACATGACGGCTTGTTCGTTGATGCCCATGAACCGCACGTTGAGTCCGGGTTGGTATTCGTCGGGGAGTCCGGTTTGGTGCAGCCCGACGACGCCTTGGACTTGTTCGCCGGTGCGCATCAGCATGATGGAGCTGGTGCGGGTGTCGGTGACGGGGATTTTGTTGCAGGGGAGGATGGGGATGCCGCGCCAGGAGGGGACTTGGTGGCCGCCGAGGTCGACGCTGGTGGGGTAGA
>NZ_JAJPWR010000054.1:0-17977 GCF_046548995.1 Amycolatopsis sp. lyj-109
ACGCGCACGAGGCAGCCGAGCTCGTCGGCGGCGGCTACGGCGCAGGCACCAACTGACTTACCGGCTTCCAACCACCCCTGAAGGAGAAACCATGGCCAACACCGTCAAGGTGACCGACGCGACGTTCCCTCGGGCATGTCCCGCCACGGCGCACCGGTGCGGGCACAGCGCTACTTCCAGGCCCTACGCCGGGCGGGAACGCCGGCCGAGATGCTGATCCTCCCCGGTGAGCACCACGAACTGCCCCGCCTGACGTTCGGAGCCTCGCGGTGGACCGCCGCGATGAGCTTGGGGCCCAGCGCGGTGGTGATCGCGTCGGGGGCGAGCACGCTTTCGGCCTGCTGCACCAGGTCGTGAACCTGGACCCTGATCGAGAGGGCGTACGGCGTCGGGGTCATGGTCCGGCCCGTCCGGACGAGGATCTGATCGCCGGTCACCCGGCGGATCCGGCCCAGGGCCCGGCTCATCGCCGGAGAGGACAGGTGCAGGCGGTCGCCGGCCGCGGCCACGCTGGTTTCCCGAGCAGCGCGTCGAGCGCTGTCCGGAGATTCAGGTCGAGTTGCCAACGAAGTGCCGACGCCATCGAGGAGTTCCTCGTCGGCTTGATACTGCGTTCGCGGTACCCGGTTTGTCTGCGTCCGTACGACGATGTCCCGCCGGAAAGCTGTGATCCTTCTCGGGACGGAGAAGATCCGAGGAGAAACCATGATCGAGGTAGAGAACCTCAAAAAGGCATACGGCGCCGAGAAATCCGTCGACGGACTCAGCTTCACGGTCAAACCCGGCATGGTGACCGGCTTTCTGGGGCCGAACGGGGCCGGGAAGTCGACGACCATGAGGGTTGTGCTGGGCCTGGACGCCCCGACCTCGGGTACGGCGAAGATCAACGGGAAGCGCTACACCCGGCACCGGGCGCCACTACGGGAGATCGGAGCGCTGCTGGAGGCGCGGGCCGTTCACCCCGGACGGTCGGCGCGAGACCACCTGCTGGCGGTGGGCAGCACGCACGGCAGCACGGCCAAGCGGGTCGACGAGGTGCTGGACATCGTCGGGCTCACCAAAGTGGCGCGCAAGAGGGTCGGCAACGTCTCCCTGGGCATGGGCCGGCGCCTGGGAATCGGGGCGGCGCTGCTGGGTGATCCGCACACCGTGATGCTCGACGAACCGGTCAATGGCCTCAACCCCGACGGCATCAAGTGGATTCGCACTCTGCTCAGGGACCTCGCCGCTGAGGGGCGCACGGTGTTCGTGTCGTCGCACCTGATGAGCGAGATGGCTCTGACCGCCGAGCACCTGATCGTCCTCGGCCGCGGCCGGCTCATCGCCGACGTGTCGGTCGCCGATCTCATCGAGTCGAGCGACCACGGGGTGCGCGTCCGGACGCCTCGACCCGACCAGCTGGTCAGCGGTTTGCAGCGGCACGGTGTGAAGGTCACCTCCGTCGAACGCGGACTACTCCACGTCACGGGGATGACCTCGGAAGCCATCGGGGTCCACTCGCTGCGAGCCGGGATCCCGCTGTTCGAACTGGCGCCGCAGAGCGCGTCATTGGAAGAGGCGTACACGGAACTGACCCGTGACGCCGTGGAGTACCAGGGCACGACGACCACATCTTTCGGAGAGGCAGCCTGATGAGCACGACGATCGAGAACCCTGCTGTGCCGAAGCAGGACAAGGTGAAGGCGAAGCTGACGTTCGCCGGAGTGTTGCGCAGTGAATGGGTGAAGGTGCGCTCGCTGCGCTCCAGTTCCTTCACGCTGGCCGGAGCGGCGGTCATCCTGGTCGCGATCGGCCTGATCTTCGCCGCGACGTTCGGCAGTGACAGCGACGGCGCGAACGGCGTGACCGACCCGACCGGGGTCACCCTGACCGGGGGCATGTTCGCCCAGCTGATCGTCGGCGTCCTCGGTGTCCTCACCATCTCGAGTGAGTACTCGACCGGCATGATCCGGTCGACGCTGACCGGCGTCCCCTCGCGGATTCCCGTGCTCGCGGGGAAGGTCGCGATCGTGGTCACCGTGGTCTTCCCGGTCATGCTGGCCAGTGCCTTCGTCGTGTTCTTCTCCGGGCAGGCGATCCTCAGCGGGAAGGGCTTCCCCAGCGCCAAGATCGGCGAT
Source organism: Amycolatopsis sp. lyj-109 (assembly GCF_046548995.1). Taxonomy (NCBI): domain Bacteria; kingdom Bacillati; phylum Actinomycetota; class Actinomycetes; order Pseudonocardiales; family Pseudonocardiaceae; genus Amycolatopsis; species Amycolatopsis sp. lyj-109. Next base: position 2,118 of record NZ_JAJPWR010000054.1, read on the forward strand.
GCCGGTGTGGTGGCGGCGCTTTTCGGTTCGGCTGTCACGATGACGGGTGTCGCTGTCATGGGCCTGGCGCTGGGTGCGCTGATGCGCAACACTGCGGCCGCGATTTCGACGCTGGTCGGCCTGGTGTTCATCGTGCCGGGGCTGGGCAGCCTGGTGCTGCCCGCGTCGTGGCGTGACGACTTCCTGAAGTTCCTGCCGTCGAATGCGAGCGACGCCTTCGCGCTGATCACTCCTCCGTCGAACCTCCTCAGTGCGGGCGCGGGCGCCGCGGTGTTCGCGGCGTGGGTGATCGTTCCCCTGCTGGCCGCGGCTGTCGGTCTTCGCGTCCGCGACGTGTGACCGAAGGCGGAAGCCGAGTGCGTCCACGATGGACCGGTTCCGTACGCCGAAGCGACGGATCCGGTCCTCGTGGACGCACTTGTTTCTGTGCGGTCCTTCCCCGTGGGTTCGTCTCTCGCGGTTCACAACCGAAAGGTGAGCGCCGGAATGACCTTCACCATCGACCTCGATGTCCGCGTCTCGATGCGGGACGGAGTCGAGCTGGCGACCACCGCCTGGACACCGGACGGAGCGGGCTCGTTGATCGGTCCGTGGGCACACGCGTACGGGGCGGATTCCGGAACGTTCCCCGATCGGTCGTTCGGCTTGGCCGGCAGGGTAAACAGCGCGGAGATCACCGCCGCCCCAGCTGCGGTTCTTCGATCGCGCGGTACGCGGCCCCGGGGGCGAACCGGGTGGAGGAGACCCTGGTCATCCTGGCCACCACGGCGTTCGGGGGAGCGATCCGGTTCGTGGCCATGCGCTGGTGGGTGCTGCGCCTTCGATGAGAACCGAGGGGACCGACGAGCCGCCGCGGTCACGGCAGGCCGGCGATGACGTCGGCGACGGCCTGTGGCTGCGAAAGGAACGGGTGGTGGCCCGACCGCAGCTCGACGACCTTGTCCGCCCGGCGGGCGAACCGGCGTTGCGCCGCCGCCGGTGTGCCCCGGTCCTCGGTGCAGACCATGTACGTCGTCGGCAGATCGTGCCACGCGACCGCGCGCACGGGTTCCTGGGTCACGGCCAGCGTCTGCCGGACCAGGCGGGCCGCCGCGTCACGAACGATGTCCGGGGAGCAGTCCTGGGCGAACGTCTCGGCGAACAGCTCGGGCCGGGCACCGAACGTGCCGCTCTCGGGAGCGAAGTCCAGGAACGGCGGCGGTGTGTCGGCGCCGAACGTCGACAGCGACTCGCCGGGCTCGGGCAGGTAGCTCGACACCAACACCAGGTGACGCACCGTCCCGGCACCCACGGCCGCCTCGGCGGCGACGATACCGCCGTAGCTGTGCGCCACGACGACGGTCGGTTCGTCTCCCTCGGTCAGAACGGCGCGCACCGCGGCGACGTCCTCGGCCAGCCCGGGCCCTTCCAGACCCGCCGGCCGGTCGCCCTCGCCGCAGCTCGGCAAGTCTGGGGCAACGCTGCTGATGCCCCGCTCCCGCAGGGCCGCGGCGGCCGGGTGCCACCACCATGATCCGTCACGGACGCATGCCCCGTGCACGAACACGACTCGCATGTCCACCTCCTTCGTCCAGGTCTTGAACCAACGGTAGACGTATCACCAGTTACGTGAAAAAGTGCGGCGATGGGACGGCACAAGCAGCCCGAGATCCGCGACCGGATCCTCGACGCGTGCGTCTGCCACGCGCTCGCCCACGGGCTCCCCGACCGCCTCGAGCCGTTGGCCACGGCGGCCGGCACGTCGACGCGCATGCTGATCTACCACTTCGGAACCCGGGACGCGCTGCTGCGGGAGATCCTGGAGCGTGCGCGGCAGCGGCAGCGCGACTTCTTCGGCGAGCTGGTGTCCGCGCGGCCGGACGAGCCCTATCCGGTCACTCTCGGCCGAGCGTGGCGGATGATGACCGGACCGGCCGGCCGGCCGTACCTCAGCATGTTCGGCAAGCTCCGGGAGGATGCCGAGCAGCAGCTCTGGCCGGGCTTCCGTCGCGAGTCCACAACGGACTGGCTGCAGCTGTTCGAAGACGGCATGCGGAGCATCGGCCGTCCCGAACTCGGCACCCTCGTCCTCGCGGTCGTCCGAGGGCTCATCTTGGACATCGAGACCACAGGTGACGCATCGCGAGCCGACCAGGCCTTCGACCACTTCCTCGCCACGCTCACGCCGGCGACCTGAGCCGCGGAGCCTCTCGTCAGGGGCGGACCAGGCCGGATCGGTAGGCGATCACGACGAGCTGGGCGCGGTCACGCGCCTGGAGTTTCATCATCGCCCGGTTCACGTGGGTCTTGGCGGTCAGCGGGGAGACGAACAGCTTGGCCGCGATCTCGTCGTTCGACATCCCGGTGGCGACCAGGGCGACGACTTCGCGTTCGCGCTGGGTCAGCACGTTCAGGCGTTCCGCGTCGACGGCCGTCGTGGCGGGACCGCCGCGCAGGTTCCGGACCAGTGCCTGGATCGCCAGTGCCGACAACGGCGCGTCCCCCTCGGCGACCTGCCGGATGGCGGCCAGCAGCTCGGCGGGTTCCACGCCCTTGCCCAGGAAACCGCTGGCGCCCGCGTGGAGCGCGCGCACGACGTGCTCGTCGACTTCGAACGTCGTGAGCATGAGCACCTTCACGCCCGCGAGGTCGTCATCCGCGGTGATGCGGCGGGTGGCCTCGATGCCGTCGAGCCCGGGCATGCGGACGTCCATCAGCACCACGTCGGCACGCGTTCTCCGGAGCACTTCGAGCGCCTCGCCGCCGTCGCCGGCCTCGCCGACCACCTCGAGGTCTGGGGCCGCGTCGATCAGGACGCGGAAGCCGGCGCGGATCAGTGCCTGGTCGTCGGCCAGCAGGACGCGGAGCTTCACGGGTTCTCTCCAAGCTGTAGGGGCAGGCCGACCCGGACGCGGAACCGGCCGTCCGGGACGCGGCCGGCTTCGACGGTGCCGCCGACCACGGCGGCCCGTTCCCGCATCCCGAGCAGGCCGAGACCGGTGCCGTGCCCGCGCGGTTCGGCCGCGGGTGGGTTGGTGACTTCCAGGAGCAGCGAAGACGGGGTGTAGCGCACCGAGAGCTGGGCGGTGCCGTTGCCGTATCGGTGCGCGTTGGTCAAGGCTTCCTGCACCACCCGGTAGGCGACCAGATCGGCGGTCGAGGGCAGCGGCTGGGCCGCACCGGCGAACGTGCAGTGGAGTTCGAGACCCGACGACCGGAACGAATCGATGAGCGACGGCAGCTGGGTGACCCCCGGCATCGGCTGGGTCGAGAGCTCCTCCGGATCCTCCGGCCGGCGAAGTACGCCCAGGAGGCCGCGCAGCTCGTCGAGCACGGCCCGGCTCGACCGGCGAACGTGCTCCAGTGCTTCGCCGGCCGCCTCGGGACGAGAACCGATCAGCTGGCCGGCCGCGCCGGCCTGGACGTTGATCACCGCGATGTGGTGTGCGACGACGTCGTGCAGCTCGCGCGCGATGTGCAGCCGCTCCTCGACGACGCGGCGCCGCGCTTCCTCTTCGCGGCTCTGTTCCGCGCGGACCGCGCGTTCCTTGAAGGCCGCGACGTACGCGCGGCGATTGCGCACCGCTATGGCGACCGCGATCGCCATGCCCATCACCGCCAGCCGGCCGAGCCCCTCCTGGGTCACGCCGGAGCCGGCGACCAGGATCACCAGGATGACCACCGCGAGGGAGGAGGCCGGGGCGGCCAGCAACCCGGCGGTCCACCGGTCGGTGCGGACGATGACGGTGTAGACGGCGATCGCCACCGGGATCAGGAACGGTTCCAGGTCGGCGCCCATGAGCACGGCCGGGACGGTGCCCAGTGCCGTGATGGCCAGTGTCCACATCGGCCACTTGCGCCGGTAGGCGAGAACGGCGAGGTCGGCAGCCAGCACGACGAGCACGGCTGTGGTCGGCGCGCCCGGGCCGTCTCCGGCCGGGTCGGTCGCGCTGACCACGTACAGCACGATGACGCCGAGGGCGTCGATGATGGTCGGGTACCGCTGCGTCACCGCGAGGATCCGTCCCATCACCGACGCCCCGGTCGGATCGGCTCCGGTCATGCGTTGCGCTTGCGTAGCAGGACAGCCGCGGCGATGAGCGGCACGAGCACCCAAGCGGCGAACACCGCGGCACCGGCTCCGGAGGTGAGCAGGTTGTCCCGGGCCACGACGCTGGTGAAGGCGTCACTCGCGTTGGAGGGCAGGAACTTCAGGACGTCGTCGCGCCAGGACGACGGCAGGACCAGGCTGCCGAGGCCGGGGATCAGGAAGTTCACCGCGACCAGCGTGGAGATCACCACCGCGGCGCCGAGCAGAGTGGATGAGCTCGAGCGCAGTGAGCGGAGCTTCACCCGTTCGCTGCGGAGCACGCCGCCGAAGGAGAGCCGCCAAGCGGTCACCTTCCGGTGGTGGCTGCGAGCGGTGGTTTGCAGCATTGCCGCGGACATCAGGCCGCCTCTCCGAGCGACGTGGCGCCCTGGTACTCGACGGCGTCACGAGTCAGTTCCGTGTACGCCTCTTCCAGCGACGCGCGCTGGGGGGTCAGTTCGTGGAGCGGGATCCCGGCCCGCAGAGCGCGGTTTCCGATGTCTTCCGCCGACATCCCCGTGATGTCGAGAAGGCCGCTGCCGGCGGAGGTCACGGTCGCGCCGTGCGGAGTCAGCTCGCGGACCAGGTCGGTGGCTCGCGGAGTGCGGACGTGAATGCCGCGGTCGGCGGTGGAGATCAGCTCGTCGACCGAGATGTCGGCGATGAGCTTGCCGCGGCCGATGACGATCAGGTGTTCGGCGGTCAACGCCATCTCGCTCATGAGGTGCGAGGAGAGGAAGACCGTGCGGCCTTCCGCGGCCAGGTCCCGGAGGAGCTGCCGGATCCACTTGATGCCGTCCGGGTCGAGTCCGTTCACCGGCTCGTCCAGCATGACGGTGTGCGGGTCGGCCAGCAGCGCGGCGGCGATGCCGAGCCGCTGTCCCATGCCGAGCGAGAAGTTGCCGGCCCGTTTGCGGGCCACGGCGGTCAGACCGACCAGCTCAAGTACGTCGTCGACCCGCCTGGCCGGGATGCCGTGCGTGCTGCCGATCGCAAGGAGGTGGTCGCGCGCCGAACGGCCGGGGTGCACGGCGCGGGCTTCGAGCAGGGCGCCGATCTCCCGCAACGGCGCGCGATGCTGCCGATAGGCCTTGCCGTTGATCTTCGCGGTTCCCGAGGTCGGGGCGTCCAGCCCCACGAGCATGCGCATGGTGGTGGACTTGCCGGCCCCGTTGGGCCCCAGGAACCCGGTCACGGTACCCGGCCGGACCGAGAAGCTGAGTCCGTCGACGGCCGTCTTCGATCCGTAACGTTTGGTGAGACCGAGTACCTCGATCATTTGTTCTCCCGATGCTTGTGCTTGTTCGTCTCACCAATGGTCGCCGGTCGGGCGCGGGAGATCGTCGTTCCGGCGCAGACGATCGAAGTACTGTATCCGCGGTACTCGACACTGCACGCGATTCGTTGCGCGCTCGATTGCGTGTGAGTAAATCGAAAGATGCGTGATAGTCATTCGCGCACGGACTGCGTCCGGTCGCGGAGGCGCCGCACGATCTCGAGCACCAGGCTGACGACGAGGCCGAGCGCGATGCCAAAGCGATTCCGAGCAGCTCGTCGTCTGGCCCTTGGCCGCGTACACGCCGGCCAGGGCGATCACCGGCTCGCTGGGTACCACGGGCAGAAACGCGTCGAGCACCGAGATCGCGAACAGCACGGCGTACAGCCACGGTGAGGAGATCAGCGACTCGGCGAGCTGCGCCCAGTCCATCAGCCGGCGTCGCTCGTCGGCCGGAGCCACAGGGAGAGTTCGATATCCCGGTCGGGGCTCGTCGAGACGTAGCGGCCGGGAGAGCGGACGTGGGCCAGATAGTCTTCCGCGCCGTGGGCGTTGTCGGCGACGACCACCGCATCCGGGCTCAGCCGCGGCTCGAGGAGCTCGGTGATCGTCCGGTACAGGGTTCCGGCGCCGTCCAGGAAGACGAAGTCCACGCGGTCGGGCAGGTCGTGAGCCAGGGTGTCGAGCGCGTCACCTTCGCGGATCTCGACGATCTCCGACAACTCGGCCTTTTCGAGCGTCCGCCGCGCCTGGGCGACTTTGGACGGCTCGAATTCGGTGCTGATGAGCCTCCCGCCGCCGTTGTCCTTGAGCGCTGCCGCCAGGTGCAGTGTCGAGTACCCGAACGAGGTGCCGAACTCCACGATGGTCCGCGCTCGCCGCGCCTTGGCCAGAACGTAGAGGAGATTCGCGGTCCTGGGTGACACCGCGAGGTGGATGTCCTTTGCCTTCGCGTACAGGTTCCGGTAGTCTTGGGTGTTTTCCCGCCATTCCTGGAGTTCGCTTTCGGGCCACTCGGACAGCCGTTTCCGGAATACCTCCATCGAGGCATCGGCGTCGGACTAGAGATCTTTGATGACGGCGGACAGCGGTTCCACGTCGAGTGATGTGCGCATGGTTGGTTTTCCGACACCGGGTCGGCCTCCTGTGACCAACATAGCGAGGAGGCTCGACCGTCTCAAATGCGCATTTGCTACCGGATCGATTTACCTGAACGCAATCCACGCGGGGTGGGCGGGGGACGTCAGCGGCTGCGGGGACCCGGAGGGTCGTTCAGGCCGGTGACGAGCAGATCGAACGCCTGGCGGAGGAGTTCCAGACCGCGAAGACCGCCGTCGGCCTCGACCAGTACCAGGTTCGCCGCTACGACGCCTGGTACCGGCACGTCACCCTGGCCATGCTCGCTCCCACCTACCTGGCCGTCACCGCCGCGATAGCCCCAAAAGCCCTGGTAGTGGCCTCGTTCCCAGCACGCTGGGCGAAGTCAAGCGGCTACTGGCGCACCTGATCACCACCCCGTTCGGCCGCCTCGCGACCTGGGCCTGGTCACGCTGGCGCCGACGCCATCAAAGGTCACCGTTTGCCGTGGCTGGTGGTCGTGAGTGGTAATTCGGGTTCTAACCCGAATTACCACTCACGACCAGCTGCGGCAGATCGGCAGGCCGGCGTCCAGGGTTGTCCTGCAGGCTGTCTTCGGCCGCACCGAACAAACGGTGGCCTCGTATTCGGTCGCGGCTCGGCACGGCGTCAGCTGGTGGACCGGGGCCGCGGTCGTGGTGTGCGCGGTCGCCGGGAACGTCGTGCAGGTGGTGCGGGAGCCGTTCCAGCTCACCACGGCCGTGCTCGTGCTCGTGGTGTTCCTGCTGGGCCCGGTGCCGGCCGGGTTGTGGATGCACCAGCGCGCCGCGCTGCTGGGCGTCCTGCGCGACCGCGCCGAGGAGGCCGAGCGCACCCGGACGCTCCTGGCCGACCAGGCCGTCTTCGCCGAACGGCGGCGGATCGCGCGGGAGATGCACGACGTCGTCGCCCACCGGGTCACGGCGGTCGCGCTGCAGGCCGGCGCGCTGTCGCTGCGCGCGCCGGATGAGAAGACCGAGCAGGCCGCCGAGACGATCCGGGCCACCAGCGCGGTGGCGCTCGACGAGCTGCGCGCCGTCCTGCGGGTGCTGCGCGACGACGCTCCTTCCGGGGGCGTGGACCCGGGCGTGCTCGCGTCGCTCGAGGACCTGGTGGCAGAGGTCGCGGCAACCGGGGCGCGGGTCGAGCTGACGCTGCCGGACCCGCTGCCCGCGGTGCCCGGCCAGGTCGGGCGGGCCGTCTACCGCGTGGTGCAGGAGTCACTGACCAACGCGGGCAAGCACGCGCCGCACGCGGCGGTCGACGTCCGGCTGGCCGTCACCGGCGACCGGCTGGCGGTCGAGGTGACCAACCGGCTCACCCCGCACGGCAGTGCCGTCCCGGGGTCGGGCTACGGACTGGTGGGCATGCGCGAGCGGGTGAAGCTGGCCGGGGGCGACCTGCGCACCGGTCCGACGGGTGACGGGCGGTTCCGGGTGCACGCGGAGTTTCCGGTCGGGGAGGGCATGTGACGGTCAAGGTCGTGCTGCTGGAGGACGAGGAGCTGGTCCGCAGCGGTATCCGGATGATCCTGGAGTCGGCCGACGACGTCGAGGTGGTCGCGGAGGACACGAACGGCGTGCGGGCGGTCGAGCTGACCGACCGTTACCGGCCGGACGTGGTGCTGACCGACGTCCAGATGCCGAAGGTGGACGGCATCGAGGTGGTCCGGCGGCTGGCTTCGCACCCGGCGGCGCCGGCAGTGGTCGTGCTGACGACGTTCGACGTGGACGAGTACGTGTATGCGGCCCTGCGCCTCGGCGCGGCGGGCTTCCTGCTGAAGGACACGCCGCCGCGCGAGCTGGTCAACGCGGTCCGGGTGGTGGCGCGGGGCGAGGCGATGCTGTCTCCGAAGATCACGAAGCGGCTGTTGACGGATTTCGCGTCCGGAGGAGGAAGTTTGCGGGCCCGGGAGCGGCTTTCGGAGCTGACGCCCCGGGAGCACGACGTGGCCGTCCACATCGGACGCGGGCTGAGCAACGCGGAGATCGCTCGCGCTCTCTTCGTGAGCGATTCGACCGTGAAGGTCCACATCGGACACATCATGGCCAAGTTGGAGGCGGCGAACCGCACCCAGGTGGCGATCCTGGTCCACGACGCCGGCCTGAGCTGACCAGATCGTGAGTGAGCATGTCTGGGCCTGGTCGTGCTTCTGCCGTCGACGACAACACCAACCCGCCTCAGTCACTACAAACGACGCGGTTACCTACTCACCTGACTGCCGTTGCGGTATCAGGCGTTCAGCGGGAGTTGCCGATCCGGCGAGCCCAGATCGTGAACAGGATGAAGGCCAGCGCCGGGAACACCGTTCCCGCCAGCAAGGCCGTCGTGATGCCTCCCACGCCGCCGCTGGCTGCGCTGAAGACGGTGGTCAGGGCGGCCAGGCCGACCGCCCCGCCAAGCTGCTGCGCGCCCTGGTTGAGGCTCGACGCCGCGGACAGCTGCTCGGCCGGTCCCTGGGCCAGCAGCACGCTGGTCAGCGGTGCGACGGTGAGACCGGCGCCGAGCCCCAGCACGACGAACGGGCCGAGCAGGCCGCCGGTGAAGGTGCTGCCGGAGTGGAGCTGGGACATCCACAGCAGGCCGAGGGTCAGCGCGGCCATCCCGGCGCCACCCGTGACCCGTTCGCCCCAGCGGGCCACCAGGCGGGGCACGACCACGTTGACGAGCACGAGAGCGGCCGTGAACGGCAGTACCACCAGACCGGTGAGCAGCGGGCTGTAGCCCAGCACGTCCTGGGTGAACAAAGCGGCGAAGTACAGGAAGCCGAACTGTCCCGCCGGGATCAGCAGCATCGCCAGGAACGGTGCCGCCGACCCCATCCGGCCGAAGAAACCCAAAGGCAGCACCGGACTGGGGTGCCGCCGCTCCGCGACGATCAGGATGCTCACCGCCAGGAGCGCGACAGCGAAGGAGCCGAGGGCCTTCGCGCTGCCCCAGCCATCGGATGCGGCGGAGGTCAAGCCGTAGACCAGCGCCGCCATCGCCGCGGTCGACGAGACCGCGCCGGCGAGGTCGAGCCGCGCGGAGGTCCGCGGCAGCCGTGGGACCGTCAGCCGCACGCCGGCCAGCACGAACAGGCCGAGCGGGACGTTGACGAACATGACCCAGCGCCAGCCGAGCGTGGTGGTGAGCGCCCCGCCGAGCACCAGCCCGATCGCGGCACCGCTGCCGAGCGCCGCGACGAAGAAGGACATCGCCCGCGACCGCTGCACGCCGGGTTCGGTGATCCCCGTGATCAGCACCAGGGTGCTCGGTGCGGCCAGTGCCGCGCCGACGCCCTGGACGGCTCGTGCGGTCACCAGGATCCCCGGGGATGACGCCAGCCCGCCGAGTACGGACGCGGCGACGAAGATCGCCGTTCCGAGCAGCAGGGCGCGGCGCGGTCCGATGATCGCGCCGATCCGGCCGCTGAGCAGGACCAGGCCGCCGAAGACGAGCGAGTAGGCCGTGATGACCCAGCTCAGCCCGGCGGCGGAGAACCCCAGTGCGGATTGGATCTGGGGCAGCGCGACGTTCACGACGCTGGTGTCCACCGACAGCACCAGTTGCAGCAGACTCAGCATCACCACACCGGCCCACGGCATCGTCGCCCGGCGGCTCGAGCCGGTCTCAGCAGGTCCTAAATCGGAAAGGGTCATCTCGTCCTCGCAGTTCTTCGGCCTCGTCGTACTGGACCGACTTTGCGGGCGAAGGCGAGATGACAGCAACGCTTGTTGCCACTTCCGCAACGAAGGTGTGGTCGCCGAGCTGGATGTTCGTACATTCCGCCGGCGGCCTCGATGCGAGGCCCGCCAGTGGCGAAGGAAGCGTGCGCCTTGGGTGCAGCGGTACTGCTCGGCCGGGTTGTCGGCGCCGCGCTCGGTGCGCTCGGGAGCGGAGGTTCCGTGCTGGCCGTTCCCGCCCTGGTCTACCTGCTCGGGCAATCGGCCGGCCAGGCGACCACCGGGTCCTTGCTGATCGTCGGGCTAGCCGCGATCGCCGGGGTCGTCTGGTGGTCTTGGTCGCTGCGGTTACCACCTGGCGGGGAAAACTCCTCGCCTGCGGGTGACGGGCCGGCCCGGGGCTCGGGAGTTCGGGTCATCCTGGCCGGGTTCTCTGTCGGGGTGCGACAGCCGTCGGTACGTCCCTGGCGGTGATCGCCGCGAATTCGGCCACGGCCTTGGTCACCCACCTCGATGGCGGCGCGCCCGACTGGGCCGTGGTGGCTCCGTTCGCCGGTGCCGCGGTGGCAGGCTCCCTCGCGGCCGGCTGCTGGACCGGCGCGCTTTCGGACTCGTTCTGCGGCGGGCGTTCGCGATCCTGCTGGGCGCCCTCGGCGGATTCGTCTTCGTGAGTCCGCTGTCCTCGTGACGGCACGGTTCACAGGTTCGGGGGTATTTGCCAACCTCGCAACTTACGTTGCCGGTGTGCGGTGACTTCCCGACCATGGCCCTGACAACCCGAACCGGAAGGTGAAGCCGTGCCGAAGAATGATGTGAAAGACGTGGAGACCTACCTCGCCGACTGGCGTGCGTGGCGGGCCGGCTGGGAGCAGTGGCTGAGCCGGCCGTTCGGCTGGCTGTCCGCCGTGTCGATGAGCTGGCTGGACGAGACTCCGCGCGCCTACGACGGAATTCCCGGGTTGTGGTGGCACGAGGGTGACGACGTGCACATCGATCCGCAGGGCGCCGAAATGTCCTACGGCGACGAGAAGTTCACGACCGAGAAGACCTTTTCGCTCGTCGGCGTCGACGACGAGGCGCGTGTCGTCGCCGGTGACGTCGAGGTGGGCATCACCTACCGCGAGCTGTACATGATCGTGGGCTACGAGCTGGATACGCCGAAGCGCCGCGACTTCAAAGGCGTGCCCACCTTCGAGCCCGGCCCGGAGTGGGTGCTCACCGGCCGGTTCGAGCCGCATGACGAACCGCAGTCGGTCGTCTTGGACAGCGTGGGCTGGCGGCGCCACGAACACGACACCCCCGGTGTGGTCCGGTTCGAGTACGGCGGCGAGGAGCACGAACTGCTCGTGCTCCAGGGCGCCGCGGGCATGAACACGGTGTTCGCCGACGCCACCAGCGGTGTCACGACCTACCCGCTGTGCCGCGCGCTGAACATCGACGCTCCGGCCGCAGACGGCACGGTCACCCTCGATTTCAACCGTGCGTACAACCTGCCCTGCGCGTTCTCGGACTTCGTTCCCGTGTGCCCGGCGGCACCGCAGCGCAACCGCCTGCCGTTCGCGGTCGAGGCAGGGGAGAAGATCCCCCGGGAAAAGAAGATGTGACCGCAGGCGATGTCTCTCGCGGCCCGGCCGATCCCAGGATCGGCCGGGCCGGTTTTGCGAGGGCGGCTGGTGGTGTCCACCCGCAGTGGCGCAGAGCACACGGCACGCCGGGTCCTGGTGACCACCGGACTGGTGGATCGCGATCGAGCACCCGCCGGTCGCTCGCCGAGCGCCGGACCGCCGGTTCGATGTCGTACGAGCGCACGTCGTAGGGGTAACCGTGGAGCAGGATGATCGGAACTCCGTCCGGCGGGCCCGCTTGCTCGTACGCGATGTCCAAAGTGCGGTTCTGACGCGTCCTGCCGACGTGCAGCCCATGAGCCGATCGTGGCACACCGGGCACCGGAGGCAGTCGATGTTTACCTCCGAGGGAATTGGTTCGGCGCGGCGACTGCCGCACACTCGGACCATGACCAGTTACCAGATCCACACCGCCGACACCGCCGCCGAGGCCGCGAAGGAGCCGCTCAAGGTCCTCGAAGGCGCGTTCGGGTTCGTGCCCGCCGGGGCCGGGCTCATGGCAAACTCGCCGGCGCTGATCAACACCTTCTTCTCCGCCTTCGGCCACTTCCGGGGCGGCGGCACGTTCGGGCCCGACGAGCGGCAGGTCCTGCTGCTGTCCAACGCGGTCGCGAATCGCAGCGAATGGGCGGTGGCGTTCCACACCCTGGAGTCGCTGCAGGACGGCGTCGAACCGGCCGTGGTCGAGGCGATCCGCCAGGGCGAGGTGCCCGGAAACCGGCGGATGGCGGCACTTTCCACGTTCACCCGGTCACTGATCGAGAAGCGAGGCCACGTCGACGACGCCGAAGTGGTGGCGTTCAAGTCGGCGGGCTTCACCGAAGAGCAGGTGTTCGAGGTGATCACCGCGGTGGCGATCTCGGCGATGACGAACTACACGGCCAACTTCACCTGGCCGCCGCTGGAGGACGCGGTGGCGCCGCACGTCTGGAAGGCGGGATACTCGGCTGGTGCCTGACGTCGGTCCTTTGCTGAAACACTGGCGCGGTGCCCGGCGGTTGAGCCAGCTGGCTCTGGCCGTGGAGGCCGCTGTGTCGGTCCGTCACCTGAGCTTCGTCGAAACGGGGCGGGCGAACCCGAGCCGTGCCATGGTGCTGAAGCTGGCGGAGGTGCTCGACGTCCCGCTGCGTGAGCGCAACACCCTGCTGCTCAGCGCCGGATTCTCTCCTGAGTACCCGGAGTCCGCATTGGACGCACCGGCATTGGCCGCGGTGCGGGAAGCCCTGGAGACGGTTCTCGCCCAGCAGGAGCCGTTCCCGGCTCTGGTGATCGACCGCAGCTGGGATATCCGGCACACCAATACCGCCGCCCGCCGGTTCTTCGCCTACCTCCAGGACGGGCAACCGGGGAATCCGCCGGGGCCGGCGAACGTGCTTCGCCGGATGTTTCACCCGGACGGGGTGCGACAGCACGTGACGAACTGGCTGGAGGTCGCCGAGGCCTTGGTGCGACGTGCGCGGCGGGAGGCGATCGGCGGGGCCGTCGACGAGCGGGCCCAGCGGATCCTCGACGAAGTGCTGGACTATCCGGGGGTGCCTTCGCACCTGCGGGTGGTGGACGTGACCGCGCCGGTCCTCCCGATCGTGCCGATCCGGTACGAGCGCGGTGACCGGCGGTTCGAGTACTTCTCGATGGTGACCACCCTGGGCACACCGCAGGACGTGACGCTGCAGGAACTGCGGATCGAGTGCTTCTTCCCGATGAACGACGAAACCAGGGAACACGCCCGTGAACTGGCCGAGCGTTCCGGAAAATGACCGGGGTGGCTGCCTCCGGGCGGAGCAGCCACCCCGCTTCGTCACCAGCCGAGGTCGACACAGGGGCTGGCCGTGGAACGGAGAGTCCTCCACGGACACCAGGGGTACGCCCGCAGCCCGGGAAGCGCCTTGGCCTGCTCGTAACCGGTCTGCGGGTCGAACGCACCCTGGACGACCAGGACCTTCTTCGCGGCTTCCGGCGCCAGGTTCGGCAGCGCCTGGCGCGGCGCGTCGGACCAGAAACCGCACACCTCGCTGAGGCCGTGGTTCCAGCCGAAGAGGGGTATTCGGGGCACTGCCGGTCACTGAGCCGCTTGTACCAGGCCGCCGGCCTGGTCGGCTGGTCACCGCAGGCGACGGCGAACCGGGTGCCGGTGATCTCGGTGTATCGGGTTCCAGGTTTCGGCAGCGTCTCCGCGCCCTTCGCGACAGTGAGCTGCGTTGCCGGCACGCCGAAGGCCGTGCGACCAGTGCGCCGGCTGCCGGCCAGGCTGGCGGCCGGCGCCGGCGTGGGGACCTACTTGGCCGGTGCCACGCCGAGCCGGCCGGCGACTCCGGTGGTGATCGCGCTGGTACCGATCTCCGTACCCGGCTTGAGCCACGGGAAGTCCGGCTCCGCGCCCGCGACCTGCCGCTCGCCGATGAACTGCCCGGTCACCGGATCGATGATCAGCTGCCGGATCGCGTGGCGGTCGGCGAGACCGAGTGCGACACCCTTGCGGCCGTCGAGGTTCGTCTCCGCCGCCAGCACCTTTATACCCGGGATCTTCCCCAGCGCCCGATACCACTGTGCGCGCAACCCGGCCGGCATGAGCCCGGTCCGGAGGACCTGAATGCCGACGTCGAACAGCGCGGACGGCGTCGAGCTGTGCCCCTTCGTCAACGTCTGCAGCTTCGCGTACAGCGCCGCTGGGTCGTGCGGAAGCTTCGTGTAGAACGCGAAGCTGTCCCAGTCAGTGGGGTCGTCGCACTTCTTGGCCGGCTTGGCGTCTGGAAAGAAGTTGCCACATCGACCCTGCCATTGGCCTTGGTCTTCCGATGTCACCGGCGGTTCCGGCGCCTGCGCCTGCGGCACGGTCCCGCCGAGGAACTTGCCGGTGTTCAGGATCTTGCGTGTCTCTTGCCAGACCTCGTGCTCGTCGGCCGGGATCCAGCTCTGGATCTGCTTCTCCCAGAGGTAGGTGTAGCCGGTCTCGCCGATTTGCATGGTGCTCGTGAACCACGCGTGCTCGTTGACGTACCGGAACTGCCCGGGGCCGACCGGTTGGTCGGCCGCGCCGACGCTGAGGTCGGCCGCCCGATCCAGCACCTGCGTCGCCGACATCAGCTTGATGTCCGGCCAGTTCGCAGCCGTATTCTCGGTCGGGTTCACGCTCTGCGCCGGAGCCGCGGCTGTCGAGACGTCGGCCGGCTTGGATGACCCGGCCTGCACGACAACGAACGTCACCGCGATCACTCCGACGACGGCGGCAGCGACCGTCAGGGCGTACCGGCGGGCTCGCATGGGCCGTCGGGGAACACTGGAGTTTTCGTCGGGCTCCGGCACGGTCTCTCCTAGGTGGGGAGGGCAATGTCTGTAGGCGGGTGGCCGACGCGGTCCGGACGCACTCCGTACCCGCAAGCACGGCGAACGCCTCGGCGACTTCGGTCGGTTCGAACTCGGCTCAAGACGTGAGCTGCAAACAAGACCGTTCTGCGCGGACAGCGCGGTGAACCGCCGGTCAGCGAAGCTCGACGATATCGATAGACCGGTGGTTACCTGCAAGGGCGATTGCTTTCCAAAGGGAAGTGCGGGGACTCCACGCGACGGTGCCTGGAGGATGGGCGCCGCTGGGCGAGTTCCGCTCCGGACCTGCAGACGCGTTGATGAGCTGCGCGACGGTGCGGGGACTCCGCTTCGGCTTTGGACTGGCGCCCGGCTTGAACGTCCGGGCTGAGATTCGTCGGCATCCGCCTCGTGCACGACGGCCGGGAGGCGGTCGAACGGCGAGACTTCGGGTGGCCGTCCGACGCCGTTCCAGGCGGCCCCACGTGGCCAGCCGGATCAGGTCGGGGCGGCGCAGGTACTCGTCGTAGAGGCTGCGGCACCCCAGCACGTTGCGGAACAACCGGGGCGAAGTCAACCACTGTCAGTTCCTTTCGGGTAGTAGGAACCCTTGTGGGTAACTAACTGGGCAGCGATAAGGTCCGGCAGGACCGCTAGTACTGCAGGGCGAGATCTTTGTTCGGTGCGGCCGAAGACAGCCTGCCAGGACAATCCTGGACGCCGGCCTGCCGGTCTGCCGGTCTGCCGCGGCTGGTCGTGAGTGGTAATTCGGGTTAGAACCCGAATTACCACTCACCACCACCCGC
>NZ_JAJPWR010000055.1:0-15441 GCF_046548995.1 Amycolatopsis sp. lyj-109
GCTGGTCGTGAGTGGTAATTCGGGTTAGAACCCGAATTACCACTCACGACCACCAGCCACGGCAAACGGTGACCTTGTTCCGCCAGGTCACGCACACAAGTATCCCTGCAGTACTAGCGGAATCCGTCCGGACAAAGGAGTTCGACGATGAACGCACGGTGGAAGAGGATATGGCCGGCGGTGCTGATCGCCGCGGGCGCGGTGACCGGCACGGCGACGACGTCGCAGGCCGCCACCGAGGGGCCGTGTGACATCTACGCGGCCGGAGGAACCCCTTGTGTGGCCGCGCATTCGACCACCCGGGCGCTGTACGGCGCCTACAGCGGCTCGCTCTACCAAGTGCGGCGCGCTTCGGACAACACGACGCGGGACATCGGCGTCCTGAGCGCCGGTGGGGTGGCCGACGCGGCCGCGCAGGACGCGTTCTGCGCGGGAACGACCTGCCTGATCACGGTCATCTACGACCAGTCCGGCCGGAACAACCGCCTCACCCAGGCCCCGCCGGGCGGCTTCCAGGGCCCGGCACCCGGCGGGTACGACAACCTGGCCAGCGCGACGGCCGCGCCGACCACGATCGGCGGGCAGAAGGCGTACGGCGTGTTCGTGGCACCGGGGACGGGGTACCGCAACAACAACGCCACCGGCACCGCGACCGGTGACCAGCCGGAGGGCATGTACGCGATCTTCGACGGCACGCATTACAACGGCGGCTGCTGCTTCGACTACGGCAACGCCGAACGCAACAGCCGCGACAACGGCAACGGCACGATGGAAGCCATCTACTTCGGCAACATCAAGGTCTGGGGCTACGGTGCCGGGAACGGGCCGTGGATCATGGCGGACCTGGAGAACGGGCTGTTCTCCGGGGTGAACCAGCGCTACAACGCCAACGACCCGAGCATCAGCCACCGGTACCTGACGGCGATCGTCAAGGGTGGCCCGAACCGGTGGGCGATCCGCGGCGGCAACGCCCAGTCCGGCGGCGTGTCGACGTTCTACGACGGCGTGCGGCCCAACGTGTCCGGCTACAACCCGATGCGCAAGGAAGGCGCCATCATCCTCGGCACCGGCGGGGACAACAGCATCGGCTCCGCCGGTACGTTCTACGAAGGCGTCATGACGTCCGGCTACCCGTCGGACGCCACCGAGAACGCCGTGCAGGCCAACATCGTCGCGGCGGGGTACGGCACCGGCGGCAGCAACACCGGAACCGGGCCGGTGCACGCGGTCGGCGCGGGCAAGTGCCTGACCGGCGCCGCCCAGAACACGCAGTTGCAGATCGCCGGCTGCAGCGGTCAGCCGAACCAGGCCTGGACGCGCACGTCGGACGGCAGGCTGACCGCCACCTTCGGTGGGGCGACGCTGTGCCTCGACGCGTCCGGCCAGGGCACGAGCGCGGGCACGAAGGTGGTGACCTGGCCGTGCAACGGACAGGGCAACCAGCAGTGGACCGTCAATTCCAACGGCACGGTCACCGGTGGCCAATCCGGACTGTGCCTGGACGTCACCGGCGCCTCCACGGCCGAGGGCGCGCCGGTCGAGCTGTGGACCTGCAACGGCGGCAGCAACCAGCAGTGGACGTTCGGCTGACGCCGTCCCGGACCGAATCGAGGGCCTTCGATGATCACCGATGCACTCCCACGGCGGCGTCTCCGGACCGCTGCCACCCTCCTCGCGGCGGCCGGCCTGACGGCGACCGCGCTGGTGCTCTCACCCGACGTCGCCGGGGCGGCGAGCACGCTCGGGGCCGCGGCCGCGCAGACCGGCCGGTACTACGGCGCCGCCATCTCGACCAGCCACCTGGGCGAGGCGGCGTACGTGAACACGTGGACCGCGGAGTTCAACGGCGTCACGCCGGAGAACGAGATGAAGTGGGACACGGTCGAGCCCAACCGCAATCAGTTCAACTTCGCGCCCGCCGACCGGATCGTCAGCCAGGCGAAGGCCCAGAGCATGAAGATCCGCGGGCACACGCTGGTGTGGTACCAGCAGCTCGCCCCCTGGGTCGGCGGGCTGGACGCGAACAACCTGCGTTCGGCGATGCTGAACCACATCGCCCAGGTGGCCGGGCACTGGAAGGGTCAGGTGATCGCCTGGGACGTGGTCAACGAGGCGTTCGAGGAGAACGGCACCCGCCGGCAGGCGACCTTCCAGCAGAAACTCGGTGACGGCTACCTCGAGGACGCGTTCCGCGCGGCCCGCACGGCCGATCCGGGCGCGAAGCTCTGCTACAACGACTACAACACCGACGGCATCAACGCGAAGAGCACCGGGATCTACAACATGGTCCGGGACTTCAAGAGCCGCGGCGTGCCCATCGACTGCGTGGGCTTCCAAAGCCACCTCTCGGCGAACTCGAACCTGAGCAGTTACCAGGCCAACCTCCAGCGCTTCGCCGACCTCGGGGTCGATGTCCAGATCACCGAGCTGGACGTCGGCGGCTCGGGGACCGGCCAGGCGAACGTGTACCGGCAGGTGACCCAGGCGTGCCGGGCGGTGGCCCGGTGCACCGGGATCACGGTCTGGGGCGTCACGGACAAGTACTCGTGGCGGTCCGGCGACACCCCGCTGCTGTTCGACGGCAACTACGGCAAGAAGCAGGCCTACACCGCCGTCCTCGACGCGCTCGGCGGCGACGACCCGGATCCCGGCGGGGGCACCGGCCCGGTGCGGGCCACGGCGGCGAACCGCTGCCTGGACGTGCCCGGCTCGTCGACCACCGCGGGTACCCAGGTCGCCATCTGGGACTGCCACAGCGGGGCGAACCAGCAGTGGACCCGCGGCAGCGCGGGCGAGCTGAGCGTCTACTCCGGCGGGACGAAACGCTGCCTGGACACCGCGGGCGGGGGGACCGGCGCCGGCACGGCGGCGGTGATCGCGAACTGCAGTGGCGGGAACGGCCAGAAGTGGAGTTTCACCGGGACCGGGACCGTCACGAACGGCCAGTCGGGACTGTGCCTGGACGTGAGTGGCGCGGCGACGGCCAACGGCACCAAGGTGATCATCTGGACCTGCAACGGCGGAGCCAACCAGCGGTGGGCGGTGAGCTGACCGCGTTCCGGCCGGCGCGGTCGTAGGCTGGCCGGGTGGACGAACTGCCGGTGGTGACCGAACGCCTGACCGTGCGCCGGTTCGACGCCGCGGACGTGCCGGCGTTCGCCGCCTACCGCTCGGATCCGGCAGTGGCGCGCTACCAGTCATGGGACGCGCCGGTGCCGGACGCCGAAGCGAGGCGCCTGGTGGCCGAGTTCGCGGCCGCCGGGGAGGGGGCGCCCGGCTGGTTCCAGTACGCCGTGGAACTCCGCGGCGGCGGCGGGCTGATCGGCGACGTCGGGGTGTGCGTCGACCCCAACCGCATGCAGGCCGAGCTGGGGTTCACCATCGCCCCGGCGCACCAGCGGCGGGGATACGCGACCGAGGCGGCGCGCTGTGTGCTGGACCGGCTGTTCGGCACCGGGATCCGCCGGGTGTCGGCGGAGTGCGACGCGCGGAACACCGCCTCGGCGCGGCTGCTGGAGCGGCTCGGGTTCCGCCCCGAGGGCCACCGCCGCCGGCACACCTGGCTCAAGGGGGAGTGGACCGACGACCTGCTCTTCGGGTTGCTGGCCGAGGACCACGGCGGCCCGGAGATCTTCGCCTGCCGGCCGAACCTGCTGGTGCGCGACCTGGCCGCGAGCGTCGCGTTCTACGCGGACGTGCTGGGGTTCTGGGTGGGCTGGCGCTGGTCCGACCGGCAGGCCCGGTTTCTCGCCGGGGACGAGCCGACCGAGCCGGGCACCGCGCTCGTCGGCCGCGATCAGGTGCAGCTCATGTTCACCCAGGTCGACGGCTCGCACACCACCCGGCTGCACCTGGACGTCTCTTCCGCGGCCCAGGTCGACGAGTTGTTCCGGGAGTGGAGCGGGCGGGGTGCCGAGATCGCCGAGCCGCCGTTCGTGCGTCCGTGGGGGATGTACGAGATGCGCCTGCACGACCCTGATGGGAACGTGCTCCGGGTGAGCTCCCCGCCGGCGCACTGACCCGAGCGCCCCAAGGCGGCCTTCGGTGCGTCTGACGCACCCAAGGCGGCCTTCGGTGCGTCAGACGCAACCAAGGCCGCCTTGGGGCGCCGGCGTGCGCAGCCTCCTCACGCCGTCCGGCGGTTGAACAGCCGGCCCGTCGCCGCGACCGACAGCGGACTCGCCGAGCAGGACAAGCTGTCGGCTGTCTTGCTCGTCACCAGCTTCACCCGCAGCTTCGCCATGCTCAGCAGCGACATCGCGGCGGCGTTCGAGTCGGCGGACCCGACGACGGCGCGCGTCATGCCGCAGGACGGCGAGCTGATCAAGAAGCTGACCACCCGGGCGGAGTACCCGGCCCTGCACGCGGTGGTCGACGCGGGCACGTTCGACGACGCCGGGGAGTTCGACGGCCTCGACCACGACTTCCGGTTCGGGCTCGAGCGCGTGCTCGACGGGATCGAGACACTCGTCGATCGCCAGGCCTGACTTCCCCGCCGTCCGTCGCGGGGGACCGGTAACCGCTCGGCGTGCCCGGGTCCCGTGGCTATCGTGCACGCCATGGGGAATGCCGACGGGCCATGGGCGGGCCGGGCCGCCCTTGCCGTCCGGGCCGCCGATGCCCGAGTGCGCCTTCGTGGAATCCTTCGTCTCCGCCACCAACGGGTTCGCCACCGCCCGGTCGGCGTGGAGGTGATCACCACCGTCGACGGCCGGTGAGTGGGCGGTTCGCACCTCTGCGCCGCCCGAGATCGCTCCTAAAGTCACTCGCGACCAGCCACCCGACCGGAAGAGGCGCCATGGACGGGCTGATGCAGCCACGGCCGCTCACCATCGCCCACATCCTGGAGCGTGCCGAGCGGCTCTACGCGCACAAGGAAGTCGTCACGGCCGGGGGCGAGCGGCTGACGTATGCCGCGGTGGCCGTCGGGACCCGGCGGCTGGCCACCGCGCTGGCCGGCCTCGGCGTCCCCACCGGCGCCCGGGTTGCGACCTTTGCGAGCAACCACCGGCGGCACCTGGAGCTCTATCTGGCTGTGCCGGTGACCAAGCGGGTGCTGCACCCGATCAACATCCGGCTGCCGGCGGAGCACCTGGAGTACATCGTCGAGCACGCCGAAGACGACGTCGTGTTCGTCGATCGCGCGCTGCTGCCGCGGATCTGGCCGAGCGCCGCCCGGCTGCCGCGGGTGCGGTACTGGGTGGTGCTGCCGGATGACAGCGGCGAGCCGATCGCGGCGGATCCCCGCGTCCTGCACTACGACGACCTGGTCTCCGCGGCCGCTCCGTTCCCGGGCTCGTTCGAGGACACCTTCACGCTCGCGGACGAGCACCTCGCGTCCGGGCTCTGCTACACCTCCGGGACGACCGGGCCGCCCAAGGGCGTGCTCTACAGCCACCGCTCGACGGTCCTGCACGGACTGGGGACGCTCGCCGCGGGCCTGGTCGGTCTCTGCGAAAGCGACGTCGTGCTGCCGATCGTGCCGATGTTCCACGCCAACGCCTGGGGCCTGCCCTACGGCGCGATGCTGACGGGCGCGTCCCTGGTCCTGCCCGGCCCGTCCGCGGACCCGGACCACCTGTTGCGGCTGATGGCGGCCGAGCGGGTCACGGTCGCCGGGGCCGTCCCCACGGTCTGGACGGGCATGGCGCCCGGCCTGCGGGACCACGACCTGAGCGCCACGCGGTTCCTGCTCGGCGGCGGATCGGCCGTCCCGCCCGCGCTGTCGGAGACCTACCGCGCCGCGATCGGCGTGCCCATCACGCATTCCTGGGGGATGACCGAGGTCAGCCCGGTCGGGGCCATCGGCGGCACGCGCACCCAGCACCGGGACGCGCCCGCGGCGGACCAGGTGGCCGTACGGGCCGCCCAGGGCCAGCCGCTGCCGCTGGTGAACGTCCGGATCGTCGACGTCGAAACCGGCCGGGAGCTGCCCCGCGACGGCGACGCCGTCGGCGAGCTGCAGGTCGCGGGCCCGTGGGTGGCGGGCGGCTACTACCGGGTGGACGCCGGCGGCAGCTTCACCACGGACGGCTGGCTGCGCACCGGCGACCTGGCCACCCTCGACGCCGAGGGGTACCTGCGGCTGGTGGACCGGATGAAGGACCTGATCAAGTCCGGCGGCGAGTGGATCTCCTCGGTCGAGCTCGAAGGCGCCATCACGGCCCACCCCGACGTCGTCGAAGCCGCGGTGATCGGCCGGCCGGACCCGCGGTGGATGGAACGCCCGGTGGCGTACGTGGTGCTGCGCGAAGGAAGCCGGACGGCGGCCGAAGAGCTCTTGGCGCACCTCACGCCGCTGGTCGCGAAGTGGTGGCTGCCCGACGAATTCGTGTTCGTGCCCGCCTTGCCGAAGACGGGCACCGGCAAGATCTCGAAGACCGCCCTGCGCGACGGGTCGTGAGTGAGAAACAGTGTTCTAACACGATTTCTCACTCACGACCGGTGGCCCGGAGCTGGTGCAGCCGGAGCCCGAGCTGCAGCTCCAGGTCGTTCTCGTGGCGCCAGTCGGAGCCGAGCACCGTGCCGGCCCGGTCCAGGCGCTTGAGCAGCGTGTTGACGTGCAGGTGCAACGCGCGAGCCGTCGCCGCGACGTTGGCGCGGTGGACGTAGAACGCGCTGAGCGTGCCGACCAGATCGGTGCCGCGCCGCCGGTCGTACTCGAGCAGCGCGCCGATCGAGCCGGCCAGGAACCGGTCGAGCTCGCCGGCCCGCTCGGGGTCGAACACCATGGCGTACAAGGCATACCGTCGGGTGGTGGCGCCGCCGTCGGCGTGCCCGAGCGCGCGCATGACGGCGCCGCAGCGACCGGCCAGCGAGAACGCCCGGGCCCAGTCGTGGCCGCCCGCGCGTTCCCCGACGACGATGACGGGAGCGCCCAGCGTCCGCCGCAGTCGCGTGTGGACGTCCGCGACGGTCGCCTCGTCGTCGGGGCCCGGCAGGATCATCGTGGCCCGGCCGAGGTGCTCGCCGGCCAGCCCGGCGCGCTCCCGGGCGATGGCGTGCAGGTGCCGCGCGAGATCGGCCGGCGGCACCGCGGGGGAGTCGGCGACCAGGACCAGATCCAGGCGGTCGACGTCGATGGCTCGCGCCCGGGCGCGGGCGCGCTGGGCCGGGCCGATGCCGGGACTGCCGACCATCAGCTCGGTCAGCAGTTCCCCGCTCAGCCGCTCGCCGGCCTCGGCGACGGCGCGTTCCTTGAGGATGAGCAGGCCCAGGATGTGCGTGGCGCGCTCGAGGGTCCGCAGATCCGTGTCGTCGCCGGTGCCCGCGGGCCGGCTCCACACGAGCGCACCGAGGGAGCTGTCGCCCGCCTGGACGGCTGCCACGCTGCGGTCCGTCCCGTCGGCGCCCGGCGACGTCGTGCAGCGGCCCGTGCGGCGGGCCTCCTCGACGGCGCCCGCCAAGTCTGTCCATAGTGGACTCTCGGCCCGGTCGAGCAGCGTGACACCGCCGCCCAGCTGATCGGCGAGGTGCTGCGCGACGTCGCCTGGTGTGCCGCCGTCCAGCACGACGCCGGTCAGGGCTTCGTGGATCGCCTGCGCCCGCTCGATCTTCCCGTACGCCACCCGCAGGTCCCGCAGAGCGGTCCGGCTCGCTTCGTAGAGCCGGGCGTTGTCGAGGGCGACCGCGGCGTGATCGGCGAACGCGTTCAGCAGCGCGATCTCCTCGGCCTGGAACGACCGTTCGGAGCGGTCCGCGGCGAACAGCGCGCCCACCGCTTCGCCGCGGATCACCAGCGGGACGCCGAGCAGGGCCACCAGTTCTTCGGTGACCACCAGGCGGTCGAAGTTCGGATCGTGCTGGATGAGCGTCGAGGTGGCGTAGTCGCGCACCCAGTGCGGGCTCCGGGAGGCCAGCACCTTGCCGCCGAGTCCCACCGTGGCCGGGATGGCCGCCGCGAGGAACTCCGCGGAGATGGTGCCTTCCGACGCGCGCGCCGACAGCCGGCCGTCCGCGCCGACCAGCGACAGGTAGGTGAAGTCCGTGCCGATCAGGTCGTGGGCGTGGTGGACGATCGACTGCAGCACCTCGTCGAGCTCGCCCAGCGCGGTGAGCGACTTGACGGTCGCGTACAACGACGCCAGTTCGCGCTGCCGGCGCGGTTCCGCGGTACTCGTCACGGGGGCCGTCCTCCTCGGTGTCGGGTGGGCGAAAGACCCACCGCTGTGGCGGGAGGAGTGGGTGGTCCACACCTCAGGCCGCAGGGTAACCGCCCCCTACCATCACCGCCAGCACCTGCCTGACCTCAGCGACGAAGGCGGCACCCATGGCCATTCCGCTCACCCAACCCGAAGGGCAGTCCGGCACCGGCGTGCCCGCGACCCCGCGCCGGGCCTTCCGCAAACTGCTGGCGGCCGGGCTGATCGGCAGCTCGATCGAGTGGTACGACTTCTTCCTCTACGGCACCGCGGCCGCGCTGGTGTTCCCCAAGGTGTTCTTCCCGCACGCCTCGGCGCTGACCGGCACCCTGCTGGCCTTCAGCACGTTCTGGGCCGGGTTCGTGGCGCGGCCGATCGGCGGCGTGCTCGCCGGGCACCTCGGGGACAAGTACGGGCGCAAGCCGGTGGTCGTCGCCTGCCTGGCGGTGATGGGGGCCGCGACCTTCCTGATCGGCTGCCTGCCCGGCGCGGCGAGCGTCGGCGCGCTGGCCCCGACGTTGCTGGTCGTCCTGCGGTTCGTCCAGGGCCTCGCGGCCGGCGGGCAGTGGGGCGGCATCGTCCTGCTGCTGACCGAATCCGCCAGCCCCAAGCGGCGCGGCTTCGCCGGGACGTTCGGGCAGACCAGCGTGCCGGTGGCCGTGATCCTGTCCAACCTGATCTTCGTCGCGGCCAGCAGGCTGATGCCGGACGCCGCGTTCCTCAGCTGGGGCTGGCGCATCCCGTTCCTGCTCAGCGTCGTGATGTTCGGCGTGGTGCTCTACATCCAGGCCAAGGTGGAGGACACGCCGGAGTTCCGGCAGCTGCAGGAAGCGGTGGCGGACACCGAAGGCCCGGTGGTCCGGGCGCCGCTCGCCCAGGTGCTGCGCAGCAAGTGGCGGACCATCCTGCTCGGCTGCGGGCTGCTGTCGGCCACCAACAGCCTGTTCTACGTCAGCATTTCCGGGCTGCTGAGCTACGGCACCGGCACGCTCAAGCTCCAGCGCGACTCGCTGCTCGCGGTGGTGCTGCTCAGTTCCGCGGCGATGCTCGCGACGATCCCGTGGTCCGGGCACCTCTCGGACAAAGTGGGCCGCCGCCCGCTGATCCTGGTCGGCGGGCTGGGCGTCGCGCTCTGGGCGTTCCCGTACTTCGGGCTCGTCGGCACCGCGTCGCTGCCGCTGATCTTCGTCGCGGTGACGGTGGGATTCGTGTTCCAGTGCCTCACCTACGGCCCGATCGCGAGCTTCCTCGGCGAGCTCTTCGCGCCGAGCGTCCGCTACTCGGGTGCGTCGCTGGCCTACCAGCTGTCCGCGATCGTCGTCAGCGGGGGCACGCCGTTCCTGATGACCGCGCTGATCGCGGAGGCCGGGAGCACGTGGCCGGTCGCCGTCTACATCACGGCGATGGGGCTGATCACCTTCGCCAGCGCGTGGTTCCTGCCCGAGACGAACCCCGCCGAGGTGCGGGCCGATCCGCACGCCGTCCCGGGTGCGCACCTCCACCAGGCGGCCGCGCGATGAGGAAGATCGTGGTGGCGGCCGCCGTTGCGCTGGCGGCGAGTGTCCCCGGACCCGCGCTTGCGTCTCCTGCGGCGCCGGAGTGTGCCGGGCTGACCGGGCTGCGGATCCCCGCGTCGGTGCTGAGCCTGCCGACGAGCGGCGGGCTGGTCACGGCGGCTTCCGCTGTGCCCGGTGACTACTGCCGGGTCGACGCCGAGCTGTACCCCGTCGACCCGGCCGCACCCGCGATCAAGCTGCGCGTCGCCCTGCCCCGCGTCTGGAACCACCGGGCGCTGATGTTCGGCGGCGGCGGGTACAACGGCACCATCCCCGATCTGGCGGCGAACGTGCCGTTCGGCCCCGCGGACCGGCCGACGCCACTGGCCCGGGGGTACGCGACCTTCGCGAGCGACTCCGGCCACCAGCAGAACCCGGCGTCCCCGCCGTCCCTGGACGGGTCGTTCGGCGTGAACGACGAAGCCCTGACCAACTTCGCCGCCGGAGACGCGCTCAAGAAGACGCGGGACGCGAGCCTGTTCCTCATCAGGCGCGCGTACGCGGCGACGCCCACCGAAGTCTTCTTCGCCGGTGGGTCGACCGGCGGCCGCGAGGCGCTCGTCGTCGCCCAGCGGTGGCCGGCCGCGTTCGACGGCGTGCTCTCCGCTTTCCCGGCCTGGAACAACCTCGCCGAGATCCTCGATCTGGGCTACCTGACGCAGGTTCTGTCGCGTCCGGGGGCGTTCCCCGATCCGGCCAGGCAAAAGCTCCTCTACGACAGCGTCGTCAAGACGTGTGACGGCCGGGACGGCGTCGCCGACGGAGTCGTCTCGGACCCGGGCTGCCGCTTCGACCCGCGTGTGCTGCGCTGCCCGGGCGGGACGGATGCCGGCCCGGCGTGCCTGTCGGATGCGCAGATCGGTGCGGTGACGGCGATGTCGTCGCCGTTCCGGTGGCCGTACCGGATCGCCGGCGGCGAGACGCAGTACCCGGGGTTCCCGTTCCTGTCGGGGGCGGACATGCGGACGCCGTTCCTCGGCTTCGGCACCACCGCACCGGCCGACCCGATGCCGGTGACCAGCGGCTACGGGATGCAGTACTGGGCCCAGTGGGTCAAGTACTTCCTGACCAGGAACCCGGGACAGAACGCGCTGGACATCGATCCCCGGCACCCCGGCCAGTGGCTCGGCCGGATCAGCGCCCTGTCGCTGATCGAGGACCGCAACAACGCCGACCTGCGTCCGTTCGCCCGCGCCGGCGGCAAGCTGATCCTGCTGCACGGCGCCGCGGACGAACTCGTCTCGCCGTACTCGACGAGCGACTACTACGAGCGGGTGCGCGCGGTGGCGGGCCCGCGCGCGACCGAGGAGTTCCTGCGGTACTACGTCGTGCCCGGCGCCAACCACGCCAATTTCGGGACCCCGGCGTTCGCGGCGAGCTGGGATTCGCTCACCGCGCTCGAGCGGTGGGCCGAAACCGGCCGGGCGCCGGTGCACCAGGTCGTCACCGACCTGGCCCACCAGCGCACGCGGCCGCTGTGCGGCTACCCGGGCTGGCCCCGGTACCGCTCGGGTGATCCGGACAACGCCGCGAGCTTCGCCTGCACCCGCTGATCCACAGCGCCCCAAGGCGGCCTTCGGTGCGTCAGACGCACCGAAGGCCGCCTTGGGTGCGTCAGACGCACCGAAGGCCACATTGGGGCGCTTGGGGCCGCTGGAAAGTGTCCCGCCGGCGAGTGCCGCCGGCGGGACGCCACCCCTCGGTCAGCCGATGGCGACGGTGAAGATGTGCATCGCCGCCGTGCCCATGTTCGCTCCGTCGCTGACGTCCGGCAGGGTCAGGTACTGGACCGTCTTCCCCGGCTGCAGCGGGATCGGGGCGTAGTACAGGCTCACCCGCTGGTCCAGCCGCCCGTTGCTGTTGTTGAGGTACGGCAACGTCGTGAGGATGTCGCCGCCGGTGGCCGCATTGGACCACCAGTCCGCGAAGCTCACCGAGTGGGACTCGGTCGTCCCGTCGGTGTAGGTCACCGTGGCCGTCCCGCTCGGGCTGCCGTAGTCGCCGGCGCCGATCAGGCCCAGCGTGTTCCCGGAGCCCGAGAGCGCGATCGTCTGCCCGCCGGCCGAACTGCCGGCGACCACGTTGTCCGGGCTGCCCGGCCGGGCGTCCGGCCAGGTGAACGTCAGCCCGTCGTGGGTGAACGTCGCGTCCGGCGTCAGGCTGGGCGTCGCCGCGGCCAGTGCCTGCGCGGAGAAGCTCGCGTTGCCGCCGTCGAAGTTGCCCGCGCCGGGGGTGGCGTCGTCGCTGATCCCCACGTTGTTGTACGCCGCCTGGAACGACGGGTACGGCGGGTGTGGCAGCAGCACGGTGGTCGCGTCCACCGAAGTGCCCCGCCCGCTGGCCGAGGTGAAGGTGGCCTGCGCCGAGACGTCGAACTTGCCGGGCTGCGCCGAGGCCGGCACGCCGATCTCCCAGGTGGTGCTGACGGTCTGCCCGGCGGGCACGGTGGCGAACGTCGACGGCGAAGTGGCCTTCGCGGTCCAGCCGGCGGGCACGCTCAGCGTCAACGCCACGTCACGCAACGGCCGGGCGCCCGCCGGGTTCGGCAGCGTGGTGGTGGCGGGGTACGTCGTCCCCGCCTTCACCTGTGCCGGTGCGCTGAGCGTGAACGGCTGCTCGACCACCACCGGCGTGGTGCCGGTGACGCCGTCGACCGTGACGCTGATGGTCGCGACACCCGGCGCCACCATGGTCACCTGGCCGCTCCGGCTCACCTGGGCCACCCGCGGATCGCTGCTGCGGTAGCCGATCCGGGCCCGCGAGAGGTCGACGAACGACTGGTCGTCGTGCACGGCCTCGACGATGTGGTCGGCCGGCACGTGCTGCGCGGCCTGGGCGGTGACGTCGGCGATCCACGGGTTCTTCGCCGTCAGGTCGAGGCGCCGGCCCGGTGCGAAGACGACCTGACCGGGCTGCACGGTCACGTACTTCGTCTTCGGCGCGAGGGCCCCGGTTACGCCCACCTCGGCGGTGCCGGCGAGGTGCGCGGAGTCGGCACCCACCCCGAACCGGTACTGCCCGGGGTAGACCACTTCGCGGCGCTTCCCCTCGTCCCAGAAGGACAGATCGCCGATCCGCACCGGGATGGCGATGTGCTGGGTCCGGCCCGGGGCCAGCACCTCGGTCTTCTTGAACCCGGCCAGCCGCTGCCGCGGCAGTTCCACGCCGGGCACGGTGAATGCCGTCGCCGCGTACAGCTGGGCGACGGTGGCGCCGGGGGAAGTGCCGGTGTTGGTCACGTCCACGTGCACCGTCACCTGCCCGTTCGCGTCGGCGGACCGGGTGTCCGCGTGGACGCGGGAGTAGGTGAACTTCGAGTAGGAGAGGCCGTAGCCGAACGGGTACGCCGGCGTGCCGGTGAAGTACTGGTACGTGCGGCCGAGCCCGCCGGTCTGCGACGGCGTCAGCCCGTAGTTCTTCATGGCGGGCAGCTGCGAGTCGTCGGCGTACCAGGTGAAGTTCAGGTGCCCGCTGGGGTTTTGCTTGCCGAACAGGACGTCGGCGAGCGCGGTGCCCTGGCTTTCGCCGTTGTACGAGCTGAACACGATGCCCGGAACACCTTCGGCGTGCCCGAGGGAGACGGCGCCGCCCGCCTGGACGGCCAGCGCGGTCCGCGGGTTGCCGGCCGCCTTGACCTGGTCGATCAGCGAGTCGTAGTTGCCCGGCATGGCGATGGTGGTGCGGTCGCGGCCCTCGGTGGCCACGTTCCCGTCGGTTCCCGCGAACACCACGACCAGGTCGGCCGTCTTGATCGCGGCGAGGGTCTCCGCCGAGCAGCTCGCCGCCGTGGTGGTGCCGGTGGAGGTGCCGCACGCGTCGAAGGTGACCGTGGCGTCCGGGCGGGCGGCCTTGACCGCGGAGGTGATGCCCTGCACCGCGTTCACCTGCAGCGCGGGCTCGCCGGAATAGCCGCCGAGAGTGACCTTGCCCGCGAGATCGCCGACGACGACCACGGAGCCGAGCTTCGCCGGGTCGGCGGGCAGCAGCGGCGCGGAGGTGCCGGGGACCGCATCGTTCTTCAGCAGCACCAGCGAGTTCGCGGCGACCTTCGCGGCCAGCGCCTGGTGCTCGGCGCTCTGGATCACGTCCTTGGTGATCTTGGTGTAGGCCACCCGGTCCGGCGGGTCGAATTCGCCGGTCTGCATGCGGGTGGTGAACACGTGCACCAGCGCGTTGTCGAGCACGCCTTCGGACAGCACCCCGGCCTTGATGGCGTCCTGGATGTTGGCCACGGTGGCTTCCGTGCCGGTGCAGTTGAGCTGGGTGCCCGCGCGCAGCGCGTACGCCTGCCCGCCGGCGGCGCCGGGGACCTGCTGCCCGGTCGTGGTGTTCGTCCACTGAGTGCCGCCGTTGGAGGTGGCTGTGGTCCAGCCCGGCGGCGCCCAGTTGTGGCTGCCGGGCGCGTAGACGTCGCCGACCGCGCCGCAGTCGGACGTGGTGTAGCCGTCGAAGCCGTAGGTGCGCTGGGCGATGGCGTTCGCCGTGTAGGTGTCGGCCGGCGCCGGCGTGCCGTTGATCGCGTTGTACGACGTCATCAGGCCGGACACGTGCGCGTCCTGGATCAGGTGTCGGAACTGCCGGGTGTAGTAGTCGCGGATGGTGGTCTCGGTGGTGTCCGAGGAGTCCGCGTGCCGGTCGTTCTCGACGTCGTTGAGCGCGTAGTGCTTGGCGGTGGCCGCGACCTTGAGGTACGGCGTCGTGGGGCGGCCGGACGCGGTCTGGCCCTGGTAGCCGTTGACGAACGCGCCGGCCATCTTCGCGACCAGGTACGGGTCTTCGCCGAACCCTTCGTCGGTGCGGCCCCAGCGCGGATCGCGGTCGAGGTTCACCGTCGGCGCCCAGTAGGTCAGGGAACCGTAGTTGTTCTTGTCCGGGCCGATGTTGTTCTGCGCGACGCCCCACAGCGACTTGTCCAGCATGCCGCGGGCCTCGTCGGAGATCGCGGTGGTCTCCTGGCGGATCAGCTCCGGGTCCCAGGACATCGTGCTCGCGAGGTTCGTCGGGAAGCTGGTGGCGTGCACCCCGCCGGTCGCCGGGCCGTCGTCGGTGTTCGCGCCGAGCGTGTTGAGGCCGTGCTGGCCCTCGCTCCAGTAGGTGTACTGCTGCACGCCGAGCCGCGGGATGGCCGGCGCGCTGTTGGTCCGCAGTTGCAGCACCTTTTCGGGCAGCGTCATGCGGGCGACGAGGTCGGCGGCCCGCTCGGCGAAGCTGTAGTGGGTGTCGCGGTAGACCGGCACGCCGGCCGGCTGGGCGGGGGCCGCCGAGGCGGCCGGGACGAACGTGGCCGCGGTCATGGACACCGTCATCGTGACGGCGAGCAGGGGCGCGGCGGTCAGCCGTACCCGTCGCCGGCCGGTGAAGCGCAAGGACATCGGATCTCCGTCGCAGAAGGTCGATGGGCTGGGTGCTCCGGCCGTGCCAGGAGGACTGGCGCGCCGCCGGCCGAGGGGGACCGCCGGTTCGCAGGCCGGCCCGTCACCATCGTTCGCAAGGGATCCGGATCTGGCAAGTGATTCACGGCCTGCCCGGTGTCGCTGCTGGCCGGAGCCCGGCGGTGGCTGAAAATTTCACCTGCCCGCGGTTTCCGGCTCGGCTCGGCCGGGCTGTGCGACGTCGCCGGTGTCCCTGGCGGGACGTCCGTGCTGGGGTGAAAATCGTGTCTGGTCGCTTGCGTGACGTCGTGTGTCCTTGGCGCTGGGTCGAGGCCGTCATTCAGTCTGACGCTGGGAGCCGCCTGAGAGTCC
>NZ_JAJPWR010000056.1:0-13508 GCF_046548995.1 Amycolatopsis sp. lyj-109
GTCGTGAGTGGTAATTCGGGTTCTAACCCGAATTACCACTCACGACCAGCCGCGGCAGGACTGTAAGCCGGACCCTGGCCCGACTTCGCCAACAGCACCGTCCGAGGTCCCGAATGCGTCATTCGCGACGCTCGAACCCGCACTCCCGCGCCGGCACCGCCGTCACGCCGGCGCCCCGGCCGAGCTTCGCCGAAACCCTCCCGCCCGCGGGGGCGCCCCCCGGGTCCAGCGTATCGGCGCGGACCGACAACAACGGCGAAACAACCCCACCCCGAGCCGCTTTGTCCACATTGCCGCCACCCCGTGGACAACTTCCCGCGCATTCACGGATATGAACGACCCACTCGTCGAACCTGTCGAACGAGAGTGGTCGCGAGCAGCGCAACCGCCATAGGTAGGAAACTTAACCATCGGATGTTGAACCAATTAGCATTCACAACTACTCGCATTGTTGCGAGTTATTGCAAGATCTACCGCTGATACATCGGAGGTGTTACCGTCCAAACCCAGCCAGCGGAAAGGT
Organism: Amycolatopsis sp. lyj-109; assembly: GCF_046548995.1. Lineage (NCBI taxonomy): Bacteria > Bacillati > Actinomycetota > Actinomycetes > Pseudonocardiales > Pseudonocardiaceae > Amycolatopsis > Amycolatopsis sp. lyj-109. Next base: position 524 of record NZ_JAJPWR010000056.1, read on the forward strand.
GTTCCGCTGAGCGGGAAATCGTCCAACGGAGGGCAGCGTGGGACCTGAGCGCGGGCTCGAACAAAGCGGGACTCTCGAACGCGGGCTGGCCGTGCTGGAGCACGTCGGGCGGCATCAGGAGATTTCCACCAATGCGATCGCGCGGCAACTGGGACTTTCCCGCAGCGCCGCCTACCGGATCGTCGGCACCCTCAAGAACCTCGAGTACCTCGAAGCCGACCAGGTCACCGGCCGGGTGCGGCTGGGGACGCGGCTCGTCGAACTCGGGGCGCGGGCGATGGCGGCCACCGACCTGCACCGGTGTGCTCCCCGGTACCTCGCGTCGCTCGCCGAACGGTCCGGCGAAACCACCTACCTCGCCGTTCCCGACAACGACACCATGGTCTACGTCGCCACCGAACGCAGTGCCAGTGCCGTCACGCTCGCCTGCCGGCTCGGCACGCGGCGGCCGCAGCACGCGACGTCGCTCGGGAAGGCCTGGCTTGCCGCGCTGCCCGAGGCCGATCGGCTCGACCGCGTGCGCCGGATGAAGCTGGACCCGTTGACCCTCAAGACCATCATCGATCCCCACCGGCTGCTCGACGAACTCGCGAAGACCAGCCGGCGCGGCTGGGCGGTCGACGACGTCGAGAACGAGCCGGACGTCGGCTGCGTCGCCGCCGCCGTGCGGGACCACTCGGGACGGCCGATCGCCGCCATCAGCGTCGCCGGGCCGGCTCCGCGTGTGCTGCGCCGGCTCGACGAACTCGGTGCCTCCGTGGCCGGGACCGCCGCCGCCCTGTCCCTGCGGCTCGGGTTTGTCCGGAGCCGGCCGGCCTGAGCACCCGAACCCGGCAAAGGAGCCGACCGTGACCTGGATCCAGGACTACCAGCCGGCGGGCGGGCTGTGGGTTTCCGCGCTGCTCGCCGCGCTTCCGATCATCGTGCTGCTGGTTTCACTCGGGGTGATCCGCTTCTCCGCGCACCTCTCCGCGGCGCTGGCGCTGGTCACGGCGCTCGGCGTGGCCCTGCTGCTGTACCGGATGCCCGCCGCGCTGGCCTTCGACTCCGCCGCGATGGGCGTCGTGTTCGGCGTGTGGTCGGTGGCCTGGATCGCCTTCCACGCCGTGTACTTCCACAACGTCACCGTCGCCACCGGCCGGTTCGACGCGATCAAGCGGGTGCTCGCCGGGTTCAGCGAGGACCGGCGGCTGCAGGCGCTGCTCATCGCGTTCAGCTTCGGCGCGCTGCTCGAAGGCGTCGCGGGCGGCGGGTCGCCGATCGCGATCACCGCGGCGATGATGGCCGCGCTCGGGTTCCCGCCGGTGAAGGCCGTCGTGCTGGCGCTGCTGGCGAACACCGCGCCGGTCGCCTTCGGCGGGCTCGGCAACCCGCTGATCGTGCTCGGCAGGCTGACCGCGCCGATCATGCACCTCAAGCAGGACCAGGCGACCGAGCTGTTCTCGGCGGCGGTCGGCCGCCAGGTCCCGGTGCTGGCGCTGATCATCCCCGCGTTCCTGGTCGTGGTGCTGGCCGGCTGGAAGCGCATGCTCGAGGTGTGGCCGGCGGTGCTGACCGCCGGGCTCGCCTTCGCGGCCATGCAGTTCGTCGCGTCCAACTACATCAGCGCCAGCCTGGTCGACGTCCTCGCGGCGCTCACCGCGATGGCCGCGCTGTGGATCCTGACCCGCTTCTGGCAGCCCGCGACGGTGTGGCGCTTCGACGGCGAGGAAGCCGTCCCGGCCAAGAGCCTCGGCGCCGCACAGGCCGAACGCGGCGCGCTGTACGCGTGGATGCCCTACATCATCCTGATCCTGGCGATCTTCCTGTCGCGGATCGGCACGATCTTCAAGAACCTCCCCACCTGGCTCGACCTGACCAAGCTGCTGCACAAGGCCGACTGGATCTTCGCCTGGCCGGGGCTGCACAACCACGTCGTCCAGCACCCGCCGATCACCGCGAAGAACGCGCCGTACGCGGCGACGCTGACCGTCGACTTCCTGTTCTCGCCCGGCACGATCGCGCTGATCGCGGCGGTGATCGCCGGGCTCGCGATGGGCGGGCGGCCGAACCTGCTGCTGACGACGTACCGGAAGACCCTGCACCAGATGCGCTGGGCGCTGGCGACGATCTTCATGATCCTGGCGATCGCGTTCGTGATGAACTACTCGGGCGCGACGCAGACGCTGGGCCTGGCCCTGGCGACGACCGGCGTGGTCTTCCCGCTGTTCTCGGCGTACATCGGCTGGCTGGGCGTGTTCCTGACCGGCTCGGACGCGTCGACGAACAGCCTGTTCGGCCCGATGCAGGTGATTTCGGCGCAGCAGCTGAACCTCAACCCGATCCTGGCCGGCGCGACGAACACCTCGGGCGGCGTGATGGGCAAGATGATCTCGCCGCAGAACCTGTCGATCGGCGCGACGGCGATCGGGCAGAGCGGCAAGGAGGGCTCACTGCTGCGGCAGACGTTCCTGTGGTCGCTGCTGCTCACCGCGGTGGTCGGCGTGATTTCGCTCCTCCAGGCGACGATCCTGACGGCGATGATCCCGTCGCCCTAGGCTGGGCGGCATGAGTGAGGCACTGGCGTCCTTCGGCTACGAGCTCGGGATCCTGAAGCGCATCAGGAGATCGGGCTGGTGGCACGCGGGGGTCCGCGACCCGGAGTCGGTCGGCGAGCACAGCCTGCGCGCGGCCCAGCTCGCGGCGCTGCTCGCGGCGGAGGAAGGCGCGTCCCCGGAGCGGGCGGCGTTCCTCGCGCTGTGGCACGACACGCAGGAGACCCGTACGGGCGACCTGCCGCTGACGGCGAGCGACTACCTGCGCAAGCCGGAGCCTCGGCAGATCACCGCCGACCAGACGGCCGCGCTGCCTGCCCGGTCCCGGGAGCTCGTCCGCGAGGCGGTCGACGAGTACGAGACCCGGGAGTCGGCGGAAGCGTTGTGCGCCAAGGACGCGGACAAGCTGGAGATGCTGCTGCAGGCGCTGGAGTACCGGGACATCGGCGTCCGGCCGGTCGACGAGTGGATCGAGTCGGCGCGCAAGGGCCTCCGGACGGAGACGGCGCGGAAGGTCGCCGAGGCGGCGATGACCCTGTCGCCGCTTTCGTGGCGGGGCCGCTAACGGCTGACGGTCTTCGCGCGGTTCAAGAGCAGTTCCCGCTCGCGCGAGTTCTCCGTCATCTCCGCCGCCCGCCGGAACTCCTGCTCGGCTTCCGCGCGCCGGCCGAGCTTCTCCAGCAGGTCGCCGCGGACGCTCGGCAGCAGGTGGTAGTCCTTCAACGCCGGGTCGCCGGCGACCGCGTCGACCACTTCCAGGCCCGCCGACGGTCCGTACGCCATCGCCACCGCGACGCCGCGGTTCAGCTCGATCACCGGCGACGGCTGGAGCTTGCCGAGGCCTTCGTAGAGCGCCGCGATCCGGGCCCAGTCCGTCTCCTCGGCCGTCCGGGCCCGCGCGTGGCAGGCCGCGATCGCGGCCTGGGCGGAGTACGGGCCGTACGCGCCCTCGGCGATCTGCTCGGACAGCGCCAGCGCCGCGAGGCCGTGCTGGATCAGGAAGCGGTCCCAGCGGGAGCGGTCCTGGTCCAGCAGCAGCACCGGTACGCCGTTCGGGCCGGTGCGGGCCTTCGCGCGGGACGCCTGGAGTTCCATCAGCGCGACCAGGCCGTGGACCTCCGACTCGCCCGGCATCAGCCCGGCGAGCACCCGGCCGAGCCGCATCGCCTCTTCGCAGAGCGCCGGGCGCATCCAGTCGTCGCCGCGGGTGGCCGAATAGCCCTCGTTGAACACGAGGTAGACGACTTCGAGCACGGATGACAGCCGGGCGACGCGCTCGTCGCCCTCCGGCACTTCGAAGGGCACCTTCGCCGCGGTGAGGGCCTTCTTCGCCCGGACGATCCGCTGGGCGATCGTCGATTCGCGGACCAGGAAGGCACGCGCGATCTCGTCGGTGGTCAGGCCGCCGAGCATCCGCAGCGTCAGCGCCACCCGCGCCTGCGTGTTCAGCACCGGGTGGCAGGCGACGAACAGCAGGCGCAGGACGTCGTCCTCGATGTGGTCGTCGAGCGCCGCGTCGAAGTCGGGCCGGACGCCTTCGCCGAGCCGCTGGTCGCGGCCGACCTCTTCGAGCTTCTCCGCGTACCGCTCGTTGCGGCGGAACTGGTCGACCGCGCGGCGCTTGGCGATCGTCATCAGCCACGCGCCGGGGTTGCGCGGGACACCGGAGTCCGGCCACTGCTCCAGCGCCGCGACCAGCGCGTCCTGCGCCAGTTCTTCGGCGAGCCCGACGTCGCCGCGGGCCATCCGGGCCAGGCCCGCGATGAGCCGCGGCGACTCGATCCGCCAGACCGTCTCGACCGTTCTCCTGGTGTCCGCAACCGTCACCCGGCCATCAGACAGGGTGATCTTCCGCGGTGCAACCCACTACTCGCTGATCGGGCGGATCTCCAGCACGCCCTCGCCGGGGCCGAGGTTCGGGACCTGCTTCATCAGCTCGACGATCTCGTCGAGGGACTCGCCCTTGAGCACCCAGAACCCCGCGATCAGCTCCTTGGTCTCCGCGAACGGGCCGTCGATGACCTTGGGCTCCGCCTCGCCTTCGAACAGGACACGCGCGCCGTCCGCGCTGGACGTGAGCCCCTCGGCGAGTTCGATCCGGCCCTCGGCGAGCAGCCGCTCGTTGAACTTCGTCATCTCGGTCAGCTCTTCGGCGCTGGGCTGGAACCCGGCCGCCTCCGATTCGGGACTGGCCTTCACGATCACCAGGAATCGCACGGCGTCACGCCTGCCCGGCGGACTGCGCCCGCAGCCGGCCTTCCATTTCGGCGACCTCGGGCGTCATGTTCTCGAAGTCGGCCACCTCGGCGACGCGGCGGATCTCGACCTCACCGGCCTGGCCTTCCGGGTTGGGCATCCGCTTGATCCACTCGATGCACTCTTCGCGGTCGCGGCACTGGAGGATCCAGAAGCCGCCGACGAGTTCCTTGGTCTCGGCGAAGGGGCCGTCGACGACCTTGGGCTCCTCGGTGCCGGAGAAGACGACCCGCGCGCCTTCCGAGCTCGGCGTGAGCCCCTCGCCGGCGAGCAGGACGCCGGCCTTGACCAGCTCTTCGTTGAACTTCCCCATCTCCTCGAGCAGCTCGGCGCTCGGGCCCTCGCCGGCCTCGGAGCCTTCGTTGGTCTTGACGATCACCATGAACCGCATCGCGGTCTCCTCTCGGTCGGTCTTGCCTACGCGTCGAACGGACCCGGCCCGGATCGACAGCCCCGGGCAAAAAACTTTTCGCGCGGGAAACTAGCAGCTCAGGGTCGACTCGGGGGGACAATCCGGACAGGGGAGAATCATCAGCCGTGGCGGTACTCCCCGATGATCTCTCCTCCGCGCTCGACGCCGAGCTGGCCCGGCACCCCGTGGGCAGGCTGACCCAGTCCGTCGACCGGCTCAGCGCGCGCTACCGCCAAGGTGACGCGGCGACTTCGCCGATCCTCAGCTCCGAAGCCGACGTCGCCGCGTACGCGGGCTACCGCATGCCGGCCACCTACGCCGCCGTACACGCGGTGCTCGCCGAAGCCGCGTCACGCGCTCCCGGCTTCGAGCCGCGTACCCAGATCGACGTCGGCGGCGGCACCGGTGCCGCGGTGTGGGCTGCCGCGGCCGTCTGGCCTTCGCTGGCCCGGTGCACCGTGCTGGAGCAGGTCGCCGGGGCCATCGGGCTCGGCAAGCGGCTGGCCTCGGGCGCCGGACGAGCCGCCGTCCGGGACGCCGAGTGGCGGCGCGGGTTGGTCGACCCCGCCGCACCCGCCCCGGACGCCGACCTCGTCACGCTGTCCTACGTGCTCGGCGAGCTGCCCGACGCCGCCCGGGCCGACGTCGTGCGGTGGCTGGCCGCCAAGGCCGGGGCCGTGGCGCTGATCGAGCCCGGTACGCCGGCCGGCTACGAGCGGATCCGGGCCGCCCGCGCGCAGCTGATCGAACTCGGCCTGCACGTCGTCGCGCCGTGTCCGCACGATGCCGCGTGCCCGATCGTGCCCGGCCAGGACTGGTGCCACTTCGCCGCGCGGCTCCCGCGCTCGGGGCTGCACCGGAGGCTGAAGGCCGGCACGCTCGGGTTCGAGGACGAGAAGTTCGCGTACGTCGTCGCGTCGCGGACCCCGCCCGAGCGGGCGGACGCGCGGATCATCCGGCACCCGAAGAAGCACAAGGGCTGGGTCGCACTCGACCTGTGCACGGCTTCCGAAGGGCTGAAGCCCGGCGTCGCCGTCTCGAAGAAGCAGGGCCCGCGGTACCGTGCCGCCCGGGACGCCGAGTGGGGCGACGGCTGGCCGGCGAAGTGACCGCGCGGTGGTGTGGACCGACCGGCTACGGCATGTGAACCGTGCGGAGGAACTCCGCCAGCCGCCACGGGCGGCGTCCGCCGACGCGGACCTTGCCGCTGAGCACCGCGCGCGGCGTGGAGATCCGGCCGAACATCATCGGCACCAGCACCGCCGGGTCGAAGGTCAGCCGGGCGTCCGCCGTGCCGTCGGGTTCCTCCACCCGCAGGCTGCCGTGCTGCAGCACCATGACCACCGGTGCGGTGTACGCCGACCGGAACTCCACCGAGATCCGGCGGGGCGACGGCTTGGCGTAGTCGAGCAGCCGTCCGAGGTCGTTGCGGACCATGCCGACGAAGAACAGCTCCAGGAACATCCCCACGTGCGCCGGCTCGATCCGCCACGGCCTGCCGCTCGCGCGGGCGATGTCCTGGCCGTGGATGCTCAGCTCGTTGAGGAGGTGCGCGAGCAGACCCGCCACCGGGACGCGGCTGCCGCCCAGCCACCAGATCGGCTTCTCCGGGTCGTAGTCGCGGCTGACCTCCAGCACTTCCGCGATGTCCGCGCGCAGCCGTTCGGCCAGCCGGTGCGGGTCGCGCTCGGGGTAGGCCGTCATCGCGACGTCGTTCATCGCCCCGACCGTCTCGATGTTCGCGGAAGCCATCGGCTCTTCCAGCTCCGGCAGCGGCAGTGGACCGCCGTCGCCCTTGACCAAGGCCGTGTAAGCGAGCGCGATCCAGCCGACGTGCGCCGCCGTCTCGACGACCGACCAGTCGCCGACGGCCTTCGCGTGCGGGTCCGGCGCGTTCTCGACCGCGTCCGCGAACCGGCCGCCGACCTCCGAGAAGGCCGCACGAACCGCGTGCCACTGGGAAAGTTCGATCGTCATGGGGATTTACGGTAAGGCGCGTTCCCGGCGTCCCGAGTCTCCGAAAGTGCGGACCCCGGAGGTATCTTCGCCGCATGGCCCGGTTCCGGCTCCTGCCCCGGTCGACCCGGTGGCGGGTCGCCCTCTTCGCCGCCCTCGCGTCGGCCGTCGTGCTCGGCCTCGGATCGTACTGGTTCGTGAACGTGCTGCAGAGCGGCCTCGTGAACAACGCGAGGGCCCGGGCGAGCGACAAGGTCGATGCGCTGGTCGCGCTGCTGAACTCGGGCGTCGCACCCGAAGACGTGCCGAAGCGGTACGAAAAGGGCGGCGGGTACATGATCAGCACGGCGATCGTGAACCGCTGCTCCACCGGCCGGGCGAAGCAGTTCCCCGACGACCAGGTGGTCCAGATCTACGGGCCGGACTGCGTCATCGTCATGCCGTACGGGCTCGAGGAAGGGCAGGAGTACGGCGGCGCGGCGACGAACGACGGCCGCTACCAGGTCTCGGCCGGTGAGCGGCTCGACCCGCTCGGCCTCGAGACCGTGGCCACCGCCCAGCAGATCCTCTGGGGCGCGGTGCCGGCCGCCTCGTTGTTCATCGGCGCTGTCGCCTGGTTCGCCGTGCGCCGGTCGCTGCGCGCGGTCGGCGCCATCCGCGCCGAGGTCGACGGCATCCGCGCGCGGGACCTGGGCCGCCGCGTGCCGGTGCCCGACTCCGGCGACGAGATCACCGAGCTCGCCGTGACGATGAACGAGATGCTGGGCCGGCTCGACCGGTCGGTGCAGCGGCAGAGCCAGTTCACCGCCGACGCGTCGCACGAGCTGCGCACGCCGCTGGCGTCGATGCGCACCCAGCTCGAGGTCCAGCTCGCCCACCCCGACCGGCTCGACTGGCGCCGCAGCTTCGAAAACGCCGTGCTGGACGTCTCGCGGATGGAGACGCTCACCGGGGACCTGCTGCTGCTCAGCAAGCTGGACGCCGACCAGCCGGCCGTGGCCACCCGCATCGCGCTCGCGGACCTCGTCACCGAGCAGCTGGCCGCGCGGCTCCCGCGGGCCGGCGTCGAGCTGCGCGCGGAGATCCACGCCGAGCCGGTGGTCCAGGGGCACGCCGGCCGACTGGCGCGCGTGCTGCGCAACCTCGTCGACAACGCCGAGCGCCATGCCGGAAGCCGCGTGACGATCACGCTCACCGAGGTCGGCGGTCAGGCCGTGCTGGCCGTCCGGGACGACGGCCCCGGCATCCCGGACGGCCAGCGCGAGCGCGTCTTCGACCGGTTCGTCCGCCTCGACGACGACCGCGCGCGCGAAGACGACGGCGGCTCCGGGCTGGGGCTGGCGATCGCCGCGGAGATCGCGCGGATCCACGGCGGCACGCTGCGCGTCGCCGAGAGCGCGTCCGGGGCCTGCCTGGAGCTGCGCCTGCCGCTTGCCTGAAGACTTCTTCAGCCTGCTTAAGCTCCGGTTCAGCGTGCGCGCAAGAGCATCCCGCCATGCTGATCGACTTCGCGCCGGCTCCGGCGCGCACGCGCGAACGCCGCGCGGTCCCCTACGTCGTCGCCGCGGTCGCCTTCGCCGGGTACGCCACCTGGTCGCTGCAGCGGCTGCGGACGTTCGACGCGAGCGGGTTCGACCTGGGGATCTTCGAACAGGCGGTGCGGTCCTACGCGCACGGGCACTGGCCGGTGTCGGACCTGCTCGGCGCGGGCTACCCGACGCTGGGCGACCACTTCCACCCGATCTTGGCGCTGCTGGCGCCGTTCTACCTGCTGTGGCCGTCGCCGGGGTGCCTGCTGGTCGCGCAGGCCCTGCTGTTCGCGCTGTCCGCCGTGCCGGTGACGCGGTGTGCGAGCCGGCTGCTCGGCGCCCGCCGGGGCGCGCTCGTGGGCGCCGGGTACGTGCTGTCGTGGGGGCTGCTGTCCGCGGTGAACTTCGACTTCCACGAAGTCTGCTTCGCCGTCCCGATGCTGGCGTTCACCGCCGAACACCTGCTGCACGGCCGGTGGCGGCCCGCGGTCTGGTGCGCGCTGCCGCTGGTGCTGGTCAAGGAGGACCTCCCGCTGACGCTCGCCGCGGTCGGCGTGGTGCTGGTGCTCAACCGGCAGCGGCGGCTCGGCTGGACGGTGATCGGCTTCGGCGTCGTCACGTCCGCGCTGCTGTTCCTGGTCGTCTTGCCCGCGCTGAACCCGGGAGGCGCGTACGCGCACGGCAGCGGCTTCAACCCGTTCGGCGGGGCGATCGTCAAGGTGTCGATGCTGCTGGCCCTGCTGGTCCCGACCGCGTTCGCGGCTCTGCGCTCGCCGCTGCTCGTGCTGGCGGTGCCGACGCTCCTGTGGCGGCTGGTTTCGGCGAACGACCGCTACTGGGGCATGGGCTACCACTACAGCGCGGTGCTGATGCCGATCGTGTTCATCGCCGGCGTGCACGGCGCCCGCCGGTTCGCCGGCTTCAAGCGGTACCTGCCGGTGTGCGCGGTGGTCGCCGGGCTGGCTTCGCTCGCCCTGCAGGCGGCGCACCTGACCAGCGGCGTCTGGACGCCGGCGCAGCGGGCCGGGATCGACGCGGTCCTGGCGCGCGTCCCGGACGGCGCGACGGTGCTGGCGTCCAACCGGCTGGCCCCGCGGCTGACGTCCCGCTGCACGGTGCTGTTCTTCGACGGCGTGACCGGCGAGCGGCCGGAGTGGGTGGTCGTGGCGCAGCCGGAACAGTCCTGGCCGACGACGCTCGCGACGAAGGCCGCGGCGCTCGCGGATCTGGAGGACACGGGGTATCGGCGCGTCGACGGGACGGACTCCGTCGTGCTGCTCCACCGTGAGTAGGAAACTCGCAGCGGTAACCGGCCAGTCGGGGGGCGTGCCGGCCGGTTACCGCCGCACCGAGGAAGAGGGAACCCTGCGTCAGGAATGACGCGCGAGATCCGGCTTCACCCGATCGAGTGACATCGCGGCCGGACCCAAGCGCCCCAATGTGGCCTTCGGTGCGTCTGACGCACCCAAGGCGGCCTTCGGTGCGTCAGACGCAACCAAGGCCGCCTTGGGGCGCTTGGGGCTTGTCAGCTGCGGCCGAAGCACACGAACGGCATCAGCGGTTCCGCCTGCGCCGCGTCCGCGAGCGCCCGCGCCGGCGGCGTGCCCACCGCCAGCGCCTGGTGGAACGCCAGCATCACGCCACCCGCGGTGCGGTCGTCGACGCGGGCCACGCTGGAGACCACTGTGCGGCTGCCGCCGTAGAGCAGCGCCGCCGTGAAGCCCAGGACCTCGTCGCCCGCCCGGACCACCGCCTGGCCGACGTCGCACGACGACAGCACCACCTGCTCCGGTGCCGTCGCCAGCTGCTGGACGTCGTAGGCCATCAGCGGCCCGTCGGCCAGGTTGAGCCGGGAAAACAGCACGTTCTCCTGCTCGTGGTGGCCGTGCGCGGCGAAGTGGGCCAGCCGGCAGCCGTCGAACGCCTTGAGCGTGGCCGCGACCGTCGCGTCCGGGCCCGTCAGGACCTCGGCGTCCGGGTACAGCGGCGCCAGCCGGGCGACCTCCGCCTCCGCGTGGGTCAGGTCGGAGCCCGCGACGAGCAGCGGTGCGCCGGTCGCGCGGCCGGCTCGGCGGCCCGCGTCGAACCAGGCCGACGACGACGGTGTGACCGTCACCGGGCGGCCGTGCAACGTCGGCAGCAGCCCCCACGGGATCGCCGAAAGCGCGCCGGTCGGCACGACGACGACGTCGAGGTCGCCGAGCCGGGACGCCAGCGGCGCCAGCAGGATCGCGTCCAGCGCGGTGACCTGCGTCCGCACCGAACGGCGGATGACCCGGTCCAGCTGCGGCGGCAGCTGGCGCCCGCACAACGCGTCGAGGTCACTGTGCAGCCGCGCGACCGGCTCCGCCACGGCCGACGCCGGGCCGAGCTCGATCAGCGCCACCCGGTGATCGGCGATCACCTGCGCGCACAACGCGCCGCGGTCGGCGAGGAAGCAGACCATCGCGCTGCCGGTCTCGGCCAGCTCGTCGCCGATCTCGCGCAGCTTCGCTTCGAAGTGGTCGGCGTCCACGCCTTCGGCCTGCCAGCCCTTGGCGCGGATCTCGCGCTCCAGCGCGGCACACCGCTTCACGGCCTGGGTGTCCGGCTTCCCGGCCAGCTCGCCCGCGCGGATCTGCATCGAGAGGAACCGCAGCTCGGCGACGGCGTCGACGGTCTCCGGGTGGGCCGGCGGGCGCACCGGCCGGAACCGGAACGCCTGGGCGCGCGAGCGGTCGAGCCAGCGGAACACCACGCCCGGCGAGCGCTGGGCGAGCGCGGCCGCGAGCCCGGCGTCGGCCAGTTCCTTGCCCAGCGACGTCGTCCCGGTCTGCAGGTCGACGCTGCCGAACCGGCTGCGGTGCCGCTGCAGCTGGGTCAGCCCGGCCCGCGCGTTCGCGAAGGTGACGCGCCGGTGGCCGGTCGCGGCGCCGAGTTCGGCCAGCGCGAGCCGCCGGACCAGGCGGTTTTCCAGCGGCGCGGTGCGGCGGTCGCGCGGGGCGATGCCGGCGCGGGCGCCGTCGAGGTCGCCGAGCGCGATCCGGGCCCGGGCCGCCAGCAGGCCCGCGATTTCCGCGTCGTTGCGCAGGCCCAGCGCGGTGAGCCGGTCGGCCAGCGCGGTCGCCTCCGCGCCGACGCGGGAGATCCGCCGCCCGGCCGCGAAGTCCGCGCGCAGCACGGTCAGCTGCGCCACCGCCGCCCAGGTTTCGTTGCCCCGACGGCGAAACCGGCGTTCGGCCCGCCCGGCCCAGCTGCGCGCGGCGGCCGGATCGCCGCTCGCCAGCGCGGCCAGCGCCCTGGTCAGCTCGGCCTCGGCGTGTTCCTGGTTCATCCGCAGCCGCGGGAACTGCTCGAGCGCCGCGTCCAGTTCGGCGGCGGCTTCGTGCGGCAGCCCGGCGGCCAGCAGCGCCCGCGCCTTGTCGACGGCCAGCACCGGCAGCATCCCGACGCTCTCCTCGGCGTAGAAGCCGCTGGCCGCGTCGAAGTCGCGCAGGGCACCCGGGATGTCGCCGGTGAGCACCCGCGCCTGGCCGCGGCCGTGCGCGGCTTTGGCGAAGATCCTGGCCAGGCCGTCTTCTTCGGGGTGGCTCGCCCCGATCTGCTCGCACTGGTCGAGATCGGCGAGCGCGAGCCGGACGCGCCCGGCGTACTGGTGCAGCATCGCGCGGTTGAGCAGCGTCCTGGCGAGCACGACGAACTCGCCGGCCTGCCGCAGCAGCGGGACGGCCTCGTCGAAGCACACCAGTGCTTCGTCCATCCGGCCGATCAGGATGAGCACGAGACCCCGTTGCTGGCGCAGGATCCCGCGCCCGGCGTCCGACACGAGTGCGTCGGCCGCGTCGAGCAGGGCGAGCCCCCGGGCGCTGTTGCCCAACGCCGTTTCGACGGCCGCGTAGGTGCCGAGCACGCGCGTCGCGAGGTCGGGCCAGGCGGGCCACCCTTTCGGGGGTTCCGTGGCGGGCAGGCCGAGCAGCCGCGCGGCGGAGCGGATCAGGCGGCTGCCGACCACCGGCTGGCCGTTGTTCGTCGCCGCGACCGCACGCCGATGCAGGTCCCGGACCCGGTCTTCGACCCTCGGCGACGCGACCACAGGCTGCCCTTTCGGCCGGGGAAGGACGCCCCGGATCGTACCTCCGAGTCAGAGGTATCAGGCAGCTATCGCAGACGGCGGATTCTCCCGGCCGGCCGTGTCCTGGCTCGTAAATCGAGGTGACTGTGGGCGCGCGGTAGCGCCCCCGGCGTAGCGCAGCGGAGCCGGGGCCCGGGGTGAAGGGGTTAGGCGGCGTGGGGTTGGAGGGTGACGTGCTGGCCGGTGA
>NZ_JAJPWR010000057.1:0-12869 GCF_046548995.1 Amycolatopsis sp. lyj-109
TAATTCGGGTTCTAACCCGAATTACCACTCACGACCAGCTGCGGCAGACCGGCAGGCCGGCGTCCAGGATTGTCCTGGCAGGCTGTCTTCGGCCGCACCGAACAAAGATCTCGCCCTGCAGTACTAGAAGTGCGTGCCGCACCACGGCGCGGCGGTCGTGGTGAACAGTTCGTCGGCCCGCCCGAGCGCCGCCGCGTCGCAGACGTCGACGCGGCCGGCCGCGGCCAGTGTCGTCGCGGCCCAGTGCCCGAGGTAGAGCATGCCGAGGGTGTCGACGTCGAGGGCCAGGTCCGCGGCCGCACCGGTACGGCGGACGCCGTCCGGGCCGATCTCGTAGTGCCCGGTGTTGGCCGGCAGGAGGCGGTCGGTCACCGCGAGCACCACCGGGGCGGCCGCGCGGTAGGTGCGGGCGGCGAGCGCGGCCGCGACGTCGACCGGCCGCAGCCACAGGTCGTCCTCGACGGCGAGGGTGGCCGCGTGCCGGTGGTCGGTCAGCATCAGCGCGAGGGGCTCGTCGACCGGGCGGTGCCGGGCGTACACCTCCGAAACCAGGTCCACCGACAGCAGGTACCGCCAAAGCGCGGCCCGCGCGGCCGGGCCGGTGGCGTGCAGATCGTGGACGTCCAGCGCGGCGCCCTGGTCGGGTGAATCGAACGACCGGCGGTCGATCGCGGCGTACACGACGAAGCCGTCGTCGCCGTCCGGTCCACTGTGGACAGCGACGAGGCGGCCGCCGTCGGGGCCCACCTGCCGGTCGTGCGAGATCGTCCACCACTGCTCCGGCCGCCCGATCATGCCCGGCCGGTGCAGCCCGATCCGCCGGTACAGCCCGGGAATCTCCCGCACCGCCTCCTCGGGCGTGAGCAGCCGGACGTCTCCCCCAGTCGCGACGCGCTCGTGCAGCCGGGCCGCCGGCCGCTCCACCCGCAGGGTCTTGCCGAGCGCGGCCGAGCCGTAGCCGAACCGCCCGTAGATGGTGGGTTCGCTGGCGTGCAGGACCGCGAGCGGCAGCCCCCGCGCGGCGAAGCCGGCCAGCTGGGCCGCCATCATCGCGCTGAGCACCCCGCGGCGGGTCCGGTCGGCGCGCACGCCGACGCCCTCCACCGCGGCGACCGGCAGCGTCCGCCCGCCCGGGACGGCGATCTCGGTGTCGTAGGAGCTGACGATGCCGATCGGGTTCCCGCCCTCGAACGCGCCGAACTTGTGCGCAGCGGGCCAGGACTCCCCGATCCGGGCCCAGAGGTCGTCGGTGACAGGCAGGCTGTGCAGCGCGCGGCGCAGCAGGTCGAACGTGCTGCGCCGCTCTTCTTCGGTGATCGGGCGGACGTCGAAGTCGGTCATCCTCCCGATCCTGCCGCCCGCGACCGCACTCGGCACGCGGTTTTCCCGCCGGCTCAGAAGTGGCTGCCGCTCCAAGCCGCCAGGCGGGTGCCGAAGAGCAGGTCCGCGGCTTCGGGAGCGGCCGGGTCGCGAACCTCGATCCGGCCCGCCGCCGCCAGCGCCGAAGGCCGCCAGGTGCCGAGGTAGACCATCGCCAGGGTGGTGACGTCCAGCCGGAGCCCGGCCGGCCGGTCCGTGCGCCCGGCACCATCGGGGGTGACGAGGTACCGGCCGCTGTTGCCGGGCAGCAGCGGGTCGGTGACCTCGACGACCACCGGGTCGGCGGGGCCGTACGCCCGGCCGGCCAAGGCGGCCGGGACGTCGACGAGCCGGATCCAGTGCTCGTCCCCGATCCGGTCGACACTCCCGCACCGGTGGTCGGCCAGCAGCAGCTCGATCGGATCGTCGAGCGGCCGCGACTCGGCGGCGATCCGGTCCACCAGGTCCAGGCCGAGCAGGAACCGCCACAACCCCGCGAACGCCGTCGGGGAACCGGCGAACAGGTCTGCCACCTGCAGGGTCTTGATCCCCGGGTGAGCGATCGGGCCCTCGACGTAGTAGAACGCGAACCCGTCCGGCCCGCCGGGACCGTGGTGCACGACCGCCTTCGCCGGCGTGGTGTGCCGCCGCAGCTGCATCTCGTACAACCGCCACAGCACCTCCGGCCGGGACATCATCCCCGGCCGGCGCTCGAGACCGTCGTACACACCGGGACAGACCTCGAAAGCCCGGTCGAGGTCCAGCAGCTCCAGCTCCCCGCCCACCGGGGCGTCCGCGCGCAGCCGCGCCCGGTGCCGGTCGACGCTGTAGCCGCGGTACCGCGTGGCCAGGCCGTAGCCGAACCGGCCGTAGATCCCCGCTTCCGAGGCCAGCAGGTTCGCGAACACCACCCCGCGCGCGGCGAAGTCCTCCAGCTGCGCCGTCATCATCGCCCGCAGCACCCCACGACGAGTCCGGTCGGCCCGCACCCCCACCGAAGTGACACCCGCCATCGGCAGCCGCGCCCCACCGGGCACCGTCAGCTCCGCGTCGAACGAACGGGCCGTGCCGATCAGCTCCGGGTCGAACGCCCCGACCGTGCCCCCGGGCTGGTAGTACCGCGCCGCGTACACCCATTCGGCGTCATCGGACGGCGGGAAGTGCACGGTCTCCCGGAACAGGTTGCTCGCCGCCCGGTGCTCCGCGGTGTCCAGCGTCCGGATCTCGAAGTCGCTCATACCCGGATCATCTCCGGAAACGACGAAGCCCGGCCACCGGAAAACCGGCGGCCGGACCTCGGGTCACGCTACTTCGCGACGGGCGGCGAAACCTCGTAGTTGCCGCCGTCACCCTTCACCGTGATCGGCACCTGCTGCGGCTTCCCGGCGATGGTGGCGGTGCACTCGAACTTCGCCCCGTCCGCCACCTTCTGCTCGGCCGGGCAGGTGACGGCGGTGACGCCGTCGATCTTGTAGGTCTCGGTCAGCAGCTTCTGCACGTCGGTCTGCATCTGGGTGTTGTTGAAGACCTGTGTCTTGAAGAACCCGGGCGCGACGAACCCGAGCACCAGGACCACGGCGAGGACCACGATCGCCGCGACCACGCCGATCAGCAGGCCCTTCTTCGACTTCGGCGCCTGCTCACCCTCCGGCGCCGCTGTGCCCGGGAACTGCTGGGTGTAGTCGTACTGGCCACCCGGCTGCTGCCCGTACTGCGGCTGCGCCTGGGGCCCGCTCTGCGGGTACGCCCCACCGGGCTGCCCGTACTGCGGCTGCGCCTGCGGCCCGCTCTGCGGATACCCGCCGCCGGGCTGCTGGCCGTAGGGCGGCGGCTGCTGGCCCCACTGCGGCTGCTGTGGGGCGTACCCGCCCGGCTGCTGCCCCCACTGCTGCGGTTGCTGGGGCTGCTGCGGCTGGCCCCACTGCTGCTGCTGGTTCGGGTCGTAGGAAGGCTGCTGCGGTTGACCCCACTGCGGCTGCTCCTGCGAGCCGCTCGGCGGGTACGCGCCGCCCGGCTGCTGCCCGTACTGGGGCTGCTGTGGGTCGTTGCCGCCATACGGCGTGCTCATCGTCTGCCTCCGCCTGCTTCACTCATCTCGCTGTCCACCCCGAAACACCGGCAAGCCGCGCACACGGTGTCGAACGCGATCCAACCACAGGTCGGAGCCGAGCACACGGTCCCACGCTCACTGCTTGCGCCGCTTGGAGCAGGCCTAACACGAAGTTCACGCCGCTCCCGCGGCCACGACCCCACGCCTGAGTGCCTTCACCGCCTCCGCTGCCGCCGCACCCACCGGATCCGCCTTCCCCAGCACGTCCCGGATCTGGTCGAGCAGGTCGATCACCTGCCGCGACCAGCGCACGAAATCACCGGCGGAAATCTCCTGGCCGTTGGCCTCGGCCGCGGTCAGGACCTTCTCCAGGGATTCACCGCGAGCCCACCGATAAACCGGCCACGCGAACCCGGCGTCGGGCTCCCGGGTCCGGTCGAGCCGGTGCCGCCGCTCGTCCTCGGTCAGCTCCACCCACAGCCGCGCCGTCTCCTGCCACGCCTCGGGCACCGCCCCACCCGGCAACCGAGGCTCGCCCGCGGTGTCCCGGCGCGCTTCGAACACCAGCGTCGAGACGACCGCGGCCAGTTCGGCCGGGTTGAGCTTGCGCCACACGCCGTGCCGGATGCATTCGGCGGCCAGCAGGTCGGACTCGCTGTAGAGCCGCGTCAGCCGCCGGCCGTGCTCGGTGACGCGGTCCTCGCCGTCCCCGGCCGACTCCGGCCCCAGTCCATCCATGCCCCCGCCGCCACCCTCAACGGAGGCGCTTCGCGCCACTGTCAAGTAGTTACGCTCACCCAGCAAAGCCAGGATCCGATCGAACGCCCGCGCCAGCGAGTGCGTCGTCGCCGCGACCTTCCGCTCCAGCTGCTGCGTCTCCGCGGCGAGCCGTTGGTACCGCTCCACCCAGCGCAGATTCGCCTCGCGCTCGGCCAGCCCGTGACCCGGATGCGCCCGCAACGCCCGCTGCAACGCCGCCAGCTCACCGTCCTCGTTCGCCCCCGACCGCCGCTTCTGCCGGCCCGGCAGCGAAATCCCGGCGTTGCGCAGCGTCGCAGCGATGTCCCGGCGCGTCCGCGGCGACCGCAGCTCCACGTGCTTGGGCAGCTTGATCCGGCCCAGCACCTCCGCCGGCGCCGGGAAGTCCGCCACCGACAACGGACCCGACCACCGGTCCTCGGTCACCACCACCGGCCGCGGCTCCCGGATCGGATCCAGCCCCGGATCGACCACCACGGCCAGCCCCGCCCGCCGCCCCGCCGGCACCGCGATGACGTCACCCTTGCGCAGCTTCTCCAGCGACTCGGCGGTCCCGGCCCGCCGCACGGCCGTGTTCTGCCGCGACAAGGCCTTCTCCCGCGCCGAAATCTTCGCCCGCAGCTCGACGTACTCCAGCATCTCCTCGAAATCGCCGGTCACCGCGGCCGTGTAGCCCTTCAGCGCCTCTTTGTTCCGCTCGATCCGGCGCGCGGTCCCCACCACCGACCGGTCGGCCTGGAACTGCGCGAACGACTGCTCCAGCAGCTCACGCGCCTCGACCGCGCCGACCTGCGCCACCAGGTTGACCGCCATGTTGTAGCCCGGCCGGAACGACGACCGCAGCGGATAGGTCCGCGTCGAGGCCAGCCCGGCCACCTGCTTCGGATCCACCCCCGGCTGCCACGCCACGACGGCGTGTCCCTCCACGTCGATGCCGCGCCGCCCGGCCCGGCCGGTGAGCTGCGTGTACTCCCCCGGCGTCAGATCGACGTGCGCCTCGCCGTTGTACTTCACCAGCCGCTCGAGCACGACCGTGCGGGCCGGCATGTTGATCCCCAGCGCCAGGGTCTCCGTGGCGAACACGGCCTTCACCAGCCCGCGGACGAACAGCTCCTCGACGGTCTCCTTGAACGCCGGCAGCAACCCCGCGTGGTGCCCGGCGATCCCGCGCTCCAGCGCCTCCCGCCACTCCCAGTAACCCAGCACGCCCAGATCGCCCTCGGGCAGATCCGCCGTGCGTTCCTCGATGACCCGCCGGATCTCCTCGACCTCGTCCGGCCCGTTCAGCCGCAACCCCGACCGGACGCACTGCGCCACCGCGGCGTCACAC
Organism: Amycolatopsis sp. lyj-109; assembly: GCF_046548995.1. Taxonomy (NCBI): domain Bacteria; kingdom Bacillati; phylum Actinomycetota; class Actinomycetes; order Pseudonocardiales; family Pseudonocardiaceae; genus Amycolatopsis; species Amycolatopsis sp. lyj-109. Next base: position 5,499 of record NZ_JAJPWR010000057.1, read on the forward strand.
CCGGCGCGGGAGAAGATGAACACGATGGCCGGCAGCAACCCGGCCCGGTCCAGCTGCTCGACGACGTCGACCCGCGACGGCGGCCGGAACCGCGGCATCCGCGGCGGCGCACCCCGCCGGCCCCGCGTCCCCCGGAACCCCGCCGGCGCGTACTGACGGCCGATCTCCTCCGTCCGGCGCAGCAGGGTCGGGTTGATCCGCAGCTCGGCGCCCGGCGCGTGCACGTCCTCCCCGGCGAACAGGTCCAGCAGCCGGTTCCCGACCAGCATGTGCTGCCAGAGCGGCACCGGCCGGTGCTCGTCGACGACGACCGTCGTGTCGCCCCGGACCTCCACCAGCCACTCGCCGAACTCCTCGGCGTTGCTGACCGTCGCCGACAGCCCCACCACGCGGACGTGCTCGGGCAGGTGCAGGATCACCTCTTCCCACACCGCGCCCCGGAACCGGTCGGCGAGGTAGTGGACCTCGTCCATCACGACGTACCCGAGATCGGTGATCGTCGACGAGCCCGCGTAGAGCATGTTGCGCAGCACCTCGGTGGTCATCACGACCACCTGCGCGTTGCCGTTGATCGAGGTGTCCCCGGTCAGCAGGCCGACGGCGTCGGCGCCGTGGCGGGCCACGAGGTCGGCGTACTTCTGGTTCGACAGCGCCTTGATGGGCGTCGTGTAGAAGCACTTGCGGCCCTCGGCGAGCGCCAGGTGCACGGCGAACTCGCCGACCACGGTCTTGCCGGCCCCGGTGGGCGCGCAGACCAGGACGCCGTGGCCGTCTTCGAGGGCCTCGCACCCGCGGATCTGGAACTGGTCGAACTCGAAGGACGCCTCCGCGGCGAAGCGCGTCAGCTGGGGGTACTTCCCGCGGCGAGCGGAGGCCGCATAGGCCTCGGCCGGGGACGAAGAAGGGCTACTGGCCACCTCGTCAGGGTTTCACACCCGACCGACAGCCCGCACGTTGCGTACATCGACCCGCGGTATATGTCGTTATACACTCGAAAGGACCGCGGCGCCGTCCGGTGACGGCGTCGTCGTCACGAGCAGCCAGGTCAGCGGCGTGTCGGTGACCGCGGTCGCCCGCGCGCTCGACCCCTTCCCTCGGGAGTCCGCAACGGCCAACTCACCCGCGTGCCCGGCGAGTTGGCCGTTCCGGTGCGTGAGTTGGCCGCTGCGAGCGGTGAGTTGGCCGTTCCTGTCCCGGCAGACCAGCCACCACGGCCACGCCGACCGAAGAACTGTCCCTGTAGCACTAGAAGGGCACTTTCACGTGAAAGTGCCCTCGTCAGGCCAGCACGGTGAGCGCGCCCGGCACGCAATGGGCGGTCACCGGGACCGTGCCCTGCGGTTCCCCGTCGGCGTAGGCGGGCCAGGTGTTGCCGGCCAGGGTCACCGAGCGGGCGCGCAGCGTGCGGACCGCCGGGTGGGTCACGTGCTTGCCCGTGCGCAGGCCCGGGAGCATGCGGATCAGGCCGCGGCGGGTGGCGTGGCCGATGATCGTGACGTCGAAGACGCCGTCCTCGGGGTCGGCCGTGGGGCAGATCGGGACGCCGCCGCCGTAGAAGCGGGTGTTGCCGATCGCCACCAGGGTCGCGTCGAGTTCGAGGCGGCCGGCGCCGGTGTCGACGACCACCGGGCGGGAGCGGAACGCCGCCAGTTCGGCGAGGATCGCGACGTCGTAGCGGCGCGGCCCGGACGGCCAGCGCATCCGGTTGGCGCGTTCGTTGACACTCGCGTCGAACCCCGCGCACAGGACCGTCGCGAACCAGGTGTCGCCCGCGCGGCCGAGGTCGATCCGGCGGCGGGCGCCCGAGCGCAGGGCCGCCACCAGCGCGTCGACCGCGGGGAGCGGCTCGCCGGGGATGCCGAGGGCGCGGGCGAAGTCGTTGCCGGTGCCCGCCGGGACCAGGCCGAGCGCGACGTCGTTGTTCGCGCAGAACTGGACACCCTGGTGGGCGGCACCGTCCCCGCCGAGCACGATCAGGGCGTCGAGCCCGGCGGCGTGGGAGGACCGCATCAGCGCGCGGGACTCCTCGACCGTGTGGGCGACCAGCACGTCGAGCCGGTCGACCGCCGTGCGCAGCCGCCCGGCGACGGTGTCGGCGATCCGGGCGGCCGCGCCGTGCCCCGACGCCGGGTGCACGGCGAGCGCGGCGTGGATCCCCACTAGGTGACGTCGTCGGTGCTCGAGCGGCCGCCGGACGCGGTCGGGGCGGACGGCTCGTCGTCGACGGTGCTCGGCGTGTAGTCGAACGGGGCGGCTTCGTCGTCGGCGAGCTTGTCCCAGCCCTCGTCCCCGCGCGCCTTCTCCAGCTTGCGGTCGTGGAAGCGGGCCATCTGCACGGCGATCTCGAACAGCACGGTGAGCGCGCCGGCGAGGCCGAGCATGGAGAACGGGTCGGAGCCCGGGGTGGCGAAGGCCGCGAAGACGAACAGCGCGAACACGATGCCGCGCCGCCACTTCTTCAGCTGCACGTACTTGACGACGCCGACGCGGTTGAGCATCACCACCAGCAGCGGGAGCTCGAAGCTGATCCCGAAGATGATCAGCAGCGACAGCAGGAACGAGATGTACTTGTCCGCGGTGAGGGCGGTGACGAACGCGTCCTGCCCGAAGCCCATGAGCAGTTGCAGGGCGTGCGGGAAGAGGATGTAGGCGAGCACGGCGCCGGAGGCGAACAGCACCGACGCGAACGCGACGAACGTCATCGCGTACTTGCGTTCCTTGCTGTACAGGCCGGGCGCGATGAACGCCCAGATCTGGTACAGCCAGGCCGGCGAGAGCAGCACGGCCCCGGCCGCGATGCCGACCTTCAGCTGCGTCATGAAGGCCTCGAACGGCACGGTCTGCAGCAGCCGGCACCCTTCGGCGCTGTCGAGCCGCCGGGCCGGCGGGATGGCGCAGTACGGGTCCTTGACGAGGTCGCCCAGCGACGGGATCGGGCCGAGCTTGGTGCCGAACCAGATGAACCCGAAGATCCCGCCGATCACCACCGCGAGCATCGCGAAGCCGAGGCGGCGGCGGAACTCGTAGATGTGCTCGATGAGCGTCATCGTGCCGTCGGGATTGGCCCGACGGCTGCGCTTGTGCCGCTTCGACCGGCGGCTGTCACCGTTTCCGGAGGCGGATTCCGCCACGGGTTGTTCCGTTCTCGTCGGAGTCCGCCGGAGCGCGCCGGGTTCGGCGCGCTCCGTGGACCGGGGACCAGGTGTGGCCGGAGCCGCTCAGCTGACGTTCTTCTGCGGCTGCTCGGCCGCCTGCTGCTTCTTCAGCTCGTCGAGCTGCCGCTGCAGGTCGGCGACCTGCTGGTCGGTCGAAGCGGGCGCGGCGGGCGTGGCCGGGATCTGCTTCGTCTCGGCGGGCTCGGCGTCTTCGTGCGCCGCGGCCTTGTCGCCGGTGAGGTCCTTGGTCTCGGCCTTGAAGATCTTCATGGACTTGCCGATGGACCGGGCCGCGTCGGGAAGCCTCTTGGCCCCGAACAGCAGCACGACGACGAGCACCAAGATGATCAAATGCCACGGCTGCAATCCGTTCAGCATGGTGGCCTCCTATCTGCGTCTGGTAGGGATGTTACTGGTTTTCCGGTTTGTGGCGGCGTTGCGCGAACGCGACGCGCAGCGCAGCCGACCGGGCGCGGACGAGCCCCGCCCGGTCCTGGGTGTTCGTAGCCACCATGCTTGCGGTCTGCCGGAAAGCACGCAAGACCTTGACGGTCCGCACCAGCAGGACCACGAGGACGGCGAGGCCGATCGCGATGAGCACAGCGGTGGGCAGGTACGGCACGCCGTCAGCCTAGTGGTCGCAGGTTGACGGAAGGTGACGGGCTCGGGCCACGGCGTCGGCGGCCCGGCGGCCGACATCGGACGCGAGGTCCGCCGGGCTCTCCACCAGCGCTTCCCCGCCCAGCCCCAGCACCAGGCGCACCATCCACGACTGGTCGGCGTAGCGCATCCGGATCCGCAGCCGGCCACCGTCGAGTTCGTCGAGCTCCTCGCACGGGTAGTACTCGGCTACCCAGCGTGCGTCCGGGTCGAGGACCAGGACCGCCTCCCGCTGGTCGGGACGCTCGCGGAAGACGCCGTCGGAGATGTCGGTGGGGTGGGCGTGCGCCGGCGGCCGCGACGGCTCGCCGAGGACGGTCAGCTCGTCGATCCGGTCGAGGCGGAACAGCCGGACGCTTTCGGCGCGCCGGCACCAGGCCTCGAGGTAGCCGACGGCCTGGACGATCAGCAGCCGCATCGGGTCGACCGTGCGCTCGGTGATCTGGTCCTTCGAGGCGGTGTAGTAGCGGATCCGCAGCGCGCGCCCGTCCCGCAGCGCCCGGGCGACCTCCTCCCGGGTCCGCGCGGTCTTCTTGCCCTCGCGCACTCCCCCGCCGACGACCACGCCGGCCGGCTGGGCCTGCCCGGCGGCGGACTCGATCTTGGCGATGGAGCGGCGGACGGCGTCGCCGTCGACCACGCCCGGTGTCTCGGCCAGCGCCCGCAGCGCCACCAGCAGCGCGGTCGCTTCGCCGCCGGTCAGCCGCAGCGGGCGGCTCATCCCGGCGTCGTGGGTGACGACGATCGTGTCACCCTCGAAGGACAGGTCGATCAGGTCGCCGGGGCCGTAGCCGGGCAGCCCGCACATCCACAGCAGCTCGAGGTCCTTGCGCAGCTGCTTCGGCGTGACGTCGAAGTCCTGCGCGGCCTCGTCGATGCGGATGCCCGGGCGCGCGAGCAGGTACGGCACCAGGGCGAGCAGCCTCGGCATCCGGTCGGTGGACCCGCTCACCGTGCGCCCACCTGCCGGGCGACGACGGCTTCCAGCCGGTCCTGCACGCTCTTGGCCAGCACGTCGGGTTCGAGCACGACGACGTCGGGGCCCTGCGCGCTGATCCAGTCGGCGGCCGATTCGGGGTAGAGCAGGCCGATCTCCACGAGGTCGCCTTCTTCGCCGTCGACGGTGCCGCGCCCGACCACGGTGCCGCGGCGCCGGACTCCGGCCGCGCGGCCGTCGGCGACCCACACCCGGGCGGTGGTGACCGGCGACGGTTCGCTGTCCCCGGTGGCCGTGACGAGCTTGAGCAGGTTGACGCCCTCGGGCCGCCGGACCTCGCCGGGCTTGCCGACCGGGCCGACCTGCCCGGTGACGCGGGAGAGCCGGAAACAGCGGGTGGCACCGCGGTCGCGGTCGTGCCCGACGACGTACCAGCGGGCCCGCCACGACACCACGCCCCACGGTTCGAGGGTGCGCATGATCCGCTCCGGGGATCCGCTGCGCCGGTACTCGAAGCGCACGGCCTGGCCGTTCTGGACCGCGGCCAGCAGCGGCCCGAACGCGGGTTCGGCCCGCACGCGCGGCTCGACCACGGTCGGTGCCTGGTCGTCGACCTCCAGGCCGGCGGCGCGCAGCTTCACGAGCGCGCCCTGCGCCTGGCCGGTCAGCTCCGGGGAGTCCCACAGCCGGGACGCCAGCGCGACGGCGGCGGCTTCGTCGGGGGCGAGATCGATCTCGCCGAGTTCGTAGTCGCGGCGGGCGATGCGGTAGCCCTCGATCGCGTCGAACGCGGAGTTGCGGCCGGTTTCCAGGGGGATGCCGAGCTCGCGCAGTTCGGTCTTGTCCCGTTCGAACATCCGGAAGTAGGCCTCGTCGCTGGCCGCGTCGCCGTATCCGGGCACGATGCCGCGGATCTTCTCGGCAGTGAGGTACTGCCGGGTGGACAACAGGGCCAGCACCAGATTGACCAGCCGTTCGGCGCGTGCGGTGGACACCCGGTAGAGCCTAGCCCGCGCCGCCCGGCCCGATCGTGAGGTCCGGGGTACGCGCGTCGTAATCGCCCCGCGCGGCGTCGACGGCTTCGAAGTTCGCCTCGGCCCACTCCTTGAACCCGGCCATCAGCGCGCGCAGCGATTCCCCCAGTGGCGTAAGGGAATAGTCGACGCGGACGGGCACCGCCGGGGTGACCTCGCGGCGGACGAGACCATCCCGTTCGAGCACCCGCAGGGTCTGGGTGAGCATCTTCTGGCTCACCCCGGCGATGCGCCGCGAAAGGTCGCTGTAGCGCTGCGGCCCGTCACCGAGAGCGACCAGGACGAGGCTGACCCACTTGCCGGCGATCTCGTCCAGCAGCTTCCGGGTGGGACACGCCGCCAGGTAGGCGTCGTAGGCGGCTTTTTCGGCCTGCCGCCGCTGTTCCGCCGTGCGCGTGGGCACCGGGCGAACCTCCTCGTACCGTGGGCACCTGCAGGTGCGTACTTCCCGATGGAGAGTAGCTCCCCATATGTTCGCGGGGAAGGTGCTTCCCGGAAGGAGACGAAGATGCGTGCGGTGGTGGTCCGGCGGTTCGGCGAGCTGGAGGTGGTTTCGGTGCCGCTGCCGGAACCGGGTCCGGGGCAGGTCCGGATCCGCGTGACGGCGGCCGCGGTGAACCCGGTGGACCTGGCGACCCGCAGCGGTGCGCTGAGTGCCGCGGGGGTGATCCCGCCGCGGGAGGTACTCGGGCTGGGGTGGGACGTCGCGGGCGAGATCGACGACGCCGGGGACTCCGGGTTCCGGGTGGGCGACGCGGTGATCGGCCTGCGCGATCGGATCGCCACCCCGCTCGGCGCCTACGCCGACCACATCGTCCTGGACGCTTCCGCCGTGGCGCCCGCGCCCGCCGGCGTCTCCCCCGCCGAGGCCGCGACCCTGCCGCTCAACGCGCTGACTGCCGCCCAGGCGCTCGACCTCGTCGAAACCACCGGAACAGTCCTGGTGACCGGGGCGGCCGGGGCCGTCGGCGGGTACGCCGTCGCGCTGGCGCACGCGCGGAAGCTGCGGGTCGTCGCCGTGGCGTCCGAAGCCGACGAAGCGCAGGTCCGGGCGTTCGGCGCCGCCGAGTTCGTGCCGCGCGGGCCGTCACTGGCCGCCCGGGTCCGCGCGGTGGTCCCGGGCGGGGTGGACGCCGCACTCGACACCGCGCTCCTCGGCCTGGACGCCCTCGACGCGGTCCGGGGCGGCGGCGAGTTCGTGGCGTTCGCGGCGGGAGCGGCGCCCCTGCCGTTGCGCGGGATCCGGGTCCGCGGCGTGTGGATCCGCGCGGACGGCGAGCGCCTGGCCGAACTGGCCCGCCTGGCGGAGAACGGGACGCTCCCGCTGCGCGTGGCCGGGGTCCTGCCGCTGACCGAGGCGGCGGCCGCGCACGAACGGCTGGCCGCGGGCGGGCTGCGCGGCAGGCTCGTGCTCACGCCCTGAGAACCAAGCGCCCCAAGGTGGCCTTCGGTGCGTCTGACGCACCCAAGGCGGGGTGGATTCATGTGGTTGTTGCAACATGCTCTACATCGGACAGTAGCATGTTGATCTTTTCCTGCGGGGTAAGCCAGTTCAGAGTCTTGCGGGGACGGTCGTTGAGCCGGG
>NZ_JAJPWR010000058.1:0-12080 GCF_046548995.1 Amycolatopsis sp. lyj-109
GCCCGGCTCAACGACCGTCCCCGCAAGACTCTGAACTGGCTTACCCCGCAGGAAAAGATCAACATGCTACTGTCCGATGTAGAGCATGTTGCAACAACCACATGAATCCACCCCGCCTTGGGTGCGTGAGACGCAACCAAGGCCGCCTTGGGGCGCTTGACCCGAGCCGCTGTCAACGAACCTCGGACGCAGGAAACTGGCGCAAACCCGGCGGAACTCGTGGTCGCGCAGGTCGAGGACCCCGTCTTGTCCGGCGCCGTGAGCGAGCGGCGGCCGCGGCGCCGGTTCGTCCACGCCGTCGGGTACGGGCCGGCCACCTACCTCCGGGTCAGCCGGTTCCAGCGGGCCGTCGCGCTGGCTCCGCGCGTCGGCGGGCCGGCCGCGCTGGCCGCCGCCGCGGGGTATGCCGATCAAGCGCACCTCGGCCGGGACTGCCGGGCGCTGACCGGCCTCACGCCGCGCCACTTCTTCCGCGCACTCTCCACTGTGGACGTTGCGGTGCGTGATCGACTCCGTTCGGCGTAACCCCTGCGGTCAACCGGAAGTGGCTGTTCACCCAAAAAGGTAAGCGGACGGTAAACGACTACCAAGAGCGCTATCCTCCCCCTCGACGAGTGATCAGGGAGGGCGTGTGGCCACCATCAGCGACGTCGCGGCGAGAGCCGGCGTCTCCACGGCGACCGTGTCGCGCGCGCTCAACGGCAAGTCCACTGTGGACCCCGCGCTGGCCGCGCGGGTCCAGGAGGCCGCCGCCGAGCTGGGCTACCACCCGAACGGGTTGGCCCGGAACCTCCGCCGTCAGGAGACCGCCGTGCTCGCGCTGATCATCTCCGATGTCGAGAACCCGTTCTTCACCGCCATCGCGCGGGGCGTCGAGGATCTCGCGCAGCGGTCCGGGTACTCGGTCGTGCTGTGCAACTCCGACGAGAACGAGGACAAGGAGCGGCGCTACATCGAGGTCGCGCTGCAGGAGCGCGTCGCCGGCGTGGTGCTGTCGCCCACCGGCCGGTCGACGAACGTCGAGGGCCTCCACCGCCAGGGCACGCCGCTGGTGGCGGTGGACCGGCCACTGCAGGCGGCGGAGGGCGACCAGGTTCTGGTCGACACCCGCCACGCGGCCGCCGAAGCCACCCGGCACCTGCTCGCCGGCGGGTACCGGCGCGTCGGCTGCCTGACCGGACCCCCGGGGGTCCGCACGGCCGAAGACCGCCTGGCGGGGTACGCGGACGTCGTCGGCGAAGAGAACGTCCTGTTCCGGCGGGCGGAATACCGCGCCCAGGGCGCCCGGCTGGCCGCACTGGAACTGCTGGACGAACCCTCCCCGCCGGACGCGCTCCTGGTCGCGAACAGCACGATGGCGATCGGGGTGCTGGAGGCCCTGTCGGCCCGCGGCCTGCGCCCGGGCCGCGACGTGGGCATCGTGTCGTTCGACGACGCACCTTGGACGACGCTGATCGACCCGCCCCTGACGGTGGTCGCCCAACCGGCGTACGAAGTCGGCAGGGTGGCCGCACAGCTCCTGCTGGCCCGCATTTCGGACAGCACCCGCGACGCAACGACGACGACGCTCGAAGCCCGCCTGATCGTGCGGAAGAGCTCCCGCCGCTGACGCCGGAGGAGCACCCGCCCCGCCCCAAGCGCCCCAAGGTGGCCTTGGTTGCGTCAGACGCACCCAAGGCGGCCTTCGGTGCGTCTGACGCACCGAAGGCCGCCTTGGGGCGCTCGGGCCCTGCTCGGCTTGGCAAGCGTCAACGAACGGGAATCGGCCGGCGTGCCGAGAGAGTCGGCGCACGTGCCGGAAGGCCGGGGACCGAGCGACGTGCCTGAGGGGCCGGCTCGTGCCGGGCCCCCCAGGCACGCCCCACCCCCTGTGTCCCCCACGGCCGGCGCCGGAACGCCGGGTCCTGTGAGCACGGAGCGGAAATCGTTTACTCATTCGGAACGTAGATCCACGGGCAACCAGTGTCAAGCCGAACCGGGGCTGGACAACCGCCGCCGATCCAGGGAAACTGACCGGAAGTTGACTACTCAACGTGTTGAATGATGTGCCCTGAGTGTCGATCTCTGGTGAATTCACGCACAGACAGGGCAAGAAAGCGCACGAACCCGCACATCCGCGCTGTTTCGGGTTAACCTGAGCCACATGTCTGTAGCGCTGGAGAACATCCTCGCCAAGGCGGGCCTGAAGGTCGACGCGAATGAGTTCCTCACTCTCGTCGAAGACGCCGCGCGCAGACTGTCCCCACCGAATCCGGATCCCTCGCACTACTTCTCGGCCGACCAGCGCGCCGCGCTGACCGACGTCGGCCTGGACCTCTCGCCGAGGCGGGAGGACGAACCCGACTTCAGGGCGCGCACCGTCGCCGCCCATGCCGTGCTCGCCGAAGGGGCGCTCAGCGTCAACGAAGCAGCCAAGACGCTCGGGGTCGACGACAGCCGGATCCGGCACCGCCTCAAGGAAGGGCGGCTGACCGGCTGGAAAGACGGCGGGTGGCGGCTCCCCGCGTGGCAGTTCGCCGGCTCGGGTGTGCTGCCCGGCCTGGAAGTCGTGCTGAAGGCGCTGCCCGAAGACCAGCCCGCGCTCGTCGTCGCCGCCTTCATGAGCACTCCGCAGGACGATCTCGTCATCAACGACCAGGCCGCGACGCCACGCCAATGGCTTCTCTCCGGTGGTGACCCGGACCACGTCGCCCGCCTCATCGCCACGCTCGGCACGCCGCTCTAGGCTGGACTCTCCCGAGCAAGATCACCGACAAGGACGGACCACCCCCGACCCATGGCCCGGCTCCCGCTGCCGCCCGCCCGATCCGTCCTGGTCCGGCAGCTGAACCGCGCCGAAGACGTGGTTACGGTCCAGCCCGCGACCAGGCTCGTACGGATCTTCACCGCGCACGGCAACCACCCCCAGCAGTGGAACTCGTTCCGCTACACCGGCCCGCTCCCGCACGGCCGCTTCGACCAGCAGCCGCCCGGCCGCGGCGGCGCACCGGTCACCGATCCCGCCAACGGCGTCCTGTACTTCGGCCTCACCGTGCGCACCTCGGTCGCCGAGGTCTTCCAGACCAGCTCGACCGTCGACCGCCGCACGCGCGGTCCGCGGCTGGTCGTCGTCCGTCCGACGCGCACCCTGCGCCTGCTCGACCTGACCGGCCTCTGGCCGACCCGGGTGGGCGCGTCGCAGGAGATGTCCAGCGGGCCGAAGAAGCTGACGCAGGCGTGGGCCCGCGCGATCCGCGGCGCGTTCAGCGACTTCGACGGCCTCTGGTACCGCTCGTCGATGGACTCCGGCGACCCCGCGATCTGCCTGTGGGACCCGCCGGCCGGCGCCGCGCTCCCGATCGCGCCGGACGTGCTGCTGCCGCTGGACCACCCCGGCCTGGACGTCCCGCTGGGCCGGGTCTGCGAAGAGCTGAACTACACGCTGCTGAACTGAGTCGCCAGCACCGGGATGACCGCCCGCAGGTCCGGACCGTCGACGACATCGGTCGCGACGACGCGGGCGGCCGGGGTCGCATTGAAGGCGATGCTCGTCCCGACGGCGGCGAAGAGCGGCAGGTCCGACCGGCTGTCCCCGACCGCGGCACACCGCTCCGGCGCGAAACCCTGGGCCAGTGCGAAGTCCCGCTTGCCGTACTCGTCCAGGTGCTCGGCGACCGCGCCGGTGTAGCGCCCGCCGACAGCTTCGGGCACCGGCCCGCAGTACGCCGCGAACCCGAACCGCCCGGCGAGCATGCGCCCCACCGGCGTCCACGCGAGCGTGGTCAGGATCGGGCGCAGGTCGTGGTCGCGGCACCACGCCACCGTCTCGGCGATCCCGTCGACCAGCGGCAACGTCGCCAGCCGGGCCAGGACCTCCGCCTCGGTGTGCCCCGCCCAGCCGCGGGCGTCGATGATCGACGCCTCCTGGTTGGTCATCGAGCCCGCGACGTAGGCCGCTTCGGCCGCGACGAGCTCGGCCTCATGGCCCAGCGCCGCGGCCACCCACGCGCACGAACTCGTCCCGGGGACGAGGGTGCCGTCGACGTCGAAGCAGACCAGCCCCCGCATCACAGGTGCCGCGACCACCACTCGAGGACCGCTTCGAACCGCTGGACGCGGTGCCGGGGCCGGCCCGACCGGCTCAGCTCGTGGCCTTCGCCGGGGAACACGAGCAGCTCCGCCGCGACGCCCGCCCGGCGCAAGGCCACGAACATCCGCTCGGCCTGCTCCAGCGGGCACCGCCAGTCCTGCTCCGAGTGCACGACCGCGAACGGGATCTTGACCTGCGCCGCGTACGTCAGCGGTGACCGGGCACGCTGCTCTTCCGGCGAGGAGCCGATGTAGGCGTCGACGAAGAAGTAACCGATGTCGGAGCTGCCGAGCATCGAGTCCCACGCGTTGACCGCGCGCTCGCTCCACGCCGCCTTGAACCGTTCGCCGTGGTGGGCGGCCAGCCAGCTCGTCATGAACCCGCCGTACGACCCGCCCATGATGCCGACGCGGGAGGCGTCCAGGTCCGGGCGTTCGAGCGCCTTGTCGAGCAGTGCCAGGACGTCGTCGACGTCGACCGTGCCGAAGCCGTGGGTGATCGCGTGGCCGTGCGTCTGCCCGTACCCCGCCGACCCGCGCGGGTTGCCGACGACCACCGCGTAACCCGCCGACGCGTACACCTGCGCCTCGTCGAACACCGCCCACTCCTGCTGGGTGAACGGGCCGCCGTGCACCACGCGCAGTACCGGGTGCGGGCCCTCGCCCTCGGGCAGCACCAGCCAGCCGTGCACCGGGTAGCCGTCCGGGGCGGTGGTCTCCAGCTCGATCATCGGCCGGATGCCGTTGTCCCGCAACGGCTTCGCGTAGTCGGTCAGCACCCGCGGTCCCTCCTCGCCCAGCAGCACGACCTCGCCCGCGGTCGACGGCGTGGCGATCACCGCCACCAGCACCGAGCCGTCCAGCGTGAACGACCGGACCGCGGCCTGGTCCGCGTGGACCACCGCGAGGTCGGCCAGCGGGGCATCGACGGCGTCCATGGAGACCGCGCGCAGTTCCACCGCGCCGCGGTGGCGGACGGCCACGACGACGTCGTCCCCGCGCGGAGCCGGCGGGCCCGCCGTGGCCTCGCAGTCCACCGTCTCGGCGTCGGTGAGCCGCCGCGCCTTCACCGGGCCGGCGCCGAACTCGGGCATCGCCGTGTAGAGGCCGGTGGGCGCGGCCTCGTGGTGCTCCTCGAAAGACTGTCCGAAGTAGAACAGCGAGCCGTCGGCGCCGAACACCGGCCGCTCCGAGTACCCCTCGCAGCGCACGACGACCTCGGGCTCGCCGCCCTCGGCGGGAATCGCGCAGATGTCGCGGAAGTCGCTTTCGGCCGCTCCCCAGTCCGGCGGCGCGGTGAAGACCACGCGGGTGCCGTCCGGCGTCCAGGCCGGGTGGGCCGCGTCGAACCCGTCGCCGGTCAGCGGCTCGAGCTCCCCGGGTTCGAGGTCCGCGACGGCGTCGACGACGAACAGCCGCTGCATGCGGTCGCGCAGGAAGCCGACGTCGTCGATCCGGTAGTCCATCCGCGTGATGTGGCGCGGGGCCTCGGCGGCCGGCTCCGGCGTCTCGCCGTCGGCGTCCGGCGTGCCGTAGCGGCCGGGCTCGGGTACGCGGGCGGTGAACGCGATCCGCCGCGAATCCGGCGCCCACACCGGTTCGCCGGCCCCGAGGTGCAGTGCCGTCAGCCGGCGGGCTTCCCCGCCGTCCGACGGCATCACGTGCAGCTGCGGGCTGCCGCCGGCACCCTTGCCCTCCCCCGCGCGGAGGAACGCCACCCAGCGTCCGTCCGGGGAGATCGCCGGGGCCGAATCGCGCGGACCGTGGGTCCACGCGGCCTCGCCGCCGCCGAGCGACACGCGCCGGACCGCGCCGTGCGTGGCGTTCGCTCGGAGGTCCGGTCTCTTCACCGCCGTGAGCAGCAGGTTCCCGCGCAGGGCGGGACGGCCGGGGACGACGAGGTCTTCGATGTCGGCAGGACGCACGTCCCGACCGTACCCGATTCCTTAGCGATGCGAACGAGTTTTGCGGGGACTCACGCGGCGACCTCCTTGCGCTCGTCGCGCCGGGCCTTCGCCAGGCTGGCCACCGTGGTCACGGTGAGCACGACGACGATCACGCCGAGGGAGACCCAGTTGTTGATGTCCAGCCAGTCCGGGACGACGTGGTACTCGTGCAGCGCGTGCAGGAACAGCTTCGCGCCGATGAAGGCGAGGATCACCGCCAGGCCGTAGCTGAGGTAGACGAGCTTGGTCACCAGGCCGCCGAGCAGGAAGTACAGCTGACGCAGGCCCATCAGCGCGAACGCGTTGGCGGTGAAGACGAGGAACGCCTCCTGCGTGATGCCGAAGATCGCCGGGATCGAGTCGACGGCGAACAGCAGGTCGGCCGAGCCGATGGCCACGATCACCAGCAGCATCGGGGTGATCATCCGCTTGCCGTCGATCTTCACCGTGTACTTGTGGCCGTGGTAGTCGTCGGTCACCGGGGCGAACCGGCGGACCTGCCGGGTGACGGCGTTCTCGTGGTACTCCTCTTCCTCGCCCTTGCTGCGGATCATGCTGATCGCCGTCCAGATCAGGATGGCCCCGAACAGGAAGAACACCCAGACGAACTGGGCGATCAGCGCGGCGCCGATGGCGATGAACACGCTCCGCATGGCGAGCGCGAGGAGGATGCCGACCAGCAGCACGCGGTGCTGGTGGATGGCGGGCACCTTGAACGAGCCCATGATGATCATGAAGATGAACAGGTTGTCGACGCTCAGCGAGTACTCCGTGATGTACCCGGTGAAGAACTCGACGCCCGGGTCGTGCCCGGCGAAGACCCACACGCCGATGCCGAAGACGATCGCGCACGAGACGTAGAAGATGACCCAGCGAGCCGCTTCCCCCGTGGTCACTTCGTGCGGCTTGCGATCGACGATGACCAGGTCAAGCGCGATCAGCGCGAGCAGGCCACCGATCGTGGCGATCCACAGCCACAGGGGGACAGTCATGGAACTCGAACCTCCGGATAGTGCGCATGAGCAACTAACCGGAGGTCTCTTCCGCCGGTGAAACACCCGGCCGACGGTGCCGGGGGACGCAAGGCCACCGTGCTGACGACACCGCCGCGAAGGAATACTCCCCTCACAGCGGCTCCAGTGTGCAGGTTCCCCCCACCGGAACGCCAGCCGAGATCGCGCACGTCACCAGGTTGGTCGTGTAATTCCGGTCACTTCGGTCCACCAGGTGGTCCGAAACGTGTGATCACTGTGAACCGCGGAGAGCACTCTCAGCAAGACTCAAATACCGTTTTGCTCGTGCCCCGACTCCCGCTCCCGCGCACCCGCCGAGCCCGTCTCACGGCGCTCGGCGCCGTCGTGGCGGTGCTCGCCGCCGCGACCGTCCTCTGGGCGACGCGCGACACGGCCCCGCCTGCCGTGCCCACCCAGGACGCCCTGCTCGACCTGCCTGCCGCCCCCGGCTCGGCCGAGCAGGTCAAGATCGACACGACCACCTACCTGCCCACGACGCTGCCCGCGCCCGCGGTGCTGCTCGCGCACGGCTTCGGCGGGGCCAAGAACAGCGTCGCCGACGACGCCCGCGAGCTGGCGCGGAAGGGCTTCGTCGTGATGACGTGGTCCGCGCGCGGCTTCGGCAAGAGCACCGGCAAGATCGGCCTCAACGCCCCGGACGGTGAGGTCGCCGACGCGAGCCGGCTGATCGACCGGCTCGTCGCGCAGCACCAGGTGACCCTCGACGCCGGTGGCGACCCGAAGGTCGCCGTCACCGGGGCCTCCTACGGCGGCGCGCTGTCGCTGCTGCTGGCCGGCACGGACAAGCGCGTCGACGCGATCGCGCCCGTGATCACCTACAACGACCTCGCCCAGGGCCTGGTCCCGAACGCGGCGAGCCCCGCGGCAACGACCCCCAGCACCCCGTCCGCCGGCGCCTTCGCCCCCGACGGCGTCTTCAAGAAGAGCTGGGCCGGCATCTTCTTCTCGGCCGGTTCGGGCGCCGCGGCGAGCGGCTCGCCGTCCGCCGAGGCGCCCGAGGCCGGGCAGGCGACCGACACCGGATCCACCGGCGCCGCCGGGACCGCCGCCGCGGGGGCCGCTCTGCCCGCCGGGCCACCGGGCGCGGGCGGGCCGCGGAGCGCACCGGCCGACCCCTGTGGCCGGTTCACCGCCGCGGTCTGCCGCGCCTACACCGAACTCGGCACCACCGGGCAGGCGAGCCAGGCGAGCGTCGACCTGCTGCACCGCGTCTCCCCCGCGTCCGTGACGGGCAAGATCACCGTGCCGACGCTGCTGGTGCAGGGCGAAAGCGACACGCTGTTCGGCCTCGACCAGTCCGACGCGAACGCCCGGCAGATCACCGCGGCGGGCGGCAAGGTGAAGACGATCTGGTACACCGGCGGCCACGACGGCGGCAAGCCCGGCCCGCAGCTGCGTGCCAAGATCGGCGACTTCCTCAAGACGGCGCTGGACGGCGGCGACCCGGGCACGGGCTTCAGCTACGACGTCCAGGGCACGTTGCGCGCCAACGGGACGCCGTCGGTCCGCACGGTCAACGCGGCCGCCTACCCCGGGCTGACCGGGCCGGCGACCGAGCGGCGGCTGCTGGCGCTGACCGGGCCGGCCCAGCCGGTGGTGCGCCCGGCCGGGGCGAACCCGTCGGCGGTCAGCGGGATCCCCGGGCTCAACGGCATCGCGAGCAGCACGACGCGGCTCGGCGCGCTGTTCAGCAACGACCCGCCCGGCCAGGCCGCGCAGTTCACCACCGCCGCTTTCGACGGCCAGGTCGTCGTCAGCGGCTCGTCCACCGTGCGGCTGCAGGTCGCCGCGGACCCGGCGCACCCGCAGCCGGACGCGGTGCTGTTCGCGAAGCTCTACGACGTCGGCCAGGACGGCTCGCGGGTGCTGCCGTCCAACGCCATCGCGCCGTTCCGGGTGAGCGGGCTGCCCGCCGACGGCACCCCGGTCGACGTCACCGTGACGCTGCCGGGCATCGTCCGGCCGATCGAGGGCGGGCACTCGCTGCGGCTGGTCGTCGGCACCACCGACCAGGCGTTCGCCGCCCCGGCCGCGCCCGCGGTGTTCCGGATCGGGCTCGCCGGCGGCACCGCGCTGGCCGTGCCGGTCGTGCCGGGGACGTCGGTCGGTTCCCCGGCACCGGTCGGGCAGCTGGTGGGCATCGGCGTGACGCTGGCGATCGGCCTCGCCGCGGTGCTCTTCGCCGCCCTGCGCCGCCGGCGCGCCACCGACGTCGACCCCGAGCTCGCCACCACCCCGCTGGTCATCGAGGGGCTGCGCAAGCAGTACGCGGGCGGGTTCCTGGCGGTGAAGGACCTGTCGTTCCGCGTCGAGCCGGGCCAGGTGCTCGGCCTGCTCGGGCCGAACGGCGCGGGCAAGACGACCACCCTGCGCATGCTGATGGGGCTGATCACGCCGACCGCGGGGCACATCCGCGTGTTCGGGCACAAGATCACCGCGGGCGCGCCGGTGCTCTCGCGCATCGGCTCGTTCGTCGAAGGGTCCGGCTTCCTGCCGCACCTGTCCGGCCGGGCGAACCTCGAGCTGTACTGGGCGGCGACCGGGCGTCCGGCCGAGAAGGCGCACTTCGCGGAGGCGCTGGAGATCGCCGGGCTCGGCAACGCCGTCGACCGGCGAGTGCGGACCTACAGCCAGGGCATGCGGCAGCGGCTGGCGATCGCCCAGGCGATGCTCGGCCTGCCGGAGCTCATGGTGCTCGACGAACCGACCAACGGGCTCGACCCGCCCCAGATCCACCAGATGCGCGAGGTGCTGAAGCGGTACGCCGCGACCGGCCGCACCGTGGTGGTGTCCAGCCACCTGCTGGCCGAGGTCGAGCAGACCTGCACGCACGTCGTGGTGATGCACCGCGGCTCGCTGGTCGCCTCGGGCGAGGTCGGCGAACTGGCCGCGGCGGGCGGCGAGGCGACGTTCCGGGTCGACGACCCGGCGGCGGCCGCGGCGGCGCTCAAGGCACTCAGCGGCGTCACCGACGTCGACGTCGAGGGCGAGCTCGTGCACGCGAACCTCGGCGAGCTGCCGCGGGCCGAAGGCGTCGCCGCGCTGGTCCGCGCCGGCGTCGCGGTGGAGCAGGCCGGGCCCCGGCGCCGGCTGGAAGACGCGTTCCTGCAACTGGTCGGAGAAGAATCGTGACCGCCGACGTACTTCCTCCCGCGGAGGCGAAATGAGCACCGAGGGTGTGCACACCGATCCCCACGCGCTGGACGAGCTGAGCGACGTCGCTTCGGCCGAACACGCGGGCGTCGGGCCGGACGGCGCCGTCGAGGGCTACCGCGCCCGCCGGACGCTGCGGCTCGGCGTCGAGCTGCGGCGTCAGCTGAAGCGGCGGCGGACGCAGTTCCTGCTCGGGTTCGTCGCGCTCCTGCCGTTCATCCTGGTGATCGCGTTCGAGGCGGGGCAGTCGAACCCGAACCGGCGCAGTGGCGGGTTCGTCGACCTGGCCACGGCGTCCGCGCCGAACTTCGTCGTGCTGGCGCTGTTCGTGTCGGGGACGTTCCTGCTGCCGATGATCGTCGCGCTGTTCTTCGGCGACACCATCGCGAGCGAGGCGTCGTGGTCGAGCCTGAAGTACCTGCTGGCCGTGCCGGTGCCACGGCAGCGGGTGCTGCGGCAGAAGGCGATCGTGTCCGGGCTGCTCTCGGCGTTCGCGCTGGTGCTGCTGCCCTTGGTGTCACTCGGCGTCGGGGTGCTCTGGTACGGCGCGGGCGACGCGATCAGCCCGACCGGCGACGCGGTGTCCTTCGGCGACAGCCTGCTCGCCATCGGTCTGTCCACTGTGTACATCATCCTGCAGCTGGCCTGGGTGGCCGGGCTGGCGCTCGCGCTGAGCGTGTCGACCGACGCCCCGCTCGGCGCGGTCGGCGGCGCGGTGCTGGTAGCGATCCTGTCGCAGATCCTCGACCAGATCACCGCGCTGGAGGGGCTCCGGAACTACCTGCCGACGCACTACGCGTTCTCCTGGATGGACCTGATCTCGACGGACGTCGACTGGACCAACCTGGCGAGCGGGATGCTGTCGGCGGTGATCTACGGGACGGTGTTCTTCCTCTACGCCGGGCGGCGGTTCGCTCGAAAAGACATCACCAGCTGAGGCGCCCGCCCGACCGGAGGGGCACTTTCACGTGAAAGTGCCCCTTCTCGTCCGGGACCTGACCGGCTCGCCACCCCCGCGGTACGGTCGGGCGGTGCCGATCACCCTGGACAGCCACCGCGACGTCGCCGTGCTCCGGATCGACCACGGGCGGGGCAACACGCTCGACACCGACTCGTGCCGGGCGCTGGTGCGGCGGCTCGAGGATGCCGAGCAGGCCCGCGCCGTCGTGCTCACCGGGACCGGCGGCATCTTCTGCGCGGGCGTCGACCTCAAACGGCTCGACGAGGGCGGGGCGCCGTACGTGGCGGAGTTCCTGCCGCTGCTGTCCGACGCGCTGCTGGCGGTGTTCGGCTGCCCGCGTCCGGTGGTCGCCGCGCTGAACGGGCACGCCATCGCCGGGGGCGCGGTGCTCGCCGCGGCCTGCGACCACCGGATGCTGGGAGCCGGCCGGATCGGGGTCACCGAGTTGCTCGTGGGACTGCCCTTCCCGTTGGCCGCGCTGGAGATCCTGCGCTGCGCCTACGGGACGACCCGTTTGCCGTCGCTCACCTACCCGGGTGAAACCTGGGGCGGCTCCGAGGCTCTGGCCCGCGGGCTGGCCGACGAGCAGGCACCTCCGGACGAAGTGCTCGAGCGGGCCCTCGCGGTCGCGGCCCGGCTGGGCGACCTGCCCGCCGAGCCGTTCGCCCACACCAAGGCCCAGATCCGGCAGCCCTTCCACGAGCGGATCGCCGAATACCGCCATTCGGACGACCCGCGGGTCGAGCGGCTGTGGCAGTCCGCCGAGGCACTCGCCGCGGTCAAGTCCTATGTGGACCGGGTGCTCCGCTAGTACTGCAGGGACACTTGTGTGCGTGACCTGGGGAAACAAGGTCACCGTTTGCCGTGGCTGGTGGTCGTGAGTGGTAATTCGGGTTCTAACCCGAATTACCACTCACG
>NZ_JAJPWR010000059.1:0-9235 GCF_046548995.1 Amycolatopsis sp. lyj-109
CGTGGGCCTCCACGAACAGGACGTCGTCGCGGCGGACATAGCGCGTCCGCCCGCCCGACTCGACCGGCAGCGCTGCCATCGCGTCCGGGCACTCACGACAGCCGCGGCAGACTCGGCAACCGGACGGTGAACGTGGTCCGGCCGGGCCCGGATGCCACCGACACGGTGCCGCCGTGCGCGCTGACCAAGGACTGGACCACCGACAGCCCGAGCCCGGTGCCGCCGTTGCCGCGCGTGCGGGAGTCGTCCACGCGGAAGAACCGGTCGAAGATCCGCTCCTGATCCCCCACCGCGATGCCGGGCCCGGTGTCGGTGACCTGCACCACGGCGAAACCGCCCGACGCCGTCACCGACACGTGCACCGACGTCCCGGGCGGGGTGTGCACGGCCGCGTTGGCCAGCAGGTTGTCCAGCACCTGCCGCAGGCGCACCGGATCGGCGTCCACGAACGCCGCCGAAAGCTCCGAAGTCAGCGGGTGGTCGGGCCGGCCGGCGGCGAACGCGTCCGCCGCGTCGCCCGCCAGCTCGGCGAGGTCGACGCGCTCGGGCCGCAACGGCGTCTCGGCGGCCCGCGCGTCGAGCCGGGCCAGCAGCAGGAGGTCGTCGACGAGCACGGTCATCCGGGCGGTTTCCTCGCGGATCTTCGCCAGGTGCGCCTCGCGCTCCGCGGGCTCGTTCGCCGCCGCGTAGCGGAAGAGGTCGGCGTACCCGCGGATCGACGTCAGCGGCGTCCGCAGCTCGTGCGAGGCGTCCGCGACGAACCGGCGCAGCCGCTCGTTGGCCTCGGTCTTCGCGGCCAGCGACGTGTCGATGTGGGCCAGCATCACGTTGAACGCCGTCCGCAGCTCTTCGACTTCGGCGCCGCCGCCGGTGCCCGCCGCGCGCACCGGCAGGTCCGGGTTCGCGGTGAGGTCGTGGGCGGCGATGTCGTGCGCGGTGCCGGCCATGTCGGCCAGCGGGCGCAGGCCGCGGCGCAGCACCAGCCGTCCGACGATCACCAGCACGGCCAGGGCGAGCGCGAACGCGCCGACTTCGACCCCGATCAGCTGCCGGACGGTGCCGTCGAGGTCCTGCTGCGGCGCCGCTGACAGCAGCACCGAGTCGGTGTCGACCGGGCACGCCCGCACCCGGTACGGGCCGTCGTCGCGCAGGTAGACGGTGCGGGTGACGTCGCCGCCCATCGCTTCGGCGGCGATCTTCGCCAGCTGCTTGGCGTCGCCCGGCAATTTGCCGCCCGGCTCGGGAACGGCGACGCCGCCGGTGACCGTGTACAGCGCCGAGTACCACGAGTACACCGACTGCGGCGAGCCGTGCGTCTCGCGCAGCAGCGGCAGCTGTGTGTTCTGGCTCTTGGACAGCTGCTCGT
The DNA here is from genome assembly GCF_046548995.1 of Amycolatopsis sp. lyj-109. NCBI lineage: Bacteria > Bacillati > Actinomycetota > Actinomycetes > Pseudonocardiales > Pseudonocardiaceae > Amycolatopsis > Amycolatopsis sp. lyj-109. Next base: position 1,367 of record NZ_JAJPWR010000059.1, read on the forward strand.
CGAGCCGCCGGTCGAGGTAGCCGTGCATGATCCCGACCGTCGTGACGCCGACGGCCGCGAACACCACCAGCGCGAGCGCGCCGAGGCCGAGGGTGATCCGAGTGCCCAGCCTGGTGCGCTGCCAGGCGCCGTACCAGCGGCGGACCGCGCCCGTCACCGGTGGGCCTGCCGCACGACGTACCCGACGCCGCGCACGGTGTGGATCAGCGGCTCGCCGTCACCCGTGTCGACCTTGCGCCGCAGGTGCGAGATGACCAGTTCGACCACATTGGACCGGCCGCCGAAGTCGTACTCCCAGACGTGGTCGAGGATCTGCGCCTTGGTCAGCACCGCGGGCGAGCGGCGCATGAGGTAGCGCAGCAGCTCGTACTCGGTCGGCGTCAGCTCGGCCAGGACGTCGCCGCGGCGGACCTCCCGGGTGTCCTCGTCCAGGGTCAGGTCACCGACCTGCAGCACGGCGCCGCGCGCCTCGGGCCGGTGCGCGACGCCGGCGCTGCGCCGCAGCACCGCCCGCAGCCGCGCCATCAGCTCCTCGACCGAAAACGGTTTCACCAGATAGTCGTCACCCCCGCGGGTGAGCCCGGCGATCCGGTCGGCCGTCGCGTCCTTGGCCGTGAGGAAGACCACGGGCACCGCGTTGCCGCCCTCCCGCAGGCGATCGAGCACGGTGAAGCCGTCGAGGTCGGGCAGCATCAGGTCGAGCACGACGATGTCCGGCCCGAACTCCGCGGCCCGGTCGAGCGCGGCCTGGCCGGTGCCGGCCGTGACGGCCTGCCAGCCCTCGTACCGGGCGACGGTGGCGACGAGGTCGGCGATGTGCGGCTCGTCGTCGACGACGAGCAGGCGCACGGGGTCAGGGGTCTGCACCACTGCATCATCTCCCGGTGCGCGCCGATCGGCGTACCCGAACGGCGCGCCGACAGGATTCCGACAGTCGGGGCAAAGCCTCCCCACAGGCTCGGTGCCGAGGCTAGCCTGGTGAACCGAATCAAAGGGGGATCCGTGTGAGCACCATGACGCAGACCGCCGAGGCCGCGCGCCCGGCGATCCGCCCCCGGATCGCCGCGAAATCCGGCCTCTTCCTTTTCCTCGGCGCCAATGTGGCCGCCGTCACCGTCCTGTTCGTGCAGGCCGGAGTCTCGCAGAACGTGCTGATCACGATCGGCAGGCTCGCCGGGTTGTACGGCGCGCTGGCGATGGCGTTCCAGCTGCTGCTGGTGGCCCGGCTGCCCTGGCTGGACCGCCGGCTCGGGATGGACCGGCTGACCACCTGGCACCGCTGGACCGGCTTCACGATCCTCTGGACCCTGCTGGCGCACCTGGTGTTCATCACCATGGGCTACGCGGAGGTCTCCGACAAGGGTCTCGTCGACGAGCTGGTCGAGATGGCCAACACGCTCGAAGGGATCCTGCGGGCGCTGGTCGCCTTCGCCGTGATCCTCATCGTCGGCGCCGCGTCGGCGAAGTTCGCGCGCAAGAGGCTCGCCTACGAGACCTGGCACTTCATCCACCTCTACACCTACGCCGCGGTGGTGCTGGCCTTCACGCACCAGATTGCGCTGGGCCAGTCGTTCGCCGGTTCGGAACCGGCGAAGGCGTACTGGTGGACGCTCTGGCTCGGCGCCGGCGCGGCCGTCCTCGCCGGGCGCGTCGTGCTGCCGATGTGGCGGAACCTGCGTCACCAGCTGCGCGTCACCGCGGTGGTTTCCGAATCCCCGGACGTCGTCTCGGTGTACATGTCCGGCAAGAACCTGGACAAGCTGCCGGCCAAGGCGGGGCAGTTCTTCCTGTGGCGGTTCCTGACCAAGGACCGGTGGTGGCAGGCCAATCCGTTCTCGCTTTCGGCGGCGCCCGACGGCCGGTCCCTGCGGCTGACCGCGAAGGCGCTCGGCGATTCCAGCGCGGGGCTGCGCAACCTGCCCGTCGGGACGCGGGTGTTCGCCGAAGGCCCGTACGGCGCCTTCACGACGATCCACCAGCAGCGGCCCAACGCCCTGCTCGTGGCGGGCGGCGTCGGGATCACGCCGATCCGCGCGCTGCTGGAGGACATCGAAGGCCACGTCGTGGTGCTGTACCGGGTCCGCAACCAGGCCGACGCGGTGCTGCTGCCGGAACTGAACGAGCTGGCCAAGGCGCGCGGCGCCGTCGTCAACCTGCTCACCGGGCCGGACCAGGCGGTGGGTCCGCGCGGCGTGCTGCTCGGGCCGGCGAACCTGAACATGATGGTGCCGGACGTGCACGAGCGGGACGTGTTCGTCTGCGGCCCACCGGGGATGACTTCGGCCGTGCTCCGCAGCCTGCGTGAGCTGCGTGTGCCGAAAGCCCAGGTCCACGCCGAACGCTTCAGTCTCGCGGCCTAGGGGAACGTTGTGAAGAAGACCATCTTCGTCGTAGCGCTGTCGATCGCCGGGTTCATCGCGGTCTGGCGGTTCGAGCCGGGACCGGTGCAGAACACCGCCGTCGCCCAGCCGCCGCCTGCCGTCGCTGCACCGTCCACTTCGGCCGCACCGACGACATCATCGTCCACACCGGCCACACCGTCCACTTCGGACAACAAGGAGCCCGGACCGTCCACACCGGACACAGCCGGCGGGACCGTGACCACGCAGGGCACCGCGGAGTCCAGTGCATACGGGATCGTGCAGGTCCAGGTGACGTTCTCCGGCAACCGCCTCGCCGCGATCACGCTGCTGCAGGCCCCGGACCACGGGCGGGCGATCATCGCGCTGCCGAAGCTGCAGGAGGCGGCGATCCAGGCGCAGAGCGCGAACATCGACACGGTGACCGGCGCGACCGAGACGAGCGAGTCGTACAAGACGTCGCTGCAGGCCGCGATCGACGCAAGGGGCAAGAGATGACCACCCGCGTCGAACAGGTGATGGGCCTGCCGATCTCCCTCGACCTGCGCGACGACGAGGACTTCTCCGAGGTCGTCGACGACGTCTTCGCGTGGTTCCGGGACGTCGACGCCCGGTTCAGCCCGTTCTCCGACGACAGCGAGGTCAGCCGCTACGACCGCGGCGAACTGACCGCCGACGGGCTGAGCGACGACCTCCTGGAGGTGCTGGAGCTCTGCGCGTACTACGAGCAGCTCTCCGGCGGTGCGTTCCGCGCGCGGCTGCCCGGCCGCGGCCTCGACCCGTGCGCGGTCGTCAAGGGCTGGGCGGTGCAGCGCGCGGCCGACATGCTGAAGGCCGAGGGCGCGACGACGTTCTGCCTCAACGCCGGCGGCGACGTCGTCACCGCCGGCGAGCCGGAGCCGGGCCGTCCGTGGCGGGTCGGGGTGCGCCACCCCGAGCAGCCCCTGGCGGTGTGCGCGGTCCTGGAGTCGCGCAACGGCGCGATCGCGACGTCGGCGGCGTACGAGCGCGGCTCCCACATCCTCGACGGCCGTTCGGGCACGCCGGCGACGGGCCTGATGAGCGTCACCGTGGTGGCCGGTGACCTGGTGACGGCGGACGCGCTGGCCACGGCGGCGTTCGCGATGGGCACGGAGGGCATCACCTGGGCGGCCGACCGCCCGGACTGCGAGATCCTCATCGTCGACGACAGCCGCCGGGTGCACCGGACGGCGGGGCTGGCGCTGGCGTCCTAAATCGGTTCGCTCTCTTCGCGGGGCTGGGCCAAACTCGGCGGCACCCGACTTCGAGGAGTGCCATGCCGTCGTCCGTGCTGAACGTGTCCGTCGACTGCGCCGACCCGTACACGCTGTGCGAGTTCTGGAGCCAGGTGACGGGAAAGCCGATTCCGGACGAAGACCGGCCGGGCGTCGACGAGGCCGGCATCGAGCTCAACGACGGCACGGCGCTGCTCTTCCTGCGCGTCCCGGAGCCGAAGACGGTGAAGAACCGCCTGCACCTGTGCCTACAACCGGACATCCCGCGCGACGAGGAGGTCTCGCGGCTTCTCGGCCTCGGCGCGACGCTGGTGAACGACCTCCGCAAACCGGACGGCACGGGCTGGGCGGTGCTCGCCGACCCGGAGGGCAACGAGTTCTGCGTGCTGAGGAGCGCCGCCGAGCGCGCGGCGACGTCGTGACCGGCTGAATAGGGTGGCGGCATGGCACGTCCCCTGATCGCCGTCGCCACGCTGGGCGGCACCATCTCGATGGCCCCGGTCGACGGCGACGGTGGCGCCGTTCCGCGGTTCGGCGCGGCCGAGCTGCTCGGCGGGCTCGGCGACGTGCCGATGGACGTCCTGGCGGAAACCCTCGCCGGGATCGGCAGCGCGTCGCTGGACTTCGCGACGCTCCTGCGCTGCCTCGACTGGGGCCTGCGCCAGGACGCCGACGGGTTCGTCGTCGTCCAGGGCACCGACACGCTCGAGGAAACGGCGTACTTCCTGGACCTGCACTGGCCGTCGGACGTCCCGGTGGTCGTCACCGGGGCGATGCGCAACGCCGGCCTGTTCAGCCCCGACGGCCCGGCGAACCTGCGCAACGCGCTCACCGTCGCGGCCGATCCGCGCAGCCGTGGCCGGGGCGTGCTGGTCACGCTCAACGACGACGTCCACGCCGCGCGCTGGGTGCGGAAAGCGCATTCGAGCCACCTGGAGGCGTTCTCCTCGGCGCCGGCGGGACCGCTCGGCATGGTCGTCGAGCACGCGGTGCACTGGTTCCACCCGTCGCCGCCGCGGCTGCCGTCCCTCGACGGCGACGACTTCGGCGGCCTCGTCCCGGTGGTGGAAGCGGGCCTGGACGACTCGGGCGCGTTCTTGGAGCACGTGGCTTCGCAGCCGGACGTGCGCGGTGTGGTGATCGCCGCGACGGGCGTGGGGCACGTTTCGTCCGGCACGGCCGACGTGATCGCGCGGCTGGTGCCGTCGCTGCCGGTGGTCGTCGCGTCGCGGACCGGGGCCGGCCCGACGCTGCGGTCGACGTACGGCTTCCACGGCTCGGAATCGAGCCTGATCGCGCTGGGCGCGACGATGGCGGGCTGGCTGGACGCGCGGAAGTCGCGGATCCTGCTGCACGCGCTGCTGGCGTCCGGCGCGGACCGGCCCCGGATCGAGCGGGAGTTCCGGGCCCGCGGCGACCTGGACTGACCGAACCGGCCCGAGCGCCCCAAGGCGGCCTTGGGTGCGTCAGACGCACCGAAGGCCGCCTTGGGTGCGTCAGACGCACCGAAGGCCGCCTTGGGGTGCTGGCGGCCGGACAACAACGGCGGCGGAGTCAGTCCGGGATCGGGCCCTCGACCGGGTCCAGGTGGTACGGGCGCATCGCGCGGCCCGCGTCGCGGTAGACGTGGATGGAGACGGCCGGGTCCGGGCCGTCGTTGCGGACCTCGTGCACGTAGCCGGGCCCGAACACCCGCGACTGGCCCGCCGCGAGGGCGTGCAGCTCGGTGACCGCCCGGCCGTCCGGGGCGCGGCGCGCCACGGCCTCGGTGAGGTGCCCGCCGACCACGGTGAACGCGCCGCTGGCGAACGCGTGGTCGTGCAGGTCGGTGCGCTGGCCGGGCAGCCAGCTCATCAGCCAGACCTCCTGGTGCTCGTCCTCCGACACCAGCGTCGCGAAGCGCTCGTCGGGGTCGTAGCGCAGGAGGTGTTTCCAGCGGTCACGGTCGGCGGCGACCTCGAGGGCGACGCGCACCGGGTGGCGCAGCGCGGGGTTTTCGGGACGCAGCAGGGTGTTGTCCGGAACGGCGAACATGAGGGTCCTCACGGGGAGAAAGGGGTGTCGAGCTGGGCCGGGGCTGGGGCTGGGTTCACCGACAACAGCGACACGCGCGCACGGCGGAGCGGAGGCCCATGCGGCGGCCTCGCAACTCGGTGAGTTCGTGCGCGAACATGCGACCAGAGTCCCAGCCGCGTCCCGCCCGGTCAAGGCGTCCCACCTGCCGGGAGATCAGGACCACTCGTGCTTCTGCGACCGCCCCAGCAGCTCCGCGCCGGCCCGGCGGGGGTCGACGCCCTCGTGGCAGACGCGGTGCATGGCGTCGGTGATCGGCATGTCGACCCCGACGCTCTGGGCGAGCGCCCGGATCGACGAGCACGACATGACGCCCTCGGCGACCTGCCCTCCGGCCGCCGCCTGCGCCTGTTCGAGCGTCTCCCCGCGGCCGAGGCGTTCACCGAAGGTGCGGTTGCGCGAAAGCGGCGACGAGCAGGTCGCGACCAGGTCGCCGACGCCGGCGAGCCCGGCGAAGGTGAGCGGGTCGGCGCCCAGTTTCGCGCCGAGCCGGGCCATCTCGGCCAGGCCGCGGGTGATCAGCGTCGCCATGGTGTTGGTGCCGAGGCCGAGGCCCGCGGCCATCCCGGTGCTGAGCGCGATCACGTTCTTGCACGCGCCGCCGAGTTCGCAGCCGACGACGTCGGTGTTCGTGTACGGACGGAAGTAGGAGTTGGCGCAGGCGCGCTGGATCGCGACGGCGCGTTCGTGGTCGGCGCAGGCCAGCACGGAGGCGGACGGCTGCCCTGCGGCGATCTCCTTGGCCAGGTTCGGCCCGGTGACGACGACGACATCGGCGGCCGTGACACCGACGATCTCGCCGATCACCTCGCTCATCCGCTTGAGCGTGCCGAGCTCGACCCCCTTGGCGAGGCTGACGAGGATCGCGTCCGGCGGCAGCAGCTCGCGCCACGCCGTCAGGTTCGCCCGCAGGCTCTGGCTGGGCACGGCCAGGACGACGGCTTCGGCGTCGTGCAGGGCTTCCGCGGGGTCGCTGGTGGCGGTGATGTTCCCGGGCAGCGTCACACCGGGCAGGTAGGCGCTGTTGGTGTGCCGGTCCCGGATGTCCTCGGCGACCTGTTCGCGGCGCGCCCACAGGGTGACGTCCCGGCCGGCGTCGCCGAGCACCTTGGCGAAGGCGGTACCCCAGGAGCCGGCCCCGAGCACGGTGACTCGCTGCACGTCGGCGCGCATCAGACGGGATCCCCCGGCTTCGCCGCGGGCGGTTCCTCGTGCCGGATTTCGGCGAGGAGCCGGGTCACCTCGTCCATCATGACCTGGGTGACCTCGCGCAGCTTGGTCGCACTGCGGGTGTTGCCGCCGCGGTAGGCGGACAGGTCGATCGGGTCGCCGACGGAGTGGGTGATCGTCTTGCGGGGGAACGGCGTGAACTTCTTCGTGTAGCCGTTGAAGATCTGGCTGGTGCCCCACCTTGCGACGGGGATGATGGGGACGTCGTTCTGCAGCGCGAGCCGCGCGGCGCCGGTGAAGGACTCCTTCGGCCAGCCGGCGGGGTCCTTGGTGATGGTGCCTTCGGGGTAGATGACGACGATCTTGCCGTCTTCGAGGGCCTGGTGAGCGGCCTTGAGACTGTCCCCGGCGGCGGCCGACCCCCGCGAGACGGGGATCTGCCCGGATCCGCCGACGATCGGGCCGAGGATCGGCGCGCGCAGCAGGCTCTCCTTGAAGAGAAACCGCGGGACGCGCTTCTGCCGGTGCACGAAGACGGCATCGACGACGGGATCGAAGTGCGAGATGTGGTTCATGACGAGCAGAGCGGGCCCTTGCCGCGGAATCTTTTCGGCCCCGACGTACACCCGCCGCCCGATGGCGGTGAGCGGGTAGAACAGTACGGCGGCGAGCCCCACCCAGAAGCCGCCCTTCTCACGCCGGGCCACGATCTCCTCCTCCACACGTCACGTCCGGGGGTTGATCCTGCCGCGCCGGGCTCGGACCAGTCCAGGGAGGGTGGGTTCGGCCGGTTCGGGCGCGGTTTCGGGCGTCGCCCTCTTCGCGGGTGGCCGAGGGAAGTGGGGCCGTCGCCGGTGTCTTGAATGACTCATTCAGGACCTCAGACCCGGATCCACCGGTGAATGTGCTGGCCGGGGGTATGTCGTAAACGGGCAGATGCCCTCTGACCTGGGATGATTGTTCTTGTCTAGGGAACAAACAGACCTTAAGTGAGAGGGCATCTGCTGGAT
>NZ_JAJPWR010000060.1:0-1648 GCF_046548995.1 Amycolatopsis sp. lyj-109
GACCCGGATCCACCGGTGAATGTGCTGGCCGGGGGTATGTCGTAAACGGGCAGATGCCCTCTGACCTGGGATGATTGTTCTTGTCTAGGGAACAAACAGACCTTAAGTGAGAGGGCATCTGCTGGATGCGAGCATCTCATACCTGGGGCAGAGTGGCGGCGAGGTTCAACGATCAGAGTGTCGTGTCCCATGCCGGGCTGCTGCCGATGCTGCGGCTGGCGGAGAACGTCGGCTTCGCCGATCTGGCGGCCGAACGGATCAGGATCCCCGGTCCGGCTGGTGCGAACCCGAGCGCGAAGCTGCTCTCGATCGTCGCGGGCATGGCCGCGGGCGCCGACAGTATCGACGACCTGGATGTGCTGCGGGCCGGCGCGATGCACCGGGTGTTTCTCGGGGTCCGGGCACCGTCGACGCTGGGGACGTTCCTGCGCGGGTTCGACATCGGCCACGCCGGTGCGTTGGAGGCGTTCGCCGCGCAGGTTCTGACCCGCCTGGCCCGGGCCACCGGCGGGCGGTTGCTGCCCGGGGTGGGTGAGTACGCGATCCTGGACGTGGACTCGAAGATCACCCAGGTCTACGGTCACAGCAAGGTCGGCGCGAACCGCGGCTACACCCACGTGCGGGGCTACCACTTCCTCGCCGCCACGTTGTCCACCCCGATCGCGGCGCCGGTGCTGCTGGCGACCCGGCTGCGCGGCGGGCAGGCCGACACCCGCCGCAACGCCACCTCGTTTGTGGAGCAGGCGCTGCGGACCGCCCGTGGCTGCGGCGCCACCGAGAACCTGCTGGTGCGTGCGGATTCCGGCTACTACGTCTGTTCCCTGCTCCACGCCGTCATCGCGGCGGGGGCCCGGTTCTCGATCACCATGCGCCAGCACCCCGGCCTGCAGCCGGTGATCGAGGGCATCGACGAGCACGCCTGGACTCCGATCACCTACGCCACCCCGGTATTCGATCAGGACACCGGGACCTGGATCCACACCGCGCAGGTCGCCGAGACCGGCTACACCGCCTTCACCAACTCCACCGAACACCCGCAAGGCCCCATCTCCGCCCGGCTGATCGTGCGCCGCTACCGCACCGAAACCCGCACCGACCAAGGCGAACTGTTCCCCGTCTGGCGCTACCAGGCCATCTTCACCAACACCGGCCTGAACACCGTCGATGCGGAGAAACAGCACCGCGGCCGGGCCGGCACCATCGAGCAGGTCTTCGCCGACCTCAACAACTCCGCCCTGGCGCACTTCCCCTCCGGGCAGTTCCACGCCAATCAAGCCTGGCTCACCCTGACAGCCCTGACCCACAACCTGCTGCGCACCCTCGGTGTCCTGGCCAGCCAGGCGCACGCCCGGGCCCGCACCGCCACCCTCCGCCGTCAGCTGATCGCCGTTCCTGCCCGCGTCACCCGCACCGCCCGCACCCTCACCCTGCGGCTCCCGCAGAACTGGCCCTGGCAGGACAGCTGGCTCGGCCTGTTCACCAGCACCGCACGGCCACCACCACCGCTCCGCTGAGACCCTGCCCCGACGACCGGAGACCTCACCGTGGACGTGCTGGACCAGCCAGCACGACCCAGCACGCCCACCACCCACAACAAGATCAACAACCCAGCCTCAAGATCACCAAAAATCAAATCGGTGGATCCGGG
>NZ_JAJPWR010000061.1:0-1574 GCF_046548995.1 Amycolatopsis sp. lyj-109
CGGTGTCCCTGGCGGGACGTCCGTGCTGGGGTGAAAATCGTGTCTGGTCGCTTGCGTGACGTCGTGTGTCCTTGGCGCTGGGTCGAGGCCGTCATTCAGTCTGACGCTGGGAGCCGCCTGAGAGTCCTGCATTGTTGCTTCGAGCACGCGAGCCCGGCTTTGGCTCACGTCCCTGGCTCCCCAGGCGACCACCTGTCGGTGCTGTGAACCGAAACGAGGTGATCATGGAAGAGGTGGATGAACTCGACCAGGTCGTCGACCGGGTGGCCGGCCTGGATCTGGGCAAGACCGGCCTGGTGGCGTGTGTGCGGGTGCCCTCAGACCGGTCGGGCCGACGTCAGCAAGAGGTCCGTTCCTACGACACGTTCTCCCGGTCGTTGCTGGAGCTGGCGGACTGGTTGCGAGCCGAGCGGGTGAGCAGGGTAGCGATGGAGGCCACCAGTTCCTACTGGAAACCGGTGTTCTACCTGCTGGAAGCCGAAGGGTTCGAGTGCTGGCTGCTCAACCCCAGACACGTCAAGCACCTGCCCGGCCGCCCGAAGACCGACACCCTGGACGCGGTCTGGCTGGCCAAGGTCGTCGAACGGGGGATGTGCCGGCCCAGCCTGGTCCACCCGGCCCCGATCCGGCAGCTGCGGGACCTGACCCGATACCGCCGCACCCTGATCCAGGACCAAACCCGGGAGAAGCAACGGCTGGAGAAACTCCTGGAAGACGCCCAGATCAAACTTTCCAGCGTGATCAGCGACATCCTCGGTGTCTCCGGCCGGGAGATGCTGGAGGCCATGATCGGCGGGCAACGGAACCCGCGGGTGCTGGCGCAGCTGGCCCGGACCCGGATGCGGACCAAGATCGGGGTGCTGGAGGAGGCGTTGACCGGGCACTTCACCGACCATCATGCGTTCCTGACCCGCACGATGATCGACCGGATCGACCGGATCGGTGCCGATGTCGAGAAGGTCAACGCCGCGATCGAGGAGGCGATGGCTCCCTTTCGCTCCGCCGCGCAGCGGCTGGATGAGATCACCGGGATCGGGATCCGCTCCGCCCAGGAACTGATCGCCGAGATCGGGGTGGACATGACCCGGTTCCCCACCCCCGGGCATCTGGTGTCGTGGGCGAAGTTCGCCCCGATCGTGCATCAGTCCGCCGCTGTCACCCGCGCTGGTTCCACCGGCAAGGGCAACCCGTGGCTGGGCGGGACCCTCGGCGAGGTCGTCGCCGGTCTCTCCCGCACCCACACTTTCCTCGGTGAACGCTACCGGCGGCTGGTGCGCCGTCGCGGGAAGAAACGCGCCATCGTCGCCCTCGGGAACTCCGTCCTCAAGATCGTCTGGCATCTGCTGTCCGACCCCCAAGCCCGCTACCAGGACCTCGGCGAGGACCACTACATCACCCGACACACCACCGCGCGGCGACGCCGCACCCTCATCCGCGACCTCGAACTCCTCACCGGCCAGCACGTCACCCTCCAACCCCACGCCGCCTAACCCCTTCACCCCGGGCCCCGGCTCCGCTGCGCTACGCCGGGGGCGCTACCGCGCGCCCACAGTCACCTCGATTTACGAGCCAGG
>NZ_JAJPWR010000062.1:0-1563 GCF_046548995.1 Amycolatopsis sp. lyj-109
GTAGTAGTCAAGCGATGGGGTGACGCAGGAAGGTAGCTCCGCCAGGCGATGGTTGTCCTGGTGTAAGCGTGTAGGCCGGAACATAGGCAAATCCGTGTTCCATGAGGCTGAGACGTGATGCGTAGCCGTTTGAGGCGAAGTAGAGTGATCCTATGCTGCCGAGAAAAGCCTCTAGTGAGTGCATGCACGGCCCGTACCCCAAACCAACACAGGTGGTCAGGTAGAGAATACCAAGGCGATCGGGTGAACTGTGGTTAAGGAACTCGGCAAAATGCCCCCGTAACTTCGGGAGAAGGGGGGCCAAACATCCTGAAGCTTCTTGCAAGCTAGGGGTGGGTGGCCGCAGAGACCAGCGGAAAGCGACTGTTTACTAAAAACACAGGTCCATGCGAAGTCGCAAGACGATGTATATGGACTGACGCCTGCCCGGTGCTGGAACGTTAAGAGGACCGGTTAATCCCTTCGGGGGTGAAGCTGAGAATTTAAGCGCCAGTAAACGGCGGTGGTAACTATAACCATCCTAAGGTAGCGAAATTCCTTGTCGGGTAAGTTCCGACCTGCACGAATGGCGTAACGACTTTCCGGCTGTCTCAACCACAGGCCCGGCGAAATTGCACTACGAGTAAAGATGCTCGTTACGCGCGGCAGGACGGAAAGACCCCGGGACCTTTACTATAGTTTGGTATTGGTTTTCGGTTCGGCTTGTGTAGGATAGGTGGGAGACTGTGAAGCGGCAACGCTAGTTGTTGTGGAGTCGTTGTTGAAATACCACTCTGGTCGAATTGGGAATCTGAACCTCGGGCCATGATCTGGTTCAGGGACAGTGCCTGATGGGTAGTTTAACTGGGGCGGTTGCCTCCTAAAGAGTAACGGAGGCGCCCAAAGGTTCCCTCAGCCTGGTTGGCAATCAGGTGTTGAGTGCAAGTGCACAAGGGAGCTTGACTGTGAGACAGACATGTCGAGCAGGGACGAAAGTCGGGACTAGTGATCCGGCACCACCTGGTGGAAGGGGTGTCGCTCAACGGATAAAAGGTACCCCGGGGATAACAGGCTGATCTTGCCCAAGAGTCCATATCGACGGCATGGTTTGGCACCTCGATGTCGGCTCGTCGCATCCTGGGGCCGGAGTAGGTCCCAAGGGTTGGGCTGTTCGCCCATTAAAGCGGCACGCGAGCTGGGTTTAGAACGTCGTGAGACAGTTCGGTCCCTATCCGCCGCGCGCGTAGGATACTTGAGGAAGGCTGTCCCTAGTACGAGAGGACCGGGACGGACGAACCTCTGGTGTGCCAGTTGTTCTGCCAAGGGCATGGCTGGTTGGCCACGTTCGGAAGGGATAACCGCTGAAGGCATCTAAGCGGGAAGCCTGTTCCAAGATGAGGTATCCCACCCCTTTGTGGGTTAAGGCCCCCAACAGACCATTGGGTTGATAGGCCAGAAATGGAAGCACAGTAATGTGTTGTCGAGTTGACTGGTACTAATAGGCCGAGGACTTGTCTACAAAGATGTTACGCATCCACTCTACGGTTCTGAAACACCACACCAGCACATGGTGTGTGTTGTTTC
>NZ_JAJPWR010000064.1:0-1248 GCF_046548995.1 Amycolatopsis sp. lyj-109
GGGTGGATTCATGTGGTTGTTGCAACATGCTCTACATCGGACAGTAGCATGTTGATCTTTTCCTGCGGGGTAAGCCAGTTCAGAGTCTTGCGGGGACGGTCGTTGAGCCGGGCAGCGACAGCAGCGAGATCTTCGGCGGTATGAACGGAGAGGTCGGTGCTTTTGGGGAAGTACTGACGGAGCAGACCGTTGGTGTTCTCGTTCGACCCGCGCTGCCACGGCGAGTGCGGGTCGGCGAAGAAGATCGCCAGGTCAGTGGCCAGGGTGATCTCGGCGTGCCGGGCCATCTCGGTGCCCCGATCCCAGGTCAACGATCGTTTCAGCTGCTCAGGCAGGGTGTGGATGGCATGGATCATCGCGTCCCGCACCGCGGCCGCGTCGTGCCCGTCAGGCAGGTGCAGCAGCAGACAGAACCGGCTGGTCCGCTCCACCAGCGTCCCGATCGCCGAGCCGTTGGCCGCCCCGAGGATCAGGTCGCCTTCCCAGTGCCCGGGCACCGCCCGGTCCGCGGCCTCGGCGGGCCGGTCACTGATCGCGACCGGGTCCGGGATCCGGGACCGGCGGGCCTGGGCCTGCCGGCGGGGTTTGCGCAGCGCTCGCCCGGTGCGCAGGCACACCACCAGCTCCCGGCGCAGCGCACCCCGGGACTGGACATAGAGGGCCTGGTAGATCGTCTCGTGTGACACCTGCATCTCCGGTCGATCCGGGGACTCCAACTTCAGCCTCGCCGAGATCTGCTCCGGCGACCACTCCCGGCGCAACCCGGCCTGCACATAATCCCGCAACTCGGCGTTACCACCGGCAGTGGCCAGCTTCGCGGTCTTCGGTCGCTTGGCCCGCTCCCGAGCGGCCGCCTCGGCCCGATGCGCCCGATACCGATCCGGACCGCCGTTGCGCGTGATCTCCCGGCTGACCGTCGACGGTGACCGACCCAGCCGGCCCGCGATCTCCCGGACTCCCTCATCCCGGGCCAGGCCGAGTGAGATCTCCTCCCGCTCCGCCGCCGACAGATACCGACTCCCCAGCTCACGGGGTGCGTTACCGATCACCCCGCCAGCTTCGGCGAACCACCGCTGCCCCGTCCGGTGCGACACACCCACCGCCCATGAGGCAGGCGCCACAGCCCGCCCCGCCCGCACCTGCTCCCAAAACCGCACCCGCACATCCCGCAACAACGGCACCCGACCTACCCGACCAGCCACAACACCCTCCAACCATCGGTGTTGCAACCACCCCATGAACCCAAGC
>NZ_JAJPWR010000065.1:0-942 GCF_046548995.1 Amycolatopsis sp. lyj-109
GGCTTTGGGTGGTTAGTATCAAACGCCTCGTCATGGGCGCACATGCTCGGGTACGGGAATATCAACCCGTTGTCCATCGACTACGCCTGTCGGCCTCGCCTTAGGTCCCGACTTACCCTGGGCGGATTAGCCTGGCCCAGGAACCCTTGGTCATCCGGCGGCAGAGTTTCTCACTCTGCATTCGCTACTCATGCCTGCATTCTCACTCCCACACCCTCCACGACTGGCTTCCGCCGCCGCTTCCCTGGATGCAGGACGCTCCCCTACCCATCCGTGCGACTAGACAAGAGCCTCAAGGACTCAAGCCGATCTATTGCACAAATGACACAGCTTCGGCGGTGTGCTTAAGCCCCGCTACATTGTCGGCGCAGGACCACTTGACCAGTGAGCTATTACGCACTCTTTCAAGGGTGGCTGCTTCTAAGCCAACCTCCTGGTTGTCTGGGCAATCCCACATCCTTTCCCACTGAGCACACACTTAGGGGCCTTAGCTGGTGTTCTGGGCTGTTTCCCTCTCGACGACGAAGCTTATCCCCCGCCGTCTCACTGCCGTACTCTAACACCACGGTATTCGGAGTTTGGTTGATTTCGGTAACCCGGTAAGGCCCCTAGACCATCCAGTAGCTCTACCCCCGTGGAGAAACATACGACGCTGCACCTAAATGCATTTCGGGGAGAACCAGCTATCACGGAGTTTGATTGGCCTTTCACCCCTACCCACAGCTCATCCCCTCAGTTTTCAACCTAAGTGGGTTCGGGCCTCCACGACGTCTTACCGTCGCTTCACCCTGGCCATGGGTAGATCACTCCGCTTCGGGTCTAGACCACGCGACTATATTCGCCCTATTCAGACTCGCTTTCGCTACGGCTACCCCACACGGGTTAACCTCGCCACGCAGCACTAACTCGCAGGCTCATTCTTCAAAAGGCACGCCATCACCC
>NZ_JAJPWR010000066.1:0-832 GCF_046548995.1 Amycolatopsis sp. lyj-109
GGGTCTGCCCAGGGTCTGGTTGACACCTCACGTGTGAGGCTGCCGCCTCGCCTGGAAGGATGTCACCGTGCCCAAGCCCTACCCCCGAGAGTTCCGTGACGACGTCGTGGCCGTGGCCCGCCGCGGCGAGACCCCGCTGAAGCAGGTCGCCAAGGATTTCGGGATCTCCGAGTCCTGCCTGGCCAACTGGCTGCGCTCCGCCGATGTCGAGGACGGCGCACGACCCGGCGTGACCCGCGAGGAGTCCGCCGAGCTGCGGGAACTGCGTAAACGCAACCGGCTGCTGGAGCAGGAGAACGAGGTCCTGCGCAAAGCCGCCGCCTACCTCGCGCAGGGCAACCTGCCGGGAAAATAGTCTTCCTGCTCGTCCGTGAACTGGCCGCGGCCGGCGCCCCTGTGCGGGTGCCAGTCGCGGTGACGTGCAGGGTGCTGCGGATCTCCCGGCAGGCCTACTACCAATGGTGCGCCGCCCCGGTCTCCCAGCGGGACTACGACGACGCGCACCTGATCAACGCCGCGCTCGAGATCCACGCCGACGACCCGGCCGACGGATACCGGTTCATCGCCGACGAGCTCGCCCGGCGCGGGTTCACCGCTTCAGAGAACCGGGTGTGGAGAATCTGCTCCATGCAGCAAATCTTCTCGCTGCACGCCAAGAAGAAAGGCCGTACCCACAAAGCCGGCCCGCCAGTGCACGACGACCTCGTGCGCCGCGACTTCACCGCCACGGCGCCGAACACCAAGTGGCTGACCGACATCACCGAGCACCCGACCGGTGAGGGCAAGCTGTATCTGTGTGCGGTCAAGGACTGCTACTCCAACAAGATCGTCG
>NZ_JAJPWR010000067.1:0-729 GCF_046548995.1 Amycolatopsis sp. lyj-109
AAGGCTCTGACGGCTTGTAGGCACACGGTTTCAGGTACTCTTTCACTCCCCTCCCGGGGTACTTTTCATCTTTCCCTCACGGTACTAGTCCGCTATCGGTCTTCAGGAAGTATTTAGGCTTACCGGGTGGTCCCGGCAGATTCACAGCAAATTCCACGAGCTCGCTGCTACTCGGGAACACCACCAAGGTCCTTGAAACTGGTTTTCGCGTACGGGGCTCTCACCCACTCCGGCCCGCCATCCCAAGCGGTTCCACTAACCAGCACAACAACCCGAAGAAATGTCAGTTCCTTCAAGGCGGGTCCCACAACACCGGCTACACAACCCCTGACAGGTATCACATGTAACCGGTTTAGCCTCTTCCGCTTTCGCTCGCCACTACTCACGGAATCACGGTTGTTTTCTCTTCCTGCGGGTACTGAGATGTTTCACTTCCCCGCGTTCCCTCCACACACCCTATATATTCAGGTGCGGGTAACACCACATCACTGGTGCTGGGTTTCCCCATTCGGAAATCCTCGGATCACAGCTCGGTTGACAGCTCCCCGAGGCTTATCGCAGCCTCCTACGTCCTTCATCGGCTCCTGAAGCCAAGACATCCACCATGTGCCCTTAACAACTTGACCACAAAGATGCTCGCATCCACTCTACAGTTCTCAAACACCACACCAGAAACACACAACGTTTCAGGGCAGAAGCCCTGAGGCGTGTTGCCTCAGGACCCAACAG
>NZ_JAJPWR010000068.1:0-316 GCF_046548995.1 Amycolatopsis sp. lyj-109
TGTGTCATCTTTGATTTCTTTCATCATCTTATAGTTTTCAGAGTACAGGTCTTTTGTCTCTTTAGGTAGGTTTACTCCTAGGTATTTTATTCTTTTGGATGTGATGGTAAATGGGATTGCTTCCCTAATTTCTCTTTCTGATCTTTCATTGTTAGTATATAGAAATGCAGTCAATTTCTGTGTATTAATTTTGTATCCTGCAACTTTGCCAAATTCATTGATGAGCTCTAACAGTTTTCTGGTGTCTTTAAGATTTTCTAGGTACAGTATCATGTCATCTGCAAACAGTGATAATTTTACTTCTTCCTTTCCCATT
>NZ_JAJPWR010000069.1:0-602 GCF_046548995.1 Amycolatopsis sp. lyj-109
GGCGACTCGGCGATGGAGGAGGCGACCTTCCTGACGAAGTTCGCGAAGTCCGTCACGATCGTCCACCGCCGCGAGGAGTTCCGCGCATCCAAGATCATGATCGAGCGCGCTCGCGCGAACGAGAAGATCAAGTGGCAGCTGAACTCGCAGATCACCGGGGTGCTCGGCGACGGCAAGGTCGAAGGCCTGCAGCTCAAGGACACCAAGGACGGCTCCGAGTCGACGCTGGAGGTGTCCGGCTTCTTCGTCGCGATCGGCCACGACCCTCGCAGCCAGCTGGTGAAGGGGCAGGTCGACCTGGACGAGGACGGCTACGTCGTCACGAAGGGCAAGACCTCTTTCACGAACCTGGACGGCGTCTTCGCGGCCGGTGACCTGGTGGACCGCACCTACCGCCAGGCGATCACCGCCGCGGGCTCCGGGTGCAGCGCCGCGATCGACGCGGAACGCTGGCTCGCGGAGCACGGCGAATCGGACGCGCACGAGGCAGCCGAGCTCGTCGGCGGCGGCTACGGCGCAGGCACCAACTGACTTACCGGCTTCCAACCACCCCTGAAGGAGAAACCATGGCCAACACCGTCAAGGTGACCGACGCGACGTTC
>NZ_JAJPWR010000070.1:0-595 GCF_046548995.1 Amycolatopsis sp. lyj-109
GGGATCCTTCGGTTCGTTCCCGTCCGGATCGAGCCAGGCGAGCAGGTTTGCTTCGGCGTCGGCGAGCTGCCGGGGACCCGCGTCGCGGGCGAGGGTGGCGAGGATCTTCTCCGCACTCGCCCGATCCTCAACAGAGGTATCGGCCGGGAGCTTCTTCAAGACCTCCAGGATCTGGTCGATCCGCTCATCCCCAACCAGTCCTTCCGCGGCGACAGCAGCGGTAGCCGGTGCGACAGGCGGAACCTCGGTGCCATCCAAGGCCCGGGTCGGGTTCAGGGCGATGGCCCGGTTCACCACCGCACTCGCCTCACTGACCGACAATCCCGCTATATCGGCGAACCAGTTCGCCGTACGGCCATAGCCGTACAAGTCTTTGACGCCCCGAGATTCGACCTCCGCCAGGAACCGCCCCAGTCCGGCGGTGGTCATCCTGATCACCTGCAAAGACTGCTGCACGCCATGGGCAAGCTCCAGCTTGCCGGCGCGCCACAGTTCCTGCGGCAACTCGGGAAGGAAAGTCTCGGACACCCCACAAGAATACCGCAAAAAAAAATCGAACAAGCGTTCGTAATTTTAAGCGACAATGAAATCGAAC
>NZ_JAJPWR010000071.1:0-542 GCF_046548995.1 Amycolatopsis sp. lyj-109
TCAACCCTTACGAAATACTGGAATGGGGGCAAGGACCATTCCTTGCTTCGGAACGTACACGTCAATAGATGAAATCACACACTAGCTATCCACAGTATCAAATTTCCCGAGAATGAAGCTGTGATATGTCTGGTGGGTATTTCACAGGTTGATAAGAATACGTCCTGTCTAATGGGGTGCTGGATGGAAGTGGGGTGACTAGTTCCACTGCTGGCTGTTTGTGGGGTACACAATTGTCAGGAATTTCAGGAGTCTCTCTTCTTCTCCTCCGTGAGCCCTGTGGTGAGGGCTCCATGGGCAGGTCTTGAGGTTTCCCTCTTGGATGAGAGGGGCCTCTGGCCTGCCAATTGAGGGTCTAGAGAAGGAGGAGGATTGTCCCAAATGGAGACTGGTTTGAGGGGACCGAATCCTTGAACTCTGTCGCATTGTCATTCAGACCCTGCTGAAGGGTGCTCAGACCCCTTCGTAGATGCCAATTCACTGAGACATGGAGAGTCAGAGACTTCATTTCCTAATTCTCCTTAGAATGAATCGAGAGATCC
>NZ_JAJPWR010000072.1:0-536 GCF_046548995.1 Amycolatopsis sp. lyj-109
GCTGATCAGAAAGAAGAGCACGAGCGCGACAACGGCGATCACAACGAATTTCTTCAAGCCGGGCGACATGGCTCCATCCCATCACACAGTAGTGTCCAGACGATGACTCCGCGCGCACTGCGGACTTTGTCACCACTTTAAGGAGATCGGGGCCCTGTTGCCCACCCGGATCCGCCTGAGGGAGCGATCGATGAGCGAAAACGCTCTCGTACACCGAGACGGACCCGTGACGACGATCACGCTGAACCGGCCGGGGGCCCGCAACGCGGTGGACGGACCGACCGCGGCCGCGCTGGCGGACGCGTTCCGCGCCTTCGACGCCGACGACGAGGCCGCGGTCGCCGTCCTCACCGGTTCGGGTGACGCCTTCTGCGCCGGAGCCGATCTGAAGGCCGTCGGCACCGGCCGCACCAACTCGCTCAGCCCGGCGGGTGACGGGCCGATGGGGCCGTCGCGGATGACGCTGTCGAAGCCGGTGATCGCCGCGGTCCGCGGGCACGCCGTCGCGGGCGGCCTCGAACTGGCACTGTGGTGCG
>NZ_JAJPWR010000073.1:0-531 GCF_046548995.1 Amycolatopsis sp. lyj-109
CCTATCGCACGGTGTGGTCGGCGTACTCGCTGCTCAGCCCGGAGACCACCGGCAAGCTGGTGGACGGTTTCGTGCAGCAGTACCGCGACGGTGGCTGGATCTCGCGCTGGTCCTCCCCCGGTTACGCGGATCTGATGACCGGAACGAGTTCGGACGCTGCCTTCGCGGACGCCTATCTCAAGGGAATCAAGGGCTTCGACGTCCAGTCGGCCTACGACTCGGCGATCAAGAACGCCACGGTGACCCCGCCGAACGGCGCGGTCGGCCGCAAGGGCATCGACGAGGGCACGTTCCTCGGGTACGCGCCGAACACCGCGGACCACGGGTTCTCGTGGGCGATCGAGGGCTACGTCAACGACAACGCGATCGCGAACATGTCGAAGAAACTCCACGACGAGGCTCCGGCGAACGACCCGCGCAAGCAGGAGTACCTGGACAACTACGGGTATTTCACCGAGCGGGCCACGCAGTACGTGAACGTGTTCGACCCGAGTGTCGGCTTCTTCCAGGGCCGTGACGCGGCGGGCAAGT
>NZ_JAJPWR010000074.1:0-529 GCF_046548995.1 Amycolatopsis sp. lyj-109
GCCTGATCGCCGAAGTCGGCGACGAGGCACCCGAATGGGCGGGCGCGCTGGCGTTGCCGAGCGAGGACGGCTGGCGGCGCGCGGACGAACTCGTCCTGCCCGCCTCGCCGCTGGGCGACATCTTCGATCCCGAGGTGTTCGAGGAAGACGGCGCCTTGTCCGTACTGGACGAGGAATTCGCCGAGGACTGGCCGACGGCCACGCTCGTCGCGGTCGGGGTACTCGATTCCTTCGCGATCATCACCGACGACGAACCGCTGGAACCCGAGCACGGCCTGCCCGACGAGCACGAATGGTGGGATTCGCGGGAGCGGCCGCCGTCACGGGTGCTCGCCGTACGCGATCTCGACCTCGTCGGCGACGACGCCTGGCCGGAGGCGCTGCGGTTGCTCGCGTCCCGTCCGGAAACCTGGCGTGCCCTCGCCGAACCCGGTGGGCACACCGGTTGGTGGCTCGCGCGGTACGCGCTGCTCGACGGGCACGCGCCGCTCGATTGGCGGATGCCGGAGGCCGCCGCGCTGGCCGGGCT
>NZ_JAJPWR010000075.1:0-524 GCF_046548995.1 Amycolatopsis sp. lyj-109
TAGTTGATTGACAACAGTGTGCCAATTTCTGATGGAGTATCTTTTTGAATTATAGTTTTGTCTGGATATAACCCCAGGAGTGGGATTGCTGGATCATATGGTAGTTCTATATGTTTTCTGAGGAAACTCCATCGTGTTCTTCAGCTTACATTCTCACTAAAAGTGTAGGAGGGTTCCTTTTTCTCCACACCCTCTCCAGCACTTATTGTTTGTAGACTTTTGGATGATGGCCATTCTGGCTGGTGTAAGGTGGTACCTCATAGTGGTTTTGATTTGCATTTCTCTAATAATGAGTGACGTTGAACATCTTTTCATGTGTTTTTTGGCCATCTGTATGTCTTCTTTGGAGAATTGTCTGTTTAGATCTTCTGCCCATTTTTTGATGGGTTGTTATTTTTTTGGTATGGAGCTGCAGAAGGTGTTTATAAATTTTGGAGATTAATCCCTTGTCAGTCGATTCATTTGCAAAGATTTTCTCCCATTCTGTGGGTTGTCTTTTTGTTTTGTTTAGGGTTTCCTTTGCT
>NZ_JAJPWR010000076.1:0-522 GCF_046548995.1 Amycolatopsis sp. lyj-109
GGGATCCATTGCGCCCCAATGCATGGAATCCTCTGCATTCAATGACGCTGCATGGAGTTCACTGCATTCAATCGGGATGCTTTGGGCCATGCTGCATAAAATCCACTGCATTCAATCATGCTGCATGGAATCCACTGCATTCAATCATGCTGCATAAAATCCACTGCATTCAATAGGGTTCCATTTCTTCACGCTGCATGGAATCCACTGCATTCAAACACAATGCATGGAATCCACTGCATTCAATCGGGATGCATTTTACCACGCTGCATGGAGTACACTGCATTCAATCACAATGCATGGAATCCACTGCATTCAATCGGGATGCTTTGGGCCATGCTGCAAAAAAATCCACTGCATTCAATCGGGATGCATTGGGCCTCGCTTCATGGACTCCAGTGCATACAGTCGGGATCCATTGCACCACAATGCATGGAATCCTCTGCATTCAATGACGCTGCATGGAATCCACTGCATTCAATCGGGATGCTTTGGGCCATGCCTCATAAAATTCACTTCATT
>NZ_JAJPWR010000077.1:0-519 GCF_046548995.1 Amycolatopsis sp. lyj-109
GTGGCCAGCAAGATCGTGCTGAGCCGGACTTCGGCCGGGGTGCAGCTGCGGGCGTTGTCCGAGCGCCCGACCACGGCGGAACTGCTGGGCATCCCGGCGAAACGGCTCAGTGTCGCGGTCTGGGCGGTCACCGGCGTGGTCAGCACGCTGGTGATCTCGATCGTCGCGCCGTCACAGTCCAACGACGCGACTTCGCTGGCGATGCTGGTGGTCCCGGCCTCCGCGGCGGCGCTGCTGGGCGGATTCCGGCGGCTGGACCTCGCTGTCGCGGGTGGTCTGATGCTCGGTCTGGTGCAGGGCGCGGCCGCCCAGGTCGACGGCCTTTCCGTCGCGCGGTACTTCCTGCCGTTCGCAGTGATCGTCGCGCTGCTGCTCTGGTCGCAGCGCAAGGAGGTGTGGGATGCGGCTCGCTGAACGAGGGATGCCGTTCGTCGTCGCGTTGGTGGCGATCGCGGCGGGCTACGGCCTGAGCGTCGGGCTCGACGGGTATTTCGTCTACCTCGGCATGAGCGCCGTCGT
>NZ_JAJPWR010000078.1:0-507 GCF_046548995.1 Amycolatopsis sp. lyj-109
GAAGAAAGTGATCTTCACCGAGTTCGGTGGTCCGGAAGTCCTGCAGCTCGTCGACGCCGAGGATCCGCACGCGGGTCCCGGTCAAGTGCGCATCGCCGTGCGGGCGGCGGGAGTGAACCCTGTCGACTGGCGGGTGCGTGAGGGGCAGGTGCTCGGTGCCCATCCGACCGTGCTGCCGTCCGGTGTGGGCCTGGATGCCGCCGGTGTGGTGGACGAGGTCGGCGATGGCGTGGTCGGCGTCGAGATCGGCGACTCGGTATTCGGCGAGGGTTCGAACACCTACGCCGAGTTCGCCGTGCTGACGGCCTGGGCCGTGATGCCCGAGGGACTCACGTTCGAAGAGGCCGCCGGATACCCCTCCGTGGTCGAGACCGCGCTGCGTCTCATCCGCGAAGCCGGCGTGCGACCCGGCGAGACGCTGCTGGTCAGCGGCGCGTCCGGCGGGGTCGGTTCGGCGGTGCTGCAGATCGCCCGCGAGCGCGGCATAGCGGTGATCGGCACGGCAGG